>NZ_VHLH01000028.1 GCF_006516965.1 Pararhizobium mangrovi | reverse complement strand
GGCACCGTCCCCATGGCGGGATAAACGACACCGTGCCCATCAGCCGCCTCGGTCTCGATCAGGACAACCTGTTGAGGCTCCACATCTAGCCTTTCCCCAGCCGGACTGGTCCATTCCGGTGTTGCGGACGATGCGCGAAAACAGAAAGCCGGAGCACTACCGCTCGAACTCGTGCGGGCCCCTGGCGCCGCTTTCGCCGGGTGAGGGATCGGCGATATGCTGCGCATAGCCGGAATCCTCCAGCATCTCGCGGTCCTGCTTGGAAAGCTTGCCGCCCTTGAAGATCGCCTCGAAGGCACGCAGGCGTTTGTAGATCGACAACAGGTCGACGATCGTCGTCCACGAATTGACGAGGAACTGGAAGGAGGAACTCACTTCGCCGAAGGCGGTGAGGATCTGCTGCCAGATGCCGAGCGTGATCTTGCCGGCGACGATCGTCGGGATGAGGATCAGGTTGGCGTAGATGTTGTCCGCCTGGATGTAGAGGCCACGGGCGACGTTGAAATACATGTAGTGGAAGTAGAGCCGGAAATAGTTGTGGCGCACGTTCGAGAAGAGATCGCGAACGGTCGGCGGCTGCGCGCGCGCGGCGTCGTCCTCGCCATAGACGAGTTCCTTGCGGTAGGCAGCTTCCACGCGCTGGTTCTTGAACTCCAGCCCCGGCAGCTTGATGCCGACGATGGCGAGCAGCGCCGTTCCGAACGCCGCCCAGAAGACGAGCGCGGTGAAGAGCGGCTCGGGGATATGCCCGACGAGCGGCAGTTCGGTGACGTATTGCGACAGGTTCCACAACACCGGCAGGAAGGCGATCAGCGTCATCACCGAGGAGACGATCGAGGTGCCGAGCCCTTCGGTGATGTTGGCGAAGCGCATCGTGTCTTCCTGCACGCGCTGCGAGGCACCCTCGATGGTGCGTACGCGCTGCCAGCGGGACATGTAGTAGTCGTTCATCGCCGTACGCCAGCGGAACACGTAGTGGCTGACGAAGAAGCGCGTGACGACGAAGATCAGCATCGCCACCATGGCGATCTCGAAGAAGATCAGGATCAGCGAATAGAGATCGCCTGCCGTGACGTTGCCCTTCCCGCTCAATGCGTTCTGGAAGGTATCGAAGAAGGGCCGGC
Organism: Pararhizobium mangrovi; assembly: GCF_006516965.1. Taxonomy (GTDB): domain Bacteria; phylum Pseudomonadota; class Alphaproteobacteria; order Rhizobiales; family Rhizobiaceae; genus Pararhizobium_B; species Pararhizobium_B mangrovi. Next base: position 63,276 of record NZ_VHLH01000028.1, on the reverse strand, counting down.
GCCAGTTGTTGATGGCGACGGAGACCTGCACGTCGAAATAGGTCGTGAACAGGATGAAGGCGGAACCGAGGATCGACCATCGCTGCCATGGATGCGGCGAAAAGACGAACCAGAAGGCGGCAAACAGCGCCGTCCACACCGCAAAGACGATGTAGAACCAGATGAAGCTCGGCGAATAGAAATAATCGAGGCCGACGATCGGCTTGTCGACGCTGCCGATCGGAATGCCGATGGCGCGGGCGATGGAATCGCCGACCGTGTACCACATGGCGACGCCGATCGCCGTCCATACGAGGACGGAGGTGAAGAAGACCTTCGGCCTTGGAAAAAAGGATTCGAACACGTGGCGGAGCTCCTGACCGCGTCGGCTGTCGCAGGGAAGGAAAGACGTCTGGAACAAGGCGGATCGTACCCGAACGCATCTGGCTCGGCGAGCGGATCCCGGCCCAAGCCTTGGCTGCCGGGGCGCACGAATGCAAGTTACGTTTTCGAAACTCGCCGTGGCGGGCCCGGCGGCAACGGCTTCGCGCCCGGCCGTTCAACCCTGCGAAAGCGTACGCTGGACGGCCGACCGCCAGCCCTTGATCGCACGGGTGCGCGCACCGGCTTCCATCGCCGGCTCGAAACGCCGTTCGCGCGACCAGCCGGCGGCGAAGGCCACGCGATCGGGCCATACGCCCGCGCGGTGGCCGGCGAGCCATGCGGCGCCGAGCGCCGTCGTCTCCAGGATCTCCGGCCGGTCGACCGGCGCGTCGAGCAGATCGGCAAGCCGCTGCATCGTCCAGTCGGAGGCGACCATGCCGCCGTCGACCCGAAGCACCGTTCCGGCATCGCCGGCCCGCCAGTCCCGGCGCATGGCCTCGAGCAGGTCGTGGGTCTGGTAGCAGACCGATTCCAGTGCCGCACGGGCGAACTCGGCCGGCCCGGTGCCGCGCGTCAGGCCGAACATCGCCCCGCGCGCCTCGGCATCCCAATGCGGTGCGCCGAGGCCGGTGAAGGCCGGCACGAGATAGACGTCCTGGCCCGGATCGGCGCGTTCGGCGAGCGGCCCGGTCTGCGCGGCGTTCTCGACGAGGCCGAGGCCGTCGCGCAGCCACTGCACGGCGGCACCCGCGACGAAGATCGATCCTTCGAGTGCGTAGGTCGTCTCGCCGTCCAGGCGGTAGGCGATGGTGGTGAGCAACCGGTTCCTCGAGCGCACCATCTCTTCGCCGGTGTTGAGAAGCGCGAAGCAGCCCGTGCCGTAGGTCGACTTGAACATGCCGGGCTCGAAGCAGGCCTGGCCGATCGTCGCGGCATGCTGGTCGCCAGCCACGCCGAGGATCGGGATTTCGGCGCCGAGCAGATCGCGCTCGCTCGTGCCGAAATCGGCCGCGCAGTCCTTTACCTCGGGCAGCATCGCCTCCGGCACGCGCAGGATGTCGAGCAAGTCCTCGTCCCACCGGTTCTCGCCGATGTCGTACATCAGCGTGCGCGAGGCGTTCGTCGCGTCGGTGACGAAGGAGCGCCCGCCCGTCAGCTTCCAGATTAGCCACGTATCGATCGTGCCGAAGCACAGTTCGCCCCTGGCCGCACGCGTGCGCGCACCCTTCACGTTGGCAAGCAGCCAGGAAAGCTTGGTGCCGGAAAAATAGGGATCGAGAATGAGCCCGGTCTTCTTCGTGAAGGTCTTTTCGTGCCCCTGCCTGCGAAGCTTGGCGCAGTAGTGCGACGTACGCCGGTCCTGCCAGACGATCGCGGGATGGATCGGCTCGCCGGTCGCCCGGTCCCAGACGACGACCGTCTCGCGCTGGTTGGTGATGCCGAGCGCGGCGATGTCGCCGGGTGCAAGGCCCGCCTTTCCGATCGCCTCGCGGCAGGTCGCGATCACCGTCTCGAAGATCTGGTCGGCGTCGTGCTCCACCCATCCAGAACGGGGATAGGACTGGGAGAATTCCACCTGCCCCAGCCCGGCAATACGGCAATTCCCATCGAACACGATCGCGCGCGTCGACGTCGTTCCCTGATCGATCGCCAGAACGTGGCCGCCCATGCTCGCTCCTCCCGATGTTCGGCAATGGTGCAAGCGGCGTAACCGTCCGCCGCGCCCTCGTCAAATGGCGGCACATCATGCGCAGCGCGCAAAAATCACCTTGGAACGTATGCTTTCGCGATGCACAATCGGCACGACAGCCATCAGGGAGCGCGTCATGGAAAAGACGGTCGTCATCACCGGTTCCACCAGCGGCATCGGTCTCGGCCTGGCGGAAGGCTTCGCCAAGGCCGACTACAACGTCCTCATCAACGGCTTCGGCGACACCGACGCCATCGAGAAAGAGCGCAAGCGCCTCGAAGGCCTCGGCGAGGGCAGGGTCGTCTACCACGACGCCGACATGACCAAGCCCGACGAGATCGCCGACATGATCGCCACCGCCGAGAAAGCTTTCGGCGGGATCGACGTGCTGATCAACAATGCCGGCATCCAGCACGTGGAAAAGATCGAGTCCTTCCCGATCGAGAAGTGGGACGCGATCATCGCCATCAACCTGTCGTCGAGCTTCCACACGATCCGCGCGGCGATGCCCGGCATGAAGAAGGCCGGCCACGGGCGCATCATCAACATCGCCTCGGCGCACGGCCTCGTCGCCTCGCCCTTCAAGGTGGCCTACGTCGCGGCGAAGCACGGCATTCTCGGCCTGACGAAGACGGTGGCGCTCGAGGTCGCGCAACAGGGGATCACGGTCAACGCCATCTGCCCCGGCTACGTGCTGACGCCGCTCGTCGAAAAGCAGATCCCGGACACCGCCCGCGAGCGCAACATGACGGAGGAGGAGGTCAAGCGCGACGTCATCCTCGCCGCCCAGCCCTCCAAGCAGTTCATCGAGGTCGAGGACATCGCCGCCTACGCGCTGTTCCTGGCAAGCGACGCCGCCAAGGGCACGACCGGCGCGGCGGTGACGATGGACGGCGGCTGGACCGCCGGATGATCGAACGGGCGAGCCGGAGCGAACCCGCCGGGGACGCCGGCGGCAAGGCGACGAAGAAGACCGTCAATTTGGCGCTCCAGGGCGGCGGCGCGCACGGCGCGTTCACCTGGGGCGTGCTCGACGCGATCCTCGAAGACGGCCGGCTGGAATTCGAGGGCATCTCCGGAACGTCGGCCGGTGCGATGAACGCGACGGTGCTTGCCTACGGGCTCGAAACCGGCGGCCGCGAGGGCGCGCGGCAGGCACTGGCCGCGCTATGGGACGACATCTCGGCGGCCGGCGGCCCGTTCTCCCCGCTTTCCGAAACGCCGTGGGAAGCGTTCTTCTCCCCACCGGTGACGGGCAGCCAGTTGGCCTTTTCCTTCTTCGATACGCTGACGCGCACCTTCTCGCCCTACGAACTGAACCCGCTCGACATCAATCCGCTGCGCGACCTCCTCGCCCGGCACGTCGATTTCGAAGCACTCGCCGAAAGCCGGAAATCGAAGCTCTTCCTCGGTGCCACGAACGTGCGTACCGGCCGCGTGAAGGTCTTCGAGACGCGCCACGTCACGCTCGACGCGGTGATGGCGTCGGCGTGCCTGCCCTTCCTGTTCAAGGCCGTCGAGATCGACGGCGAATATTACTGGGACGGCGGCTACATGGGCAATCCGGTGCTCTTCCCGTTCTTCTACAAGTGCGACAGTCGCGACGTACTCATCCTTCACGTCAATCCGCTGGAACGCGACGCGGTGCCGACGAGCGCCACGGAAATCATGAACCGCATCAACGAAATCTCCTTCAACGGCTCGCTGCTCAAGGAGCTGCGCGCCATCGACTTCGTCGACAAGCTGATCGATCAGGGCTGGCTGAAGGACGAGTTCAAGGACCGCCTTAAGCGCATCCACGTGCACTCCGTGCGCTCCGACAAGGCGCTGTCCGACCTTTCCGCCGCCAGCAAGTTCAACGTCGACCACCGCTTCCTCGCCGATCTTTTCGAGCGCGGGCGCGAGACGGGCAAGGCGTGGCTCGCCCACAACTTCGCCTCGATCGGCGAACGCTCCTCCGTCAGCCTCAAGCACGAATATCTGGACGACGGGTTCGGCGGGCGGGGATAGACGGCCTGTCGAAAGGAAGCTTTGCGTCACGCCGACCAGCGCGCTAGATTCCGATTTTACCGTTGGATCAAAGTTGTCATGCCCGTCTTCTCACGTCATTCGATCCGCTTCCTGCTGAACGACACACTCGTCGAGACGAGCGCGGTTGGGCCGGGCACGACGCTGCTCGACTTCTTGCGCATCGACAAACGCCTGACGGGCTCGAAGGAAGGATGCGCGGAAGGCGATTGCGGGGCGTGCACGGTGCTGGTCGGCCGACTCGTCGACGGCGAAGTCGCCTATGAGAGCGTGAACGCCTGCATCCGCTTCGTCGCCTCGCTGGACGCCACGCATGTCGTCACGATCGAGCATCTGTCGGCGCCGGACGGGCCGCTGCACCCCGTGCAGCAGGCGATGGTGGACGAGCACAGCTCGCAATGCGGCTTCTGCACGCCGGGCTTCGTCATGTCGCTCTACCAGCTGTGGCTCACGAACCCGAAGCCGGACGACTACGCGCTCGAAAAGGCGCTGCAAGGCAATCTCTGCCGCTGCACGGGCTATGCCCCGATCATCCGTGCGGGTGCCGCGATGGGCCGAACGCCGCCGGAGGCCGCGACGGACCGGCTGACGGCGATGCGCGAGCGGGCGAAGGCGGAACTCGAACGCCTTGCCGACGGGGCGCGTGTCGATGTCGAGTACGAGGGCGGGCGCTCGATCGTGCCCGACGATCTCGACGATCTCGCCGCGGTGCTCGAAGAGAACCCGGACGCCACCATCGTCTCGGGTGCGACGGACGTCGGCCTTTGGGTGACGAAGGATCTGCGCGACATCTCGCCGGCGGTCTTCGTGCGCCACCTTCCGGAAATGCACCGCATCGAGGAGACGGACGAGGGCGTTCGGCTTTTCGGCTGCGTGACCTATACGGAAGCGTTTTCTGTGCTTTCGAAGCGCTACGACGGGTTCCAGCGGCTGCTCGAACGCTTCGGCGGCGAGCAGATCCGCAACATGGGGACGATCGGCGGCAACATCGCCAACGGCTCGCCGATCGGCGATTCCCCGCCGACGCTCATCGCACTCGACGCGGAACTGACGCTGCGCAAGGGCGCCGAGCGGCGCACCATCCCGCTCGAAGACTTCTTCATCGACTACGGCAACCAGGACCGTGCGCCGGGCGAATTCGTCGAAAGCGTTTTCGTGCCGGCCTTGCGCGCCGACCAGCGCTTCGCCGTCTACAAGATCTCCAAGCGGCGCGAGGAAGACATCTCCGCGCTCTGCGGCGCCTTTAACGTGACGCTCGACGATGCCGGCACCATCACCGCCGCGCGCATCGCCTTCGGCGGCATGGCCGCGACGCCGAAGCGGGCGAAGGCTGTCGAGGCTGCACTGATCGGCAAGCCGCTCGATCTCGACACGGCCGAGGCGGCACGCGAGGCCTTCGAGACCGATTACCAGCCTCTGTCGGACTGGCGAGCGAGCGCGGACTACCGCCTGCTCGCGGCGAAGAACCTTCTGACACGCTTCGTCATGGAAAAGACCGGCGACGAAGCCGTGCAGATCGTGCGCCACCGTCCGGCGCTGGAGGAAGCGTGATGGACAAGCGCAACGACGATCTTCCGCTGAAGGAAGCGATCGAAGGCGGCACGCACACGCCACGGCAACACGATTCCGCGCACAAGCACGTTGCCGGCACGGCCGATTACACCGACGACATGATGGAGCCGATCGGCACGCTGCACGCCTGCCTCGGGCTTTCGACCATCGCCTGCGGGCGCATCCTTTCCGTCGATCTCGATCCGGTCCGCACCGCCCCCGGCGTCGTCGGCGTGCTGACGGCCGACGACGTGCCCGGCCTCAACGACGTCTCGCCGACGGGCAAGGGCGACGAGCCGATCTTCCCGCGCGATCGCGTCGACTTCCACGGTCAGCCACTTTTCGCCGTCGTCGCCGAAACGCGCGGCGCAGCGCGCAAGGCGGCGAAGCTCGCGAAAATCGACTACGCCGAGGAAACGCCCGTCATCGACGTGCTCGACGCCGGCGAGGATCCGCGTCTCGTCACCGACGGCATGACGCTCTCGCGCGGCGATTCCGAGGCCGCGATCGAGGGCGCGGCCAACCGGCTTTCCGGTACGATGCGGATCGGTGGACAGGACCATTTCTACCTCGAAGGGCAGATCGCCTTTGCGATCCCGGGCGAAGATCGCGACATGACCGTCTGGTCCTCGACCCAGCACCCGAGCGAGGTGCAGCACATGGTCGCCCAGGCGCTCGACGTGCCCTCGAACGCCGTCACCATCCAGGTGCGGCGCATGGGCGGCGCCTTCGGCGGCAAGGAGACTCAAGGGAATCTCTTCGCCGTCGTCACCGCGATCGCCGCGCGCCGCTTCCGCCGTGCCGTCAAGATCCGGCCCGACCGCGACGACGACATGATCGCCACCGGCAAGCGCCACGATTTCCTTTGCGACTACGAAGTCGGCTTCGACGAGACCGGCCGGATCGAGGGCGTCGACTTCACCTATGTGGCCCGCTGCGGCTACTCCGCAGACCTCTCCGGCCCGGTCACCGACCGCGCGCTCTTCCACTGCGACAACGCCTATTACTATCCGGCGGTGACGGCCGTCTCCGCACCGCTCTTCACCAACACCGTCTCGAACACGGCATTCCGCGGCTTCGGCGGGCCGCAGGGGCTCGTCGGCGGCGAGCGCGTGATCGAGGAGATCGCCTACGCGCTCGGCAAGGACACGCTGGAGGTGCGCCGCGCCAATTTCTACGGCGAGACCGGCTCGGGCCGCGACGTCACACCCTACTACCAGACCGTCGAGGACAACATTCTCGACCGCATTACCGACGAGCTGGAAGCGTCCTCGGACTATCAGGCCCGCCGCGCGGAAATCGTTGAATTCAACCGGACGAGCCGGGTCATCAAGCGGGGCATCGCGCTGACGCCGGTGAAGTTCGGCATTTCCTTCACCGCCACGCACTTCAACCAGGCGGGCGCCCTTGTCCATGTCTATACGGACGGTTCGGTGCACCTGAACCACGGCGGCACGGAGATGGGCCAGGGGCTCAACACCAAGGTCGCGCAGGTCGTCGCCGAGACCTTCCAGATCGACCTCGATCACGTGAAGATCACCGCGACGACGACCGGCAAGGTGCCGAACACATCGGCGACGGCCGCCTCCTCCGGCGCGGACCTGAACGGCATGGCAGCGCAGGCCGCAGCCGAGACGATCCGTCAGCGCCTGATGGATTTCGCGTCCGATTTCTACGAGGTGCCGGAGCACCAGATCGAGTTCCTGCCGAACGTCGTGCGCATCGGCAACCAGCGCGTCGCCTTCGCCGAACTCGTGCAGGAGGCCTATGTCGCGCGCGTGCAACTCTCGGCGACCGGCTTCTACAAGACACCGAAGATCCACTGGGACCGCGACGCCGGCAAGGGCCGACCGTTCTTCTACTTCGCCTATGGCGCATCGTGCTCGGAAGTCGCGATCGACACGCTGACCGGCGAATATCATGTCGAGCGCACCGACATCCTGCACGATTGCGGCCATTCGCTGAACCCGGCCCTCGACCGCGGCCAGATCGAGGGCGGCTTCGTGCAGGGCATGGGCTGGTTGACGACCGAGGAACTGTGGTGGGACGACAAGGGCCGGCTGCGCACGCACGCGCCCTCGACCTACAAGATCCCGCTCGCCTCCGACCGACCGAAGATCTTCAACGTCACGCTCGCCGACTGGTCGAAGAACCGCGAAGCGACGGTGCGCCGCTCGAAGGCCGTCGGCGAACCGCCCTTCATGCTCGCCGTCTCCGTCTTCGAAGCGATCTCGCACGCCGTCGCCTCCGTCGCGGACTACCGCGAATGCCCGCGCCTCGATGCACCGGCAACGCCCGAGCGCGTGCTGATGGCGGTGGAGCGGCTGAAGGCTTCGGCTCGCGAGACGACCGAAAATGAGGCGAGCCATGTCCAATCCTGAGTCGTTCACCGCGCGTGGTCGCTTGAACGCGCGGCGCGCCGCCGCATGAGCCGAGCGCGGTTTCGGCTCGAACGGTTCGCAGCGGAACATGAGCCGCTGGCTAGAATCACCGTCGCGCGTGCCCGAGGATCGACACCCCGGGAAACCGGCGCATGGATGCTCGTCGGCCACGACGCGACCTTCGGCACGATCGGCGGTGGCCGGCTGGAATTCCTCGCGATCGATCATGCCCGTCAGTTGCTGACCGGTGGAGCGGCGCCCGCGATGGCAATCCCGCTCGGCCCCGAACTCGGCCAGTGCTGCGGCGGCAACGTCGACCTAGCCTTCGAGACGATGGACGCCGACGCGCTGGAGCGGCTCGGCAAAACGGTCGTGGAGGAAGAGGCGGCACAGCCGCAGGTAATCGTCTTCGGCGCGGGCCATGTCGGCCGTGCTTTGGCGCACGCCTTTTCAGCCTTGCCCGTGCGCCTCGTCGTCGTCGAAACACGCGCGGATGCGCTAACCGACCTCCCGGAAAGCGTCGAAGCCCACTGCACCGCCATGCCAGAAACGCACGTCGAAGCCGCGCCCGCCGGTTCGGCCTTCATCGTGCTCACCCACGACCACGCGCTCGATTTCCTGCTTGTAGCCGCCGCGCTGAAACGCCGCGATGCGGCCTATGTCGGCATGATCGGCTCGGCGACGAAGCGCGCCACCTTCGAACGCTGGCACGCGCGCGAGGCTGACGGCACCACGGAGGAACGCGCAAACCTCGTCTGCCCCATCGGCGGTGCCGAGGTGCACGACAAGCGTCCGGAAGTCATCGCGGCACTCGTCGCCGCCGAGGTCTTGCGCACAATCCTTTAGCATGGTGAAACATCGTGCAACGCGTCCGCTTCCCGGCCCCGTTGCGTGAACGAGACGGGGATCGAGCCATGGATGATTACGCCATCGCGTCCGAATGGGCGATGTTCGCCGTGCGCTGGCTGCACATCATCACCGCCATCGCCTGGATCGGCTCGTCCTTCTATTTCATCGCGCTCGATCTTGGCCTCGTAAAGCGTAACGGCCTGCCGCACGGCGTTACCGGCGAGGAATGGCAGGTCCACGGCGGCGGCTTCTATCATATCCAGAAATACATGATCGCGCCCAACGCGATGCCGGAGCACCTGACCTGGTTCAAATGGGAGGCCTACTCCACCTGGCTTTCCGGCTTCGCGCTGCTCTGCCTGCTTTATTACGGCCATGCGAGCCTCTTCCTGATCGACCAAGCCGTGCTTAACGTCTCGGCACCGGTCGCAATCCTCATTTCGCTCGCCTCGCTTCTGATCGGCTGGCTGATCTACGATTTCCTCTGCAAGTCGCCGATCGGCAAGAGCACGACCGGGCTGATGCTCGTGCTCTACGTCATGCTCGTCGCTATGGCCTGGGGCTACACGCAAGTCTTCACCGGCCGCGCGGCGCTTCTTCATCTTGGCGCCTTCATCGCGACGATCATGGTGGCGAACGTCTTCCGCATCATCATCCCGAACCAGAAGATCGTTGTCGCCGACCTCAAGGCAGGCCGCACGCCGGCGGCGAAGCTCGGGCTCGAGGCCAAGCAGCGCTCGCTGCACAACAACTACCTGACGCTGCCCGTCATCTTCCTGATGCTTTCGAACCACGAGCCGCTGGCCTTCGCCACGCGCTACAACTGGATCATCGCGTCGCTCGTCTTCCTGATGGGCGTGACGATCCGGCACTGGTTCAATTCCACCCATGCGAGGAAGGGCCGGCCGACCTGGACCTGGCTCGCGACGCTCATCATCTTTATCGTCATCGCCTGGCTCTCCACCTCGCCGAACCTTTCCGGCGACGAAGAGAGGCAGGATGCGAGCGTCGCGCCGGCCTTCGAGAAGTTCGCGCGGGATCCGCACTTCGAGAAGGTTGCCGAGACCGTGAAGACGCGCTGTTCCATGTGCCACGCGAACGAACCGGTCTGGCAGGGCATCCATCGCGCGCCGAAGGGCGTGCATCTGGAAACCGACGCCGAGATCGCCAAGCACGCGAGCCAGATCTACATTCAGGCCGGCCGCAGCCACGCCATGCCGCCGGCGAACCTTACCCACGTAACACCGGAAGAGCGCCGCCTCTTCGTCGCCTGGTACGACAGCGCGACCGGCAGGAACTGAGCCGATGCCTTCGACCCTTCTGCACGGCCGGTTCCTGACCTTCAACGATCGCCCCGAAGCGATCGACGATACGGCAAGCTATCGCTACGAGAACGATGGCGGCATCTGGGTCGAGGACGGCCTGATTCGCCAGGCCGGCACCTGGGACGCGGTCCGCGCCGCCGCCCCTTCCGACGCGATCGAGATCGATCACCGGCCGCACCTCATCATGCCCGGCTTCGTCGATCCGCACATTCACTTCCCGCAAATGCAGGTGATCGGCTCCTACGCCGCGAACCTTCTTGAATGGCTGAACACCTACACCTTCGTCGAGGAGCAGCGCTTCGCCGATCCCGACCATGCCGCCCGCGTCGCGACGCACTTCTTCGACGAACTGATCCGCCACGGCACAACGACGGCCGCCGCCTATTGCTCCGTGCACAAGGCTTCCGCGGACGCATTCTTCGCCGAAGCGACGCTCCGGAACCTGCGCATGGTCGCCGGCAAGGTCATGATGGACCGCAACGCGCCCGGCCCGCTCACCGACACGCCGCAGGCCGCCTACGACGACACGAAGGCCGTCATCGCCGACTGGCACGGCACCGGCCGAAACCACGTCGCGATCACGCCACGCTTCGCCATCACCTCGTCGCCCGCAGAACTTGAACTGGCGGGTGCGCTCACCGCGGAGCATCCCGAGCTTCACGTCCAGACGCACCTTGCGGAAAACCACGGCGAGATCGCCTTCACGCGCGAACTCTACCCGGAAGCGATCGACTATACGGACGTCTACGCCCGCTCTGGCCTGCTGGGTCCGAAGAGCCTCCTCGGCCACTGCATCCACCTTTCCGATCGCGAAGCCGGCGTGCTCGCCGAAAGCGGCTCGGTCGCCGTCTTCTGCCCGACGTCCAACCTATTCCTCGGCTCCGGCCTTTTCGACAACGCCAGGCTCGCCGGCCACGGTGTGCGCACGGCGATCGCCACCGATGTCGGCGGCGGCACGAACTATTCGATGCTTCGTACGCTCGACGAAGGCTACAAGGTGCTGCAGCTGCAGGGTCAACGCATGACCCCACTCGACGCGTTCTACCGCATTACCCTCGGCAACGCCCGGGCACTTTCGCTCGCCGAGCATATCGGCACGCTGGAGCCCGGCAGCGACGCCGACCTCGTCGTCCTCGATGCGAGCGCAATGCCGGCGATGGCGATCAAGGCGGAACGGGTCGAGACGCTGGTGGAAGAGCTGTTCCTCCTGCAGACGCTCGGTGACGACCGTGCGATTGCGGAGGTCTATGTCGCGGGCGAAGCGGTGAAGTCGGGATTGTAAAATTATAGACTTGAGGCTATATTTTGTGGACTGTTCTTTTCGATCCTGAATTCGACGTCGAGTTCGAAATGCTATCCGAGCCAGTCCAGAACGGTCTTTACTCACGCCTCCATCTACTGGCTCACGAGGGGCCGGACCTCGGCAGGCCGTATGTCGATACGCTGAAGGGTTCCTCGTTCGCCAACATGAAAGAAATGCGTTTTGATGCCGATGGCGGCGTTTGGAGACTGGCATTTGCCTTTGATCCCGACAGGAAGGCAATCCTCCTCGTAGCTGGCGATAAAGGTGGCAAGGACCAGAAGAGGTTCTACAAGCGCTTCATTCGCAAGGCCGACCAGCGTTTTGCCAACCATCTCGCCGCGCTCGGAGAGGATGAATGAAAATCACGCTTGAAGAAAAGCTAGCTGCACTGCCGGCTGAGCGACGCAAACGCATCGAAGCGGAAAGCGAACGCATCCGGCAGGCCTATCTGACACTGAAGGAATTGCGAAAGGCGCGGACGATGACGCAGGCGCGCCTCGCCGAAGAACTGCACGTCAACCAGGTAAGCATCGCGAAGCTGGAGAAGCGCAGCGACCTCCTGCTATCGACCCTTCGCGGATATGTCGAAGGCCTCGGTGGCGAGCTCGATCTGGTCGTCCGCTTTCCCGGTCATCCAGACTTGCATCTGAACGGCATCGGTGAGACCGAACCGTCAGGTTGACCGTCAACTGCCCCGATAGGTCGTGTAGCCGTAAGGCGAGAGCAACAGCGGCACGTGATAATGCGCGGCCGGATCCGCGATCGCGAAGCGGATGGGCACGACGTCGAGGAACGCCGGTTCGGTGACCGGTGCACCGCTTGCGCGCAGGTAGTCGCCGGCGTGGAAGGCCAGTTCGTAGGTGCCGACCGTAAAGGCGTCCCCCTGCAGGATCGGCGCGCCGGCGCGACCGTCGGCGTTCGTCGTGACGCTTGTCAGTTTTTCGCAATTGTCGCCGTCCAGCCGTGCGAGATCGATCACCAGACCAGCGGCCGGCCGGCCGGTCGCGGTATCGAGGACGTGGGTGGTCAGGAAGCCGCCTTCGGCCATCTCGCTCTCCTTCGACACGCGCTACGGCGTCGGCTTGTCGATCACGTAAGGGACGTCATAGGTTCTCTCGACAAGGTTGTCGCCTAGCCCTTCCCGGTCGGCCACGAGAAAATCGCTCGTCTCGTCCAGTGCCATCAGCGGATGGTGCCAGACGCCGCGTGCCACCTGCACGCCCTGCTCGGCACTCGCAAGGAACGCGCGCGGCGCACCCGGCGCACCTTCTTCGTCCGGCGCGACGACGACGAGCCATCGCCGGCCGGAAAGCGGCCAGAAGGCCTGGCTGCCGAGCGGATGGCGCTCCATCATCGTCACCGCATAGGGAAACGCGCGCGCCCGGCCGCGAAAGACGCTGAGGATCGTGCGCCCGCCTTCGGCCTCGACATCGGTCGTCGCCAGCGCGTGGAAGCGTTCGGTGGTTCCTTCGTTGATCAGGCGACGTTCCGCTCCATCGAGCATCATCACCGTGCCGAAGGGGGCGAACGCTTCGGCAGTCAGCCACTCTACCGTCACCGGTTCGCCGCCGGCCGGCAGCACCGCGGCGAGCCGCAGCCATGCGATTCGCTCGACCTCGCCGCACGCCGTCGCGAACTCCGTTTCGGTATCGTTCCCGATCCGCGTCTCGAACGCTCCGAGGATTCCGCCCTTCGTGCGGCCCTTCACGGCGATGATGAAGGGAAAGCCGAAACGCTCGGTATAGGCGGTATTCAGCTCGGTGAAGCGGCGATGCTCGTCGTGCGTCAGGCGGTCGAGGCCGGCGGACGCCTGTTCGGCGCGCGAATCGTCCGTCAGTTCGGCGGCGGCGAGCTTGCCGGCGAGGTCCGGATGAGCTCGCAGCACGCCGAGGCGCCGCTCGGCCGGTGCGTCGCGGAAGGCGGCGACCAGAGCCGCGTGCACGCGATCCGCGGTCCAGGGCTCGGGCAAGCCGCCGGCCATCTCGGCACGTTCGGCAATCCAGGGCGAATGTTCGAAGACGCCGCCGAACCGTTCGACGAAAGCGCTTCGCCCGCTCATACCGCCACCTTCGGTGGATGGGTGACCTGCCAGTGCCGCGCGATGTCGATGCGCCGCGCGATCCAGACTTTCTCATGGCTCGCGACGTAATCAAGGAAGCGTCCGAGCGCCGCCGCACGTCCCGGCCGCCCGACGAGCCGGCAATGCAGGCCGACCGAAAGCATTTTTGCCTGCCCCGCTTCGCCTTCGGCGTAGAGCGTGTCGAAACTGTCCTTGAGGTAAGCGAAGAACTGGTCGCCCGAATTGAACCCCTGCGGTGTGGCGAATCGCATGTCGTTGGCGTCGAGCGTGTAGGGCACGATCAGGAACGGTCCCTGTGGTCCCTCGACCCAGTAGGGCAGCTCGTCGGCGTAGGAATCGGCGGAATAGACGAACCCGCCCTCCTCAATCACGAGCTTCAGCGTGTTGTCCGAAGGCTTGCCCTGATAGATGCCGAGCGGACGCTCGCCGGTCGCCTCTGTGTGCAGGCGCACGCATTCGGCGATGTGACGGCGCTCGTCTTCCTCGGAAAAGTCCTTGTATTCCAGCCACCGCAGGCCGTGGCTGGCGATCTCCCAATCCGCTTCCTTCATGGCCGCCACGGCTTCCGGATTGCGCGCCAGCGCCAGCGCCACGCCGTAGACGGTGACCGGCATGCCGCGTTCGGTGAAGAGCCGCCACAACCGCCAGAAGCCGACACGGGACCCGTATTCGTAGAGCGATTCGATGTTGAGGTTGCGCTGACCGGGCCAGGCTTGAGCGCCGACGATTTCCGAAAGCAGCGATTCCGATGCTGCGTCGCCTTCGAGGATCGAGCTTTCGCCGCCTTCCTCGTAGTTGACGACGAACTGGACGGCGATGCGTGCGCCACCGGGCCAGCGTGGATCGGGTGGCGTGCGGCCATAGCCGACGAGATCGCGGGGCGTGTCGATGGATATCATGCTGCTTCCGTCGGCCATTCGTTTCGCGGCGACGGTAGCATCGCGGATTCAAATGTCGAGGCCAGCTCGCCTTACACGACGTTCGAAACGGTGCTGCGCGCGATCGCCTTGCGAATGACACCCACGAGCGCCTCCGCCGCGTCATGCGGATCGCCCGAATTGTCGATGACGAACGCTTCGCCGACGGCCTCGAACGATGCCGCATCGGCGCGTCCGAGCCGCGCGAGGATCGCCGCCTCGCTCTCCCGCCCGCGCGCCGCGAGACGGCCGGCGAGGATCTCCGGTCGTGCGGTGACGTGAACCACCATCAGGTTGCGATACCGCGCGACCATCAGCGGCAGGGCGGCGCGCGAGCCGTTGGCGACCGCGACGTTGCCGCGCGCGACGTGACGGTCGAGTGCGACCGGCAGGCCGTAGCTCAGCCCGTGCGCCTGCCAGGCGAGCGCGAATTCTCCGGCCACGCGCCGCGTTTCGAAGGCGGTTGACGAAACGGCTTCGTGGTTCTCGCCATCCGGATCCGGTGGCCTGGTGATCGTGCGGCGCACGAAGAGCACGTCTTCGGCCTTGCCGAAGGCCGGTCGAGCCATCGCCAGAAGCGTGTCCTTGCCGACCCCGCTCGCACCGACGACGGCGACCAGGACGCCGGGGCCGATCGGCGACCCGCTCCCTTCCGTCACGCGCTCGACGAAGCCCGAAACCATCACGCCACGCGCTGCCCCTCGCGCCAGACCGTGCGCACCACCGGCACGTCCTCGTCCGCACGCACGCGCACGAGATCGGCCCGCTGGCCGGGCGCGATGCGACCCCGGTCGGTGAGCCCCACGGCCTTCGCCGGCGCCGAGGTGACCCATGAAACCGCCTGCGGCAGCGAAATGCCGTCCGCGAAGCGGGCGATCTGGAAGACGGCGTAGATGAGGCTGAACGGGATATAGTCGGACGATAGAATATCCAGCAGACCGGCTTCGGCGAGATCGCGCGCGGCGACGTTGCCCGAATGCGATCCGCCGCGCACGAGGTTCGGCGCGCCCATCATCACGCCCATGCCGGCCTCGTGCGCCGTGCGGGCCGCCTCGATCGTCGTCGGGAATTCGGCGATGCGCACACCGTAGCCCAGCGATTCGCGCACGTGGTCGGGTGTCGCATCGTCGTGGCTGGCGAGCGTGATCGCGTAGCGCTCGGCCGCCGCGGCGATCGCGGCGCGGTTCGGCTCGGCATTCGCTTCCGATTCGGCGATCCGCTCGGCACAGAAGGCGTCGAACGCCGCCTCGGACTTGCTGGTGCGCGAAAGGTGGAAGGCGCGGAAGGCCTCGAGATCGGTGAACTGTCGCTGCCCGGGCGCATGGTCCATCATCGAGGCGAGCAGAACCTCTTTACGGCCGGCGAGGCGTTCGAAGCCCGGCAGGCAGTCGGCGGTGGAAACCTCGCAGCGCAGGTGGATGAAGTGCTGGGCGCGCAGCCGTCGTGCGGCGTTCGCCTCGCGCACCGCGTCGGCCAGCAGCGTCATGTCTTCGAGGCCCACCTCCGCATGATCCTCCATGCCGACGCGGATCGCATCGAAGACCGTCGTCACGCCGGAAGTCGCAAGCTGCGCGTCGTGGGCGAGCACGGCTGCCGCCGGGTTCCACCGCACGCCGATGCGCGGCGCGAAATGACCTTCCATGTGGTCGGTATGCAGTTCGACGAGGCCGGGCACCAGATGGTCGCCCTGCATATCCTCGGCGTTCGGCAGCGCGCTGTTGGTGGCGATGTCGGCGATCACGCCGTCGACGATGCGCAGCGAGCCGGTGGTCACCTCGCCATCGAGCACGATTCGGGCGTTGGAAAGAATGTTTTCGCGCAGCGAAGACGTCATTGAATCAGGCCGTTTTCCTTACGGCGGCCGCGCCCAGCGGATGCAGCGAATGCACGATGAACGGCGCGCCCGGTGTCGTTTCGACGAAGAGCGCAATGGTGTCGATTGCCATCGGTTCGCGCAAGACCGGTTCGAACACCGCATCGAGCGCGGTGCGGACCGCTTCGCGTTCGGAAGGCTCGACGGCGCCGGTCAGCGTCATGTGGAAGCGGAACGCGTCGAAGACGTGCGGATAGCCCCAGCGATGCAGGTTGGCGAGTTCGGTGCGCGACAGGCGCTCGGGGTTGCGCCGTTCGATCTCTGCATCGGAAAGCGGTGCACGCAGCCCATCGAGATCGCGTACGATCCCGTCGGCGAGCGCGTTCAGTTCGGGTTCGGGCGCGGATGGCACCAGCGCGAAGAACGGGCCGATCTCGGCGATGCGCAGGCCGGCGGGCGCGATCGGCCGGCGACCGGCGCAAAAGGCCATCAGCGCGCGCATCATGTCGCCCTCGCTCACGCCGGCGTCGAGCGCGAACGGTGCCTTGAGCGTGCCATGGAAACCGTAGCGCCGCGGAGCGGCGGTGTAGTGCGCGATGTCGTCCGGCGACAGACCGGCGACCGCAGGCGGTTCCAGCACATTGTCGGTGAAGGCGCTACGGCCGAGCCAGCGCGAGGCGAGCCGCGTCAACGGGTGGTGGGCCGGCGGCGTGAAATAGATCGCATAGCGCATGCGCGATTTTCTCCCATCGAAGACGTCCGGATAAATAATTCGGATGACGGAACAACGACATGATCGACGACGGAGACAATCGATCCCACCGTACTCCGTCCGATCGGACAGCTGGCGTTGCGGGCGTGCCGTAGCACGCTCGCGCCGACGCGGTCTCAGGCCGATCGGCTCAGCGGCTCGTCCGGCAGCCAGTCGCGGATCTTCTGGCCGAGCTTTTCGGGGCTGATCGGCTTGGAGAGGTAATCGTCCATTCCGGCTTCGAGACACTCGGCGCGATCGCCTTCGAGCGCATGCGCGGTGACACCGACGATCGGCGTACGTGCGCCGCTTTCGCCTTCCCGCGCACGGATGGCCCGGGTCGCCTCGTAGCCGTTCATCACCGGCATGGAGACATCCATCAGGATCATTGCCGGTGCCTGCTTCAAGAAGGCATCCAGTGCTTCCTTCCCGTTGTGCACGATCCGGTATTCGAGATCGAGCCCGTCGAGGATCTGGCTGAAGACGATCTGGTTGACCTCGTTGTCCTCGGCGACGAGGACCTGGCGGCTGCGCGCGATTTTCGGCTCGAGGGATGCGCCGTCGGCCGGTGCGGTCCTGGCGAGCGCCGCCTCTTCCGGATGGGCCGGTCCTTCCCGCCGATCGGCATCCTTGCCCGGGGCCGATGCCTTGCCTTCGGTGGCGGCAGCGGAAGGGGCCGGGTCCGCATCGGCTGCACGTCGGGTCTGGAGCATTTCCACGAGGGTCGAAAGCAGGAGGGCCGAGCGTGCCGGCTTCATCAGGCGCGCATCGACGCGCAGTTCGCAGTTGCGGTATTCGACCTCTGCCAAGTCGACGGAGGTCAGCATGAGGATGCGGGTCGAATTCCAGCCCGTCTGCGCTCTCAGCTTGCGCGCGACCTCGGCGCCGTTCATCCCCGGCATGTGGTAGTCGAGGATCACCGCGTCGACTTTCGTGCCGAGCCGGCTTGCCGCTTCCATGACGGCGAGCCCCTCCGGCCCGTCGGCCGCCGCGCACGCGTCGAAGCCCCATCCGCGCATCTGTTCCATCAGGATGCCGCGATTGACCGCGTTGTCGTCAATCACGAGGATGCGCGCGCCGCCGACATCGACGGGTATCGGCCGCGGCTTCGCCACCGCCCGGTCGACGGGCAGGTCGACGCGCACGATGAAGGTCGAGCCCTTGCCGTGCTCGCTTTCGACGTCGATGCGCCCGCCCATCATCTCGACGAGACCGCCTGCGATGGAAAGTCCGAGCCCGCTCCCCTCGTGCCTTCGCGTCGAGGACGTGTCGACCTGGCTGAACTTTTCGAAGATGCCGTCGAGCTTTTCCGGCGGAATTCCGATCCCGGTATCCTGCACGAGGATGGCGATGGCGGCGGTGTCGTTCCTGATCTTCGCGGCTACGTCGACGAGCACATGGCCCTTCTCGGTGAACTTCACGGCGTTGCCGAGCAGGTTCGTCACGATCTGGCGTATGCGCCCGACATCGCCGACGAGCCGTTCCGGCAGATCGGGCGCGGTGTGCACGATGAGCTCGATGTCCTTTTCCGCCACCCGCGAGGAGACGAGCGTCGCCACGTCCTCGATGGCTTCGGCGAGATCGAAGGGCGCGGTGTCGAGAGCCATCTGCCCGGCATCGATCTTCGAGAAGTCGAGAATGTCGTTGATGATCGTCAGAAGCGCGTTGCCGGATTTGACGATGACGTCGGTGAAGGTGCGCTGGCGCGTATCGAGCTGGGTGCGGGCGAGCAATTCCGCCATGCCGAGCACGCCGTTCATGGGCGTGCGGATTTCGTGGCTCATGTTGGCGAGGAATTCCGACTTCGCCTTGTCGGCCGATTCGGCACGCTCGAGCGCGGTCTCCAGATCGCCCTCCCGTCGCTTGGCCGCGGTAACGTCGGTCGTCGTCGTGATCATCGCGCCGTCGAGGTCGTCGTCGTCGGTCACGGTATCGATGCGCAGCCAGCGGCCGTCCTTGCCACGCCGCTCGATCGTTCGCGAACACCGCATCGCCTTGTCGGTGAGGATTCCGTCGAGCACGTGCCGCGCATCCTCACCGGCGCCGTAGGCCCCCTGCTCGGCAAGCGAGCGGATCATGGCTTCCCAGGAATCGCCGGGCGAGAAATGGTCGATCTCGTAGCCGGACATATCGAAGAACGCCCGATTGACGAACTGGATCTCCTCGTCGTGGATGCACAGCCCCTGCGCCATCGCCGAGGTCGCCTTGCGCATGAGGCTCGACGTGCGCTCGACCTCGGCGCGTGCCTGCGCGATGCGGCGTGCCTGTTCCTTCTGTTCGGTAATGTCGAAATGGCAGATCAGGCGGCGTCCCTGGGAAAGCTCGCGGATCGAGAAGATCAGCGTGCGTCCGTCCGCGAGCGACATTTCGCGCGGTTCGCACGCGCCGGCGCGCAGTTCGTCCATCCGCCGCGCGACGTAGGCCTCCCACTCGGCATCGTCGTCGAAATCGTAGCCGTCGGCGTGGTAGATGCGCTTGCGGCGATGGGCATCGAGGAGGCAGCGCACGTGACTGCCCGTCAGCCTTTCGTCCGGCGAATGCGCCCACATTTCGAAATAGGCCGAATTGATCGCCTCGATACTCTCGTCTGCGCCGACGACGACGACGCTCATCGCCAGCCCGTCGACGACGCTCTCGAGATCGGCACGGCTGAGATCGGCCTGGCGGCGCGCTTCACGAAGCTCACTCTCGCGTTCGACCTGCGCCGAGATATCGACGCTCGTGCCGATCATGCATGCCCGCCCGTTGGCAAGGCGCACGCGCGCCTTGCGCGTCACCAGCGGAATCTCCCGGCCCGAGGCGTGGGTGATCGTCTCCTGCTGCTGGGAAACCTCGCCCGAATCGAAGACGCGCTGGTCTTCGGCGAGCAGCGGCCGGCCTTCCTCCTCGCCGAAGATGCCGAGATCCGTGTTGCCGATCACCGTTTCGAGCGGACGGCCGGTCAGTTCGGCATAGGCGCGGTTGGCGAAGACGATCCGGAAATCCTCGTCCTTGGCGTAGGTCGAATTCGGCAGTTCGTCGAGAACGGCCTTGTACAGCTGCGCCTCTTCCTGGCTCTGCGCCTGTTCCCGTTCGGCCATGAAGACATCGGAGACGTCCATGCGCAGGCCGATCATCGCGCCGTCGTCGAGCCTCTGGATCGCCGCCTTGATCCAGCGCCCGTCGGCCAGTTGCTCCACCTTTTCGTAACGGCGGCGGTGGCTGAGCCGCATGCGCTCGGCGATCCATTCCTCGCGCGCACCGGTATCCGCAGCGGTGCCGGCATGAAGTGGGTCGGCGTCGTAGAGAGACTCGAGCATCTGGCGAAGCGTCGCGCCGCGGCGAAGATGCTGCGTCGGACCTTCGAACATGCTGCGCATCCGCGCGTTGACGAATTGCAGCACGTCGTCGGCATCGTAGATGACGATCCCGACATCCACCGATTCGAGCACGGCGGCCATGAGTTCGTTCGAGGTGAAGCGTCGCGTCTCGCCGGCGGACGTCGCCGCACCATCCGATGCGTCGCGATAGGCCGCGTTGCACGCCAGCCGTTCGCCCGCCGCATCGAGAACGCAAAGCGGCTCGTCGTAGGCCTCGATCGCGTCGACGAGATCGAGGTCGCGGTAATCGTTCTCGCACGCGCTCACCGGACCGACGGGCTCGGCATGCACCTCCGGTGCCGGCGAAGAAGCCATCGATTGCAGCCGGCCGACGATGAAGGGCATGCCGTCGGCGGTCTTCTCGCGTCGGATCCGGCAGCGCAGACGGTCGGCCTGCGGTCCCCCGGCGTCGATCACGGCGGTTTCCTCGCGACCGAAGACCAGGCTTCGTCGTTCCTTCTCGTCGCGTTCGCCGCCGTCGCCGCCGGCTAAGAGCTCGTCGTCGTGCATGCCCGGCATCGTCGCCGCGTCCACGCCGCAGAACGCGGCGTAGGCGGCATTTGCCAGACAGTAACGCAACGCCCCATCCTTGATGTAGCCGGGCTCTTCGCTTGCCTCGAGCTCGGCTTTCGCCGCCCGATAGGCGTCGTCCCTCTCGTCGATTTCCCGCACTTCCGACACTCTGCGCCCCTTTTCCCCAATCGACACGATGCGGCAGGTGCGCTTGAAAAAACGTTAACCATCGCGGACGGCACAGGCTGCCCATGCGCGGGACGCCCGCAAACCGGCGATCGGCGATCGAGTACGGCACGCTTCACAGACGCCGGCGCCGATGCTAAGCGATGCCGTCTTTTTACGCCGCGTTTGCAAAAGCGCGGCTGAACCGGTTTAAATCGAGCGAACAACGGCGACCGCCTTCACGAGCCGCCGGGGGAACTGGATGAGCGCCATCATCGAAGTCGAAAGCGTGTCGAAACGCTTCGGCGGCTTTCACGCGGTCGACGACTGCACGCTTTCCGTCGAGGAAGGTTCCGTCACGGGTCTGATCGGGCCGAACGGCGCCGGCAAGTCGACGCTGTTCAACATGGTCGCCGGCAATCTCGCGCCGACGTCGGGTACGATCCGCGTCGACGGCGAGGACGTGACCGGGCTTCCGGCCCATTCGCTCTTTTCGCGCGGCGTGCTCAGGACCTTCCAGATCGCCCACGAATTCTCGCATATGAGCGTCACGGAAAACCTGATGATGGTGCCGGAGCACCAGCACGGCGAGAGCCTGTTCTCGGCCTGGCTGCGCCCCGGTCGCGTCGCCCGCGAGGAGGCCGAGATCCATCGCGAGGCCGACGAGGTGCTCGACTTCCTCAAGATCACGCATCTGAGGAACGAGCGTGCCGGCAACCTTTCCGGTGGGCAGAAGAAGTTGCTCGAACTCGGCCGCACCATGATGACGAACGCGCGCGTGGTGCTCCTCGACGAGATCGCCGCCGGCGTGAACCGGACGCTTCTCAACGACCTCGCCGCCAACATCGAGCGGCTGAACACCGAGCGCGGCTATACCTTCTTCGTCATCGAGCACGACATGGATCTGATCGCCAGGCTTTGCGATCCAGTCATCGTCATGGCGGCCGGCACCGTGATGACGAAGGGTCACATCACCGACATCCAGAACAACCCGGCCGTGATCGAGGCCTATTTCGGCGGCTCGCCGACGGGCAACGCGACGGTCGAGACCGAGGCCGGCGACGCGGGGCACGTCAGCGCATGAGCCTGCTTTCGATCGACGGGCTGACCGCCGGCTACGGCCAGATGACCATCCTGCGCGACGTCGACATGGCGCTCGACGAGGGCGAGATCGGCGTCATCGTCGGCCCGAACGGGGCCGGCAAGTCGACCATGCTGAAGGCGATCTTCGGCATGCTGACGGTGACCGGTGGCTCCATCACCTTCGACGGAACCGACATCACCGGCATCCGTTCCGAAAAACTGGCCGGCCACCGCATCGCTTACGTGCCGCAGGAAAACAACGTATTCGCGAGCCTCACCGTCGAGGAAAACCTCGAGATGGGCGCCTATACGCGCCGCGACGACGTCTCGCACGTGCTCGACCACGTCTACGAGATCTTTCCCGACATGAAGGACAAGCGCCGCCAGCCGGCCGGCGAGCTTTCCGGCGGGCAGCGCCAGATGGTCGCCTTCGGACGCGCGCTGATGATCGAGCCGAAGCTCATCCTGCTCGACGAGCCGACGGCCGGCCTTTCGCCGATGTTCATGTCGGTCATCTTCGACCGTGTCATCGCCATCAACCGCACCGGCGTGACGGTCGCCATGGTCGAGCAGAACGCCAAGCAGGCGCTCGCCATTGCCCACAAGGGCTTCGTGCTCGCCGGCGGCCAGAACTCCTACACCGACACCGGGCAGAACCTGCTCGACAATCCGGAGGTCGCGCGCAGCTTCCTCGGAGGCTGAAGCGCATCGCCGCGGCACCGTGCAAGGGGCATTCGTGAACGCACTCGTCTTCTTCTTCGACAACGCGATCCTGTCGGGCCTCATCATCGGCGCGATCTACGCGCTCGGCGCCATCGGCGTGACGCTGATCTTCGGCATCCTGCGGTTTGCCCATTTCGCCCATGGCGACATGATGACGATGGGCGCCTTCCTCTCGCTGATCTTCGCCGTCCTCCTGCAATCGATGGGTATCCACAGCCCGATCGCGCTCGCCTTCTTCGGCATGTTCCCGGCGATGGCGGCGACGGCACTGATCGCGATCCTCTTCGACAAGCTCTTCTACAAGCCGCTGAGGGACGCCGGCGCGCGGCCCGTCGTCATGGTCATGGCCTCCGTCGGCGTGACGCTGATGCTGCAGGGCGTGCTGCGTGTCTTCGGCGGGGTCAGCGCGCGCTCGATGTACATCGGTTCCCCGAAGGCGATCTTCCAGTTCCACCTGCCGGACGCGACGCGGCCGATCGTGCTGACCGAGCCGCAGATCATTCTCTTCGTCTTTACGGCCGTCACCGTCTTCGCCCTGCACTATTTCCTGACCCGCACGCGGCTCGGCAAGGCGATGCGCGCCGTTTCCGACAATCCGGACCTCGCCAGCATCACCGGCATCGACATCCGCCATGTCGTGTGGGCGACGTGGATCATCGGCGGTGCGCTCGCCTGCGCGGCCGGCACGCTGCTTTCGATGGACGTGGCGCTGAAGCCGGACCTTTCGTTCAACATCCTGCTGCCGATCTTCGCTGCGACCATCGTCGGCGGCATCGGCCAGCCCTATGGCGCGATCGCCGGCGGCTTTCTCGTCGGACTTTGCGAATCCTTCGCCGTCTTCAACTGGTCGATCCTTCTGCGCCCGCTCGAACCGATGTTCGGCGTCGACTTTCCATCGAGCCTCGCGATCGTGCCGACGGAGTACAAGCTGATGATCCCCTTCGTGATCCTCATCATCGTGCTGATCTACCGGCCGACCGGCATCTTCAAGGGGAAGGTTCTTTAAGATGGCCGAAACCACCGCCACGCCAGCCCGCCCGCTCGTTCCCGTCCGCGATCTCGCTGCCTTCGCGGTGCTCGCGCTGATCGTGCTTGCCGTCTTCCTCTCGCAGGGCAGCGTCTATTCGCTGCGCGTGATGGTGGAAGCCGCCTGCTACGCGGTGTTGACCCTCGGGCTGACGATCCAGTGGGGCTATGCCGGGCTCTTCAATGTCGGCGTCATGGGCTTCCTCGCCACGGGCGCGGCGACCTCCATGCTCGTCTCCTACCCGACGAACCCGGACTTCTGGAATTCACCGGGTCCTGCGCTCGTCGCCATGTTCGTCGTCAAGCTGGCGATCTGCGGGGCTGCGATCTGGCTCGCCAACCGGGCCGAGCGCATCGGCTTCCATCGCCGGCTGAAAGGCCTTCTCGTCACGGCCGTGCTGATCGCCTCCTTCGTCGTCATCTCGTGGCACATGACGCACATGGCCGACGTGATCGAGAGCCAGGCGGGCTGGGTGGGCGGCCTCGGCCTGCCGGTCATCCTCGGCTGGCTCGTCGCGGGCCTCGTCGCCGGGCTCGTCGCATGGTTCGTCGGCAGGGTTTGCCTCGGCCTGCGCTCCGACTACCTGGCGATCGCGACACTCGGCATCGCCCAGATCATCAAGACCTTCCTCAAGAACGCCGACTGGCTGACGCGCGGCACGCTCACCGTCTCGCCGCTGCCCTGGCCGGTCCCGACGCCGGCGAACGGCGACTTCGCCTTCGCGCGCGGCATGTATCTGATCGTCGTCGTCATCGTCATGGCGCTCGTCTACCTTGCCCTCCAGCGCGCCTATTACGCACCCTGGGGCCGCATGATGCGTGCGATCCGCGACCGGGAAGACGCGGCCGCCGCCATGGGCAAGGACGTGACGGCCAGGCGGCGCGAGATCTTCGTGCTCGGCTGCGTCGTCATGGGCATCGGCGGCGCGATGCTGATCCATTTCGCGCAGATCTACGACCCGTCCGGCTTCATCGATCTCAACCACACCTTCCTGATCTGGGTGATGATGATCCTCGGCGGCGCCGGCAACAACCGCGGCGCGATCTTCGGCGCCATCTTCGTCTACATCGCCTGGACGATCTCCGAACCGATCGCACTGTGGCTCTTCCATACCGGCGCCGCCTACGCCCATGCATGGACCGGCTGGAACCCACCCTCCGACCTCGACAGCCGCGCCCTCCAGATGCGCGTCTTCGTCGTCGGCCTGACGATCACGCTGGTGCTAAGATACGCCCCACGAGGGATTTTGCCGGAGCCGGAGGCGCGGCATTGAGAAAACGGAGAATGCCGAACGCGACCCGCATCCGGCATCATTAACTGGTGGCGCTTGTTCGAACCCACCGGCGACCGTGCGTTACCGGGGTCGCTGCCGTTCCATCAGTTTCGCACCCCGTATGTCAGCAGATAGGTACGCGGCACCGAAATGCCGAGCTCGGTGCGGAAGCGATCATGGAACGCGACGAAATCGTTGTGCAGTTCATCGCGACGGCCGGTGTCGAGCGAGCCGGCAAGCGCCTTGGTCGGTCCGTAATTCTGCGAGAACATCGCCCATGCCGCCTCGCCGTCCGGCTCACGGTAGAATGAGACGCCATCCTCGAACGTCAGGTCGAAAGCCTCGCCGAGAAGCTCGCTGACTCGCTCCTCCCGTCCCCATTCGAACGGCGAGGGCGGTGCCGGATCGGGCGCAGTGGGCATGTAGGCCTTCATCACCTTGAACATCTCGAAGACGTTGCTGTCCGGCCGCCACGTCGTCAGCACCACGCGTCCGCCGCGACGAATTACGCGAGCGAGCTCCGATGCCGCGGCTTCCGGCCGCGTCGCGAACATGATGCCGCAAGTCGAGATCGCTGCATCGAACGTGCCGTCGCCGAAAGGCAAGGCTTCGGCGTCCCCGACGTCGTAGGTGATGTCGAGGCCTTCCGTCCTGGCCCGTTCTTCGGCTGCTTCGATCAGTTCGGCTCCGAGATCGATACCGACCACGCGTGCCCCGCGCCTGGCGACCAGCCGGGCGGCCCATCCGGTACCCGTCGCGATATCGAGCACCCGCTCGTCTTGCTCGGGGTTCAGTCGAAGCACGGCATGCTCGATGGAATCGGCGATACCGCGACTGATCCCCTCGTAGCCTGCGCCTGCGGAATTCCAGATCGATGCAGGACGCTCGTTATGCGCTTGAATGGCAGGCGCAACAGCATCATTCGTCATAACACCTTCCTCCTGATCAAGCGGCGAACCGCCGCCAACAATTCGACGGGACGATGCCAGCATTCGCCTGGAGGACCGAGCCGAATGTGATTGCAATCCGGGCCCTGCAAGGCGAACGGCAAGCAACACGAGAGCAAGATCAAGCACGGTTCGGTTTACCGCTTCACGACGGAACGCGCGCTCATACTGCGATTGAAGCGCAAACGCGGACAAACGCAACCGGAATCTTCCGCGCGGATCGGGGTTCGTGCACAATCGCGGATGGCTGACAGGCAGAACGTAGACACTTCAGTCCGCAGCCGCATCGTTGACGAACGCCGCCTCGCCTCCGTCGGCCTGCCGGAGGGCGTCCGTGAAATCCGGTGCGTTTCCCTTCCCCGTCGGCAGGGCGAAGACGGCGTAGGAGAGTGTCAGGCGCGGCAGGCCCTTCGTGGCGCCGTCCGCCTTCAGGATCCGCGGATCGACGAAGAAGCGGAAGGGGATCGTCACCGACGCGCCGGGCTTCACCACGCCGGTGTCTGGAAAGCTTGTCGGTGCGCGGAAGAAATAGGGAGCGGCCCAGGCGGGGGAGACGTCGAAGACGGCGCGGATGCGGATCGGATGCGTCGTCTCGTTCGACAGGCGGAAGCGCTCGGTCGTCACCCGGTCGAGCGTGGTTGCCGCTTCCGAGCGCTCGGCGGAAAAGGTGAGACCGGTTCCGCCGGCGAGGTTCGTGTCGAACGCGACCCGGATCGGGCGGCCCGCTTCATCGCCGGTATCCGTTGCATCGAGCGTGCGCGTCACCTGCGAGCGCTTCAGCGCACCCGGATGGCCGATCGCGCCGATCAGGCCGCGATAGAAGATCGGCGAGGCGAAGGCGGCGAGGCCCATGGCGCAGACGCCCGCGATCGCGACGGACGCGACGCGGCGGTTTCGCCGACGAAGGGCGATCAGGCGATCTTCTCCGTCCGGTGCGTTCATCCCCGCCTCCTGCAACGAAAAACGCGCCCGGTGATGGCCGGGCGCGTTCGTCTCGATCGATGGGTCCGGCGAATTAGTTGCTGGACTGGCTGTCGCTGGAAGACGAGCCGTTCGCCGATCCGTCCATCTTGATCTGACCGTTGTCCTTGACCTTGCCGTCGGCGAGCACGACCTCGTCGTAGACGCCCGGAACGTCGCCGTTCTGGTCGAAGTCGATCGGGCCGGTGGCGCCTTCGTAGTTCACGTCCTTGCCGGCATCGATGAGCTTCTTGGCCTTTGCCCACTCGCCCGGCATGATCTTCTCGCCGGGGCCCTTGGCGACCTCGGGAATGGCCGCGGCGACCTTGGCGCGATCGGCGCTGCCGGCCTTTTCGAGAGCCATGGCGAGGATGTAGGTCGCGTCGTAGGCGTTGGCGACGAAGGTGCCGTCCGCGTCGACGCCGGCCTTCTTCATGGCACTTTCATAGGCGCTCTTGCCGGGCGTGTCGGAAGCGCTCGGCTTCGTCATCGTCAGCTTGCCCTCGATGCCGGGCACGTTCTTCGTGAGCGAAGCGGCTACCATGCCGTCGCCGCCGAAGAACTTCTGGAAGTCGCCGCCTTCGAGCGCCTGGCGCAGGATGGTCTGGCCGGAACCGTCGGCATAGGCGAGCACGACGAGCGCGTCGGCGCCGGAAGCGGAGAGGTTGCCGATCTCCGAGCGGTAGTCGGCCTTGTTGTCCTCGTGCGCCTGCATGGCCGTCACTTCGCCGCCGTCCTTCTTGAAGGCGGTCTGGAAGGCTTCGGCGAAGCCCTTGCCGTAGTCGTTGTTGACGTAGGTCACGGCAACCGAATTGACGCCCTTGTCCTTCACCATCCGGGCGAGCACCTGACCCTGATAGGCGTCCGACGTCACCGTACGGAAGACGAGGTTCTTGTCCTTGAGGTCCGTCAGCGCCGGAGACGTGGAGGCCGGCGAGAT
Source organism: Pararhizobium mangrovi (assembly GCF_006516965.1). GTDB lineage: Bacteria > Pseudomonadota > Alphaproteobacteria > Rhizobiales > Rhizobiaceae > Pararhizobium_B > Pararhizobium_B mangrovi. Next base: position 35,235 of record NZ_VHLH01000028.1, on the reverse strand, counting down.
CATCGCCACGCCGCCGGGGATCGCCGCGTTGTTGGCGACCGCGATGGTCGCGCCCGAACACATGGCGCCCATGATGGCGACGACCTTGTCGACGTTGACCGCGCGGTCGCCCGCATCGGCGGCCTTGGTGGCGTCCGAACAGGTCGTGTCGCCGACGTCCGCCTGAAGCTTGGCGCCGGAATCCCAGAGGCCGCCGTCGCTGTTGATCTCCTTCATCGCGGCCTTGGAGCCGTCGACGATCGGCTGGGCGAGGCTCTCGATCGGGCCGGTAATGCCGCCGAGCACGCCGATCTTGACCGTATCGGCCGCATTGGCTGCGCCGGCGAACGCCATCAGCGCCGCCCCTGCGAAGAGCGCGGTCCTTGTCCGTGACATCATATTCGATATCTCCCTGTTTTTGCCGCCGACGACGATCGCCGGCGTGTCCGTTCCACTCGTTTCGCCTCCCGGAGAAAGCCGAAAGCTGGCCGGATCATAACGAATCCTCGGCCGGACGAAAGTCGTTTCCGGCCGGATGGTTTAACGCGTTTTCGACGCATACGGAAACGCATTGGGGACGGTCGGGAACCAACTCGCGCAATTTTCGCTCGCATACGAGCGGCCGAACGGCAAGGATCGGTCGTGACGGGGCTTCCGTTTTTCGTTATCAGGGTCCAAATAGACCCCTGCGCGCTGGATGCCGAAGGCATTCGGCCGCGCCTGGAGGAACCATCGCCCGTCGAACCGGCCCGCCACTCGAACGAGCGCGCAGCCGGCGGAAGGATCTCAAGCTCATGCCACCCTATCGCTCTCGCACCACCACGCACGGACGCAACATGGCCGGCGCGCGCGGCCTCTGGCGCGCCACCGGCATGAAGGACGACGATTTCGGCAAGCCGATCATCGCGGTCGTCAACTCCTTCACGCAGTTCGTGCCCGGCCACGTGCACCTCAAGGACCTCGGCCAGCTCGTCGCCAGGGAAGTGGAAAAGGCCGGTGGCGTGGCGAAGGAATTCAACACGATCGCCGTCGACGACGGCATCGCGATGGGCCACGACGGCATGCTCTATTCGCTGCCTTCGCGCGAGATCATCGCCGATTCCGTCGAATACATGGTCAATGCGCACTGCGCCGACGCGATGGTGTGCATTTCCAATTGCGACAAGATCACCCCCGGCATGCTGATGGCCGCCATGCGCCTCAACATTCCGGCCGTCTTCGTCTCGGGCGGACCGATGGAAGCCGGCAAGGTCGAGCTTCAGGGCAAGGAACGCGCGATCGACCTCGTCGACGCGATGGTGGCGGCCGGCGACGAACGCATCTCCGACGAGGACGTCGCGACGATGGAGCGCTCCGCCTGCCCGACCTGCGGCTCGTGCTCGGGCATGTTCACGGCGAACTCGATGAACTGCCTGACGGAAGCGCTCGGCCTGTCGCTGCCCGGCAACGGCTCGACGCTCGCAACCCACGCCGACCGGCGCCGCCTCTTCGTCGAGGCCGGCCATCTCGCCGTCGACATCGCACGCCGCTACTACGAGCAGGAGGACGAAAACGTCCTGCCGCGCACCATCGCGAACCGGAAATCCTTCGAGAACGCCATGGCGCTCGACATCGCCATGGGCGGGTCGACCAACACCGTGCTGCACATCCTCGCCGCCGCGAAGGAAGGGGAGATCGACTTCGACCTCGACGACATCAACGCGCTGTCGCGAAAGGTGCCGTGCCTTTGCAAGGTCGCCCCGTCCAAGGACGACGTGCACATGGAGGACGTCCACCGTGCCGGCGGCATCATGGCGATCCTCGGCGAACTCGACCGCGCGGGCCTCCTGCACGCCGAGCAGCCGACCGTGCATTCCGAGACGCTCGGCCATGCGCTCGCGCAATGGGACGTCAAGCAGAGCACGAGCGAAAACGTGCGCAAGTTCTATTCCGCGGGGCCCGGAGGCAAGCCGACGCAGATCGCCTTCAGCCAGGAATCGCGCTGGGAAAGTCTCGATACCGACCGCGAAAAGGGCGTCATCCGCGACATCGCCCACGCCTTTTCCGCCGATGGCGGGCTTGCCGTGCTCAAAGGCAACCTCGCGGCCGACGGCTGCGTGGTGAAGACGGCCGGCGTCGACGAATCGATCCTGCGCTTCTCCGGCCCGGCCCGCGTCTTCGAAAGCCAGGATACTGCCGCCAGCGCCATCCTGACGGGCAAGATCAACGAGGGCGACGTCGTCGTCATCCGCTACGAAGGGCCGAAGGGCGGGCCCGGCATGCAGGAGATGCTCTATCCGACGAGCTACCTGAAATCGAAGGGCCTCGGAAAAGCCTGCGCGCTCGTCACCGATGGCCGCTTTTCCGGTGGAACGTCCGGCCTTTCGATCGGCCACGTCTCGCCGGAGGCAGCCCAGGGCGGCGTCATCGGCCTCGTCGAGGAAGGCGATACGATCGCAATCGACATCCCGAACCGCACGATCGCGCTTTCGGTGGACGAGGGCGAGCTTGCCCGGCGGCGGGCCGAGAAGGACCGCGACGGCTGGAAGCCGACCGAACAGCGCCGCCGCAAGGTCTCCAAGGCTCTTCGTGCCTACGCCGCCTTCGCCACGAGCGCCGATCAGGGCGCGGTGCGCGTGGTGGAGTAGCAAAGAGCGAATCGCAGCGGTCGAGCGGGCCCACCGGCCGTGATTCGACCCGGCTCGATCGCGGGTAAGGCGAGCATCCTTCGTGTGGTCCGACGATCGTGCGAAGGCGCCGCCTTCCCGATCGAAATCGCCCGCATGACGAATTCATTTCGTCTTTCGAATATTTCGCCTTAGCCTTCGCACATGGATCCGCATCGCGAGGGCGATCGCCACGAGGGCGATCACCAGAAGGCAGCTACGGGCGACATCTACAAGCCCGAACCCGGGATGGCGGAACGCAAGCTCGTCATCGGCAGCTTCCACGTGCTGGAACGCCTGCTGCTCGGCGTCGTCGCACTGCTGACGCTGGCGGGTGCCGCCTTCGAGGTCGCCGGCGTCTTCGAGAACGGCACGGTGACGCTCGCCGACATCCTGCTCATGTTCCTCTACACCGAAGTCGTCGGCATGGTGGCGGTCTTCTACTCCGGCCAGCGCTCCGTCTTCGTCTATCCGATCTTCATCGGCATCACCGCGCTTGCCCGCCTCATCATCCTGCAGGGCAAGGAGATGGCGCCGGAAAACATCCTCTTCGAAGCGGGTGCGATCCTGCTGCTTTCGCTCGCAGCCCTCATCGTGGTGCGCATCAGCCGGCGGTAATCGTCACCGCGCCGTCGACATTCCGCTTGACTTCGCAACCGCGAAGAACGACATGTGGCGTGCTTTCATCTTCCCGGCCGCCGCGTGAGCGCGCCCCGTATTCGGCCCTTCGCCGACCCTTCGAGGAAGACCAGAGCGCGACATGATGACGTGGGCCGCTTCCGCTGCCCGACGCGCTCGGAAAGTTCGTTTTCCAATCCAAGTTCCCATTTCACGCGGGGTTCTTGACGCCGGCCGATCGCCCGCCTGCGCCATGAGGCGTGTGCGCGTGTCGTCCGGTGACCCCGAAAGGCAATGATTTGACCGCTTTCGATACGCTGGGCCTTTCCGCCCAGACCCTCAAGACGCTCGCCGGACTCGGCTACACGGAACCGACGCCGATCCAGAGCCAGGCGATCCCGCTGGTGCTCGCAGGCCACGACATCGTCGGCCTCGCCCAGACGGGCACCGGCAAGACGGCCGCCTTCGGCCTGCCGCTCGTCGAGGACCTTCTCGCCGAGGCGCAAAAGCCCGAGCCGAAGAAGGTACGCGCGCTGATCCTGGCACCCACGCGCGAGCTCGTGAACCAGATCGCCACCAATCTGAAATCCTTCTCCAAGCGCTCGCCGCTCTTCGTCGGCACCGTCGTCGGCGGCGCGTCGATCAACATGCAGGCGAAGATGCTGTTTCGCGGCGTCGACGTGCTCGTCGCGACGCCCGGCCGGCTGATCGATCTTCTCGACCGCAAGGCACTGTCGCTCGACGCGACGCGCCGTCTCGTCCTCGACGAGGCCGACCAGATGCTCGACATCGGCTTCATCCACGATCTGCGCAAGATCGCCAAGCTTGTGCCGGCCAAGCGCCAGACGCTGCTCTTTTCCGCGACGATGCCCAAGCAGATCGCCGATCTCGCCGACGCCTTCCTGACGAACCCGAAGACGGTTTCCGTCACTCCGCCCGGGCGCACGGCCGACAAGGTCGAGCAGCACGTACATTTCGTTGCCGACCGCAATGCCAAGACCGCGCTCCTGAGCCGGTCGCTCGCCGACAACCCCAATGGCCTGGCCCTTGTCTTCTCGCGTACGAAGCACGGCGCGGAAAAGCTGATGAAGAGCCTGCGTGGTGACGGGTTCGAGGCTGCCTCGATCCACGGCAACAAGAGCCAGAACCAGCGCGACCGTGCGCTGAAGGCGTTCCGCGACGGCGATATCCGCGTGCTCGTGGCGACCGACGTCGCCGCCCGCGGCATCGACGTGCCGGGGGTCAGCCACGTCTACAACTACGACCTGCCGGACGTGCCGGACGCCTATGTCCACCGCATCGGCCGCACCGCGCGCGCCGGCGCCACCGGCCAGGCGATCGCCTTCTGCACGCCGGAAGAGGTGGGCCTGCTGCGCGGCATCGAACGCCAGACGGGCATCGCCGTTACCGTGGCATCCGGCGAGGCGCCGGCCCATGCGCCCGCACCGTCGCGCAAGCGCGGCAACGGCAACGGCAACGGCAACCGCTCGCGCAAGCCTTCGGGCCCCGGCAAGGCGAAGCCGAACGCCCCGCGTCGCGAGGCGAACGGAGACCGTTCCGCACGTCCCGGCGGCAAGGACGCAAAGCCCGCACGCAGGCCCCGGCGCAACCGGCCGAATCGCCGCACCGCCGCCTCGGCCTGATCCGCGTTCGTTCACGCCCGCCTCGTCCGTTCGAGGCGGGCGTACGACTTCGTGTCCCGCGAAGTGACATGGGCCCGGATTGCAACCGCGCTTTTGCGGCGTCATAACGCTGAAGCGAGGAAGAACCGGTGCGCGTAAGGGACGATCGAACGCCCGCGCCACTGGTGCGGGATCCGGGGAGACGAGCATGACCAGCGCACCGCAGGACTTTGCCGGCAGGGATATCGGCGGCACGGCCTACGAACTTGCCGAAGGCGCGATCTACGAGCCCGACGGCGACACCGCCTGGTGGCTCGATATTCTCGACCGCACCCTCGTCGAATACCGGATCGGCGAAGACCGGCTGACCACCCATGCGCTTCCGATGATGGCGAGCGCGCTTGCCCGCATCGACGGCGAACGCCACGTGATCGTTTCCGAGGACGGTCTGTGCGTACGGCAGAAGAAGAGCGGGACGATGTCCCGCTACATGGAGATCGAGTCCGATACCGACGCGACCCGCTCCAACGATTCGCGCGTCCACCCGTGCGGGGCACTGTGGACGAGCACCATGGGCAAGCATGCCGAGGACGGTGCCGGCTCGATCTATCACGTGTTCGAGGGAAAGCTGACGCGCCTCTTCACGCGCATCTCGATTCCAAACGCGATCTGCTTTTCCGCCGACGGCGCGACCGGATACTTCACGGATACGCGCATCGGCGACATCATGCGCGTCGATCTCGACCCGCAGACGGGGCGCCCGACCGGCGAGCCGCAGGTCTTCGCCCCGCACGACAGCGCCCCCGGCAATGCGGACGGGGCGGTCGTCGACGCGCACGGCAACCTGTGGAACGCACGTTTCGGCGCCGGCATCGTCGCCGTCTACGCCCCGGACGGCAGCCTTTCGCGCACGGTCGACATACCGGCGGGTCAGGCGACCTGCCCCGCTTTCGTGGGCGCCGATGCAGACCGGCTGATCGTGACGAGCGCCTTCGAGGGCATGGACGAGAGCGCTCGCTCGAAGGACCCGTTGGCGGGCCACGTCTTCATGCCGGATATTTCCGTCGAAGGCCGCCTCGACCCGATCATGCGGCTCTGACGCCTGCCAGTCGGCACGCGCGTGGCGATCAGGCGTCGAGCGTATCGGGTTCGCGCTTGCCGCGCCCGCTGCAAACGAGCTTGTACGCCTGTTCGGCGCTCATCGGTCGGCCGTAATAGTAACCCTGCCCTTGCGCGCAGCCGAGCTTGACGAGCTTGCCGGACTGGTCGGCCTCCTCGATGCCTTCCGCGACGACGCCGAGGTCGAGCCCCTCGCACATCGTCAGGATCGCCCGGATGATGTGTTCGCTCGGCCGGTTCCAGGCGATCTCGGAAACGAAGGCGCGGTCGATCTTGACCTTGTCGAAGTCGAAGTCGCGCAGGCGGCCGAGGCTCGACTGTCCGGTGCCGAAATCGTCGAGCGAGATGCGCGCGCCGGCTGCCCTCAGCTCTTCGAGGATGCCGCGTGCCGTCTCCGGGTCGCTCATCATCGCCGTCTCGGTGATCTCAAGTTCGAGCCGGCGCGGATCGAAGCCGACGCGATCGACGATGGCGAGGATGCCGAACGCCGTCGAGGGGTCCATGAGCTGGGCGGAGGAAAGGTTGAATGAAAGGAAAATGTCCTTCGGCCATGTGAGCGCCGCGCGCGCGGCCTTTCTCAGGAGCAACTCCGTCAGCGGCTCGATGAAGGCGCGTTCCTCGGCAAGCGGAATGAAGACGGCGGGCGGCACGGTGCCGAGCTCGTTGTCGTACCAGCGGGCAAGCGCCTCGAAGCCGAGAACGCGCTCGTTCGAAAGGTCAACGATCGGCTGGAAGTGCACCTCGACGTCGTCGGCGATGATCGCCCGGCGCAGCGCCTGCTCGATCTGCGTGGCGCGCTTCATCTCGTTGGCGATCTCTTCGGAATACACGGTGATGCCGCCCCGCCCGCGTCGCTTCGAGCGATAGAGCGCGGTGTCGGCGCTCTTCATCAGTTCGGCAAAGGTCTCGCCGGCGAAGGGATAGACCGCAAAACCGAAGGAAGCGGAAAGGCGCACGTTCCGGTCGCCGAGATCGTAGGGTGCCGAAAGCACCTCCTTGAACATCCGCCCGATGCGTTCGGCGCCCTTCTTCTCGAAGACGAGCGGCAGCAGGAAGGCGAACTCGTCGCCCTCTAGCCGTACGACGGAAGCGCCATCCGGTAGGCAGGCGCGCAGCCGATGCGCGACCTGGCACAGGATGGCGTTGCCCGCGCTCTGGCCGAACACGTCGTTGATCGGCTTGAAACTGTCGAGATTGGCGATGCCCATTGTGAACGGCGCCGGATCGTCGGCCCGTTCGGCGGCGAGGTTGACGATGCGATCGCGCAGCCGCCGCTGGTTCCCCAATCCGGTCAGCGGATCCACGAATGCCAACGTGGCAAGATCGTTTTCCTCACAGTCGTGATAATCCGCCCCGGAGGACATTCCGCCTTCGGTCCTTCTTACAAGAAAATGCCGTTCACCGCCTCACGATGTGGTCAAAGTCTTAAAGATTCCATAGCAACCGGCGCTTTCCGATTCCGATCGAGCATTTTGTGGTGTGAAAACGAAGCATGTTCGAACGCGGCGCTTCCGCTCGACTTGCGAATCCTTATGATCGGCATGATGCCCATCCGATTGCTGCCCGATACCCTCGTCAACCAGATTGCCGCCGGCGAAGTCATCGAACGCCCCGCCAGCGCCGTGAAGGAACTCGTCGAAAACGCCATCGACGCCGGTGCGCGCACGATCGAGATCGCAACGGCGGGCGGCGGCAAGACGATGCTTCGGGTCACCGACGACGGCGGCGGCATGGGTGGCGAAGACCTCGCGCTTTCGGTAATGCGCCACTGCACCTCCAAGCTCGGCGGCGACCTCGCCGATATCCGCTCGCTCGGCTTTCGCGGCGAAGCCCTGCCTTCGATCGGCTCGGTCGCGAGACTTTCTTTGAAGAGCCGGGTCGCGGGCGGCGAAGGTCACGAGGTGCGGGTTACCGGCGGTGCCGTCGAGCCGGTGCGGCCGGCGGCATGCAATCCCGGTACGATCGTGGAGGTGCGCGACATCTTCTTCGCCACCCCGGCGCGGCTCAAATTCATGAAGGGCGAGCGTGCGGAAGCCGGTGCGATCACCGAAGTGGTCAAGCGCATGGCGCTCGCCTTCCCGCACATACGCTTTACGCTTTCGGGCAGCGACCGCACGACGCTCGATCTTCCCGCCTGCGAGCACGACGCCTCCGCCCGCCTCGCCCAGATCCTCGGACGCGAATTCCTGGAAAACGCGATCGCGCTCGATGCCGAACGGGAGGGCGTGCGGCTTTCGGGCCATTGCGGGCTGCCGACGTTCAACCGGGCGAACACCCTGCACCAGTTCGCCTTCGTCAACGGACGGCCGGTGCAGGACAAGCTGATCGCATCTGCCTTGCGCGGCGCCTATTCCGACACGATGGCGCGGGGGCGCTATCCCGTCGCGGTTCTCGATATCGGGCTCGATCCGGCACTCGTCGACGTCAACGTGCATCCGGCCAAGGCGGATGTGCGCTTCCGGGATCCGGGTCTCGTGCGCGGCCTCGTCGTCGGCGCCATCCGCCAGGCGCTCGCCCGCGAGGGCGACCGGGCGAGCAGCGCCGGCGCGGAGGAAGCTTTGCGCGCCTTTCGGCCGGGCTTCGGTATGCGCGGTGCAAGCGAGCGGCCAGGCAGGTGGACGAACGGATCCACCGCGCAAGCGCCCGCCGCATCCAATTTCGTCGATGCCCTGGCGACTTCGCCGCAACGCCCGCTCGAAACGGTCGCGCATGCCGTCGGCGGCTTCTTCGAGGAAGGCCAAGCCGCCTTCGACCCGGTTTCGGTGCCGAGCGCTCGCACCGAGACGGCATCGCCGCTGGACACGACGAACGGCGAAGACCATCCGCTCGGTGCCGCACGCGCGCAGCTTCACGAGAACTACATCGTCGCACAGACGCAAGACGGGCTCGTCATCGTCGATCAGCATGCCGCGCACGAACGGCTCGTCTACCAGGCGATGAAGGCCGCGTTGCACGCCGGACCCGTTCCCGCGCAGGCGCTGCTCATTCCCGAGATCGTCGACCTGCCGGAAGAGGACTGCGACCGGCTGATGGAGCATGCCGAGACGCTGCACAGGCTCGGCCTTTCGATCGAACGCTTCGGCCCCGGCGCGATCGCCGTCAGGGAAACGCCGTCGATGCTCGGCGAGGTGGACGCTGCCGGTATCGTCCGCCAGCTTGCCGAGGAAATCGCCGAATGGCGCGATGCGTCGAGCCTTGCCGCACGGCTCGACTACGTCGCCGCGACGATGGCTTGCCACGGATCGGTCCGCTCGGGCCGGCGGCTCGCCGGCGCGGAGATGGACGCGCTGTTGCGGCAGATGGAGGCGACGCCCGGTTCCGGTCAGTGCAACCACGGCCGGCCGACCTATATCGAGCTTCGCCTCGACGACATCGAACGGCTTTTCGGCCGTCGCTGACACGGGTGGGCTTTCGACGGCGGCGGAAAAACGTGCCCTCGTCTGTTCTCCCGCGGCGCACTGTGCGATAGGTCGCGCAGACACGCAGCATGGAGACCACCATGAACCGCTTCGAAGGCCCCGGTTCGCGCAAGGCGAAGGTGCGCTACCTCGACGGCGACTTTCAGGTCATCGCGCCCGGCACCCACGTGGTTTGCGCCGTGACCGGCGAAACCATTCCGCTCGACGAGTTGCGGTATTGGAGCGTGGCCCGCCAGGAAGCCTATGTCGACGTCCATGCCGCACTGAAGGCCGAACAGGAGGCCGGCACGGTTCCCGCCTCCGAGTGAACCGGCGCTATGCGGGTCCTTCGCGCGCGGCGAAGGCGGCAAGCGCCGTGTCGATCATCGCGTCCGCGGCATCCGCGCGATCGAAGACCATATCGACCTCGACGACGCGAGCGGCACGCAGGAGTTCGCCGGCAGCTCCCTTGGCTCCCGCGAGGCGCACGGCGTCCTTTGCCGTGGTGACGGGCATGGCGCCAAGGCGCTCGGCCTCGGCGAGAAGGTCGGCGGCCTTTCTCTCGTCGATCGCCTGATGATCGCGCAGTCCGTGGCGCGCGCAGAGATCCGCGCCGAGCGAAACCACCGTGCGGAAGAACTTTTCCGGATCGCCGATCGCGGCGAAGGCGAGTACGCGGCACCCGGCGAGCGATCCGTCGTCGCGTGGAACGAGATGCGCACGGTGAACGGCGCGGCCGCTCGCTTTCGCGCGCGCGGCGATGCCGTCCGCGGCATTCCCTTCGCCGACGAGGATCAGGGCGTCGGCGTGAACGAGCTGGCGTTCGAGTGGCGCGCGAAGGGGGCCGGCGGGCAGCACCCTGCCGTTGCCGAGACCCCGCGTCGCATCGACGACGAGAATGCCGGCATCGAAGCCGAGCCGCGCGCTCTGGAAACCGTCGTCCATGACGATGAAGTCGACACCCTCGCCGAGAAGCTTTCGTGCGCCTTCGACACGGTCCGTCGCGACGACGGTCGGTGCGTCGCGAGCGAGAAGCAGCGGTTCGTCTCCGACGTCCGCTGCGGTATGCACCGCCGGATCGACGACGAGCGTTCCGTCGCTCGCGCGTGCATAGCCGCGAGACAGGAAGCCCGGTGCAAGGCCGCGTTCACGGGCACGGCCGGCGAGAGCGAGCGCAGTCGGCGTCTTGCCGGCACCACCGACCGTGAAATTGCCGACGCATAGCACCGGCGCACCGGCTGGAACGCGGGGAGCATGATCCATGCGCCGCGCGGCGATCGCGCCCACGAGCCCGCCGAAGGGGGCGAGCGCTCCCGCCTGCCAGCTTCCTTCGCGCCACCAGAACGGTGGCGGGGTACGCGCCACGGCGCCTAACCCCGCGCTTCGACGGCATCGTCGTCGGCTTGCGCCGGGGCGAGCCGCGCCTTGACCGCCAGCGGCGCGAGATGCGGTTCGAGCACGGAGAGCGTGCGCTGCAACGCGCCGCGCATGGTATCGACGGACACCCGGCCGGCACGGGCCATCGCCGTGCGTTCGGCAGGGTTTGCGAGAAGATAGGCGACGCCTTCGGCGAGCATCGCTTCGTCGCGCACGATCTTCGCCCCGCCCGCCTCGACGAGCGCGCGGTAGGTTTCGCGGAAGTTCTGCACATTGCGTCCCGTCAGCACCGCACAGCCGAGCACTGCCGGCTCGATCGGGTTCTGGCCGCCCTTTTCCGCGATCGACCGGCCGACGAAGGCGATCCCGGTCAGTCGCAGGTAAAGGCCCATCTCGCCGATGGTGTCGCCGAGCAGGATGTCGGTCTCGGGCTTCGGCCTTTCCCCGCGCGAATGGCGGACGACCGAAAGCCCGCGCGCCCCGAGCATGCGTGCGATCGCATCGCCGCGCTCGGGATGGCGCGGCACGACGATCGTCAGCATATCCGCGCGCTTTTCCTTCACCGATGCGTGGACGCCGGCGGCGATTTCCTCCTCGCCCTCGAAGGTGGAGATTGCCGCCCATGTCGCACGCTCGCCGATCGCCTTGCGCAGCGCGTCGAGCTTTTCCGTGTCGCAGGGCGGCGCGGCGCCGTCGATCTTGATGTTGCCGGTGACGCTCACGCTCGGTGCGCCGAGCCTTTCGAAGCGCTCCGCATCGAGCTCGGACTGGGCGGCGACGTGGGCGAAGGTGCCGAAAAGCGCTTCGGCGAGCGCGTGCCGCCTGTGCCAGCTTGCGAAGGAACGGTCGGAAAGGCGGCCGTTGACGAGGATATGCGGCGTCTTGCGCGCGCCGAGTTCGCGGATCGTCGTCGGCCAGATTTCCGACTCGACGAAGACGGCGAGGTCGGGCTGCCAGTGACCGAGAAACCGGGTGACGGCCGGCGCGAGATCGAGCGGCACGTATTGGTGGATTGCTCGGCCCGAAAGGCGTTCCGCCGCGATTTGGGCCGAGGTCACGGTGCCCGTCGTCAGGAGTACCGCGATCCCGCGACGGTGGACCGCCTCGACGAGCGGTGCGACCGCGTTCGTCTCTCCCACGCTTGCCGCATGAAACCACACGAGCGGACCGTCGGGGCGGGCAACGCCGGCCCTGCCGAAGCGTTCGCCGCGCCGGCTGCGCTCCTCCTTGCCGAGCCGTGCGCGCCGGGCGAGATGGACGAGGGCAAGCGGTGTCGCCACCCGCCCGAGAAGGCGGTAGCCACCGAGCGCAAGGCGCGTCCAGCCGATCCTCACGGCGTTCTCCCGACCCGGCTGTAGGCTTCCTCTGTCACGCGGTTCAGGTCGTCCGTCACTTTCTTTCGAAATCCGGCAAGCGCGGCCTCGTCGGCGTCCGCCGGCACGTAGATCGGTTCGCCGAGCCGCAGGCACCGATGGCCGAACGGCAGGTTGATCGTCATGCGATCCCATGCCCGTGCGACCACATGATGGCGGCTCGTCGCCAGCGCGAGAGGAACGATCGGCCGGCCGGAAATCTTCGCCAGGCGCACGATGCCCTCCCCCGCCTGACGCGGACTTCCCTTCGAGATATCGGCGATCATCACCACGTGGCGTCCGCGTTTCAGCGCTTCACGCAGGGCGATCAACGCGCGGATGCCGCCCTTGCGTGCCGCCTGGGTGCGCTCGCGCCCGCCGGAACCGCGCACGACCTCGTTGCCGGACAGTTCCAGGACGCGCGCGTTGATTTCCGCGTCCGCGCTTTTCGAGACGAGGCCCGCCACCGGTTCGCCCAGTGGGCGCGTGAACTGCACCAGCATCTGCTGGCCGTGCCACAGCGCGATGATGACGGGCTTGTGCCCCTCGATATGGGCCAGCATGTCGACCGAGCCGGCAACCGGGCGATTGGTGCGATAGGTCGCCACCATCGCCGTATGGAGCAGTCGTGCGGCGACGGTCTGGAAGGCATCCGACCGCAGGAGCGCCTTGAAGAACCGGCGCAGCGGCCCGCGCCGGTGCTTCGGGGCCGCGGGCTCGGCGCTCCGGGCGGCCGGCCGGCGCTCGCTCACCGGTTCAGCCCATGCGCTTTTCGCCGGTCTCCGGGTCGAAAAGCCGGTGGAGATGGACGATGAAATAGCGCATCTGCGCATCGTCCACGGTTTTCTGCGCCTTGTCCTTCCAGGCGGCAAGGGCGGAGGCGTAGTCCGGGTACATACCAACGATATCGAGCTCGGCGAGATTGTCGAAATGCACCTCGTCCGGATCGTCGAGATGCCCGCCGAAAACGAGATGCAGCAATTGCTTCTTGGACTGTCCTTCGGCCATGCCGTCGACTCCATTGCGTAAGACGATTGAGAATTGGCCGCGGTTTGCTGCAATCGCCGGCAAAGGTCAATGGCGTGGCGCGCCGCCCATGCCTTCCACCAGACGCGGCAGGACGCGCGGCCCGCCTGCGAGCAGAATGCCGTGCGCGGATGGGTCGCCACCACAACGCACGGGCGTACCGTCGGCTTCCACGAGAGCCCCGCCCGCCCGTTCGAGGATGACGGCTGCCGCGGCGATGTCCCAGTCGTTCGCCTTCTCGCGCACCAGCGTGCCGTCGAGGCGGCCATCGGCGACCATGGCGATGCGATAGGCGAGCGAGGGAATGAAGCCGACGGTCGTCACCACGTCCTTCAAGGCGTCGGGAAGGCGGTCCACGAGGCGGCGAGGCGAGGCGATCGAAAGCACGTCGTCCTTACCCGCGCCGACCGAGATCGCGACGTCGTTCAGCGTCGCCGGCGTCCGCGTGTGGGCTGCGAAGACTTCGTCGCGCGCCGGCACGACGAGCACGCCGGCAACCGGGCGCCCCGCGTGGACGACGGCGAGGCTGACGCACCAAGCCGTCTCGCCGGAAAGAAAGCCGCGCGTGCCGTCGATCGGGTCGACGACGAAAAGCGTTTCGCGACCGCGCCGTTCTGCCGGCCTTCCGCTTTCCTCGGAAAGCCATCCATAGTCCGGACGGGCGGCGGACAGGCGCTCGCGCACCAGACGATCGACGGCCATGTCCGCCTCGCTGACGGGCGAGCGGTCGCCGTTCTTGTACCAGACGTGCGGATCCTGGCGAAAATAGGCGAGCGCGATCTCGCCGGCCTCTTCGGCCGTCGCGCGCAGCAGGGCGAGGTCGGCGTCGAGATCGAAATCGGGAGACAGGTGCTCAGCGTCCGGCAAGCGTCATGCCCTCGATGGCGAGCGTCGGCGAGGCCACCGAGAATTTCCGGTCGATGTCGTCAGCGGGCGTCACCCGGCAGAACATCTCCTTCAGGTTGGAGGCGATCGTCACCTCCGAGACCGGATAGGAGAGTTCGCCGTTCTCGATCCAGAACCCGGATGCGCCGCGGCTGTATTCGCCGCTGACCATGTCGACGCCCTGACCGATGACTTCGGTCACGTAGAAGCCGGTTCCGATTTCGCGGATCAGCGTTTCCGGCGTCTTATCGCCCGGTTCGAGCGAAAGGTTGGTCGAGCCCGGCGAGACGCTGGACCCGCCGCGCCTCGCGCGCCCGTTCGTCTCGTGGCCGAGCTCGCGGGCGACGCCTGTCGACAGGAACCAGTGCTTGAGGACGCCGTCCTCGACCATGGCAAGGCGTTCCCCGGCGACACCCTCGCCGTCGAAGGGTCGCGAGGCGGAGCCACGCCTGACCAGCGGATCGTCCACCACGTTCAGGCCCGGCGAGAGGACCCGTTCGCCCATCCGGTCGCGCAGGAAACTCGTCTTGCGCACGACGGCCTGGCCGTTGATGGCGCCTGCGAGATGGCCGACGAAACCGCGCGCTACGCGCGGATCGAGCACGACGGTCAGGTTCGATCCGGTCTCCGCCTGACGCGGGTTCAGCCGGCGCACCGTGCGTTCGCCGGCCGACCGGCCGATCGCTTCGGGCGAATCGAGATCGTCGAAATAGACGCGACTGTCGAAATCGTAGTCGCGCTCCATCTTCGTGCCCTCGCCGGCGATGACGCTCGCCGAGCGGGAGAAACGCGTTGCCATGTAGGTGCCGGAAAAGCCGTGCGAGGTGACGAGCACCATGCCGCCCATTCCGGCCGAGGCCGAGGCGCCGGTGGAGTTCGTCACGCCCTTCACGTCGAGAGCCGCCTGCTCCGCGGCAAGCGCGGCCTCCGTAAGGCGATCGGCGTCGATCTCGCTCGGGTCGAAGAGATCGAGGTCCGGCAGCGACGTCGCGAGCTTCTCGCGATCGGCAAGGGTGGCGAAGGGGTCTTCCGGCGAAACCTTCGCCATGGCGACCGCGCGCTCGGCAAGCGAGGCGGCGTCGAAGCCGATATTGGCCGATACGCTCGCCACCCGGCTGCCGACGAAGACGCGCAGCGAGAAATCGTCGCCTTCGGAAGATTCGGTCTCCTCCACCTTGCCGAGCCGCACGGAGACGCCGCGCGAGCGCCCGCGCATGACGACCGCGTCAGCCTGGTCGGCGCCGGCCTTCAATGCGAGATCGACGACTTCCTCGGCACGCTTCGAGAGCATGTCGGTATTGATGGCTTCGGTCATGACGGTAGCCTTTCGTTGCGCTCACATCTATTGTTCAGGCGCGTTGCCATCAAGGCGAAAGGCCCGGTAATCGGCGAACGCGACCAAGCGTCCCGCCGTTCGGAGACGGGGAAGCAATGACATCGGGCTCGCCGAACCTTTATGCCGAAGCGCTTCTGCTGCTGACCGGCGCCGTCATCGCCGCGCCGCTCTTCAAGCGGCTGGGGCTTGCGACCGTGCTCGGCTATCTGGCCGCCGGCATCGTCATCGGCCCGGTGCTGCGCATTATCGGCCACGGGCGCGAGATCCTCGAATTCGCCGAGCTCGGCGTCGTCTTCCTGCTCTTCGTCATTGGCCTGGAGCTCAAGCCCTCCCGGCTGTGGCAGATGCGACGGGCGATCTTCGGTCTCGGCACCGCGCAGGTGCTACTCGGCGGCGTGGCACTTGCCGGCTGCGCCGTGCTTGCCGGTTCCGGCACGCGCGCGGCCATCGTCGTCGGCTTCGGCCTCGCGCTGTCGTCGACGGCCTTCGCGCTGCAGCTTCTGCAGGATGCCAACGAAGCCAACGCCCCGCACGGGCGGATCGCCTTTTCGATCCTTCTGCTGCAGGACCTTGCCATCGTGCCGCTGCTGGCGGTGATCCCGCTTCTCGCGCCGTTCGAACCGGCATCGACGAGCCCGATGACGGCCTTCGCCATCGCCGTCGCGGCGGTCGTGGCGCTGGTGCTCGCAGGGCGCTACCTGCTCAATCCCCTGTTTTCGATCATCGCGCGAACCGGTGCGCGCGAAGCGATGATCGCCGCCGCCCTGCTCGTGGTGCTCGGGGCTGCGAGCCTGATGCAGCTCGCAGGGCTATCGATGGCGATGGGCGCCTTCCTTGCCGGGGTCATGCTCGCCGAATCGGCCTATCGCCACGAACTTGAAGCCGACATCGAGCCGTTCCGCGGCATCCTTCTCGGCCTCTTCTTCATGGGCGTCGGCCTCTCGCTCGACCTGACCGTGATCGCCCGCAACTGGATGCTGCTGGTGGCCGCCGTACCCGTAGTTATGGCCGTGAAGGCGCTGACGATCTATGGCGTGTGCCGCCTCTTCGGCGCCGGCCACAACGATGCGGTGCGCATCGCCGGCCTTCTGCCGCAGGGCGGCGAATTCGGTTTCGTCCTCTTCACCTCGGCGGCGAGCGCCGGCATCTTTCCCATGGCGACGGCCTCGCTGCTGATCGCGATCGTGACCCTCACCATGGCGCTGACGCCGCTGACGGCCGCGCTCGCCGAGCGCCTGCTCAAGGAAGAGGAAGGCGAACGCCTCGACGAGGATTTCGACGGTGCGGGTTCCGACGTCTTGATGATCGGCTTCTCGCGCTTCGGACAGATCGCCTGTCAGATCCTGCTTGCCGGCGGGTCCAGCGTGACGGTGATCGACCATTCGGCCGATCGCGTGCGCCAGGCGATGCGCTTCGGCTTTCGCATCTATTTCGGCGACGGCACGCGCAAGGACGTGCTCGAGGCGGCCGGTATCGGCCGGGCCCGCGTCGTCGCGATCTGCACCCAGAAGAAGGAAATCACCGATCGCATCGTCGACCTCGTGCAGACGGAGTATCCCTCCGCCCGCATCTTCGCGCGCTCCTACGACCGGGTCCATACGCTGGCGCTTCGCGAACGCCGCGTTGCCTACGAACTGCGCGAGACGTTCGAATCAGGCCTTCTGTTCGGCCGCCGCACGCTCGAAGAACTGGGCCTCGACGGCGCCACGGCCGAAGCGATCGGCGATGATATCCGCCGACGCGACGAGGAACGGCTGATCCTCCAGGCGAGCGAAGGGATCAACGCCGGACGCGGCATGATCTTCAATCGCCCTGCCACGCCGGCAAAACCGCTCACGCCGCAACCGCTGACGAAGCCGCGCAAGGCGGAGGAGGACGGCGAAACACGCCGAACGCCGGCCGAGATCGAATGAACAGCGAATGCGTTCGGGCCCAGAGCCTTTCAGGTTTATACGGAAGGCTTTAACCCGTGAAGCGATAGAAGTGCATGCGCGTTTCGCCGAACGCGCGCGCTTCGAGCAGCGTCAGCGCCTCGGGCACGTGCGGCTCGATATCGGCGCGTTCTTCGAGAACCGCGAGCGCGCCCGGGACGAGCCATCCGCCCTTCGCCGCTGCGTCGAGCGCTGCCTCGCCGGCACCCGTCGCATAGGGCGGATCGGCAAAGACGAAATCGAACGGGGCGATCGTGCCGACCGGGCCGAGCGTGGTCGCATCGCGACGAAAGATGCGCGCGCGGCCGGTCAGGCCGAACGCCTCGATCGACGAGCGGAGAAGCCCCCGCCCCTCGACGCTCGTCTCGACGAACAGCACGTTCGCAACGCCGCGCGAAAGCGCCTCGAAGCCGACCGCGCCGGTTCCCGCGAAGAGTTCCAGCATGCGGGTTCCGTCGATCGATTCCGCATAGGCATGGGAAAGGATGTTAAAGAGGCTCTCGCGGGTGCGGTCGGTCGTCGGGCGGATGTCGCGGCTGCGCGGCGCGGCGATCGCGCGGCCGCGAAACTCACCGCCGACGATCCGCATCGCGTCCGCCCCGGCCCTTCGGCTTGTCCCGCTTCGCCGCAGCATTCTCCGGCTTGCGTTCCCCTCTGCTCGCAGCAGCCTTCAGACGGCCGGACTTGCCGTTCGGACCGGTCGCCGGCCCCTTGCGATCGGCACCTTTTGCCCCGTCGCGGCGATGCGAAGGGGCCTTTCCGGTCGCTTCGTCCCTGCCTGCGCGACGTTCGCCGCGTGCACCTTCCGGCGCTTCCTTCCCCTTGCCGGGCGCCGCATGCGTCGGGCGACGATCGTCGTCGGGGCGGCTCCGATGCGAAGGCTTCGCGGTCGATGCCGTTGGTTTACGGTCCCGGTTTCCCGTGGCCTTGAAAGGACGCTCCGGCTTCGCCGCGCCGTGTGCTGCCTTCCCCGTCCGTCCCGCCGCTGGAGAACGCTTGCCCGTGCCGATGGCACCCTCTTCCTGCGCCGCAGCAGCCGCCTTCTTCGGGGCGACGGGCCTCGCGCCGGGGGCCATCCAGACATTGGACGCGCGGTTGCGATTGCCGAGCTTGCGCTTCGGCGGCCCCTTTTCCTCGCGCGCGGGACGCGTATCGAGGCGGTCGCGCGCCTTTTCGCGGCGATCGTCGCGGTCTTCGCGCGCGGATCGCCGTGCGGGCGGTGCCGAACGTTCCGCCTTGCCGGCATCGTCGGATGCGCGGCGCGACGGCTTCTGCGGCTCGACGAGCCGGCCGTCGGCTTCGCGTTCGTGCACCGGCGCGTCGAAATCGGCCCCGGCCTCGCGGATCAGCCGCGGGCCGAGCTGGTCGCGCAGCATCCGCCCGCGGATCTCGCGCGCCTCGCCCTGGGCGAGGTCGGCGAGCTGGAAGGGGCCGTAGGAGATGCGGATCAAGCGGTTGACGGCAAGGCCGAGCGCGCCGAGCACGTTCTTGATTTCGCGGTTCTTGCCTTCGCGCAGGCCCATGGAAAGCCAGACATTCGAGCCCTGCCTGCGCTCCAGCACCGCCTCGATCGCGCCGTAGATGACGCCGTTGACGACGATGCCTTCCTTCAAAGCGTCGAGCGCCGGCTGGTCGATATCGCCATGCGCGCGCACGCGGTAGCGCCGGAGCCAGCCCGTGCTCGGCAGTTCGAGCACGCGGGCGAGCCCGCCGTCGTTCGTCAGAAGCAGCAGCCCTTCCGTGGCGATGTCGAGGCGCCCGACGCTGAGGACGCGCGGCAGGTCGGCCGGCAACCGGTCGAAGACCGTCGGCCGGCCTTCGGGATCGCTGTTCGTGCTCACGAGGCCTGCCGGCTTGTGGTAGAGCCAGAGCCGGGTGCGCTCGGCCGCCGCGATCGCTTCCCCGTCCAGCGTCACGGTGTCAGAACGCGTGACGGTCACCGCGGGGCTGTCGAGCGTCGCGCCGTTGACGGCGACACGACCCTCGCCGATCATGCGCTCGGCATCGCGGCGCGAGGCCACACCGGCGCGTGCCATCATCTTGGCGATCCGAACGGGTGTCCCGTCGGCCTCCACCGTCTCCGGCACGCTCTCGCGGGGTTTCCGCGCAGACGCGCCGTCCTTGCGCGGCGGGCGCGCATGGGCCTTGCCGCCGCGCTGCGCACGCTCTTCGCCGGCGGGCTTCACGGCACGCGGCTTGCCGCCCGCCGGACGGGAAGCGAATGGTTTTCCGCGTGGCTTGCCGCCGGCGCCCGGGCGCCCCGGAGCGCCGCCGCGCCCCCGGCTTGCCGGTTTGCCGCGGCCGGAATCGTCGTTCTTCGTCATGTTCGATTTGCCTGCCTTTGGCCGGACGTCCTATCAGGTCGCGAGTGACGGGTTAAGAGAGAAAGAACGGGAAACGGGAATGCCACGCGAACGCAGCTTCATGGATCTCGCGCTCGAAGAGGCGCGTGGCGCGGCCGATCGCGGCGAGGTTCCCGTCGGCGCCGTCGTCGTTCGCGCGGGCACCGTGCTCGCGCGCGCCGGCAACCGGACGCGCCTCGATCACGACGCGACGGGCCATGCCGAGATCGTCGCGATCCGCGAAGCCTGCATGTCGATCGGCAGCGAACGCCTGATCGATGCGGACCTCTACGTTACGCTGGAACCCTGCGCCATGTGCGCGGCCGCCATCTCCTTCGCTCGCCTGCGACGTCTTTATTTCGCGGCGGAGGACGAAAAGGGCGGCGCGGTCGTCAACGGCGTACGGTTTTATTCCGCCCCGACCTGTCATCACGCGCCGGAAATCTATGGCGGGATCGGCGAACGGGAATCCTCGGACCTGCTCAGGCACTTCTTCGCGCTTCGGCGCTGATGGATGCACTAACGCGACAGCGACTGGCGTTCCATTTCCTCGAGCCAACGGCGTTCGGCATCGAAGGATCGCGCCGCACGCACGTTCATCACCACCATCGCATAGAGCACGCCGAGCGCGACCGCGGCGCCGACGAGGGTGAAAAGCGGGTTCGTGCCGGGTGCCAGCATCTGGCCGCCGAAGACGAGCACGAGGCCGGGCAGGAAGGGCGTCGCGAACCACAGGAAGGACGACTTCAGCGCCAGCGACTGGCGGTGGAGCTGATCGAGATGGAAGGACAGGAGCCCCGCCTCCTTCATCGTGCTCGATACCGGCTCGGCAAGGCGGCGGATCTGCCAGGCGACGAAGGCGGCCGCGAGTGCCAGGAGCCCGTCGCCGATCCGCGTGACGACCGCCGCCGCATCCATGGCGGAAAGACCGGGAAGCACGCCGGCCGCGCGCAGCAGGAAGACGAGGACGAGTGCGGCGCAGGCGCCGAGCGCGACGGCATTTCGCTGCCGTATGCGCCGGTCGAACGCGCGAATGTGTTCCTTGAGCTTTTCCTCGTCGAGGGCCGGCATCAGGCTTCCGCGCGGTTACCGTTCATGCGCCACCGCGAAAGGCGGCTACCGGGCGGCGCCGGCATGCGGCAAAGGCCGCGTGGCTGCGGGATCACTAGAACGGCCACCAGCTGGAGCCGCCCTTCTTCGCCCGCTCGGCGGCAGCCTTGCGCTCGCGATCCTTCTTCAGTTCGGATTCGCCGAGCTGGTTCGTGGGCGCGCTCGCGGCCGGCCGGCGGAGATCGTCCGGCGGATCGGTGAGCGTACGCCGTTGGGTATAGGCACCCTGCTCGAGGGCGACCGCCTGACGGAACTGGCGCGTCTGCGCCGTGCGGTCGACGTTCGAGGGTGCCTGGCCGTAGGTGCGCTGCGTCTGGCCGAGCTTCAGGTGCTTGGTGTCGCTTTCGGCAGCCACCTCCGCCTGCATCTGCGCGCGGACATCCTCCGGCGAGCGCGGCCAGTTCGGATCGTCCTTCGAAGCAATATCCTCCTGCGGGCGCGGCAGCGTCGTCGCCTGCCCCTTCGGCGGCTGTACGAGACCGGCGCGCGGCTCGTAGTCTTCCTTGGCGATCTTCTGCGAAGGAAGCGTCGCGACGTTGCCGAGATCGTCGATCAGGTGGGCGCTCTGGGTCCTGCCTGTTCCATAGGTCGGATCGCCAAGACATCCGGCGAGCGCTCCGGCGATCACGATCAGGGCGGCCGCGTTCGCTGCTTTCGTGCGTGCTGGTTTCACCGTCACCTTCCCCCGGTCCCGATTCCGACCTCACGAAAGACGGCTCGTGCGCGACGATTCGGGCGTTTTCTTGGCGTCTTCTCTTACAGAATGGTGGCCGGCATCGCAAACGATACCGGCCTTTTGCGTCAAAGCCGGCCGAGCGCTTCCAGTTCGTGCAGCGCCCTGGCGTCACGCGCCGAGACGTCCGGAAAGCGCGGATCGCTGCCGACATCGTCGGTAATGCGCCAGGATCGCGCGCATTTGCGCCCCGTTGCGAGTTGAGGAACGACGGAGACGGCACCGACGTCCTCGAGCCGGAACGCGTCCGCAGGCCCTTCGCCCTCGACGATCTCGATGCCCGAGGTGATGCAGATTTCCGCGAAGTCGCGACCTTCGAGCGCAGCCCGCAGTTCCGGATCGGCGATGTGGACGATCGGCGAGGCCTCGAGCGAAGCGCCGATGCGCTTTTCACGCCGCTCGACTTCCAGGGCACCGGTGACGACGCGCCGCACGGTGCGGATCTTGCGCCATTTCGCCGCCAGCGCGTCGTCGCGCCATTCGCCCGGCACGTCGCGGAACTGTTCCAGATGCACGGAAACGGCGTCCGGATCGCGCGAAAGCCATGCCTCTTCCATGGAAAAGGGCAGCATCGGCGCAAGCCACGTCACAAGGCAGTCGAAGATGGTCCGCACGACCTGCAGGGAGGCCTTACGGCGCTCGCTCGACGGCGGATCGCAATAAAGCGTGTCCTTGCGCACGTCGAAATAGAACGCCGACAGCTCGATATTAGCGAAATCGGTCAGCGTGCGGGCGATGCGCTTGAAGTCGAAATCGTCGTAGCCCTTGCGCACCAGTTCGTCGAGTTCGACGAGCCGATGCAGCATGAAGCGTTCGAGTTCCGGCATTTCGGCGGACGGCACCGTCTCGCCCTCGTCATGGGCGAGCGTGCCGAGCATCCAGCGCACCGTGTTCCTGAGCTTGCGGTAGGAATCGATGTTGGTCTTGATGATCGCCTTGCCGAGGCGCTGGTCCTCGCCGAACTCGCTCGTCATCACCCACAGCCGCAGGATGTCGGCACCGGACTCTGCCATGACCTCTTGCGGCGTAACGGTATTGCCCTTCGACTTCGACATCTTCTCGCCCTTCTCGTCCATGGTGAACCCATGGGTGACGACCGTGTCGTAGGGCGCGCGGCCGCGCGTGCCGCAGCCTTCGAGAAGCGAGGAATGGAACCAGCCGCGGTGCTGGTCGGAGCCCTCGAGATAGACGTCCGCAGGCCATTTGAGATCCGGGCGGTCCTCGAGCGTGAAGGTGTGCGTAGAGCCCGAATCGAACCAGACGTCGAGAATGTCGGTGACCTTGCGCCATTTCGCGGGGTCATGGTCGGACCCGAGGAAGCGCTCCTTCGCGCCCTCGTCGAACCACGCGTCGGCGCCTTCCGCCTCGAAGGCTTCGAGGATCCGGGCGTTTACCGCCTCGTCCTTCAGGACGTTCCCGTCCTCGTCGGCGAAGATCGCGATCGGCACGCCCCACGCACGCTGGCGCGAGAGCACCCAGTCCGGCCGGTCGGCGATCATGCCGCGAATGCGGTTCTGGCCGGCCGCCGGAACGAAGCGCGTGGCGTCGATGGCATTGAGCGCGCGGTTGCGCAGGGTGTCTTCGCCGGCGATCGCGCCGGAGGAGAGGTTTGCCCCCTCACCCGTCTCGCTACGCGAGCCACCCTCTCCCCGTTGGGGCGAGGAGGCCGCGGGGCCAGCACCCTGCCCGTCCTTCTCCCCACCGGGGAGAAGGTGGTCCGAAGGGTCAGATGAGGGGTTTTCGCCAAGCCCATACCCCTTCAGATCCTTGTCCATGAACACGAACCACTGCGGCGTATTGCGGAAGATGACCGGCTTCTTGGAGCGCCAGGAATGCGGATAGGTGTGCTTCAGACGCCCGCGCGCGAAGAGCATGTTCGCTTCGATGAGTGCGGCGATCACGCGCTTGTTGGCGTCGCCCTTCTTGCCCTTGTCGTCCAGCACCCGAGCCGGCCCTTCGGCCGCATCGGGACCGAAGCCCGGCGCGTCCTTGGTATAGTAGCCGGCGTCGTCGACGGGGAACGGGATCGCGGAAGGGATACCGCGCGCTTCGAGTTCGTGTGCGTTGTCGATCCAGACGTCGAAATCCTCGCGCCCGTGGCTCGGCGCCGTGTGGACGAAGCCCGTGCCGGCATCGTCGGTGACGTGGTCGCCAGGCAGAAGCGGCACGGGGTAGCCGTAAGGCACCGCCCCCTCACCCGTCTCGCTACGCGAGCCACCCTCTCCTCCACTGGGCGAGAGGCTCGTATGCCCGTCCTTCTCCCCGCCGGGGAGAAGGTGGCCCGAAGGGTCGGATGAGGGGCGCCATCCCTTCAGCGGATGGGCGCAGACCATCGTCGCGAGTTCGTCCGCGCTCACGTCGCGCAGCCGTTCGAAGGTAAGCTTCGCCTTGGCTAACGATTCCTCCGCAAGCGCATCGGCGAAGATCAGTGTCTCACCGGCCTGCGGGCCGAAATCGTTCTCCGCGCCCGTCACCTCGTAGAGGCCGTAGGCGATGCGCGGCGAAAACGAGATCGCGCGGTTGCCGGGGATCGTCCAGGGCGTCGTCGTCCAGATGACGACGGCGGCATCTACCAGCTCGTCAGGTGCCGTAACCGGAAACTTCACCCAGATCGTGTCGCTCTCGTAGTCGTGGTACTCGACCTCCGCCTCGGCGAGCGCCGTGCGTTCTACGACCGACCACATGACGGGCTTCGAGCCGCGATAGAGCTGGTCGGACATGGCGAACTTCATCAGTTCGCCGGCGATGCGTGCCTCGGCGTGGAAGTTCATCGTCGTATAGGGATGGTCGAAGTCGCCCTCGATGCCGAGGCGTAGGAATTCCGCCGTCTGCACGCCGATCCAGTGGGTCGCGAAGTCGCGGCATTCCTGGCGGAACTCGTTGATCGGCACGGCGTCCTTGTCGAGGCCCTTGGCGCGGTACTGCTCCTCGATCTTCCACTCGATCGGCAGGCCGTGGCAGTCCCAGCCGGGCACGTAGTTCGAGTCGCGCCCACGCATCTGGAAGGAGCGCGTGATGACGTCCTTCAGGATCTTGTTCAGCGCATGGCCGATATGGATGTTGCCGTTGGCGTAGGGCGGACCGTCGTGCAGCACGTATTTCGGTCGGCCGGCTGCGTCCGCGCGCAGCTTCCCGTAAAGCCCCATCTCCTGCCATCGAGCGACGAGTTCCGGCTCCTTCTTCGGCAGGCCGGCGCGCATGGGGAAGTCGGTCTTCGGCAGGAAGAGCGTCTTGGAATAGTCGATGGTTTCGGCCGTGTCGGTCGGTTCGGTCATGGGATCAAGCGGACTTTTCGGTGATGGCCGGGTGCGGGGTCGAGCCGTCCGGGCCGTGATGAAACGACGATCGCGAAGGCGCGCACGGGCGCGTGCGACAAGGCTCCCGACCCTTCCTGCCCACCGTCAGACGGTGCGAAGGGCCGGGCCGGTAATTCGCGGATCGATCGTCGGCCGGTAATTCGTCATCTCGGTCGCGTTCCTTAAAGCCTTTTGGCGCGCCTGAAAAGGCAGTGGCGAGGCGAGGTCGCTTCCGCCTCAAAAGGCGATCCTGGCGTCGAGGGCGGAAAGCGGGCCCACGCCGGAAAGTGCTGCGCGCGCTTCGGCCTCGTCGTTTCGCATCGCCGCCTTCAGCGTTTCGAGGCCGTCGAACTTCTCTTCCCCGCGCAACCTCGCGAAGAAGGAAACCGCGCAGGTCTCGCCATAGAGATCGCCCTTGAAGTCGAATACGTAGGTCTCGAGAAGGGGTGCGCCGTCCTCGTCCACCGTCGGGCGGTAGCCGAAGCTCGCGACGCCGTCGTGCAGCGTGCCGTCGGCGCGTCGCAGGCGCACGGCGTAGATGCCGGGCGAAAGCCCGAAAGCCTCGGGCATGACCATGTTGGCGGTCGGATAGCCGAGCGTGCGACCAAGCTGCTTGCCCTTCTCCACCTCGGCCGCGACCGTGAAACGGTAGCCGAGGAGCCCTGCCGCTTCGGCGACGTCGCCTTCCGCGAGCATGGCGCGGATTCGGCTCGACGAGACGATCTCGGCGTTCTCGTCGCGATAGGCGTCGACCAGCGTCACGCCGAACCCCATGCGTTCGCCCGCCTCCATCAGGAACGCCGGCCCGCCGGCGCGGCCCTTGCCGAAATGGAAGTCGAAGCCGGTGACGACCTGGGCGGCGCCCAGCGTTTCGACGAGCACGCCTTCCACGAAGGCTTCCGGCGATAACGCCGCGAAGTCTCCGGTGAAGGGCTGCTCGACGACGGCGGAAAACCCCTCGGCTTCGAGCAGGCGCGCGCGCATCAGCGGCGGCGTCAGGCGGAAGACGGGAGAGCCCGGCCGGAAGAAGCTGCGCGGGTGCGGCTCGAAGGTGAGAACGCAGGCCGGCCGGTCGTGCTCGCGCGCCATCGCAAGCGTCGCCTCGAGCACGCTTCGATGGCCGCGATGAACGCCGTCGAAATTGCCGATCGCGACGACCGCGCCGGCGAGGCTTCGCGGCACGGGCGCGGGCAGCACGATCCGCTCGAATGGCATGACGTCTCCCAGCAGCGTTTACCTTTCAGGCGACCAACGGGCGCGATCAGACGAGGCGCGGCATCCAGTAACGGGGTGCGGCCCCCTCGGCATCGAGGTAGGCCGACAGGCGATCGGCATCAATGTCGTTGCCGCCATATTCGCGGGCATGGATGCCGGCGGCGACGAAGAGCACGTCGAGGCCGAAATCCTGCGCCCCCTTCACGTCCGTCGCCAGCCCGTCGCCGATGGCGAGCACGCCGGCGGGATCGACGGCGTCGCGCACGTCGCGCGCTGTCGCCATCGCCTCCTCGTAGATCGGCCGATACGGCTTGCCGGCGATCAGCGTGCGACCGCCGAGTTCGCCGTAGAGCTTGGTGAGCGCGCCGGCGCACGTCACCAGTCTCTCGCCGCGCTCGACGACCAGATCCGGATTGGCGCAGATGAAGGGAAGGTCGCGCTCGCGGAAGCGGGTCAGCATGGCGCGATAGTCCTCGGCGCCCTCGTTCTCGTCGTCGAACGGTCCGGTGCACAGCACGCCTTCCGCCTCGTCCTCTCCCACGAGGGAAACGTCGAGCCCTTCGAAGAGGTGATGGTCGCGTTCGGCGCCGATGAAGAAGAGCTTGTGCGGCCCCTCGGCGATCAGATGGCGCGTCACGTCGCCGGAGGTCACGAGCCGGTCGAAGGCTTCGTCGGGAACGCCGATCTGGCGAAGCTGTGCGTGCACCGGCTCCACCCGCCTCGGCGAATTGGTGATGAGCACGACGGTCGTTCCCGCGCGCCTTGTTTCGGCAAGCGCTTCGCAGGCGGGTCCGTAGGCGCGGACGCCGTTGTGGACCACGCCCCACACGTCGCTCAGGATCACGTCGTAGTTCGCGCTCGCCTCGCTCAGGCGGTGCAGGCGCTTCGGCATCGGCATGGTTCGTCCTTCGCTGGATCTCGGCGCCCGGTCTGGCGTTTCGGCGCGACGCATCGCCTATCGTCGCACGGTTGGCAAGGGCCGGGTCGCACGGTCGGCAAGGGCTGCGAAACCACGGCCCGAACCACCACCGTCCGGCCGGCGTTCCCCCGGCTGCGCAGTGCAAATCACGCGTCCCTCACCTTGACTCGCTCCGGAACAGTCCTTATCTCGCCGCCGTTAGCACTCGACGACAATGAGTGCCAGCTTCTTCAGCGTCAGCCGGACAAGGCGGCGCCCGTGTCATTCGATCAAGGGTAAAGACAATGGCAAGCACGAATTTTCGCCCGCTTCACGACCGCGTCGTGGTTCGCCGGGTCGAATCCGAGGAAAAGACCAAGGGCGGGATCATCATTCCCGACACCGCCAAGGAAAAGCCCCAGGAAGGCGAGATCGTCGCCGTCGGTTCGGGCGCACGTGACGAGACCGGCAAGGTCGTTCCGCTGGACGTCAAGGAAGGCGACCGCGTGATCTTCGGCAAGTGGTCCGGCACCGAGGTCAAGCTCGGCGATGAGGATCTCCTCATCATGAAGGAATCCGACATCATGGGCGTCGTCGGCTGATCCAGCCGACCAGACAGTCCGTAAAAACCCACGAGAGATAAGGGCCTGACGAAGGCCCGGGAGTCAATCGAGAATGGCTGCTAAGGAACTCAAGTTCGGCCGCTCCGCGCGCGAGAAGATGCTTCACGGCGTCGACGTCCTCGCCGACGCGGTCAAGGTCACGCTCGGCCCCAAGGGCCGCAACGTCGTCATCGACAAGTCCTTCGGCGCGCCGCGCATCACCAAGGACGGTGTTTCGGTCGCCAAGGAGATCGAGCTCGAGGACAAGTTCGAGAACATGGGCGCCCAGATGGTGCGCGAAGTGGCCTCGAAGACCAACGACACCGCCGGTGACGGCACGACGACCGCCACGGTTCTCGCCGCATCGATCATCCGCGAGGGCAACAAGGCCGTTGCCGCCGGCATGAACCCGATGGACCTGAAGCGCGGCATCGACAGCGCCGTCAAGGACGTCGTCGCCGAGCTCGCCAAGCGCGCGAAGAAGATCTCGACCTCCGACGAAGTCGCCCAGGTCGGCACCATCTCCGCCAACGGCGAAGAGCAGGTCGGCAAGGACATTGCCGAGGCGATGCAGAAGGTCGGCAACGAGGGTGTCATCACCGTCGAGGAAGCCAAGACCGCCGAGACCGAGCTCGAAGTGGTCGAGGGCATGCAGTTCGATCGCGGGTACCTTTCGCCCTACTTCGTGACCAACTCCGAGAAGATGGTCGCCGAGCTCGACGATTGCTACATCCTTCTCCACGAGAAGAAGCTCTCCAACCTCCAGGCGATGCTGCCGATCCTCGAATCGGTCGTCCAGTCGAACAAGCCGCTTCTCATCATCGGTGAGGACGTCGAGGGCGAGGCGCTCGCAACGCTCGTCGTCAACAAGCTGCGCGGCGGTCTCAAGATCGCGGCCGTCAAGGCACCGGGCTTCGGCGATCGCCGCAAGGCCATGCTCGAGGACATCGCGATCCTCACCGGCGGTCAGGTCATCTCAGAGGACGTCGGCATCAAGCTCGAGAACGTCACGGTGGACATGCTCGGCCAGGCGAAGAAGGTCTCCATCACCAAGGAGAACACGACGATCGTCGACGGCGCCGGCAAGAAGGAAGAGATCGACGGCCGCGTGAACCAGATCAAGGCCCAGATCGAAGAAACCACTTCCGACTACGACAAGGAAAAGCTGCAGGAACGCCTGGCGAAGCTCGCCGGCGGTGTTGCCGTGATCCGCGTCGGCGGCTCGACCGAGATCGAGGTGAAGGAAAAGAAGGACCGCATCGACGACGCCCTCAACGCGACCCGCGCGGCCGTGCAGGAAGGCATCGTTCCCGGCGGTGGCGTGGCTCTGCTTCGCGCTTCCAACGGTCTCACGACCAAGGGCAAGAACGCCGACCAGGACGCGGGCATCAACATCGTGCGCCGCGCACTGCAGGGTCCCTGCCGCCAGATCATCGAGAACTCCGGTGAGGAAGCCTCGATCGTGGTCGGCAAGATCCTCGAGAAGAACGACGACAACTTCGGCTACAACGCCTACACGGGTGAGTACGGCGACATGATCCAGATGGGCATCGTCGATCCCGTCAAGGTCGTGCGCACCGCGCTCGAGGATGCGGCGTCCGTCGCAGGCCTGCTCGTCACCACCGAAGCCATGATCGCCGACCTTCCGCAGAAGGACGACGGCGCCGGTGCTGCTGCTGGCGGCGGCATGGGCGGCATGGGTGGAATGGGCGGCATGGGCGGCATGATGTAGGAAAGCCTACCGGCTTTCCGAAATCGGCCTGGCCCGTCCAGACTGCTTTCGAATGACGAAGGGCGCCAGCGGTCTCCGCCGGCGCCCTTTTCGTTTCGGACTTCCGCTTTCGGCGACGAAGAGCGCTTATCCCTTCGCCGGGATATCGAGACCCTTCTTCGAGGCCGGTCGCGAGGCGCAGCGCTCCAGCCAGTCCATCGTCTTCGTGAACTCGGACAATCCCAGCGTCTCGGCACCGCCATAGGCCGTGTCGAGCGCGCGCACCCACGGGAAGATCGCGATGTCGGCGATCGTGTAGTCATCGCCCATAACGAACTCGCGCCCGTCGAGACGCTGTTCCATGACGCCGAGAAGCCGGCGCGTCTCGCCCTTGTAGCGCTCGGTCGGATAGGGATCCTTGCACTTGTCGGCGGCCATCTTGAAGAAATGGCCGAATTGCCCGAACATCGGTCCGATGCCGCCCATCTGGAACATCAACCACTGGATGGTCTCCATGCGGCGCGCAGGATCAGAAGGCAGCAATTTGCCGGTCTTTTCGGCCAGATAGAGCAGGATCGCCCCGGTCTCGAAGAGGCCGAAGGGTTTGCCGCCCGGCCCGTCCGGATCGATGATGGCGGGGATCTTGTTGTTCGGATTGAGCGACAGGAATTCCGGCGTCATCTGGTCGTCGTCGGCGATCGACACGCGATGCGGCTCGTAGGCGAGCCCGATCTCCTCCAGCATGACAGAAACCTTCTGACCGTTCGGCGTCGGCAGGGAATAGAGCTGCAGGACGTCGGGATTTGACGCCGGCCAGCGTTTCGTGATTGGAAAATCGCCGAGATCGGCCATGGGAAATCTCCTTTCGAGAAATGGTGGACGTCCGCGGGTCCGCGCGACGTTTCGTGCGATGACATAAGGCACGATCCAGCGGCCGAAAGGTTCCCACGGCGATCGAAGGAACGGGCTGGCGCACCGCCTTTGACCCGGCACATTGAAAGGACGACGATGAGCGAGACCCGCACCGAAACCGATACCTTCGGACCGATCGAGGTTCCGGCCGACCGCTACTGGGGCGCGCAGAGCCAGCGCTCGCGCGGCAACTTCAAGATCGGCGAGGAACGGATGCCGGCCCCGCTCGTCCACGCGCTCGGCATCGTCAAGAAGGCCGCCGCGAGCGTCAACCGCGACCTCGGCAGGCTGGATGCAAAGCTCGCGGATGCGATCGTGCAGGCCGCCGACGAAGTGGTTTCCGGCAAGCTCGACGATCATTTCCCGCTCGTCGTTTGGCAGACGGGCTCCGGCACGCAGTCGAACATGAACGCCAACGAGGTGATCTCCAATCGCGCGATCGAGATCCTCGGCGGCGAGATGGGCTCGAAGAAGCCGGTCCACCCGAACGACCACGTCAATATGAGCCAGTCGTCGAACGACACGTTCCCGACGGCCATGCACATCGCTGCCGCCGTTCAGGTGGCGGAGGCGCTGATGCCGGCGATCGACCATCTGCATAAGGCGCTCGACGCCAAGGCGACCGCCTGGAAGGACCTCGTCAAGATCGGCCGCACGCATACGCAGGACGCGACGCCGCTCACCCTCGGTCAGGAATTTTCCGGCTACGCCGCGGCGCTTGCCCTCGGGCGCAGCCGCATCGAGCACGCGGTCGAGGACGTCTACGCGCTGGCACAGGGCGGGACGGCGGTCGGCACCGGCCTCAACGCCCCGATCGGCTTCGATACGGCGTTCGCCGGCGAAGTCGCGAAGGTCACCGGGCTCCCCTTCCGCACGGCGGAGAACAAGTTCGAGGCGCTCGCCTCGCACGGCGCGCTCGCCAACCTCCACGGCGCGCTGTCGGCACTCGCCTCCGACCTCTTCAAGATCGGCAACGATATCCGCTTCCTCGGCTCCGGTCCGCGTTCCGGCCTCGGCGAGCTTTCGCTGCCGGAAAACGAGCCGGGCTCCTCGATCATGCCCGGCAAGGTGAACCCGACGCAGGCCGAAGCCCTGACGATGGTCGCAACGCAGGTGATCGGCAACCAGACGACGGTCGCCATGGCTGCCTCGCAGGGCCAGTTCGAACTCAACGTCTTCAAGCCGGTGATCGCCTACAACGTCCTGCAGTCGATCCGGCTCCTTTCCGACGTCATGGTCTCCTTCTCCGACAACTGCGTCGAAGGCATCACGGCGAACGAGGACAACATCCGCCAGTTGACCGAGCGCTCGTTGATGCTCGTCACCGCACTGGCTCCGACGATCGGCTACGACGCGGCCGCCAAGATCGCCAAGACTGCCCATCAGAACGGCACCACGCTGCGCGAGGAAGCAGTAAAGAGCGGCAAGGTTTCCGAGGAGGACTACGACCGGATCGTGCGGCCGGAAGAGATGATCTCGCCGCGCTGACGCCGACAGCGTAGCGACAGCCCATTTTTGAACACCGCCGGCCGACTGTCGCCGAACGTTGAACGCTTCATCCACGCCCGTCCGGCTTTTCCGGGCGGGCGTTTCCATGCGAAGGGCTCGCCGACCATTCGAACGGAGTTCCCGACCATGAACAACGCCATCCTGCTTCTCGGGCGCATTCTGCTTGCCGTCCTCTTCATCCCCGCCGGCTTCTCCAAGCTCGTCGCCGTCTCCGGCGTGACGCAGTATTTCGCGGGCCTCGGCATTCCGGCCCCTGCCCTCACGATCTGGCTCGTCATCGCGCTCGAACTTCTCGGCGGGCTCGCCGTGCTCCTCGGCGTGCTGACGCGCCCGGCAGCCTTCGCGCTCGCCGTCTTTTCGGCAGCCGCCGGCTATCTCGGCCATTACGGCCACGGCGATACGGCGCAGCTCGTCCAGATGAACCAGCAGGCGTTCATGAAGGATCTGGCGATCGCCGGCGGCTTCCTCGTCCTCGGCGTCTTCGGCCCCGGCCGCTTCGCCGTCGGCCGCTTCTTCGGCGCGGGGCGCAACGGAAGCTATCCGCTGGCGTAAGGGACGCCGGCACGAAGCAAGCGGCCATCAGCCATTCGCCGCTTGCGCGACGACCCTCCCCCATCGAGGGGAGGGTGTATGCGTGGCGAGGCCATCTACCGATTCATGAGAGGATAACACCGGAGGAAGACCTCAGCGCGCAACCGCGCCGCGGACAGCCTCGGCGATCTCCTTGACGCGCGCATCCTCCGCGTGCCCATCGCAGCGTGCGCGCACCAGGCACGCCTCGGAGCGCAGTACCACGCCGTCGGACAGGACGCGCAGGTGATTGGCCTTCAGCGTCGAACCCGTCGAGGTGATGTCGACGATGATGTCCGCCTGGCCGGCCGCCGGCGCGCCCTCGGTGGCTCCAAGGCTTTCGACGATACGGTAGAGCTGGATGCCGTGCGTGGCGGACAGGAATTGCTGGGTCAGCCGCCAGTATTTCGTGGCGACGGCAAGCCGACGGCCGGTGCGGGCGCGGAAATCCGCCGCAACGTCGCCGAGGTCGGCCATCGTCGTCACGTCGAGCCAGATGTCCGGCACCGCGACCACCACGTCCGCGCGGCCGAAGCCGAGCCGCGCTTCGATCGCCACGCGGGTTTCGCTGTCGGCGAGCCCCTCGCGGATCAGGTCTTCGCCCGTGATGCCGAAATCGACACCGCCCCGGCCGAGTTCGCGGGCGATCTCGGAGGCCGAAAGGAAGGCGATCTCGATGTCTTCCCGCCCCTCGACGCGGCCGCGATAGGAACGCTCCGACCCGCTTTGCGCGATCGGAAAGCCCGCACGCTCGAAGATGGCGAGCGCCTCTTCCTTCATCCGGCCCTTCGACGGTAGCGCCACGGTCACGTTCATCGCTTCGCCCTCGCCCTCTCGATCCGGTCGAGCCACAGCGCGAAGCCGACCGCGGGGATCGGTTCGGCGGCCCCAAGCATCGTCATCAACCGGTCGTAGCGCCCGCCGCCGGCCAGCACCGCGCCGTCTTCGTCCGTCACCTCGAAGACGAGGCCGGTATAATAGTCGAGCGGCCGGCCGAAGGCTGCGCGGTAGTGCATAGCCGCAATCGGCGCATGCCCAAGTGCTGCAACGCGGGCCGAAAAGTCCTTGAGTGCTTCGCCGATCGCCAGACCCGTTCGCTCGGCGAAACGCGCCAGTTCCGAGGGCGCACCGGCAAGCGGCACGTCGAACGAAAGGAACTCCTGCAGCACGGCGAGCGCACTGGGTTCGAGCCGCGTGCGGGCAAGCTCCGTCTTTTCCATCAGCCGATGGGCGATCGCCTCCGGCGTGCGGCCGGCATGGGGCGAATAACCGGTCTCCTCCATCCGCGCCCCGACATGGCGGGCAAGCGCTGCCTCTTCGCCGCTCGCCACGAGTTCGGCCGCCCGCGCGTCGGCGAGATCGTCGGCCGGCTGTGGATCGGCGAGGCTTTCGAGCATGGCGGCAAGTGCGACGGGATTGCCGAAGGCGTGGACGAGGCGCTTCTGCCAGCCGCGCGGCAGGCCGAGCGCGGCGACGACCGCCTCGAAGACCGCCTGGTCGCCGATCGTCGTCGAAAGCCCATCGCCGAGCAGCGTTTCCAGCACGGCGACGGCATCGCCGATCACGCGCGCATCCGCCTTCGCTCTTTCCGGGTCGCCGAGATCCTCGATGCCCGCCTGGAAGAACTCGCGCGGGCCCTCGCGGCGCTGGCGAAAGACCGGACCGCCATAGGCGTAGCGCCGCGGCGTGCCGGCGGCGGCCTCGATATGGCGGCGGCAGACGGGAATGGTGAACTCCGGCCGCAGGCAAAGGCTCGCGCCGGTCTCGCTCTCGGTCATGAAGATGCGCCGGCGCAGGTCCTCGCCGGCAGTGTCGAGGAACGGCTCCGCCGGCTGGATCATCGGCACGGAAACGGCTTCGCCGCCCCGCGCGGCAAGGGCGGCCTGAAGTTCGTCTGCAAAGGGCGGCTGGTCTATCAGCGGCACGGTCTGGCGGCGCTCCGAAGGCAAAAGTTTGCGTAAACCGCCCGAGACGACGGCCGGGTGCCGCTATAGCCCGGGCGGCAATGCGAGACAATGAAGGAAGCGGCCGAGGCCCGGGCGGCACGTCAGCACCATCCTCTGCGAGATGGGAAAGGGTCGGCGCGCAAGCGTTGGGGCAAGATGCGTTGTCGCCGGCCGTGAACCAGCCGGCAACCCCGCCGGCTCACGGCGCAGCATTCCCCGTCCGCCGGCGGCGCGGCGGTGTCAGCTTCATGCCGGGGGCGGCGAGATTTTCCGCATTGCCGGTCCAGGCGTAGGCAAGCAGGCAGGGTTCGCGCTCGCCGGTGGTTATCCGGTGCTCGTCGCCGGGCTTGTTGAGGATCATCGAGCCCGGAGCATAAACGGCGGCGTCGTTTTCCGACCATGCGCCGGAGACGGAGATATAGCTCTCCTCGATACCGCGGTGGCTGTGCTGGGGATAGGTCGTGGCAGGTGCGAACAGCACGAAGCCGAGGATCAGCTTGCCGCTCTGCACGGGCCCGGAAGGACCGAGCACCTCGCAATAGGCGTATTTGCGCGCCAAGGCCTTCGGCATGCGGTCGTAGCCGTATTCCCAGGTGAGATCGTTGCGTACCTCGCGCAGCGCCTGCGACATGCCCTGCATCGCGCCGCGCTCACCGGTGTCGAGCGCGCGGGAAAGATAGGCCGTGACCGGCTTGCGCATCTCCTCGCGTGCGACGATCGGCGGGTTTTCGGCCACGATCGCCGAAAGCGTGTCGCGCACGCGCTTGCGATGGCTGCGGATCAGGCCGCTGCCGCCTGCAGACCCGTATCGGTACAGCGTTTCGAACTCCCCGAGCAGATAAAGCCAGGCGGGCACCTCCTTGAGATGCTGCAGCGGTAAAGCTTCAGCCTCGGCTTCCTGTGCATCGATCCTCTCGTCCATGCGCGCCTCCGAACGGGATTTCCGGCCTTGCGTCTCGCCGTGCCGCGTACCGCCCGGATAAGGGATGGACGAGCCGGATGGAAAACCGGCCCTAGGATCTGTACTCATAAACGGGATTCCGTTTGAGGCTGGATCGTGATTCAAAGATCCTCGAGGAGGAGCTTTGAATGGCCCGTTTCGA
>NZ_VHLH01000027.1 GCF_006516965.1 Pararhizobium mangrovi | reverse complement strand
GGC
The DNA here is from genome assembly GCF_006516965.1 of Pararhizobium mangrovi. Taxonomy (GTDB): domain Bacteria; phylum Pseudomonadota; class Alphaproteobacteria; order Rhizobiales; family Rhizobiaceae; genus Pararhizobium_B; species Pararhizobium_B mangrovi. The sequence continues at coordinate 64,775 of NZ_VHLH01000027.1, read as the reverse complement.
ACCGTCCCCATGGCGGGATAAACGACACCGTGCCCATCAGCCGCCTCGGTCTCGATCAGGACAACCTGTTGAGGCTCCACATCTAGGGTCGCTTGTGTTCGTCGGGCTGTAATCATGCTCGTCGCATGAAGCACCGTAGAGGCCTTCATGGCTCATGCGGAAGTTGCGTACGCATCTGGTACGTGATGCCCTTATGCGCGCGGGGCCGGCGGTGACGGATCGACGAATGTCCCTTGCCCGCTCGTCCCCGCGAACCGGGCCCCTTTCCGTGGCCTCGCCGCTCGTCGCCTTGCGCTTCGAGCGAGAGTGATTTCAGGATAGCGCCCGTACACGGCCGGTTCCACGACCCTTCGGTGGATCCGGTTCCCGGTCAGTTCCCCACGTCCGCCGACCGTCCCGCCTTGATGATCTGTCGCGCGCGGCGCCAGACGCGCTGGACGGCGTTGGAGCCGTTTTTGCTTTTGGTCTCCGGGCGGTAACACAACGTCGCGAGCATCGGAAAATGATCCGAGCCGATGTCGCCCAGACGCTGGTAGCGCACGACGCGGAAATCCGGGGTGACGTAGATGTGGTCGAGCGGCCAGCGCATGATCCGGCTGTCTGCGTCGAAGCTCGCATAGTACCCGCGGCCGACACGCGGATCGGACATGCCGCTCAGCTGCTGGAAAAGCTGCGCGGTGCTGGACCACGGCACGTCGTTGAGGTCACCGGTCAGGAGCGCGGGAGCCCCATCTTTCGCGACGATGCGTGCGGCCTTCAACACCTCGGCATCGCCCGGCGCGGAACCGTGCATCATGGGCGGGCGCGGATGCAGGCCGTGGAAGACGAAGGTGCCGCCGCCCGACAGTTCGACCTCGGCGCGGATGGAAGGAACGTACCCTTTGATGAGGTGCTGCACCGAGGCGTTCTTCAGCGGCAGATTGGAAAACAGCATCATCGCCCAATAGTCGTCGCGCGGAGCGACGACCGTCTGCTTGAAGCGCTTCTTCAGCGGTTGCAGGGCCTTTTGCCAGTCCTCGTCCGTTTCCACGGCGAAGAAGAGATCCGGCTTCACCCGCTCGACGAGATCGCGCACCGCGCCGTACCGCGTATTACCGGCCTTCGCGTTGGCCTCGAGCAAGGTGAAGCGCCGGTCCGCCGGACAGGTCGTTTCCGCCTGCACGCTCACCCCGGCGACCGGCGTATAGGGCAGCAGGTAGAAAAGCTGGTACACCGTACACAGTGCGAGCGCAGCGATCAGGAGCTTCATGCCCGGCAGTGCATGCGCGACGATGGCGATCAGAAGCAGGCAAACGATCAGCACCGTGATCTGCGTCTGCGGAAAAACGAAGTTGCGGATCCACCAGTAGTTGCTGTTGATGATCGGAATGAGCGTCGCTGCGATCAGTACGAGGCCGATCAACCACAACAGGCCCGAAAGCCACCGTCTCTTCGTGTGCATGGGTAGCCTTTGGGATGAGTAGGCGGGAATGTCGATGATCGGCCGCCGCGCCTGGCGTGATCGGCCGGAACGCGACGGCGACGCGTCGAATGCCGCAGACCGAATGGTCGGACGCGCAGAGGGTTCCGTTCCCGGTTCGATTATTGGACGAGCTTAAGGATTTCCCGCCGGACATATGGGTGTGTCACCCTGACGAATGATCGAAAGGCGCCGATAGCGATGGATTTTTGAAGACGTTCATTTCTGTCGGAAGCATCGACAGTGTCGCTTACACGGCATCGGACGCAAAGCCCATCGAAGGGTGACCCGCCCTCACCCTCCGTCGTGCCCGGGCTGACCTGAGAATTGACGCCAGCTTCGATACGAGTGGTGTGCCGCATCGAACGTGGAAGGCGCGGTCATGCGGATACCCGACACCGTAATCAACGGCGCGGTGAGCTGGATCCTCGGGCCGAGCCCGAGGATTACGTCGACGAAGGAGAAGACACCGTTCAGATGGAAAGCGGAAAGGGCGTTTTCGTTTGCGGTGCCGACGTGCGCTCAACATGGAACGAACGATTCCAACGGCCCGCTGCGCCAACCCACACCAGCGTACCCCCGGACCTTCGGTCGACGCTCTTACGCCATGGCAGGTCGAATGCGATCGCCCGGAAATGATGGGCGATCGCCGTCGCGGTTTATCCGGTCAGGATTTCGAAGCCGCCTTCCGGGCGTCGTCGAGCCAGCCGTTCACCTCGTCCTGGTGCGCGTCGATCCAGTCGGTCGCCTGCTTCTTCAGATCCTTCGGGCCGTCGGCACCGTCGTTCATCTTCGCGTTCTGCTTGAAGATGTCGCCAAGCGGGATCTGCACCTCCTCGAGCAGGGTGTTCACCGACGGGTTGGCATCGAGGAACTTGACGTTGGCCACCGGCCGGATGTCGTTCGCCGGGAAGCCGAGCACGCACGGGTCGCTCGGGCAGCCGGTCACGTCCTTCACGGTCGCGGCATCGGCGAGGCTCATCTCTTCCTTCGGCAGGTCGACCTTCTTTACCTGCAGCCACTGCACGTCCCTGCCGGGCTTCAGCAGACCGACCGTCCAGTTCGGCGTCCAGGTGTAGAAGAGGATCGGCTGGTCGTTCTGGTAGCGCGCGATCGCGTCCGCCATCGAAGCGGAATAGCCGGCCTTCACCAGATTGATCTGGCCGTGCAGCTTGTAGGCGTCCATCATGTGGGCGATGTCCTTCTCGCACCCCCACCCTGGCGGACAGGCGATGAGATCCGCCTTGCCGTCGCCGTTGCTGTCGAAGGCCTTCTGCACCTCCGGCTTGGTAATGTCGGAGAGATACTTGATATGGTATTTCTCGGCCGACTTCTTGTCGACGAGGAAGCCCTGCAGCGCACCACCCTTGGCGACGTAGCCGACCCGTTTGGCGCCCGGCGAGAAGAACTTCTCGTAGGTGTTGTGGGAAGGAAACCAGCCGTTCACCCAGAGGTCGACGTCGCCCTGTCCGACCGCCTGGTAGAAGGGCGGATTCGAAAGCGTCAACGGATCGCCGACGTCGTAGCCGAGCTTTTCGAAGAGCTGGCGATAGATTTCGGCCTGCCACCAACCGGTGTCCCAGGTGGCGCGCGCCATCTTGATGGATTTCCCCTCGCCCGGCTTGTCGTTGCTCTGCGCGAGAGCGCTGCCGACGGGCATGGCGAACGCGAGCGCGCACGCGCCGAGAATGAGCGATCGGAGTGTTTTCTTCATCTATGTTCCCTTCCGGAAATTCGTCTTCGGTTTCGGCGCGCAACCTGCGCGTGCCGATGCCGGCGACGATACCCTGCCTCGGCGCAGACTCAAAATGCGACGTCGCAAACGCGACATCGATGCGAAGCCATGCATGCAGCGGATGCCGTTGCGCCTCGGAAACCCGCTACCCGTACAGCAGGGTTCAGTCGTTGCCGGATCGGCTCAGCCGATTGAATAGGACCGCAAGGATGATGAAGGAGCCGACGAAGGTTCCCTGCCAGAACGAATTGACGCCGAGCAGGATGAGGCTGTTGCGGATGACCTCGATGAGGGCCGCCCCGATCACCGCGCCGAACGCGCTGCCGACACCACCCATCAGATTGGCGCCGCCGACCACGGTCGCGGCGATCACGCGCAGCTCGTCGCCGGTGCCGAGCCCGGTCGTCACAGCACCGAGCCAGCCGACTTCGAGGACCGCCGCGATGCCGGCCATCAGGCCGCACAGCACATAGACCGAGCATTTGCGCCGGCGCACCGGCACGCCGGTCAGATTGGCCGCACGCTCGTTTCCGCCGACGGCGAAGATGTGCCGGCCCCAGCGGGTGAAGCGGAAGATGAAGCCCATGGCGAGTGCAAGCACGATGAGCACCAGCACGGGGTTGGCGATGCCGAAGGTCGAACCGCCGCCGAGCGCCAGCAGCTTGCCCCCGTCCGGACCGAACTCGAAGATCGTGCGGTTTTGCGAAATGACCATCGCGAGGCTTCGCCCGACGCTGAGCATGCCGAGCGTAACGACGAAGGGCTGCATGCCGACATAGGCGATGAGGATGCCGTTCACGAGACCGACGGCGACCGCGCTCAAAAGTGCCGCGGCGATGCCGATCCAGATCGAGAAGCCGGCATGCATGACGACGGAGATGACGACACCGGCGAGCCCGATGGTCGAGCCGACCGACAGGTCGATGCCGGCGGTGACGATGACCGCGGTCATGCCTAGGGCGACGATCGCCACGAAGGCGAAATTGCGCGTCACGTTGAAGAGGTTCTGCGAGGTCGCGAACGAGTTCGTCGCGAAGGAGAGAACAATGCAGGCGAGAACGGTCGCCACCGCGACCCAGAAGACCTGATTGGCGAGAAGGCCGCTCCAGCGGGTATGCGTCTGCTCGGCACCGCTATCGTGTGAAGTCAACGACGTCATTCGCTCCCCCGAAGCCGAAGGCTCCGCCTCTTTTCGAACCACCGGAAACGGCGGTACCTACACCTTCAAGCCACCTCCAGCGCACCGGTGATCAGGCCCGTCACCTCCTCCGGCGACGAATCGGCCACGCGTTTGTCGGCGACCTTGCGGCCGCGCCGCATGACGGCGACCCGGTCGGCGACCGTGAAGACGTCCGGCATGCGGTGACTGATGAGGATGACGGCGATGCCCTGGTCCCTCAGCCGTTCGATGAGCTGAAGCACTTCGGCTACCTGCCGCACGCTGATCGCCGCCGTCGGCTCGTCCATCAGCACGATGCGCGCCTGAGAAAGGCGCGTCCGGGCGATCGCCACCGCCTGACGCTGCCCGCCGGACATCTGCCGGACGAGGTCGCGCGGGCGCGTCTCGGACTTCAGTTCGGCGAAGAGCTCTCGCGAGCGGCTGTACATCGTCTTGTAGTCGATGATCTTGAAGGGGCCGATGCCGCGGCGCAGCTCGCGCCCGAGATAGACGTTGGCCGCCGCCGTGAGATTGTCGCAAAGCGCGAGGTCCTGGTAGACGACCTCGATGCCGTTGTCGCGCGCGTCGATCGGCCGATGAAACCGTACGGGCCTGCCCTCGACACGAATCTCGCCTTCGGACGGCAGGAAGTTGCCGGCGATGATCTTGACGATCGTCGATTTCCCCGCGCCGTTGTCGCCCATCAGGCCGAGAACTTCACCGGCCTCCAACGAGAGCGTGACGTTGTTCAGCGCCCGGATCGCGCCGAAATGCTTCGAGATGCCGTTAAGCTCGAGAACGGCCACAGAGCACTCCTCCCCTCGGCGTTCCTCCCGTCCGCACGCCGTCGGACGAAAGGAAGAATGCACGATCCGCAAGACCCGTCAACGCCGCCCGCAAAGAATGCGCGCGGCGACGATGAAAGCCATTGACAGCGCGCCTTAGCCAACGCTTATCTTCTGTTTCACGCTTTTGCGTGACCGCCGCGCCGCTTCGAGGAGGAAGGGGCGAGCGCCCGAAAACTGGTTCGGGCGACCGGTGGAGACGGTGCACGGCGCCGCTGGAAGGACGTTTCAACCGGGAGGAATGCAATGAAGACACTGATCACGGGTCTCGTCGCGGCGGGTGCGCTTGCCATGGCCGCGGCACCGGCGTCGGCACAGAACCTCAAGACGCTGGCGCTGGTCGTCAAGGGCCTCGACAACCCCTATTTCGACCTGATGCACCAGGGTTGCGAGCGTGCCAACAAGGAACTTAAGGAAAACGGCTACACCTGCTACTACACCGGCCCCGCCACGGCGGCCGACGAGGGTGCCGAGGTCCAGATCGTCGACGACCTCCTGACGAAGGGCGTCGCGGCCATCGCCATTTCGCCATCGAACGCACCGGCGATCGCCCAGCTCCTGAAGCGGCGCAAGACGAACATCCCGGTCATCACCGCCGACGCGGACTTCCTCAAGAAGGACCGGGACCTGCGCAAGGCATTCGTCGGCACGGATAATCACGAGCTCGGCGTCGATCTCGCCAAGCAGTTGAAGAAGCACATGGCGAAGGGAGGCAAGATCTGCCTCGTGCTCGGCAACTCGGCCGCCGCCAACATCAACGAGCGTGCGGCCGGCACCCGCGACGAGCTTTCCGGCAAGGAAGGCACCGAGAAGCTGACCGGCCAGAACGGCTGGACGGAGATCAGCGGCTGCCCGCTCTACACCGACGACGACGCCGCCAAGGGCAACCAGATGATGGCCGACACGCTGACCGCGAACCCCGACCTCGACGCCTTCGTCCTCGAAGGCGGCTGGCCGCTCTTCGCCCCGCAGGCCTATACGCAGGTCACGAACCCCATCAAGGGCAAGATCGAGAGCGGCGATTTCGTGATCGTCTCGGCCGATACACTCGAACCGGAGATGCAGGCGCTCAAGGATCATCGTGTCAACGCGCTGGTCGGCCAGCGTCCGGAACAGATGGGTTACGATGCGGCGATGACCATGATGAAGCTCGCCGAAGGCAAGAGCGTCGAAAACACGATCTACACCGGTCTAGACACCTGCACGTGGGACAACGCCGACAACTGTCTGAAGGGCAGCAAATAGGCTTCGGAACCGCAGCGGGCAGTAGCTAAGCATCGCCGAGGACGCGACTTTCCACACGAATGCCACGCCCTCGGCCTTTTCGGACGGGTCGACGTCAACGGACATACGGCGGCCAAACGGCGACGGTCAGCCGTGCACTCGTCCCGCATTGTCATAGGAGACCCGCAGCAAGGTAGACGCCGAAGCACCGCTACGGATGTCGATGAGGCCTGCTGAACCCCGAAACATAACGGCGTTCGTTCGCCGACCATCGCCGTGGATGAATCGGGTCGGTTCGAACCAGCATTAGAAGCCCCGTCCGACAACGATCCGGTTCCTCGGCAAGCCGTAAACCGCGCGTATGCAAACAGAACGGCGATAACAGAACGCGCACGAGACCATCGTCACGGAAAGCATGCCCAGATACAGCCAACCCACCCGAAAGTCGCCCGACCGCGCCAACCGACGATCGCCCATTGATGCGCCCGAAACGATCGGCTAAGACCACCAAGCTCGCACCCGTAGCTCAGCTGGATAGAGCGCTGCCCTCCGAAGGCAGAGGTCACAGGTTCGAATCCTGTCGGGTGCGCCAATCTTTTCAATGACTTGGATGATTTCGTCGCTTCGCTGTTTTCCTAAAGGAAGCACATAGGAAGCACCGCGAAGGTAAATCCGAGTCAATTCGCGCCACCTCCGGCGCGTCTCCCGCCGCCCAATAGATAGGTAGAGATAGATACCCTAAGAGAGCTTGTTTTCCTCGGAGCCGCCTTCGCATAAAGCGGAGGAAGGCGGCTCCGAGGAAAGCAAGTGGGTTTTCCTTGGTGAGCAAGAGCAGTTTTCGAGCTGTCGAGCTGTTTGCCTGTACTGATTATGACCACCACTCTGTCAAGGGCAGCATATCATCTCCGCGATCTAGCGCTTCCCGAACGCCTCGAATTCGAGCGTCATAGTGCTCGATTAGCGCTGAAAGGCTTGCATGTACATTCACGATATCAGAAATCTTTGAAGATGGCGGAGATTGGCCGCGTGTCACCAAGTCCTGAAATTCCTGAAGATCAGAACAAAGCTGCTCAACAAGGATTTTCGCATTGCAAAGCGTCACAACCACTGCTGGGTGAATATGACCGGATGACGTGAGCAGAGTCTCTAACGACAAATTCGCTAGTTTTGCTCGTTGAACCCACGACCGGATGTCATCTGTGTCGAAACCTTCATTTGCCTGTGTAAGTTCCGCGGCGACTATCTGCGACTCAAATTGCGCTTGGATGAGAATAAACCTAACGCCCCAAGCAGCCTCCTCCCCTTGCTTCCGCCGGATTCGCCGAGCTTGGCGTGCCTCACTGGCCACTATCCACAACGCGCCAATGATGGCGATCATAGACCCCGACACTTGTGCCCAGGCGGCGGCATCAGAGCCCCAACCGTCCGAGCGCACATTTAAGTAGGCGACGAGTCCAGCTCCGACGATTAAGACGGCGACAGCTAGAAGAAACGCTAAGCTAATTACTCTTGTGATCAGACTTAAGCGAATGGGCCGAACTGTGCGCTGATTAAAACCCCATGGATGATTTTCAGGATTACCTCTATTTTTGAAATTATTGTTCATTGCGCCCGCTTCTTTTGATAGGTCAGTTTTCAGTATGATTCATGTTGCCCACCAGCTGAAAAGCGGCAACTAGGGCGTGTAACAGAAATTTAGTTGCTTTCCGGCAGATTGCGCCTGGCGCTTCTTGACAACTGCTGGCATGATGTGCCTTGCGTCGCCGCGGGGAAAGCATGATAGTTTCTAAACCTGAGGATGCCCGTAAGGACGGCCATTTCTCACCAGCACACACTTTTGTGGACATTTTTGCGGGTTGCGGCGGGCTCAGCCTTGGCCTGATGCAGGCTGGCTGGAAAGGCCTCTTCGCCGTTGAACACGACGCCAACGCTTTTCAAACATTGCATGACAATCTGATCGTGCCAGATGCTCGGTTCCGGTTTGCATGGCCCGATTGGCTCCCTATGGTCGCCACCGATGTCGCGGACCTGCTAACGACCCATCGCCAGCAGCTTGCTGCATGTGCCGGTAAGGTGGATATGCTGGTGGGGGGACCTCCGTGTCAGGGGTTTTCAAGCGCCGGCAAGCGCAATCCCAATGACCCGCGAAATCGCCTTGTAGAGCAGTACCTAGAATTCGTGCGCCTTCTGAAACCGCGCGTTGTCTTGATCGAAAACGTACGCGGCATCACGACTGATTTCGACGATAGCGCAGCGGACGGCGGCAAATTGAACTACGCGCAGTGGATCATCAAAGCCCTTGGTGAGGACTACGACGTTTCCACGAGGATGATCGACACATCTTTGTTCGGCGTCCCGCAAAAGCGCCATAGGTTCTTTATCATTGGTTTTAGGAGGGGAAGCGGAATAGACCCTCTACAGCTTTTCGACGCCGTTGAGCGTCATCGCCAAACGTTCCTCCGCCGTAAGGGTATTTCCAGTGTGCCAGTCTCCACCAAAGCGGCGATCTCAGACTTGGAGGTCTCGCGGAACGGCAAGATACCTAGCCGCGACAGCGCCGGGTTCCAGGACATCGCATATCAAGGCCCGCTAACAGCGTTCCAAAGATTGATGAACGACGGGTGGGTAGGTATCCCTCCCGATACACGGCTTGCGCGGCATCGACCGGAAATTGTGGCTCGCTTTGCGAAAATCATCGACTTATGCCACGCAGATGGGCGGCTCAATGTGTCGCTGTCGTCAGAGATAAAGGCGAGCTTTGGCCTCAAGAAAAGCGCGATCCGGGTCCTTGATCCCAACGCGCCCTCTCCGACCGTCACGAGCATGCCTGACGACCTAATCCATTATTCAGAGCCGCGAGCCCTTTGTGTAAGGGAGAACGCACGGCTCCAGAGCTTCCCTGACTGGTTTGCCTTTAAGGGGAAATATACGACCGGCGGTGAGCGGCGTAAGATGGAAGTGCCAAGATTTACGCAAGTCGCGAACGCGGTTCCTCCACTCGTCGCGGAGGCTATCGGCTTGTCGGTAGCAAAGCTTTTGGATGAATGGCAAAATCCGAAGCCGGCTATTCGGGAAAAGCAGCGTCTAAAATTTCCTGAAACTCTAGAAGCGCAACCCTGAGTGCGCGCATATCTGCTGCTGTGACCTCGGCACCCTTGCTATCGTAGAATTTGCGGGAAAACCCATTCTTTTCAACGCGTATATGAGCCAGATCGTTGCGTTTCGGCATGACGGTTTCACGATAGCCATTGAACTTGACGCTGTGCTCTTTGTGCAAATCGAGTTGCTTCATTAGTTTTTGAAGAAGTCTAAAGCGATCATCACTTGTATAAATGCGATGGTGGTCGGTTAGCTCTGTCACATGCGTTACGGCCTTGATCGCCTCGACCGATTTTTCAAATTCCCTTTGTTTTTCATCTAGGCGTTTTTGAATGGCCTGAATTGCTTGGGCTCTCTGCTCCGCGTTGCAGCCATCGAACACTTTAGAAAGCCCATCAAATATGACTTTGTCTATATCACTTGTCGCCCCCATCACAATCCCACGCGAGTGATCGATATCCAAGACCTTTCGGACGAGGTTCCTAAAAACCTCTTCTACTACACCAGGCAAATCAGGTCGATGTGCTGTAAAAATTCCCTGAATATTTCTTTTGCTTGCCATCTTCGCCAGGTCTGCCGTCGCTTTGGCAGAATAAAATATCAGATCCTTATATGGAAATATCGCCCGGACCTCCGTAAGCCCCTCGTCTCCTGACTTCCCCGGACCAAGATCGTAATCCATCAAAATCAAGTCGACATGATCGCCGTAGATTTCTTCATCCAAATATTTAGTCGCATCATCCACAGATGGCGCAAATTTGACAGCGAGCCGGAAACCCTCTTTCCTAATTTGGGAAGCGATGCGCTCCATTTGGTCAGATACATTGTTGGGTTGGTCCTCAACCCACAGCACATTGAAATCTAGCCTCATTTTGCAATCCTAATAGCGAATGATGCGCCACGTCGGTCTTCATTTTGGGTGGCTTCAATGGTTCCATTCATTTCGCCGAGTACATGCCGGATATGAAAGAGACCTAACCCTGAGCCGTCGGTCGTAGTGAAGCCTTTCTCGAATATGCGTTCAAGCTCATCAATTCCCCGGCTGAAACCGCGCCCATTATCTGTGACGTGCAAATGAATGGTCGATTTAGTGGGGTGAGTAATAGCAAATGACATCCGGGTGGCGCCCGCCTTCCGCGAATTTGCGATTAGATTGTCTACCACCACTGCAATATCGATCGGCTTAAACCGTTGTTCGAAACCTTTTCCGTCGTTTGTTACTTCGAGGGTCAGAGGGCCCGACAGAAAGTCCTTTGCCACTCCGTTAATATATTGCTCGATATATTCGCCTACATCGGCTTCAATGTTCTCAGATTCCAACCTAAAATTCGCTTTTGTGGCAAATTTTGAAACTCCCAATATCTTGCTGTTCAGAAATGAAATAGCCTCCATCGCGTCCACAACCTCTGACACTGGTACTGTCTCGCGGCCCGCAATCTTTACCAGGAAATTTTCAATCTTTTGCCTAATAACACCGCCATATGTCGTTACCTGATGATGCAGCGATATGATCGTATCTTCATCAAGTGTAGAGATAGATGAGAGGAAGAGATTTCGCTTTCGTTCTTCAGCAAGTTTTTCTGACGCCTCCGTAGCCGCCTTTTCGGCCACATATGCACGAGCCTCTGCCGCCTCTTTGGCCCTGCGCTCTTCGTCGGCTTGCTTGCGGGCCCGCTCCTCCGCCTCCCGAAGTTCCTCGAAGCGCTTTTCTGCTGCCTCGATATTGTTGAACAGTCCCCTGTCTTTAGTCTTTTCGGCTATTGCCCGCAAACTGCTAAGGGAGGCCTCAAATTGAGCTGAACGCTCGCTTAGGATGCCGATCAGACTTGTGCTGTATGCGAGTAGTTCTACGTTTTTGTCATCAACAAGCTTCGCGACCGCCGCCGCGACGCGAGCCCGGCCTGGGTCTGTCAACAGCCGGGAGACGTCACTGGTATTCTTGTCCTCTTTGTCCACGAAGGTGACCGGAACAACGTAACGCTCCAGGCGGATGAGGCAGTAGTCACGGAAGCATTTCCTGAGCTGTGTGACAGCAGGTGTTTCGATAAGGCCGGCATTTCGGCTGGAGGCTTCTTGGAAATCGCTATCGGTTCCTGAGACATCCACACGTCCAATGACATCGCGCGTCCCGAGAAAACGTGCGTAGCCCTGCTGCTTCCTGCGGTCCATCCCGAACCAGTCATCTGTCTCTTCACCAATCGGGTAAACTCGAAAGCCATTTCGGAAGAGGAAAACAGAGCCAAACTGGACCGAGGGCACCCCCATGCGCCGCGCGAACGTAACCTTCGCAGACTGGTTCAAAAAGAACACCTGGCACTTGAAGCCGGACTTAGCGAGAAGAGGGAATTCATTAGGCTCCCGTATACGGTATATGAGCTCACCGCGATCAGTAAGTGTGCTCTCGATGTACTCACCACTCTCATCGATTGCGACATCAATAAAAGTGGTTTTTTCCTGCAGCGTAGCGAAAATAAAGTTTCCTACCTCGCCATTTACAATGGCATTCGGGTTCTCTTCCTCACCCTTTTTCTGGGATTGTAAGCGTTCTGCTTTGTCTGCTTCTTGTTCTGCGGGAGCGTGGATAACGATGCGAAATCCGTCCGTAGACACCCCAAACGGATTTATCAGTTTTGCCAAGGCCGACTTCAGCCTCAGGATTTTCTCGCGGCCCCACTGTCGCCGGGTCTTTTCAATCGTTATCGCTGTTCCATGTTTGGGTGCGGTAAGTTCATCCGGGAGGGAAAAGCCCTCCGGTTGGGCAACGTAGTCTACACCGATTTTTTCAAAGTGTTCCGTATGGTCCTGATCGAAACGGTCCCAATCGATAGCGATGCAATGGACGGGGTCATTGCGTTCTAACTTTGGGCGGGTTTGTAAGCGGATAAGTTGGCCAAGTCTGTCCGACGAGAACCGGCCGATGCCTTTACTGCCCGCATAGTTTCGCCGCTCCGCGATATCATCTCGAAAGTCGGCTTCACGATTGGATTCACGTTTTGAGGAGTAGGCCACGAAGAGCCATTTGGTTCTGATGTCCTCATATGACATGCCTATGCCATCGTCGGCGATCGTGATCGTTGAAGCGCCAAAATATAGTTGGACAAGCTTAGCTTCTGCATCGAACGAGTTCTTTACAAGTTCAAATATCGCGACCTCATCATCAGTGATGAGTTCGCTGCCGAGCACGCTTTTCAGGCCTGTGCTCACATCAAAATGTAATGGCTCTTCTTTGGCTGCGCTCATCGAATCTCTATTCCAGTATCTCTATCACCTACCATTTCGCTTAATTCGGCCCAACTATTTCCACGAAGATGGGGAAGGCTAATTTCTGGACGACCTTTGGTTTAGCACATTTGGGTTAAAAATGGCGGATACGCTCACACCGCAGGAGCGCAGCGAACGGATGCGGAGGATTCGGGGAAAAAACACAAAACCCGAGTGGCTGGTACGCCGCATGCTCCACAATGCCGGATATAGGTATCGGCTCCACCGGCATTCCCTTCCTGGCAAGCCTGACCTGGTGTTTCCTTCCCGCAAGATAGCTGTTTTTGTACATGGGTGTTTTTGGCACCAACATCAGGGGTGCAAGATCGCACATATCCCGAAATCTCGTTCAGGATACTGGAAGCAAAAATTCCGACGCAATGTTGAAAGAGACGCTGCGAATGAGGCCGCTCTGGAGAATATTGGGTGGCGGGTAATCGTCGTCTGGGAGTGCGAAACCGCCGATAGTGAAAGCCTCCTATTGAGGCTAACTGAGGAACTTCGGCTGCCATCAGTTTCATAGGCCCCACCTACACTCCACATAGCCTGCTTATCCCCACGCTATCCGATGCTCTGAAGGTGTTGGACAAGTGCTGCGGGATCGAAGCTAAGTATCTCAGATAACTCCACAAGCTCCACAACATCCACCCTCCGTTGCCCGCTTTCCAAGCGTGCCACGAACGACTGATATGCGCCCAGCTTCTCCGCCAGCTCGGTCTGTGTAAACCCCGCCATCTCTCGCTTCTCGATCAAGAGGGCAATCAGGGCTTTATGCCGCTCAGTCCCAAGGGTTTTGACCACGAATTGCCCCACCTGATAGCAGATGAGGGCTTCCGGTATATCTGATTTTCAGTTATCTTAAATTCAGATATTTGGAGGCTTGGTTATGGACTGGGCACAGGTGGCGATTTGGGTGATTTGCCTTTCCCCGATCTGGGGCGCATTTGCGTTGGAGTGCTGGGAAGGGCTGATTCGGCCGAGCCTGATCCCACGCGATAGAATATTGGCTGAAGCTGATAGGTTGTGGGCAATCGATGACGATCGCGCCTTTGACACGGCCTGTATGGAAGAGCACGCTGCATGGTATCGTTCGAATACATCCGAGCAAGGCCGGTGGCGGCGAATCAGACGCGAGATTATGCGAAGGGAACGCGCGAGAGGCACCACCTTTCGGAAGGTGCGTCGCGCTTCTGACCTTCACTGAGAACTGATGCCATTCGGTTTGGACTTTCTTTCCTCGACGGCAGGCAGTTGCCAATTTCTCCCAATCGCTCAGGGTCGTTTATTTCCTATATTATCGATCCGTCCATAAGACGTATTCGTGCTTCCTGATGCTCTATCCTGATGAGTGAAAGATAATTCTTTCCTTCCAACAACTTGCTTTGTCCTCAATCCATCTACCTGGGGGCTGGTGCCACAAACGCTTTCATCCAAGCTCGGTCATACAGTCCGGGCCACGCCTCGTGAGGGCTGCCATATGTGAAAGCTTGTCTCACGACGAGGATCGGGCGCGTCTTATAGCGGCGATGCCTATCGCATCGCTCCTCAACATTGACATACAGAGTCGTCCGAAAAACCCGAAAATGCGATTCAGGGGTGAGCGACAGCGATGTTTCGCTGTTTCCGAGCCTGTTTCCCGTTTCGGTCGCGTGTTTCCCGAGTTTGTTTCGGGCCTGTCATAGATCACGCGCCGGGGTGGACTCGACCCCGATCATGAGCGGACGTGCTGCGTTTCCCGGTTTCTCTGGGGTAACATGGGGGAAGCGGGCCGAGACGGACCTAGCTTCATTTGAAGCGTTGGATCAATTCGCCGCTCTTGTGCATCGGGCGCGGGTCGTTTCCGGCCATCGCTTCAATGCGTGCTTCGCGTGCCAGACGTTTCGCCAAGTCCAATGTGAGATTGCCTGGTTTGCCTAAAGTGATTTTGCCCTGCGTGCTGCGCCCGCAGATCCTGAACATGACGATGTAGGTTTTTACGCCTGAGGGTCGGACACGTAAGCCAAACCCCGGCACGGCCTCGGACCAGATCGTATATTCACTTGATCTCGGCGGAGCGGTGATCACGCTTTCTTCGGTTAGGTCCGGCCGCACGACCACTGCGAGCTTTTGCACCTCGGCACCGATATTCGGCACAATAAGCAGGTCTTCGGGGTCGATGTCTCCGATGTAGTCCCCCGATAATTCGACTGTTTCCCGATAATAGCGCGGGAGCATGTCTCGGAAGGCTCTTCGGGCAAATGCGTCCGAATAGCCTTGATGGCGCAAAGCCCAGTAGGCATCGTTGCGGGCGCGCGGGTCGTGTGGCCCGATTGGCTCGTGCTGCATGCGCCGCAAAAGTTGGCTATTTGTGGGGTTCTTGCGGGGCTTCATCGTTTGAGCCCCGCAAGTGTCGATCTGCGTCGGAGGCTACCGGACTTCTGCGACTTCGGCTTCCAAGTATCCCGCAATCTGCGGGATACTTGCCGTGGTGTACACCGAGGGGCCGGACTTGAGATAGACGATACCGCCCTCACCGCCATTGGGGCGGCCCCCGGCGATCTCGCTGCGGCGGATGAGAGCGCCGCCGCCCTTGGCTGGGATAAGGATGAAATCGCTTGTTTCGTTTTCCATGACATGGGTCCTTTCGATGGGTTGGTGTCATGGTGAGGCACAGCGGCCTTCACCTCTAATAACAAACCAGACCCACCGAGGGTGTCAACTTTTGAGTTGCCATAAGTCATTGTAATTTCTTATTATTGCCCCGCTCTGACCCAATCAGAGTTTTGCCAGAAGTTCGAATACGTCCATGTCGCGGCTAAGTTCGACTGCCGGTTTTTTGTTGGGACGCGCAGGTTTGCGATTGGATTGCCGAGGCAAGACATCGGGTGTTTCCGCCTTTCGCTGAGACTGGAGGATAGGTGGTTCCGATGTGGTCCGGCGAACCTGACGGCGAGATTTGACCCATTCGTCAAGCTGCTCAGGCGTGTAATAGACGCGGGCGGGAAATTTGACGTGTTCAGCGCCCTCGCCGGTATGGCGCAATTTGGCGAAATATTTGGGACTGTAACGGATGCCGTAGGTCCGAATGAGGTAATTGACCGCTTCTTCTGGCGTGAGGTGTTTGGTCTGCATTTTTTGCACTCCGTGGATCGCGTTTGAGAGTGCGACACGGGCTGCGTCGCCCCATTATATACACTGAGAGCGTCGAAATCTGCGGTCCTGCGGCAAAGAAAAATAAAACCCACTCAAATACATATACTTACGGACGGTCCTGATCACGGGTTTTGCTGACATTGATGGCCTGGCCAATCTGGTTCAAGCCTCGCCGCAATGGGTCCTCGGTGAGGTGAGCGTAGCGCGAGGTCGTCTCTGGGGATTTGTGTCCGAGCAAGGCTCCGATCATTTGTAGGCTCATGCCCTGCGCGGCACCGATGGACGCGAAGGTATGTCGCAGATCATGCAAGCGAACGTTCTCAAGCTCGGCATGATTTGCGATCCGTTGCCAAGGGCGTTTCAGGTCGGCACGGGGCTGGTCTGGGTTGCTTCCCGCGATCACATAGCGTCCGACGCGCGGCAAGTTCTGTAAGACGTCAAGAGCTGCATCGGAAAGGAAAACGGTTTTGCGGCCCGTCTTGCTGTCTGGCAAAAGCAGAAGCCCGCGCTCGAAATCGACCTCATTCCATCTTAGATGCAGGATTTCCCGCAAGCGGCAGCCGGTCAGCAAAAGCAGCCGGATTGCGCCGGTGACATGCGGAGAGAGGATTTCGCGCTGCTTTTCCGATGTCGGACGATGCTTGGCCTCCGCAGTCTCGCGAAAGGTCCATGGAAGGCCGATCGTTTCGGCTTCCTCAAGCGCCGTGCTCAACCGTGCCAACTCATCCTCCGACAAGAAGCGCTCTTTCGCGCCGTCCTTAAAGAGCTTCACGCCTGTTCGCGGATTTGTTTCAAGATAGCCTTGGTTGACCGCATAGGTGAAGATCCCGCCGAGAAGGCGCACCGTGCGGGTCGCGGTTCCCTTGCCGCCCTTGATAATCGAGCGACCTTTTTTGCCGGTGGGTTTATCCCGAGCAGTCTTGCCCTTGGCGATGTCGTTCAAGAACCGCTCGATGTCTTGCCTCGTCACGGCACCGATCTTCTTCTTGCCGAGCAGCGGGCGAATATGGCCATCGATGCGTCCGACATCGGTCTTGATGGTGCTGGCCTTCTTCAAACCCACACCATGCTCAAGATATTCATCGCAAAGCTGCGAGACGGTCATTTCAGAGCGGGCCTTTCGCTCTGCGCCGACGAGATCGTTTCCAAGATGGGCCGACGCCAGGTAATCCTCAGCGCTCTTGCGCGCTTGGTCGGTCGTCACCACGCCGTAGGTGCCGAGCGCCTTGCGTCGGGTCGGCGTGCCACGCCCGCCGGTTCGATATTGGACGATGAATACCTTCTTCCCGTTCGGCCAAACCCTTACGCCAAAGCCCGCCAGCTTTCCGCACCACGCGAAATACTCCTTCTCGCGCGGTACAAGCCGATCGACGACCGTCTTGGTGAGGCGGGTTTCGCTCATCTGGATTTACAGGAAGCACATAGGAAGCACATAGGAAGCACCGAAGCGGTAAATCAGGGTAATTTGGGGCAATGCCGATTACGGCGTCACCTACCAAAAGAACACCATTTTACAAGAAAAATCAAACGCCTGCGGTAATTTTGAGTTAGCTTCGGAAAAGCCAAGAAATCTCAATCCCTCGCCCTCCGAAGGCAGAGGTCACAGGTTCGAATCCTGTCGGGTGCGCCAGAGATCCTTTTGGATCGGTGGCTGACCTCGAGCGGAGTTTCCTCGCTTGCGCTCGTTTTTCTGTTCGAAATCCAGCTTGTCCATCATCGCGGATGTTCGCATTGACCGGCCCGTCGTCGACCATATGGCACTCGCCGATGTGCTCGAACGTGCCGTAAACGACCTTCGGGTCGGTCGAAGGCGGCCTGCCGCCTCGACTGGTTTCAGCACGACGAACCAAGGTTAGCAAAGGCGGCTCCTTTGCGCTCACCCCGTCTCGCTTCGGCGAGCCGATCGTCTCCGGCTCGAGGCGGTCCATGCACGCCCGATGAAAAGCAACTCGTTCTCACAAAACCGAAGCCGGGGCGTATCGCACTTTTACCGCCCGTTTCGAAATGGCATGCGGAGGAGCGCGCTAGGATACCTAGTCATCTCTAATGACCGGACGAGCGATATCAGGCACAAACATGAACGCACCGGAAAACCGCCGGATGTCGTTCGTCGTGTGTACGTCGTTTCTTGCGCGGGCCGGCGGGCCATGACGAAGTTGCGTGAAGGCGTCCTCTACCCGAACATCGAGTTCGGTATCAGGAGGGCGACCGACGGGAACGCGACGATGATGACGAGTCCGACGATCATCGCGAAGAGGAAGGGGGCGACGCCCCTGAAGATCGTCGTCAGCGGCACGTCTTCGGCGACACCGCGCACGACGAAGACGTTGAGGCCGACCGGTGGCGTGATCATTCCCATCTCGATGACGATCACCGCCACCACGCCGAACCAGATCGGATCGAAACCGAGCTGCATGATGATCGGGAAGACGATCGGAATGGTGATGACGAGCATCGACAGCCCGTCCATGAACATGCCGAGCACGACGTAGCCGAGGATGATCATGAGAAGCGTGCCGTAGGCACCGAGGCCGAGTGCCGTCAGGCCGGCGCCGAGCGCATCGGGAATGCGCGTGACGGCGAAGAACGGATTGAGCACGTTCGCGCCGATGACGATCGTATAGAGCATGGCGGAGGTGCGAAGCGTATCGAGGACGGCGTCGCGAAAGCTCGCGAGCGACAGGCTGCGCGTCGCGACCGCCAGGAGAATGACGAGCGCGGCGCCGACGCCGGACGCTTCCACCGGCGTGAAGGCACCAATATAGATGCCGCCGATCGACACGACGATGACGCCGATGAGCGGCAGCGCATCGCCGAGCAGACGGAAGCGTTCGCGATAGGCGAGCGCCTCGCCGCGCGGGCCGGTCTGCGGAAAGAGGGTGGCGACGATCCACACCGTCAGCATGAAAAGCGCCATCAACAGAAGTCCCGGCAGGATCCCGGCCATGAAGAGGCGCCCGACCGACTGCTCCGTCAGGATCGCGTAGAGCACGAAGCCGGTCGACGGCGGAATGAGAAAGCCGAGCGTGCCGCCGGCGGCGACCGATCCCGTCGCAAGGCTATCGGCATAGCCGAGCCTGCGCATCTCGGGCAGCGCCACTTTGCCGAGCGTCACGGCAGTGGCGACGGAGGAACCGGAGACCGCCGAAAACGCCGCGCAGCCGATGACGGATGCCGAGGCGAGCCCGCCGCGAAACCGGCCGACCCAGGCATAGGCCGCATCGTAGAGCCCGCGGCTGAAACCGGCCGCCGTCGACACGTTGCCGAGCAGGATGAACATCGGCACGACAACGAGCGTATAGCCCGAGACGGCCGAATAGCTTTCGGTGAGGAGAAGGCCGCCGGCCGAGCGGAAGCCTTCGAGCGCCCATGTGCCGAAGAAGCCGACGAGCAGCATGGCGAACGCCACCGGGGTTCGCAGGATCATCAGTGCGAAGAGGCACGCGATGCCGACGAGGCCGACCTGGACCGGGCTCATGCCGCCTCCCCCGCGGCAACCGCGATGACGATCTGCATGGCGAAGACCACGACGCAGAGCGCAGCCCCCGCCGCGAGCACGGCGTAGAAAGGCCAGATCGGCATGGAAAGCATGTTCGTCGCATCGCCCCAGCGCCACGCGTCGATCGCCTTCAGTACCGCGCGCCAGACGAGCACGCCGAGGACGAAGCCCGAAAGCAGGCGTGACAGCACGTCGCCGGCAAGGCGTCCCCACCGCCCGAGCATGGGATCGAAGACATCGACGCCTACATGCGCGCGCTCGGCAGTGCAATAGGGAAGAGCCGCCATGACCACCACGACGGCGGCAAGCTCGACGATCTCGTTCGCGCCGAGGATCGGGATCGCGAAGACGTACCGCAGAAGCACGCCGAATGCGATCATCGCGACGAGGAACAGGAGGCCGAGTGCGGCAAGCCACGCGAGGGCGAGCGTGGCCCGGTCGAGACGCTTCGACCAGGCCATCGAGGAAGAGGATCGCATGAGAGTTCTATTTCGATCCGAGCGCGTCCACGATCTTTTCGGCCTGATCGCCCTGTTGCTGGACCACCTGTTTCGTGACCTTTTCGGAGATCTTGTCGAAGGCTGCCGCCTGATCGTCCGACAGGCGGATGAGCGTCTTGCCGTCCATGTCGGCGAAGGCTTCGATGCCCTTCTTCGCTTCGGTCACCTGCACCTCGTGGCCGAGCTCGGAGGCCTTCCGGCCGGCGCTCTCGATCGCCGACTTTTCATCGTCGGTGAGGTTCTCGAAGGCGTCGCGATTCATGATGATGTAGAAGGGCGAGATCGTCGTCTCCATGCCGACGGTCAGGTACTTCGCGACTTCGCCGAGCTTGAAGGCGCGCGTCGCCGTTCCGTCGATCATCGCGCCGTCGATCACGCCGGTCTGCATGGCGTTGTAGATTTCCGAGACCGGCATCGACACCGGCGTTCCGCCCCAGGCTTCGACGAGCTTGCCGGTGTTGCGCGAAGGAACGCGGATCTTCATGCCCTTGATGTCGTCGGGCGACTTCACGGCCTCGTCACGCGTGTAGAGGATGTTTTCGGCGCTCGACCACAGGCTGACGAGCTTGACGCGGCGGAACTCCGACTGGAACAGGTCGATATGGTTCCAGATCGTCTTCGTGCCGGTATCCTCGTCGATGACGCCGGGAAGCTCGGTCACGAGCGTCAGCGGAAACTTCGACGACGTGTAGCCCGGCAGGCTGACGGCGAGTTCGGCGACGTCGTCGACGACGCGCGAATACTGCTCGGCCGGACCGCTGCCCAGTTCGCCGCCATTGTAGAGCGTAACCTTGAGCTTGCCATCGGTCTTCTGCTCGACGGACTTGGCGAACGGCTCGAACGTGCCGCCCACGTAAGGATGGGTCGCGGCCATATAGTTGGCGAACTTCAGGTCCTCGGCGAGCGCAGACGTCGCCCACATGGCCAATCCGACCGTCGCGAACGCCGCGATCCTCTTCCCGATACGCATGATATCCTCCTTTATCCCGAACGGCTTCGGTCCATCACTCCCGTTCGACAGACGGGCTCGACCCTATGTGCCGAACCAGCTGCGCGAAACGAAATTCGAAGCGAAGCGCACCGTATTAGAACAGGCTATAGCGGCTCGAGGCGGGACGCTTCCTCGCGCACGATGTCGATGAGGCGGCGCTGTGCTCCGGTCGGTTGCCATTCGCTGCGCATCGTCAGGCCGATGGCGCGGGCCGGCCAGCGAACGGTGGCATCGATCCTCGCGAGAAGCCCGTTTGCGATTTCGGCCTGCGCCTGCTGGCCGGAAACGCAGCCGAGATGGTCGCTCTGCCGCAGCATCTCGCGCATCAGCAAAATCGAGCCGGCTTCCATGACGTGTGGAGACGTCGAGGGGCCGCTCTGCGCGAAGAGCGCATCGAACTGTGCTCGCGACGGCGTGCCGGGGCGCGGCACGATCCACGGATAATCGACGAGATCTTCGATGCCGACGGCCCGAAGGCGGGCAAGCGGATGGTCGAGCCGGGCGACGATGACGAGACGATCGTCGAAAAGGGCTTCCTGGACGACGTCGTTGATCGGCGGAGGATCGCGCAACGCCCCGATCATGAAATCGATCTCCCCACGCCGCAGGCCGGAAAGGAAGACGTCGTAGAGACCGTCGTGCACGGTGACGCGCATCGACGGCCGTTCGGCGCGAAACCGCACGAGGGCACGCGGCAGCAGGACGGAGCGGGCAAGCGGCAGCGACCCGATGACGACGGTGCCCTCGTCACGGCCTTCGAGCTCGGCGAGTTCGGCGCTCGCCTGCTGCAATTCGTAGAAGGCGAGATGGGCCGCCCGCGCGAGAGCAAGGCACGCTCGCCCCGCCACGACACCGAAGGAGGTTCGCTCGAAGAGCGGCCGGGTCGCCTCGTGTTCGAGCTGAGCGACGGCGCGGTGAACGGTTGGCTGCGCCAGCCCGAGGCGTTTGGCGGCAAGCGTGAAGTTCTCGCTCTCGCAGACCGCGATCAGCGCCTCGAGTTGCGAGATGGTAGCGGTCGCAATAAGCCGCGGCGAGATGTCGGCAAGGGCCGGATCGAGCATCGCGAAGACGCGTTCGACGCGCCGCACCAGGGCTTCGCCGCGTTCGGTCGAATAAAAGCCGTGGCTCGTGCGGGTGAAGAGAACGCCTTCGGCCTGCGTTTCGAGTTTGCCGATCGCCTGGGTGACGGCCGGCTGCGAAACGTGGCAACGCGACGAAGCGACCGTCAGGGAATGGCTGCGTGCCACTTCCAGGAAAAGTCGCAGGTGCCGCAGATTCCGGGCGAGAGGCGCACGCGCTGCCTGTCGCGTGCTGCGCGACACCGTCACGTCGTTTCCCGTCGCCTCGATCAAGCCGTCTTTCCTCGTCTTTGCGCCTGCCTCGCCCGGTAGAGCGAACACATGGTATCAGACGAGGAGTTGGTAGCGCGTTACCATTCAGGACGAACGCGAAAGTCCGTCGAAACGGGCTTCGAGAATACGGTCGAGCAGTTCATGCACGTCGTCGACATCGGCTTCGATGCCGAGATCGCCCAGTTCGGCCTGCCAGGCTGCACAAGCCGAACTCATGCGCGACGGCATGCCGAGATCGTCGAGCGTCTCAACGACCGCCTCCATTTCCGCCGCACGGCGCACGCCATGGTTCAGCATCCGCTCGGTATTGTAGGCGACGCGAGCCGGCCAGTCCGTGCGCGGATCGGAGGCGGCAAGCGAGGCGAAGACCGCATCCTCGACCCCGGCGCGGCGGGCGGCGAGCGCACATTCGGCCGTCAGCGCCTCCATGCCCTTGACCATGATGGAACGCAGCATCTTGATCGTCGAGGCCTGCCCGATCCGTTCACCGGCGATCGACGGCTTCATGCCGAGGCTTTCGAGTGCGTTCTTCGCGGCTTCGGCATGCGGGCCGGAAACGAGCAGCGGCGTCTCGTGGCGCTTCGGATGGACCGGCGCCATGATCGCGACGTCGACATACTGACCACCGGCCTCCGAAACGATGCGCGAGGCACGCTCCTTTGTCTGCGGCGCGCACGAGTTGCAATCCAGGAAGAGCGATGCTTCGGGAAGGAAAGCCGCGGTCTCCTCTGCCGCTTCGAACGCGCGATCGGCCGTTACCAGGCTGAAAACGCACGCGGCCTCGGCAGTGGCCCGTTGTGGGTCCTCCGCACACGCGACGTCGAGCTTGTTCGCCGCATCGCGCAGGCGCTCCGCCTCCCCTTCGTTCCGGATCTTGATGTCGAAGGTCGAGACGGCGACGTCCACGGTTTCGCGCCATCCGGCGACGAAGGCCCGGGCCGCTTCTCCGAAACCGATCGTGGCGATGCGTTTCATGGCGTGCGTTCCGTCGAAATTGCCGATATCGTTCTGTTTCGCATGTCGATCGGCGCCCCGGAAGCCGCTATGGGCTTTTCACCCGAAGACCGTACCGTCGAAAAGCTTGCGCGCCGTGCGCAGGATGCCGGCACGCGAGACTGCGCCACCGTCGTCGAGCGTCGCGACGACGGTCATCTCGCCCGTCGGATGCTCCACTGCAAGCCGGCGCTCGGTCCCCGAACCGATTTCGGCGAGTTCGCTGGCCGGCCCGGCGTCGAGCAGGCAGGCAGTCGCGACGCTGACAGCGCCGAGCACGCCGATCGCCTCGTGGCAGCGATGCGGGATGAAGGTGCGCGTGGCGATCGCGCCGCCGTTTCGAGCGCGCGAGACCATCGTCATCTTGGGGACCGACTTGTCCGAAACGTCGCCGAGATTCATCATCGGCCCGGCCGCGAGCCGGATCGCTTCGAGCTTTTCGCGCAGCGCTTCGTCTGCTTCGAGCTCGGAGGGGCTCTCGCTACCATCGACACCAAGATCGCTCGCCTTCACGACGACGCAGGGCATGCCGTTGTCGATCAGCGTCGCTTCGATGCCATCGATCGTATCCACCGCATTGCCGGTCGGAAGCAGCGCGCCGCAGCTCGATCCGGCCGTGTCTTCGAAGACGATCGACACGGGGGCCGCCGTTCCCGGAACGCCGTCGATCTGCGCCTCGCCCTCGTAGGAGACGAAGCCACCCGGCGTCTCGACGGTCGCGACCGCCGTCTGGCCGGTGTTCTCCATGAAGATGCGGACATCGGTGCGGCCGTCCTCGGCAGCCACCAACCCGCGCTCCAGCGCGAACGGCCCGACGCCGGCGAGGATGTTGCCGCAGTTCTGCCGGTCGGTGACCACCGCACGGTCCACGAAGACCTGGAGAAAGAGATAGTCGACGTCGGCATCCGGCCGCTCGGAACGCTTTACGACCGCGACCTTGGAGGTCAGTGGATTGGCCCCGCCCATGCCGTCGATCTGGCGCGGATCGGGCGAGCCCATGACCCTGAGCAGGAAGGCATCGCGCTCGTGCGGATCGGACGGCAAATCGTCGGCAAGAAAATAGCCGCCTTTCGAGGTGCCGCCGCGCATCCACATGCAGCGCACGCCGTCAGACATATTTGAGGCCCTTCTCGGCCAGTTTCTCGCGCATGCCGTAGATGTCGAGGCCGAGCTCGCCTGCCTTCAGCCGCTCGCGCTTTTCCACCTCGTTCGCCTCGCGCTTGCGTGCGGCCTCGAGAGCCGAAGCCACCTCGTCGCGCGGCACGACGCACACGCCGTCATCGTCGGCCACCACCACGTCGCCGGGCTCGATATGGGCGCCGGCGCACACGATCGGCACGTTGACCGAGCCGAGCGTCGCCTTGACCGTGCCCTGCGCGAAGACCGCCTTCGACCAGACCGGAAAGCCCATCTCCGTCAGGTCGCGCGTATCGCGCACGCCGCCTTCGATGATCAGCCCTCGCACGCCGCGCGACATCAGCGAATGGGCGAGCAGGTCGCCGAAATAGCCGTCCTCGCAGGGGCTCGTCGGCGCGACGACGAGGACGTCGCCATCGCGGCACTGTTCCACCGCGACGTGGATCATCCAGTTGTCGCCGGGAGGAACGGAGACTGTGACGGCAGGTCCGGCAATGCGCGCTCCGGCATAGATCGGCCGCATGAACGAGCGCATGAGACCCTTGCGCCCTTGCGCCTCGTGTACGGTAGCGACACCGCATTCTCCGAGCCCGGCGATCGTCCCCGCGTCGGGCCGCTCAATGTTCTGTACAACTACGTTCGCCATGTCAGAGCTCGTCCACGGTCTTCGGGAAGATCGACTGGAAGGCCTCGGCGTATTTCGCCTCGCGCCCACCGGATTGTCCGCCGGAATTGCGGCGGAACTGGTTGCCGCGGTTTTCGGCGACGTTCGTGTAGTAGTGCCAGAGGTGCTGCTGGCCTTCCATGCACTCGATCGCCGCGCGCTTCTTGTCCCAGACCTCGGTGATGTCGAGAAGCGTGTCGGGCTTCCAGCCGCACTGCTCGCTCTGGTGCGGTTCGAAGAGGTAGAGCTGCGGCGCGCCGAGCACTTTCTCGCCCGGCTTGTGCCCCCAGGCCTGCGCGATCATCCGGCATTCGAGCGCGATCTTCGCGGCGTAAGGGTGGTCGGTGTTGTACGGGTCGTCCATCGAGTGCGAGAGCATGAAGGCGGGCTGCACCTCGCGGATGACGTCGACGAGCTTGTCCTTCGCCGCCCGGTCCAGTTCGAGCGGATAGTCGCCGAGGTCGAAGAAGCGGATGTCGTGCGCTTCGAGCGCGCCGGCGGCGTTCTCCGCCTCCTTGCGCCTCGCGTCCTTCACCTTGTCGAGGGTCATCCCCTCCTGCTTCCACAGCTTGGCGCTCTCGCCGCGCTCGCCGTAGGAAAGGCATACGACCGTGACGTCGACCCCGCGCGCCTGATGCAGCGCGATCGCGCCGCCGCAGCGCCAGACGAAATCCGCCGCATGGGCGCTGATCACCAGCGCCGTCTTCTTGCTCATCGCTCGTCTCCGGAATGATGGCCGCCCGCGTTCTCGATCGGCGGCGTGCCGTGCGTATGAAAGCTCTCGATCGTCTTCAGGCCCCAGGCCTGGCCCTTCTTGCGCTCGGCTTCCGTCCACGTGATCGTCGGCCAGTCGGGGCGCAGGATCAGCCGCGCGCCGGCATTGGCGATCTCGACGCGGTTGCCGGCCGGCTCGTAGACATAGAGGAAGAAGGTCTGCTGGATGGCGTGCTTGTGCGGCCCCGTCTCGATGTGGATGCCGTTTTCCAGAAAGATGTCGGCGGCGCGCAGCACGTCCTCGCGCTGGTCGGTCACGTAGGTCACGTGGTGGAAGCGCCCGGGCGTGCCGGTATGCTCCTCCGCATAGGCGATGTCGTAGCCCTTGTTGTTGACGGTGAACCAGCAGCCGCCGAGCCGGCCGTTGTCGAGAAGGATCTCCTCGGTGACGCGGCTGCCGAGTGCCTCGACCATGAACGCCTTGATGGCGCGCACGTCGACGGCGAGCAGGTTCACGTGGTCGAGCCGGCGCGGACAGGCGCCGCGTCCGTGATAGCGCTGCGCGATGTTCTTGATCGCCGGCGCCTCGCCCGAAGGCGGCTCGAAGACGACCGTCTCCCAGTAGAGCTCGAAGACGTGGCCGTCGGGGTCGCGAAACCGGTACGCAGGACCGTGGCCCATGTCGCCTTCCGTCCAGCCGATGCCGCACCCCATCGCCTCGATGGCGGCGACACGGCGGTCGAGCGCTGCCTTCGAGGATGTGCGGTAGGCGACGTGGCCGACGCCGGTCGTTTTCGAACGTGTCAGCTTGAGCGAATGGAACTCGTAGTCGTCGAAGGCGCGCAGATAGACCGAGTCCGCATCCCGCCCGCTCTCCGTCAGCCCGTAGACGTCGACGAAGAAGTCGAGGCTCTCCTCGAAGCGGTTGGTGAACATCTCGACATGACCGAGATGCGCCACATCGAAGCACGGTTCATCCTCACCCACGCAAATCCTCCAAATGACTGCTCAATATCGACGCCGAAGGATTTTATAGGAAACGTTCCGATGTCCGATCCAATTAAACCTTCAGAGGTCGGCATAAGTTGGAGCTATGAAGTCACCATGAATGCTGGGGAAGGCGCAGGAGTAAGCGCGGAAGCGCTTCCTGTGGCGGGAGAAGCGTCCCGCATGCGGCAAACCGCGGTCTGGCCGACGACGGGACTGAAGCTCGTCGTCGGCACGCGAGCGTTCAGTCTAGACGGGCAACGTGCTTCACGATGAGGACGGCCGGCGCAGGCTTTCCCGACCAGACCGCAGATCAATCATCGCAATTGCAGAATGCGCGTCGGCGCTCGGATCGCTTATCAGAAGACCGCCAGGTATTTCAGCAGCGAGAGAATACCGATGATGATGACGACGATTCGGGCGATCTGCTTGGCCTGACCCTGAATCGGCAGGCGCTCGATCAGGTATAGAACGAGAATGACGACCAGGAAGGTGATCAGGATGCCAATCAGCACGCTCATGGTTTAGCCTCGAACCTGATTATCGATCGGAAGCCGGAACACGTCGTGGTTGCCGACCTCATCAGGAACGCGATGGCACCGGGCCGGTTCCCCCTCGCACGTTCCCTTCTTTCGCGATCGTGCCTCGCCGTTCGATCTCCGCATCGACGAGGTGATTGGCGATGCTCATGCGCAGGTTGGCATTCTCGCGCAGTGCCTCGGGCTGGCCGTCGGGGTGGTTCTCGCGGGCAAATCGCCGCCGTGCCGCATGAAGCGCTTCGAGGCCGGCGCAACTTGCAAGGGCGAGTTCGCAGGCGATCTCGGTCGGATCGACGCTCTTCGGTTGACTGTCTTCGGCGCCTTCTCCCCGATCGGCAGGCGGCGTACCTCCATCGGCGTAGAGGCCGGCAAACGTATGGGCAGCGCCCTCTCCCGCTTCCCGCTCGCGGGCCGTCGAGGCGATGAAGAAGGACCGCGTGCTGACCGGCGCGCTCGTCCGACGATCCGCACCGTTGCCATCGGCGTCGGGCGCTCGGTCGGTCCGGGCACTCAGGATTCGCTCGAAGCGGTCGTCGCGATGCACCATGGCGACGATCATACTCCCCCTTTCCTTGCCGACATCTTGCCACGGGATGCCGGAGGCGTCCGTTGACAATGGTGCAGCGCAGCATGATCATGATGTGATTTCGCGGATCGGATGTCGTCCACCATGTCCAAACCGGCCCTTCGCTCATACGATCGACGCCCATACGATCGGCACGAAGTGTACGCGGACGGTGCCGTTCACGTCGCGGGCATCGCCCTCGCCCTTTGCGGATCCGTCGCGCTCGTCATCGCGTCGAGCCGCCTTCCTCCGCCCCACGCACTTGTGGGCACCATCGTCTACGCGCTCAGCCTGCTCGGTACGCTCAGCCTTTCCGCCCTCTACAACCTTTGGCCTGAAACGCCGGTCCGCCGCTGGCTGCGTCGGTTCGACCATGCGGGCATCTTCCTGCTGATCGCCGGAACCTACACGCCGTTCGTGCTGCATATGGGTTTGGGTGCGAAAGGCTTTCTCGTGGGAATGTGGTGCGTTGCAGCACTTGGCATGGTCATGAAGATCGCGCTCACCGGCCGGTTCGATCGGTTGGCGATCTTCTTCTATCTCGCCCTCGGCTGGAGCGGCGCCGCCCTCTTCGGCCTGATGATCGAAACCCTTCGGCCGGCAACGCTGATCCTCGTCCTCGCCGGCGGCCTTGCCTATTCGGCCGGCCTCATCTTTCATCTATGGCGCGGCCTGCGCTTCCAGAACGCCATCTGGCACACCTTCGTGCTGTCGGGTGCCGCCTGCCACTATGCAGCGGTCTGGCTGACGGTCGGCACGCTCGCACCGACCGCCTTGTAAATTCCGATACCCTGGAGCCCATGGGACCCGAGCGAAGCGGACCCCGCGGCGATCGGGCCGCAGGATCCGCTTCGAAACCGTCTTCGGGCGCGGGCCGGAAAACACGCTTGCCCGTCGCATACACTCTAAAGTTTCGCGGATCGTTCGCGACGCCGGACTGCATCGGTCCGGCTGGAAGACGCCCTAATGGTCGCGGCGCCACCGGCGGTGGTCGTCGCGATCATGGTTGCGATCGTCGCCTCGGCTTGCGTGACGGTCGTGATCGTCGTGGTCCCTGCGTGCATGCCTGCCGTGGTCGTCGCGGTCCCGATTGGAATGGTGGCCACGATCGCGACGGTGGTCGCCGCGGTAGTCGTGGTGATGCGAATCGTGGTTGTGATTGGTGAGCACCGAACCGATGACGGCCCCTGCGATCAGTGGAATACCGATCGCGGCACCCGAACGCGCATAACGCTGGCCGCGATGGTGCGCCTGTCGTGAAGCGAGGTAGTTGGAAGACGCCCAGCCGTCATGGCCGTTCCAGCGCACGCGGCACCAGTTGTAGCCGCGGGTGCATCCCACGACGTTGACGATCGCACCGTTCGGCATTGCCGTTTCCACACGGTATCCCGTACCGGGGCCGCTGCGAAGGTTGAGCGACGTCGTCACCATGGCCGGTGCGGCGGAGGCCGCTCCGATACCGAGAAGGCTCGTGGCGAGCGCCGTTGCGAAAACCGTCTTCATCATGTCGTTTCTCCTCTTCGGGTCCGTTTCGAACCAGTTCGTGCCTCGACGGCCGCCGGTGGTTTGAAGCCGTTGCCTGCCGGCGACGGATGAAGACCTAGCCGAGCGCGCCTGAATGCGACCTTGGCGAAGCGTTCAGATTGGGTTCACGGCCCGAAGACAGGGCGAGACCGGCTTGCCATAGGGGCTGGTGCCGTTATTTCTCGACGCAACCAGGGAAGGAGACCACGCATGACGGCAGGAAAGAACATTCTCTTCACCGGCGGTTCCGGCAAGGCGGGAAAGCACGTCGTACCCTATCTTGTCGACCAGGGGTACAACGTTCTCAATGTCGATCTCACCCCGCTCGACCATCCAGGCGTCGACAATTTGAGGGCCGACGTCACCGACAGCGGCCAGATGTTCAATGCGCTGAGCCAGCACCGCAACCTTGACCAGCTCGAAACGGGCGACGGGCCGGAAGGCTTCGATGCCGTCGTCCATTTCGCGGCGATCCCGCGCATTCTCATCGAGCCGGACAACGAGACCTTCCGCGTCAACACGATGGGCACCTATGCCGTCATTGAGGCGGCAATGAAGCTCGGCGTGCGCAAGATCATCTTCGCGTCGAGCGAGACGACATACGGCGTGTGCTTCGCCGAGGGTCGGAAAGATTTCCATCAGTTCCCGCTGGAGGAAGATTACGACGTGGATCCGATGGACAGCTACGGCCTCTCCAAGGTGCTGAACGAGAAGACGGCGCGAGCCTTCCAGATGCGTTCGGGCATCGACATCTACGGCCTTCGCATCGGCAACGTCATGGAGCCGGACGACTACGCCAACTTTCCGGAATACCTCGAAAAGCCGGAGATGCGCATCCGCAACGCCTGGTGCTACATCGATGCGCGAGATCTCGGACAGATCGTCCATCGCTGCATCCAGACCGACGGTCTCGGCTACGAGATCTTCAATGCGGTCAACGACACGGTCGTCTCCCGCGCGCCGACCCGCGAGCTGCTCGAACGGTTCTTCCCGAACGTTCCGGTAACGCGCGAGATGGGCGAGTTCGAGGGCGTCATCTCGAACCGCAAGATCCGTGAAGTACTCGGCTTCAGCGAGGAACACGACTGGCGCAAATACGTCTGAGCGCCGTCGGGCTACCTTGTCAGGCCCCGAAGATCGGAACGGTCAGCGGGTAAAGACGATCGCGTTGTTATTGCGGTCCGTGCTCAGTGCCACGACGTTGGACACCTGAACGTCGTGGGCGCGCAGATAACGCATCAGGTCGGCATTGGCGCGAATGGCGTCCCGCAGCGTTTCAGCGGCGGCGTTTTCGTCCATCACCGCCTGCACGAGCGGTTTCGAATTGCCGGATTGCTCGACGGGAACGATCTTGATCGAAGCGAATTTCGGCGTCTCGCGTACCGCGATCGCCTGCGCCGAAAGGTTGGGGTCGATCAGTTGGCCGGGATCCGCCACGCCGGCCCCGTCGATCGAGGACTTCGAAGCGGCACTTCCGCCCTTGCCGGAAGCGGCGCCGGACGAGGTCGCGATGTGATCGCCGGTGCCATTGCCGCCGTGCGTCGTATCGGCCCGTGCCGATGCCGGCGCGACGGCAACCATGACGATCGCAAGCCATGCGAACCGCCGATGTTCGATACCGAACAGCATTCTGCCATCCCTTCTCCGGCCGGCTTCGTCCGGCCTCGCGTCGAAAACGGTTCCGCCATCGGGCTCTACGGCCTTGGTATCGGAGAGGTAGGACCGGCCCGGCGAAAACGCAAATCTAGCGTTGCATAGCCGACTGTCGACATGGACGGGAAGCGGGCCTCCTGCCGCATGTCTCTTTGCCGCAGTCCGCCTTCGTCGCCTCGACCGCCGGGCCGGACGAAAGCCGCCGGCCGGTGTTCGAACGAACGGCCGGCCACGCGCAAACCGCCCTTGGGTGTTGCAATCGCCGCCGCGGGGAGCGATGGATGCGCGCGACATTTTCGAAGGGGCGAAGCGCAGGGCGGAAAACCGCCCTCGCCGGACGCGCCGCAAAGATCTCAACAAGGAAAGGATCTCCAACCCATGGCCACCGAAGCAAAGCGCATCGCGGTAACCGGCGCGGCCGGGCAGATCTGCTACTCGCTGCTGTTCAGCATTGCGAAGGGCGAGGTCTACGGCGCCGATCAGCCGATCCGTCTGCAACTCCTCGACCTCCCGCAGGCCCAGGACGCCGTACGCGGCGTCGTCATGGAACTCGAAGACTGCGCCTTCCCGCTCTTGAAAGACGTTTCGATCACCGACGATCCGGCGGTCGCCTTCAAGGACATCGACGCGGCCTTCCTCGTCGGCTCGCGGCCGCGCTCGAAAGGCATGGAGCGCCGGGACCTGCTCACGGCCAACGCCGAGATCTTCAAGGTGCAGGGCAAGGCTCTCAACGAAGCGGCCAAGCGCGATGCGCGGGTCATCGTCGTCGGCAATCCGGCCAACACCAACGCCATGATCCTTGCCGACAACGCGCCGGATTTCCCGCGCGAAAACATCACCGCCATGGTCCGCCTGGATCACAACCGCGCCCTCACGCAGCTTGCCAAGAAGGCAGGCGTCGGCGTTGAGGAAATCGACAAGTTCGTGGTCTGGGGCAATCATTCGCCCACCATGTTCGCCGACTGGACGAACGCGACGGCGAACGGCAAATCCCTGCCCGAACTCATCGGCGACGAGTCCTGGTACAAGGACACGCTGATCCCGCAGGTCGCCAAGCGCGGCTCCGCGATCATCGAGGCACGCGGCGCGTCTTCGGCGGCGTCCGCGGCGAATGCGGCGATCGACCACATGCACGACTGGATCAACGGCTCGAACGGCGACTGGACCTCGATGGCGGTCTCTTCCGACGGTTCCTACGGGATCCCCGAAGGCCTGATGGCCGGCGTACCGCTGATCTGTGCCAACGGTTCGTACGAGCGGGTCACCGGCCTTTCGCTGGATGCCTTCCAGCGCGAAATGCTCGAGCGCACGGTGGGCGAACTCGTCGAGGAACGGGACGCGGTCGCAAAAGGCTGAACGGCCAGCAACATTCGGGCGACGACATTCGGGGGCGACGAGCCATATTCCGGCCGCGCCTCCGGCCACTGCGCATTTTTTCTGGAAAATAATGCGTAGTGAAATCAACGATCTGGATCGCAAACACCGATCGTTCGAAAAAATTCGAGAATTTTTTGAGCGATGATGGAACACCGAAGCGATCACCGCGTTGATCTGGCGAACCAAGACACCCCACCTCATCCCCGACCCGAGACGTCTTGGTTACTGTCGTGTTACCCCTCAGACACGATCAGGGGCTGGTGCCGTCCCCCGCACCAGCCCCTTTCCTTTTTCCGATAATAAATTGGCTGACTTCGGACTGATGTTCAGGCGCGTTGCGGCAGTTCGGTTTCATGGGGCCGATTGAGATACATCGCGCGGGGAAATCACGCATCCAACGACGGACATTGGCCGAAACCTTTCACCGCTATTAGGGGTCGCACCCTCCAATGGATAGGCCAAACTCCATGGTCAGCCGGCGAGCTCCGGCAGGCGTTCCATACTCTGTTCGAAACGTCTGCGATCTCGCTTCGGTGCGGCGCTGGGAGTAAGACCGTCTGAAAGCCGCGGACCACTCCCGCCGTCATCAGCGGGTCTAGCCGGTGCATGACGTGCGGGGGGATCGAGCGTCCTACAGATCGTCTTGCTTCTGATGCTGGGCCGAGACGAGCTCGCCAGCGTTTACGGAGCGGCGGGCGTTTCAACCGAAGAATGAACCGCCCCTCCCTAGCTCAGCATTCGTACTGGGAACTGGGGATTTCCAACCGGTACTGCACCGTTTCGAGGGCGATCTCGTAGATCGCGCTTCCGCCGACGGCCTTGGGCACCACCCGTTCGAGAACGGTACTGCCGAAGCGCGCACGGACCGCGTCGACGTCCGCCGCCCCGGCCAGATGTTCGAGCCAGCGGATCTCCAGCACCTCGCTCTCGGATCCTTCGTCACGCTTGTGCGTCTCGATGTCGACGTGACCGTAGCCTTCCGAAAGCACGCCGTAGACGGCGGAATTCACGGAAAGCTCGTGAATCGCGAGCCCGACATGCAAGGCCGCATTCGGGTTCAGGTAGCAGTCGACGCCGTTGCGCCGGACGAGCCCGACATTGCTCGCGATGTAGCGCGCGAGCTGGCGTGACAGAAGTTCCGAGAAGCGCGCACCCCGCCAGTTCGAATCCGTAACAAGATCCTGCGACTGCGAGAGCGACTGGATGCGGCCGCGAAACTTGAGCAGGAAATCGTCGAGGGTGTCGGAAAATCGCGCCGTCTGCATGGCGATGCTCTGCATGATCGCCAACAGATTTTTCGAGCGATGACTGACCTCGCGCAGAAGCGTCTTGAGCACCTGCTCGCGGTGGACGAGATCGGTGATTTCGACTGCGGCGACGAAGATCCCCTTCGCCGCACCCGAAGGGTCCGTATCCGGCTCGACGGTCACCTCGAACCAGCGGGACTGGTCCTCGCTCACGACCGGCACCTCGATGCGCGTCGCGATACCGTCCTCGATGACGCCGAGCTTCGCGCTCTTGACGCGCTCGGCCACCTTCCGCTCGAAGATCATGGCATCGCCGCCATCCATGATCTCGCGTCGCGACGGCCAGAACTCCGGCGCATTCTCGACCATGAGGACGTTCAGGTCGTTGTCCTGGTACATCACGCACATGCCGCTCGCGCGCAAGCCACGGAGCATGGTCTTGAAACGGTCAAAACGCGGCACCGAATCGGCCGGAGATCCAGACGTCATCTTGCCTTTGCCTATGAAGACCCATGAAGCCACGCGGTGTGAACGACCGCGCGACGGGAGGCGAAGCCATCGCCATGAACCACCAATGTGTCCGATGCCGCTAAGGTTTCGTTCGTGCGACGGCGGAACCCGTGGATCCGAGGATGGCTGACCGGTTGCGAAGGGTGCGAACGGCGAAGATGCGCGGCGTCAGGGATCTGCCCGGAAGCAACCCCGTTGGCGAAACCCGGCATCTTCTCCTCCATTCGCCCCACCGACGTGAACGCGTCGCGAAACGCCTGGTTCCACGCGAAAGCGACCGGCCGCGGCATGTTGCCACTCAGGCCGCGAGGCGGGAGCTTTCGTTGAAGAAGAGGGCCTGGCTGATGAGGGCGCGGACCATGTCCGGATTGAAGGGCTTCGTCACGAGAAAAGCCGGTTCGGGCTTGTCGCCCGTGAGGAGCCGCTCGGGGAACGCGGTGATGAAGATGACCGGAATGGTGCTCGTGCGCAGGATGTCGTTCACCGCGTCGATGCCCGAACTACCGTCGGCGAGCTGGATATCGGCCAACACCATCTTCGGCGTGCTCTTCTCGAAGAGTTCGATCGCTTCCTGATGGGTGCGCGCGACGCCGGTCACCGTGTGGCCGAGACCTTCGACCATCTGTTCGATGTCCATGGCGATCAGCGGTTCGTCCTCGATGATCATGATATCCGTGGCCACCTGACGCGAGATCTCGGTCGACGCCTGGTTGATCAGATCGGAGATCTCGCTCGTGCTCACGTCGAGGATTTCGGCGGCCTCTTCCGGCTGGAAGTCCTCGACCGCGACGAGCAGGAACGCCTGTCGCGGCATCGGCGCGATCGCCGACAGGTTCTGCGACGCGCGCTGTTCCCATGCGAAGGGCGAGGAAACGGAAGGGGACGGAACGGAAAGCGAGGAGAAGAGCTGGGTGAACAGCTTGTAGATGCCGATCCGATCGGACGAACTTTCCGGGAAGATCGAAACGTCCGCGATCAGCGCTTCGAGCACCGCTGCTACGTAAGCGTCACCCGACGTTTGCGAGCCGGTGACGGCACGCGAGAAGCGGCGGAGATAAGGAAGGTGCGGCGCGATGCGCGTCGAAAGAGACATACGATACTCCCCATGCAGAACTGTCGCGTGCCGCAGCGCATGCCACAGCGTTGATAAACTCACGAAAGAAAAAAAAGTTCCCGATACGCAGGAACTTTTTTTGGTCTATGCCATTCACGCCTTCATAAGAACGCGTCGAGAGGAATCAGATCCGAGTGATGAACGACAAGCCCGACGAAAATGCCCGTGACAGCGCGCTCGATACACCCCATATTCCACTCGATCCAAATAGCGAAATCGGCTCGAGACTGAAAGCCTTTTATAGCGCAGTTCAGGAAGAGCCGATACCGGATCGGTTTTTGGATCTTTTGCAGAAACTGGACGAGTCCGAACAGAACAGCCAGTCGGGGTCGAGCAGGCAGGGGCAGGAATGAGTCAGGGCGACGACCAGACGAACGACTTCAAACGAGAGCTGCTGGCCACTTTGCCCAGCCTCCGCGCGTTCGCCATGTCCTTGAGCGGACGGCACGACAAGGCGGACGATCTCGTTCAGGATACGATCATGAAGGCATGGGCGAAGCAGTCGGGCTTCGAGCTCGGCACCAACATGAAGGCCTGGCTCTTCACCATCCTGCGCAACGAGTTCTACAGCCAGATGCGCAAGCGCGGGCGTGAAGTGCAGGATACCGACGGGCTGTTTTCCGGCAATCTCGCCGTGCATCCGTCGCAATACGGCTCGCTCGACCTGCAGGATTTCCGCCACGCCCTCGACCAGCTTCCCGACGACCAGCGCGAGGCGATCGTGCTCGTCGGCGCCTCGGGCTTTGCCTACGAGGAAGCCGCAGAGATTTGCGGCTGCGCCGTCGGCACGATCAAGAGCCGCGTCAATCGCGCCCGTGTGCGCCTTCAGGAACTGCTGAGGGTATCGGGCGAGTCGGATTACGGGCCGGACGCGATTTCGGCACCGAGCGTCTCGAAGGCTTTCGCCCGTTGAGATAGCGCACCGCCCGCCGAACCGAAAGGCCCCCGGATCGAAACCGATCCGGGGGCTTTTTTGTTTACGGTCGCATCACGGCCGACTGCATACCCGCGTCATGCGCCCTCGGGCAGCACTTCATGCTTCACGAACGAATTTCAGCGTCCGCCGTCGTCGTTCGAGGAACCACCGCGGCCCATCAGCATATAGCCGATCGCGGCCGCCAATGGCACACCGAGCAGCATCGTCGCGCGCGAGCGCAGCAGATACGGGAGGAAGGAGACCGCCGCGGCGCTGAACATCGCGTTGTTCTCCTGCCTGCGACGAAGTGCACGCCGGCGCGCCTTCGCCTGCATGAACTTGCTCGCCATGAGAACGACGAGCCCGACGACAAGCGATACGATCGCGATGAGGAGGCACGCGCCCAGATTGCCGTAGATACGGGCGAGATAGACTTCGAGTGCGATCAAGCCGAAGGCGACCGCGATCAACACGAAGAAGGCGACGATGGACATCATCACCGCCTGCCGCTTCGCGTTCTTGATCCTCAGCCCCACTTCGCCGGAAGCGAAGGAGGTCAGGAGCGGAAGCAGACTCCGCATCGATCAGCGGCGCAGGATCAGCGCTGCAAGAAAGCCGATGCCGGCGGCGACACTCAAGGTCTGCAGCGGCTTCTCGCGAACCTTCAGCGACATGTCGCGCTCGACGTCGTTGAGCTGGCGACGAAGATCCTCGATCGCCTGCTCACCGGCGCGCGTCAGTTCGTGGATGCGTCCATCCGCATGACCGCGCGCATCGTTGAGGCGGCTGGATCCGATCGACGCGAGCGTGGATGCGAGACCGGAAATATCAGCCTTGATGCGGGCCAGCTGCTCCTCGATCGCCGCCTTGTCCGCATTCTGCGGTTGGGGCCCCTGGGGGCCGTCCTCGGCGGGGTTTACACGCGGGTCCGTCGTCATCGATCACTCCTGTATTGCATCTGGCACGCCAACGCCGTTTGAACGCCATTCGTTCCACTGGCCCTTCCGCGATACGGCTCGGTCCTTGGAGGAACGTGCCGCCCGTATCCGGCAGCATCGGCCACTTCAATGAAGCACGTCGGCAAACCGAAATGAATGCTGCCCTGCCTGCTCATCGCAAAAATCCACTGGCCTTTTCGGCCGTACTTCACCAGATCGTACAGGTGGGTCGAGCAGCACGTCGACGCCTTCGGCGTGCGGTTCGACACCTCCTCGTGGAATACTGGCCGATCGGCTCGGGCGTCGCGGGCGAAACAAGAGACCTGGAGCTCGTCGAACATGAACCGCAAAGCCGGCTCGCTGCGCGAAACCTTCAACTCCCTCGGCGGCCTGTTGTCGGTACCCGGCACCATCGCGCTCGGACTATGGGCGCTCTCGGTTCCCGCCCTCCTTCTCGACCATGCGTTCGGCTCCGGCGCGTTCCCGGGCTTTGTGCGGATCGGCGAGACGACCGCCTATTACGTGTTGTCGGCGATCGCGACCGCGGCGATCGCGACGCTTGGCGTCGTCTACTCGCTGGTGTTGATCGTCTTCACGCTCGCCGCCGGCAACATCGGCCCTCGCCTTCTCCAGCGCTTCACGCGCGATCGGGTCAACCAGATTACCGCGGGCCTGCTCGGCGGCACCTTCCTGTTTTCGATCGTCGTCCTGCACCAGACGGACAAGAGCCACGTGCCGAGCCTTTCGATCGCGTTTGCGGTCGTGCTTTCGGTGCTGAGCGTGCTTCAACTTATCTATTTCGTACACTCCGCTTCGAAGAGCGTGACGATCGACGAGGAGATCGCAATCATCTCGAGCGGCCTCAAGATCGAGATCGACCGCGTCACGGCGAAGGATGAAGACGGAGACGATCCCGAGACGGTGGTCCAGGCCTGCAGGACCCCGGTCAAGGCCGCCCGGTCCGGCTATGTCGAGGCGATCGTCGAGGATGATCTCATGGCGCTCGCACGGCGTCACGACCTGCGGATCGACTTCGTCGCCAGGCCCGGCCTCTTCGTCGTCGAGGGCATGATGCTCGCGCGGCACAGTGCCGCAGCCGATGGCGAGATCGAAACGGCCATCCGCGATGCGGTGGAACTGGTGGAGTCCCGCACGGCGACCTCGAACATCGCGTTCTCGCTGGATCTGTTGATCGAGATGGCGCTGCGCGCCCTATCGCCCGCCGTCAACGACGCCTTCACGGCCGTCGCCTGTGTCGACCAGTTCACGGCAGCGATGATCGGTCCGGTGACGCACGGCCTTCGTGGCCACGTTCGCTGCGACACCGACGACACACCACGCCTGCACGTTCCGGGAATGACGGTGGGAGCCATGCTCGGCGAAATCTTCCATCCGTTGCGCCGGGCGGCCGCTTCGAACCTGCTCGTAACGCGCCATCTCGCCGATGCGCTTCTTCGCCTGGACGAGATCGCCAACGATGACGTTCGCCCCCTCCTTCGCCATCACGCCAGACTGCTCGCCGAGGAGCAGCGTCTGGTCAAATGCCTGGATCAGGACGAACGTGACCTCGAAACGCTGCTTTCACCGTTGCTCGAAGGCAAGAACAGCGCGGGAGCGCACGATCCGAGCTACCTGTGATCGGCGAACGGATCATCGAGCCGACCGGGTGGCGGATGGCAGCCGCCCTGCCCGCACCGTCCCGAGCGACAGCGCTCATCGAACGATGAGGATCGCCCTTTCTCATCCTGCCTGGCGAGCCAGTCGTCGATCTGGCGATCGTCTTGTTCCTTGGCGAGACCGTAGCGTGTTTTGCAGGCGACCGACGAGCTGGTCCCGGCGGCCTTCGATCTGATCGAGGTCGTCGTCCGTCAGCTTACCATTGCAGTTGGGCCCTGCCTCGATATGGCGTCCACTGGCCTTCGGAAATATCCCAAGATCATCTCATGCGACCAAATCCGGGCTTGGCGTCGTTCCATACGAAAAAAACCCGGCAGAATTGCTCTGCCGGGTTTTCGTATCAAGCCGCTCGGCTCCCGAAGCGTGCCCTGATCGGGCGGAAACGCTCCTAGTAGCTGTTGGGGCAGCGTGCGACGTAGGTACGTCCGCGACGATCGCGATAGCGGCACTGGTCGTTGCCTTCGGACGCCTTGCCGAGAAGCGCGCCGGCCGCGCCGCCGACTGCGGCACCCGCGAGCGCGCTCTTGGCGTCGCCGCCCAGTGCCGCGCCGATCGCGCCGCCCGAGGCAGCACCGACGGTTGCGCCGCGTTCCGTCGGCGTGCAGGCCGCCAGCGGGGCAATGCAAAGGACGGCGATGATTGCTTTCTTCATTGGGGTATTCCTCTCACTCGGAACCGGGCTGGCTTCTGGACTGCCTTGACACTCTTCATCACCTGCAACCGTCTGTCACTGCGCAGAAACGTTCGCCGACGTGCATCTTGACTGTCCGCAACACGACCGGGTCACCCGATCGGCCGCGCACGCGACAAGAAGCCACCGCCAACGGATCACGCACTGCTTCGCGAGCCGGTAGCACAGGCTCCGCTTAAACGTGCGCTTGCCCGCAAGGTTCCCAAGACTATGCGTACGAGTGGAAGATCATTTTCGATGGGGTAAGGCAGAAGCAATGACGCGACAGCAACGGGAACAAAGGACCGGTAAGTACCGTTCCGAGACGATCACAACGGAGTGAATTATGAACGCGATCATCTACCTCGTGGGACTCGTCGTCGTCGTCGGCTTCATCCTCTCGCTTCTCGGCGTCTTGTGATATTGCGCTCGATCCGGGCGAACCACCCTCGCATAGAAGACCTTCCCGGTACGCGGCCGAGTGCGACGGCTCCACGCTCCGCTTGCGTATACCCGGAAATCCGAACCGAAGGGCAAGGCGCGGCGGTAACGAGTGCGTTCCGCCTACATCTTGCCAAGTAAAACAGCTGCGCAATACGCCTCTACGCGGAGCGCTTGTTGGCGCGTGACCGTTCTGCCGGCTTGCCCTTGCTTTCGGCCTTCTGGCCGAGGCCCATATCGCGGGCGAGCTGTGATCGGGCCTGCGCGTAAGCCGGCGCGACCATCGGATAGTCGCTCGGCAGATTCCACTTCGCACGGTATTCGTCCGGCGTCATGCCGTATTGCGTGCGAAGATGGCGTTTCAGCGACTTGAACTTCTTTCCGTCTTCGAGGCAGACGAGATAATCGCGCTGAAGCGATCGCTTGATCGAGACGGCGGGAACCGGCTTTTCTTCCGCGACGTCTTCAGCCTCGCCATCGTTATTTTTCGCCAATGCCGCATGCACATTGCCGATCAACGCAGGCAGTTCGTTTTGCGGAACGATGTTATTGCCGACATAGGCCGAAACGATGTCGGCGGTCAGCTCGGCCAGAACCGTATTGGATATTCCCTTGCCGTTCTCGTCCATAACATGCGCCTCGTCTTGCTCCGAACACGTTCGGAAGTTTCTCAGTCGTCGTGACTACAACGAGCGCTGAAAATATTCAAATTAATTTCTGTTAAATTTTGATATGGAGCGCTGGTTTACTGTCTTCGCGCACTCGTTTGTGGTCTTCGAAGCAGGGCGAATGCAACTATTCGTCGTCGCTCGCCGGTTTATCACGATCGATCTGTTCCTGAAGATCGTCGTAGACGGAGACCTTGTCGAGCCGATAGCCGACCGAATGGGCGGCCTTGGCGAGCAGATGCGCCGATATCGGCGCGGTAAGAAGAAAGAAGACGACGCCCGCGAGCGCCCGCGTCGCGATGCCGAGGTCCTGCGAATAGACCGCAACGGCGACGAGCATCAGACCCGAGCCGACGGAGCCCGCCTTCGAGGCGGCATGCATGCGGGTGTAGAGATCGGGAAGGCGCACGAGCCCGACCGCCGCGGAGAAAGCGAAGATGGCACCGACGAGGATCAGGATCGAGGCGACGATGGAAAGGACGAATTCGATCATTCGTGCCTCCCGCCCGCGGTGCGCGGCGTCATGCCGAGCGGGGTATCCCCCTCCTCCACGACATCCTGCACGGCGCTCGCCTGCGCGCCCTTGACGAGGATGAAGCGCGCGAAGGCGACGGTCGCCAAAAAGCCGACCAGCCCCAAGGCGATGGCGATGTCGATGTAGAGCGCATATCCGGTCTTGATCGCGAACAGCGCCATGAAGCCGATTGCGATGGAGACGAGCACGTCGAGCCCGAGCACCCGGTCCGGCAAGGTGGGGCCGCGCACGATGCGATAGACCGTCAGCACGAACGCGATGCAGATCAGCACCATCGAGGCGGCGTCCGCCCAGAGCAGGATGCGTGTCGGCATATCCATCAGCAGAAGGCCTCCATGATCCGGCGTTCGAACCCTTCGGCGATATCGCGGCGCGCGGCCTCGGGATCCGAACAGTCGATCGCGTGCACGTAGAGCGTCTTGCAGTCGTCGGAAACGTCGACCGAAAGCGTGCCAGGCGTGAGCGTGATGAGGTTTGCGAGCAGCGTGATCTCGAAATCGCCCTCAAGGCGCAGCGGATAGGCAAAGATGCCGGGCTTCAGGTCCATCCGCGGCGAAAGAACGAGCTTTGCGACCGAATAGGCCGACATTGCTAGTTCATAAAGGAAGAGCAGCGCGAGGATCAGCAGTCGCCAGGTCCGCGAGAGATAGCCGACCGTGCCGACCTGTTCGCGAACGAGCCAGAGACCGACCATTGCCAGAACGAAGCCGAAGGCAAAGTTCACCACCGTCAGGCTGCCGGTGACGGCGACCCATACGACGGCAAGCAGAAGGTTCATGATGGCCGTGTTCAAGGTACCGCTCCCGCCGGGAACACCGAATGGATGTAGCTCGCCGGATCGAGGATGCCCACGGCTGCCTGCTGGGACGCGGAGACCATCGCCTCGGGAAACAGGCCGAAGACGACGCTCAGCCCCGTCAGGATGATGAGCGGCAGGTATTCGGTCCAGAATCCCGGTTCGATGGCAAGGGCCGGCTTTTCCCGGCGCATGCCCGGCGTCGGCGCCGGCTGCCAATAGGCGAGCACCCACACGCGCCCGACCGCGATGGTGGTCAGCAGGCCGTTGACGAGGATCGCGGCGCCGAGCCAGCTGCTGCCGGCGTCGATCGCCGAGCGGACCAGCATGATCTTCGGCCACAGGCCCGAGAAGGGCGGCAGTCCGGCGACCGAGAGGAACAGCATCAGCGACAGTGCCGAAAGCATCGGATGGCTGCGGTAGAGGCCGGCGAGATCGGTGATCGAGAGCGGCGCCCCCACGGCGCGCGCAGCCATGCCGGCCGCGACGTAGAGCGCCGTCATGACGACGATCGAATGAGCCATGTAGAACACGGTTCCGGCAATTCCCCCCTCGCCCGCGACGGCGACGCCGACGAGCATGATGCCGATGCCGGAAATGACCACATAGCCGAGCAGACGGCGGATATCGCTCTGGGCGAGTGCGCCCATCGCGCCGACGGCCATCGTCAGCACCGCCACGACCGCGATGACCGGCGCCAGTTCCGCGCGTTCGCTCGGAAACAGCATGACGAGCGTGCGCACCAGCGCATAGACGCCGACCTTGGTCAGCATGCCGGCGAAAAGCGCCGAGGCGACGATCCGCGGCGTGTGGTAGGAGGCGGGCAGCCAGAAGTTCACGGGGAATGCCGCCGCCTTCATCCCGAAGGCGAGCAGGTAGAGCGTGCCGAGCGTGGCAAGCGGCGCGGTATCGTCCATCGCCCGTGCCTTCTCGGCGATGTCGGCCACGTTGAGCGTGCCGAAGATCGCGTAGAGATAGGCCGTCGCGATGAGGAAGAGCGTCGTCGCGACGAGGTTGAGGAAGGCGTACTTCGTCGCCCCGTCGATCTGCCCCTGCTCGGAGCCGAGCACTAGAAGCCCGAACGAGGCGATCAGCAACACCTCGAACCAGACATAGAGGTTGAAGATGTCGCCGGTCAGGAACGAACCGGAGACGCCGGCCATCAGCAGGAAGAGGAACGGGAAGAAGCCGTAGCGTTTGCCGCTGTCGTCCACGTCGACGAGCCCGAAGAGCCCCGCGGCCAGCGCCGCGATACCGCTGACGAGGGCGAGCACGGCGCCCAGAAGATCGACGGTGAAGGAAATGCCGAAGGGTGGCAGCCAGCGACCCATCGTCATGGTGACCGGCCCGTCGTTCGCCACGTGCCACAAAAGCGCGGCATCGAGAACGACGAGGAGCACGAGCCCGGCAATGGCGATCGCCGCATGGACGGCGACGGTCTTGCGCACGCACAGAAGACCCGCTCCGACGACGATGCAAAGCACGATCGGCGCGATCACCAGCCAGTCGGCGAGCGGCGGGGCGTGCATGATCATCGCATCGGCGCGATCGACGACATGGGATGAGGACGAAGCGGCCATCGATCAATACCCGAGCGGGGGAACCGGCTCGTTCTCCGGTTCCGCGATGCGCATTTCGTCCGTGTCGTCGGTGCCGAGCTCCTGGTAGGCGCGAAAGGCGAGTACCAGGAGGAAGGCGAAGAACGAGAAGGAAATGACGATCGCCGTGAGGATCAGCGCCTGCGGCAACGGGTTCGCGGTGATGCGATTGGGCACGTCGTTGCCTTCGCCGATGATCGGTGGCACGGCATGCACGATGCGCCCCGCCGTGAAGATGAGGAGGTTCA
This sequence comes from Pararhizobium mangrovi, assembly GCF_006516965.1. Classification (GTDB taxonomy): domain Bacteria; phylum Pseudomonadota; class Alphaproteobacteria; order Rhizobiales; family Rhizobiaceae; genus Pararhizobium_B; species Pararhizobium_B mangrovi. The sequence continues at coordinate 21,008 of NZ_VHLH01000027.1, read as the reverse complement.
CCGCGTTGCCGAGGATCGTCACGCCGAGCAGGATGCGGATGATGTGCTTCGACAGCATCAGATAGACCGATACGGCGAAGAAGATCCCGATGACGACGGCCATCAGCGCTTCCATCACTCGCCCTCCCGTTCCTCGAGCACCAGCGCGATGGCGGTGATCGTGCCGGTGACGACGAGATAGACGCCGAAATCGAACAGCATGACGGTCGCAAGCGGCACTTCCACGCCGAAGAAGTGCGGATAGATCCACAGCCCGGTCATGAAGGGAACGCCGTCGAAAAGTGAAATCAGGCCCGCCACCGATCCGAGAAGCAGGCCGATGCCGGCGATCGTCGTCGGGTGAAGCCGCAGCGCGCGGCGCACCGGTGAGACGCCGCAGGCGATACCGTAGATCGCGAAGGCAGAAGCGGCGATCAGACCGCCGATGAACCCGCCGCCTGGCGCGTTGTGGCCGCGCAGCAGCACGAAGACCGAGAAGACGAGCATCAGGCTCGTCAGATACGGCGCGACGGTGCGGAAGATCAGCGTGCGCATCATTCCGCCTCCACGCCGGCATAGGTCCGCTTGCCGTGCGAACCCTCTTCACGCGGATCGTGCTGTTCACGCGGATCGTTGTCGCCAAGCTCGACATCGGTGCGCGTCGCGCGGATGCGGATGAGCGCGAGAATGGCGAGGCCGGTGACCATGACGACCGAAATCTCGCCCAGCGTATCGGTGCCGCGGAAGTCGACGATGATCACGTTGACGATGTTGTGGCCGTGGGCGATCGTCTTGGAATAGCGGGCGAAGAAGTCGGACAGCGTCGCGTCGAAGGAGCCTTCGGTGACGCGCATCAGGTACAGCATGAAGCCCGCTCCGCAGGCGATCGCGATCGCCGCGTCGGAAAGCTTTTCGCCGGTCGGGCGATGGTCCGACGGCGCAAGCCTCAGTCGCGTCATCACCAGCGCCAGGATGACGACCGACAGGGCCTCGATCATGAACTGCGTGAACGAAAGATCCGGCGCCCCGAAGAGCATGAAGAGCAGCGCCACCGCGAAGCCCTGCACGCCGAGCGAGACGATCGCCGTCAGCCGGTCGTGGGCGATCAGCACGGCGACGAGGCCGATGATGCCGATCGCCATCACCGTCAGTTCGTAGAACGTGACGTCCGTGGGCCATGTGGGCATCGACGGCAATTCGCCGAAGACGACCATCGGCACCAGCAGAGCTGCGGCGATCGCGACGAATGTCACCGTCATGTAGACCTCGAGCGAGCCCGGCTGCAGGCGGTCCGTCACCGCGTGCGAGAAGCGCACGAGGCCGCGCACGAACTGGTCGAACCCGCGGTCCGGCCCCCAGCCGATCGCACGAAGGACGCCGCCGACCGCACGGCGGAACGGTGCGATCGCGAGATAGGTGACGATGCCGACGACGATGGTGAGGCCCGAAAGCGCGAGCGGCGGCCCGATATGCGGAACGAGCGTGATGTCGATCTCGCTCGCCCGACCGAGAACGGCGCTGACCATCGGGCTCGAGACGATCTCATGCGTAAAGGGTGCGGCAATCGCCGCCACGATGCCGAGCGCGCCGAGCGTGGCCGGTCCGACCCACATGATGAACGGCGCCTCGTGGACGTCGCCGAGCGCGTGCGGCCGTTTTCCGAGGAAGGGCTTGAGCGCGACGACGAAGCCGACCGCCATCATCAACGCGTTGCCGATCACCGCGCAGGCGAGGAAGGTGAGCGACCAGGGATCGAGATGCCAGAGCGAAGAATAGATCTCCTCCTTGGCAAGGAAGCCGACGGCCGGTGGAAGCCCCCCCATCGAGACCGCGGCGGCGAGTGCTGCGGCGAAGGTCACCGGCATGGCACGCAGGAGTCCGCCGAGCTTCGTGACCTCGCGCGTGCCCGCCTCGTGGTCGACGATGCCCGCGACCATGAAGAGCGCACCCTTGAAGAGGGCGTGCGCGACCAGATAGAGCACCGCGCCCGCCACGGCATGCTCGCCGCCGAAGCCCGTCATCATCACCATCAGGCCGAGCGACGACATGGTCGTATAGGCGAGCATCTGCTTCAGGTCGCTCTGCCGGACCGAAAGCAGCGCGCCGAAGACGAGCGTCATGCCGCCGAAGATCGGCAGGATGGTGTGCCAGGCCGGCGTATCGGCAAAGACCGGGTTGAGCCGCATCAGAAGAAAGACACCGGCCTTCACCATCGTCGCCGAGTGCAGATAGGCCGAAACTGGGGTCGGTGCCTCCATGGCGTTCGGTAACCAGAAATGCAGCGGGAACTGCGCCGATTTCGTGAAGGCGCCGCAAAGCACGAGGATCAGCGCGACGAGGAAATACGGACTCTGTCGAAGCACTTCGTTACTCTGCAGGAGCCCGGAGAGCGAATGCACGCCGGTGACGTTCCAGATGAGGAGCAGGCCCGCGAGCAGGCCGAGCCCGCCCGCACCGGTGACGACGAGCGCCTGAAGCGCGGCACGCCGGGAGGCCTCGCGCTCGTGATCGAAACCGATCAGCAGGAAGGACGTGACGGACGTCAGCTCCCAGAAGACGAACAGCATCAGGAAGTCGTCGGAAAGAACCAGCCCGAGCATCGATCCCATGAAGAGAAGGATGAACGAGAGGAAGCGCCCCTGCTGCGGATGCCCCTTCATGTAGCCGCCGGAATAAAGCACGATCAGCGTGCCGATGCCGGTAACGAGAAAGGCGAAGGTCAGGGAAAGCCCGTCGACGAACCATTCGAAGCGCGTGTCGAGCGATGGAACCCAGTCGAAGCCGGCGGTCACGTGCCGGCCGTTTGCGACGAGCCCCGCATACGGAATGAAGTGGATGAAGATCGAAAGCGGCGCCAGCGCCAGCACCCATGCCGCGCGGTGGCCCATCAGCCGGACGAGATAGGGGGCAAGGCCCGCGGCCACGAACGGAAGAGCCATCGCGAGGAGCGTCATGTCCGCGGCTCCGACGTTCATCGTCCCTCCGGTCTCGATGCTGCTTCATGCGCAAGGTCCGGCCACACTTAGGCAGCCCGTCGGCAAGGAGCAAGCCATGTGGCTCGATTTCCACGCGTATCGGCTCGTTCACACCGCTGGCACCGTGCCGCCGAACAGGGTCGAGCATGCGGTTCGACGCGGTCGATCTTCGTTCGCGTTGCGGTTCGAAGCAGGCGGACCGCGGCCTTCGAACGCGGCCTCGGCGTATTGCCGGCAGCGCCGCGGATACCTATGTCGGAAGCAACGCCATCATTTCGAGGACGAACCATGAGCGACACCAAGACGCTGAAGGTCGAAAAATCCGACGCCGAGTGGCGCGAGCAGCTGACGCCCGAGCAGTACAAGGTCACCCGTGGCCACGGAACCGAGCGGGCGGGCACCGGCCCGCATCTCGACAACCACGAGGACGGGGTCTACCACTGCGTTTGCTGCGGCAAGGCGCTGTTTTCCTCCAACGCGAAGTTCGATTCGGGCACCGGTTGGCCGAGCTACACGCAGCCGGTCGACGGCGAGGCCGTAACGGAGCACTCCGACCGTTCGCTTCTGATGAAGCGGACCGAGGTGCGCTGCGCCGACTGCGACGCCCATCTCGGTCACGTCTTCCCCGACGGCCCCCAGCCGACCGGCCTTCGCTACTGCATGAACGGCCACGCGCTGACCTTCGAACCGGAAGAACGCTAGCGCGTACGAGTGCACCCATCGTTGCGGGCGGCATGCAAGGTGCCGCCCTTTTCTTTTGTCCCGTCAAGGCACGATCCATGTCCGAACGACCGTCCGCCCCCCGCCCCGAAAAGAAGCCCGTCACCGACACGCGCCACGGCGTGACGCGTACGGACGACTACGCCTGGATGCGCACGGCGGACTGGCAGACCATGTTCAAGGACCCATCGACGCTGGAGCCCGCGATCCGGGCGCATCTGGAGGCGGAAAACGCCTATCAGGCGAGCGAGATGGCGGATACGGAAGCGCTGAGGAAGACGCTCTTTTCGGAGATGCGGGGGCGGATCAAGGAAGACGATTCTTCCGTTCCGGCACCCGACGGTCCCTATGCCTACGGCACGAGTTTCATCGCCGGCGCCGAGCATCCGCGATTCTTCCGCCAACCGCGCGAGGGCGGCGAGCGGACCGTCCTTCTCGACGGCGACCGGGAAGGCAAGGACCGGGCCTATTTCCAGCTCGGCGGTGCGGATCATTCGCCGGACCATTCCCGGCTTCTGTGGGGCTACGACGACAAGGGCTCGGAATTCTACACGCTTGGCGTTCGCGACCTTTCGAACGGCGAGGATCTTGCCGATCGCGTCGAAAACACCGGCGGCGGAGGCGAGTGGGCGGCCGATTCGCAAGGCTTCTTCTATAGCCGCCTCGACGCCAACCATCGCCCTTCCCAGGTCTTCTACCACCGGCTCGGAACGTCATCGACCGACGACCGCCTCGTCTACGAGGAGCGCGATGCCGGCTTCTTCATGGGGGTCGGCGGTAGCCGCCTGAACGACTTCATCTTCATCGACATCCACGACCACGAAACCTCCGAGATCCGCCTTCTCCACGCCGACCATCCGGAATCGGAACCGGTTCTCGTCGCCGCGCGCGAGCGTGCCATCGAATACGACCTCACCGAGGGTGGCGACGTCTTCTACATCCTGACCAACGACGCAGGCGCCAAGGACTTCAAGATCGTCGAGGCTCCGACGAGCGCGCCCGGAAAGGAGAACTGGACGGACGTCGTGCCACACGAGCCCGGCCGGCTGATCGTCAGCCACATCGCCTTCAAGGACTATCTGGTGCGCCTCGAGCGCAAGAACGGCCTGCCCCGCATCGTCGTGCGCGCGCGTGCCGACGGCGAAGAGCATGCGATCGCCTTCGACGAGGAAGCGTATTCGCTCGGCCTTCAGGGCTCGATGGAATACGACACGGACATCATCCGCTTTTCGTATTCATCGCCGACGACACCGACGCAGGTTTTCGACTACGATATGCGCACGCGCGAGCGCCAGCTCCTGAAGACGCAGGAAATCCCCTCCGGTCACGAGCCGCAGAACTACGTCACGCGCCGGATCATGGCGCCCGCCGAAGACGGCGAAACCGTGCCGGTCACCCTGCTCTACCACGCCGACACGCCGCTCGACGGCTCGGCGCCCTGCCTGCTCTACGGTTATGGAGCCTATGGCATTTCCGTGCCGGCGAGCTTCAACACCAACGCGCTGTCGCTGGTCGATCGCGGCTTCGTCTATGCCGTCGCCCACATCCGCGGCGGCAAGGACAAGGGCTTCGCCTGGTACGAACAGGGCCGCCGCGAGTTCAAGACGAACACCTTCGGCGATTTCGTCGCCGTCGCCGACCACCTCGTCGAAGTAGGCTTCACGCGCCACGACCGGCTGATCGCCGAAGGCGGCTCGGCCGGCGGCATGCTCATGGGCGCGGTCGCCAACATGGCGCCGGAAAAGTTCGCCGGCATCATCGCCGCCGTGCCGTTCGTCGACGTGCTCAACACCATGCTCGACGACACCCTGCCGCTGACGCCGCCGGAATGGCCGGAATGGGGAAATCCCATCGCTTCGCAGGAGGACTACGAGACCATCGCCGGCTACTCGCCCTACGACAATGTCGACGCGAAGGCCTATCCGCCGATCCTCGCGCTCGCCGGGCTGACCGATCCGCGCGTGACGTACTGGGAACCGGCGAAATGGGTCGCACGACTTCGCGAACGCTCGACAAGCGAGGCGACCTTCCTTCTGAAGACGAACATGGAAGCCGGTCACGGCGGCGCGTCCGGCCGTTTCCACCGTCTGGAGGAAATCGCCTACGAATATGCCTTCGCGCTGAAGATCGCCGGCAAGGCCTGATCGGCGGCTTCGGGCCATGCAATTCCGGAATCGGCGCGGGTAAGGCCTGGCAGAAGCGCGGCCCCTACCCGTGCTCGGCTTCCGAACGGCGCAGCGACGAGCGGTCCAGCGCATCAACGAGCGCGTAGATCGCCGTGTTGAGCGGCGTCGCGATGGAATGCCGTTCGCCGGCGCGAAGCACGGCGCCGGTCAGGTGGTCGTGCTCCAGCGAGCGGCCCGAAAGCCGGTCGTAGAGCATCGAGCTTCCGCCTTCGCCGGTCATGCCATCGTAGACCGAAAGCACCTGCTCGACATCGGCCTCGCCGATTTCCGCGCCCTCGCAGCGACCGACGAGCACCGCTTCGCGCAGCAGCGAACGGGCGAGATCCACCACCTGTTTTTCGTGAAAGACGTCGAGCCGGCGCATCGTCAGCGCCGTGATCGGGTTGGCGGCGATGTTGGCGATCAGCTTCTTCCACGCATCGGTGCGGAAATCCCCGCTGCGCGTCAACTCGAGCGCCGAGCCCGCGAAGAGTGTCTCCGCTTCGGCAGCCTTCCGGCATTCCGGCACGATCATCCGGCTCGAACCGTGATGGACGACGTGGCCGGGCTCGGTCCGCTCGACGGCGATATAGACGATGGCCGGCAGGATCCGCGCCTTGCCTGCAATCGGTGCCACGCGTTCCTCGTGCTCGATGCCGTTCTGCGCGACGAGAATCGTGGTGTTGGCGCCGGCGAGGCGATCGAGCCAGGCCTTGGCACTGGCGGTATCCTGCGCCTTCGTGGCGAGAACGACCCAATCCTCTTCGGCTACCGCTTCGGGTTCGGTGGCGATCGTGACGGGAAGCGTGCGCGTCTCGCCATCCACTTCCAGTTCGAGGGTTTCAAAGGGCGTACGCACGCACATCGTCACGTCCTGCCCCGCATCGGCGAGCATGGCCGCGAGGTAACTGCCGATCCCGCCGGCTCCGATAACGGCTACCATCGTCGATCCTTTCCGAAATGGTGCGGCCGCCCGGCGGATGCCGGACGGAAGAACCGCCGACGATCCGGCGACCCCGCATGATTCATGGGGCAAGTAAGACCGGAAGACGCCCTTTCGTCAAAGCCCCTCGGCGTGGACGAAACACAATTTGTTGCCTTCCGGGTCGCGGCAATAGGCGGCGAAGAAGTCCGGCGCGTAACGAACCCGGATGCCGGGTTCGCCTTCGTCGGTCCCGCCCGCGTCGAGTGCTGCGCGCCAGCAGGCCTCGACGGCGTGCCCGTCAGATACGGCAAAACTCACCTGAACGCCGTTGCCTGCCCGCGCCGCCTCGCCATCGAACGGCGCGCGTATGGCGAACTGCGGGCAGCGCTTGCCCTCCATGTACCAGATCACCCCCGCCGGGCCGGCCGCCTCGACCGATTCGCGCCGCTTCAGGTCCGACGGGGCGAGTACGGCGTCGTAGAAGGCGACCATGCGCGCGAGATCGCGCGCGCCGAGCAGATATGGCTGAACATCGGCGATGGATCGGTCCGGTCGAAATCGACCGCGAGCCTCGTCACCCGCGGCCTCGACGATGCGTATGGGGAGAACCCGATCGACGGCGCGCTGGCGCCCTCAGTGGCGGGTGGACTTCAATCGCTCGATCTCGTCCTTGAGTGCCAGTTTGCGGCGCTTGATGTCCGCGATCCGGTCGTCGCCGCTCGAGGCGTGCTGCATGGCCATGTGCAGTTCCTCTTCGAGGGCGACGTGCTTTTGCTGGAGCGATGCGAGATGAGCTTCGATGGTCATGGACAACTCCCTTCTTCTGGTGCTTTTCCATTTCCATGTCGCCGCCTTTGGAATGGCGACCGGAAGATGTTGCCACGGTTCCAGCCCGCTGTCGAAGCTCTTTCTGGCCGGACCGGAGTAACTTCCCGTTACGTGGCAAGATATGGTAGGAGCCCCCATCGAAGGACGCCGCCCTTCATCCGGGGATCGCGGCGTTCGGGGACGGCAGGGACACCGGGATGTCGGAACAGGAACAGGCCGATCTACGGCTGAGGGTGGCGCGGCTGCGCCAGGAGCATGCCGACTACGACGTCGCGATCGAGGCGATGATCGCCACGAGCTGCGAACCCTTGCGCATCCAGCGCATGAAGAAGAAGAAGCTGACGATCAAGGACGAGATCTCGCGTCTCGAAGACCAGATCATCCCCGACATCATCGCCTGAGGGAGCGCGCGAGCGTGAGCGAAACCGCAAGACCACGCGTGGCTGTCGTCATGGGCAGCCAGTCCGATTGGGCGACGATGCGCCACGCGGCCGACACGCTGGAAGCGCTCGGCATCGACCATGAAGCGCGAATCGTCTCGGCCCATCGCACGCCGGAAAGGCTCGCCGAATTCGCCAAGGGCGCGCGCGGCGAAGGCTTTCGGGTCGTCATCGCCGGTGCGGGCGGAGCAGCGCACCTGCCCGGAATGATCGCCGCGATGACGCCGCTGCCGGTCTTCGGCGTGCCCGTGCAGTCGAAGGCGCTTTCGGGCCAGGACAGCCTGCTTTCCATCGTGCAGATGCCGGCCGGCGTGCCGGTTGGCACGCTGGCGATCGGCCGCGCGGGAGCCGTCAACGCGGCGCTGCTCGCAGCCGCGGTGCTTGCCCTTTCCGATACCGCGCTCGCTGCCAGGCTCGACGCGTGGCGCGCGGCGCAAAGTGAAAGCGTCGCCGAGCGCCCGACCGACGAGGACCCCGCGTGAGCGTCCCCCTTCCCCGCCGCTCCGCCATCGGCATCGTCGGCGGCGGCCAGCTCGGCCGCATGCTCGCCATGGCCGCTGCCCGGCTCGACTACCGGGTCGTCGTTCTCGATCCGGCGGCCGATTCGCCGGCCGGCGAAGTGGCCTATCGTCAGATCGTCGCCGCATACGACGATCCGGCCGCACTCGACGAACTCGCCGATGCGACGGAGGTCGTCACCTACGAATTCGAGAACGTGCCGGTCGCAGCAGCCGAACGCCTCGCCGCGCGCAAGCCCGTCTTCCCGCCGCCCGCCGCACTCGAAGCCGCGCAGGACCGCCTGACGGAAAAGCGTTTCCTTGCCCGCTGCGGTATCGCGACGGCGCGTTTCGAAGCGGTCGACGACCAGACCGGGCTCGAAGCCGCCCTCTCGGCATTCGCCGGACGCGGCATCCTCAAGACCAGGCGCATGGGCTACGACGGCAAGGGACAACGCCGCTTCGCCGGACCCGACGATTCGCCGCACGGCGTGTTCGAGGCGATGGGCGGCGTCCCGCTCATCCTCGAGGAGACCGTCACCTTCGCACGTGAAATCTCCGTCATCGCCGCACGCGGACGGGACGGCGAAACGGTCGCCTACGAACCGGCGGAAAACGTCCACGAAAACGGCATCCTGCGACGCTCGGTCGTACCGGCGGCGATCGATGCTGAAACGCGGAAGAACGCTATCACGGCAGCCGAAAGCATTCTCGAAGCGCTCGACTATGTCGGGGTGATCGGCGTCGAGTTCTTCGTCCTCGACGACGGGACGGTGATCGCCAACGAGATCGCGCCACGGGTTCATAATTCAGGCCACTGGACGGAAGCCGCCTGCGTCGTCTCGCAGTTCGAGATGCACATGCGTGCCGTTGCCGGCCTGCCGCTCGCAGCCCCGATGCGCCATAGCGACTGCACGATGGAAAACCTGCTCGGCGACGAGGTCGAACGGCTGCCCGCACTTGCGCGAGAGCCGAACGCCTTCGTCCATCTCTACGGCAAGGAAACGGCGCGTGCCGGGCGCAAGATGGGCCACGTGACGTGGCTCGGCGGCGCCGGCAAGCGGAACTGAACGCCGGCGCTCATCGCGCCCGGGCGACGATCGCGACGCCCGCCACCGCAACGGCCATGCCGGCCAGTCCGGTGACACCGAGCCGTTCGCCGAGGACGAGCCACCCGAAGGCCGCGGCGACCGGGGGGACGAGGAAGAACAGCGCGGAGACGCGCGAGGCTTCGCTGCGCCGGATCATGAAGAGAAGCAGCGACACGGCCAGAAGCGAGTTGGCGAAGACGAGCCAGCCGAGCGCGAAGGCGAACTCTCCCGTCCACGTCACGTGGTTCGATTCGACGAGCAACGCCAGCGGCCCGACGGTGAAGAGCCCGACGCCGTAATGCACCAGATTGACCGTCACCGGATGCGCGGTGACGGCAAAGCACTTCTGGTAGAGCGTCGCCGCGGCCATGCCGAGCGCGGACGCGACGCAAAGCGCGAGCCCGAGATCGATGGAGGCATCGAGCGAGGCCCGGCCGACGATCACCACAGCGCACCCGGTCGCGCCCACGAGAAGCCCCGCCCATTTCGCCTTGCCGACCCGCTCGCCGGTCGTCAGCGGCGCGGCGGCGGCGACGACGAGTGGCTGCATCGAGACGATCAACGCCGCGACACCCGCCGAAACGCCGTGGTTCATGCCCGCATAGGCGAGCCCGAAATAGACCGTTTGCAGGAGAAACCCGCCGACGCAAAGGTGCAGCCAGTCGATCCGGCGAACGGGTGCCGGGGGGCGAAGCACTGCGAAGATCGGCAGGAACAGCACGAAGATGATGCCGAATCGCAGCGCAAGGAAGGTCAGCGGCTGCGCGTGGGCGAGACCGAGCTTGGCGAAGCCGAACCCCGACGCCCACAGGACGAGGAAGATCGACGGCGCGAAACGGGCGAGGACATCGCCGCTCGCACCAGCGGCGGCGTTTTCGAAAGAACGGGGCATGAAAGGATCGTCGCGCACTGGATCGCCGGAACGGCAGGACGCGGCGAACACACGCCAATTCCGCATGCGCGTCAAGCCGGCCGCATCGGATCGTGACCTATTTCGCGGAAGCTCGAACGTTGACACGCGAGGTTGGGCGCGGTAGACGCCCTTCATCATTGAGCGCGTCCTCGGGCGCGCTTTGTTTTGTTCCGGCGCCGGCCCGTTCCGGCCGCCCCTTTCCGAAGCGGTTGAAGCCGATGAAGATCAAGAACTCGCTCAAGTCGCTCAAGGCCCGCCACCGCGAGAACCGTCTCGTGCGCCGCAAGGGTCGCGTCTACATCATCAACAAGAACAATCCGCGCTTCAAGGCACGCCAGGGCTGAAGCCTTCGGCCCGTGTCGTTGGCGCTCAGGCCCCGTGCTCAGCGCTCACGATGCAGTCAGCGCGCCGACTGCGGGATTGATCTTCGCCGCCGGCGAGCTACCATGGCGGCCATGCGTCGTCTGTCCATCTTCGCGGTCTGCCTTTTCGCGTTCGCTCTTACCTTCGGTTCGGGCGAGCGCTTCGTCGTGTCTGCCGGCGCGCAGACCGGCAGTTCGGCCCGACAGTCGACGCCCGACACCATGACGACCGGGGAGGATGGGGAAGAAACCGAAGATCGCTCCGCCAGGCTCGATCGCCTTTTCCACCGCCTCAAGCGCGAAAGCGACCCGACCGTGGCCGCCCAGACCGCGAACGCCATTTCGAACATCTGGCAGGAATCGGGCAGCGACACCGTCGACCAGCTCATGAAGTGGGCGGCAACGGCGCGCGACAAGAAGGACTACGTCACCGCGCTCGACCTTCTCGACCAGGTTCTTGTGCTGGAGCCGGACTACCCGGAGGGCTGGAACCAGCGTGCCGTGGTCCATTTCCTGATGACCGACTACGCCAAGTCGATGGCCGATATCGACCATGTGCTTTCTCTCGAACCCCGCCATTTTGGGGCGCTCGCCGGTATGGCCGGGATCTTCAAGGCGATCGGCGACGACGAACTGGCGATGAAGGCGCTGCAGCGCGTGCTCGCCGTCTATCCGGCCGACCGCGAGGCACAGGACCGCCTCGCCAAGATTGCCGACACCCTTGCCGGAAACAACATCTGAAGCGCGTGGCTTTCGACGAAGACGTCCGCTTTCCAGCCCGGCGTCTTGATCCATCATCTCCAAATCCGCTGATGCCGTGATCTCTTCCTTCCTTCTTGGCATCTGCGCGCTTGCCGCCGTCGTCGCGCTGTTCACGGCCGTGCAGACGCGGCGCATCGAGGCGCGCTTTCCACCGCTCGGCGCGCGCTTCGATGTCGGCGGCTTTGCCCTGCACGCCGTCCACGTGACGCGGCCGGAAACTGCGGACCTGCCCGCCCTCGTCTTCATTCACGGCGCCAGCGGCAATCTGCGCGACCAGATGCAGGCCTTTCGAAAACCTTTGGAAGGGCGTGCCGAGATGGTGTTCGTCGACCGGCCCGGCCATGGCTATTCCGACCGCGGCGGACCGGGGAACGATCGTCCGGACGGACAGGCTCGAGCGATCGCCACCCTGCTCGAACGCCTCGGGATCGAGCGGGCGATCATCGTCGGCCACTCGCTCGGCTCGGCGATCGCGGTCAATTTCGCGCTCGTCGCACCGGAAAAGACCCTCGGTCTGGTGTTTCTCGCACCGGCCACCCACCCCTGGCCGGGCGGTGTCGCCTGGTACAATACGCTCGCGGCGCGGCCCATTGCCGGCCGGCTCTTTGCCCATCTCGTCGCGATGCCGGCAGGTCTCTCCCGCGTAAAGGCGGGGACGGCCTGCGTCTTCCAGCCGAACGAAATGCCGGACTCCTACGCCGAAACCGGCGCGGCGCTGGTGCTGCGACCGTCGGCCTTTCGAAGCAATGCCCGCGATCTCGCCTTCCTGCACGCCCACATCGTCGAGACCGCGCCGTGCTATCCGACGATCACTGCGCCGACGACCATCGTCACCGGCGATCGGGACGGCGTGGTGCTGCCCGACCTGCATTCGCGAGGGCTCGCGCGCGACATTGCGGGATCACGGCTCGTCTGGCTGGAAGGTGTCGGCCACAAGCCAGACTATGCCGCGACGGACGTCGCGATCTCGGCGATCGAGGAGGTCGCGAAGCGTGCGATCCCGGCGCCCGCGGATGCGAACTCCGAAGAGGCCGCCGCCGCGAAACGGTCTCAGATACCGGTGAGCCCGTCCGAGCCGATATAGGCGATGCGCAGCATGTTCGTCGCGCCCGGCGTGCCGAGCGGCACGCCCGCCGTCACGATGATCCGGTCACCCGGGCTGCCGAAGCCTTCGCTGTGGACGATGCTGCAGGCGCGATCGACCATTCCGTCGAGGTCGCTCGCATCTTCCGTCACCACGCAGTGCAGTCCCCAGCACACGGAAAGGCGCCGGGCCGTCTCGATGACGGGCGAAAGCGCGAGGATCGGCGTCTGCGGGCGCTCGCGCGAGGCGCGCAGCCCCGTCGTGCCGGAGGACGTGTAGCAGACGATCGCCTTCAAGTTCAGTGTCTCTGCGATCTGCCGAGCGGCAAGCGAGATGGCGTCCGCGCCGGTCGGATCGGGCTGCGGGCGCTGGGCATAGACGATGCTCGGGAAATTGACGTCACGCTCGACCTTGCGGGCCGTCGCGGCCATCATCTCCACCGCCTCGACGGGGTACTGCCCGGCCGCCGATTCGGCCGAAAGCATTACCGCGTCGGCACCCTCGAAGACGGCGGTCGCGACGTCGGACACTTCCGCGCGGGTCGGCACGGGCGCGGAGATCATCGATTCCAGCATCTGCGTGGCGATGACGACCGGCTTGCCGGCCCGGCGGCAGGCGCGGGTGAGCTGCTTCTGGATGCCGGGAACCGATTCGACCGGCATTTCGACGCCGAGATCGCCGCGGGCGACCATCAGCGCATCGGAAAGCTCGATGATCTCGTCGATGCGCTGGACGGCCTGCGGCTTTTCGATCTTCGACATGAGACCGGCGCGGCCGCGCACGATCTTGCGCACCTCCGCCAGATCTTCCGGGCGCTGCACGAAGGAAAGCGCGATCCAGTCCGCCTGCCCGCTTTCGAGCACCGCGTCGAGATCGGCCCGGTCCTTGTCCGTCAGCACGCTGACGGCGAGGTCGGTGTCCGGCAGGCTGACCCCCTTGCGGTTGGAGATGCCCTTGCCGGCGACGACCTTGGTGCGGATCGTGTGGCCGTCGCACCCCTCCACCTTCAGCTGCAGCTTGCCGTCGTCGATCAGCAGCCGGTCGCCAGCCTCGACCGATCGAAAGATTTCCGGATGCGGAAGGTGGACACGGCTCGCGTCCCCGGGCGTCTCGTCGTCGTCGAGCGCGAAGTCCTGGCCGACGTCGAGGCTCACCTTGCCCTCGGCGAAGACGCCGACGCGCAGCTTCGGTCCCTGAAGATCGGTCAGGATGCCGATCGGCCGGCCGCTGCGTCCCTCAACGTTGCGGATGCGCTTCATCAGCGTGCGCATATGCTCGTGGTCGGCGTGGCTCATATTGATGCGGAAGAGATCGGCGCCTGCCTGATGCAGCTTCTCGATCACCGCCTCTTCGGAGGAGGCCGGTCCAAGCGTTGCGAGGATCTTCACTTTGCGAAGGCGCTTCATGGCGCGGATTCCTTGTTTGGTGCCGCGCTGCCCGAAGGCGCTGCGGGTGGTTCTTTCGGCGTGTTCGAATCGGCACTTTGCGACTGACCGCCCCCCGAACCGGCCGTCAGCTGGACCATCCAGCTTCCCTGCCGTCCGGTATCGTATTCCTTGAAGCCCATGCGCTGATAGCCGCGCGCGAAACAGTCGTGGACGCCCACGACCTTGAATTCCTTGTCGGCGACGCACATGTCGATCGGGCCGCCCCAGCGGCCGCCGCGCCCGGCATCCTCGGCGTAGAGGTAGTAGTAGCGCGAGGAAAGTTCGCCCTTGATCAACGTGGCGCAGGAACTGCCTGGCACCTGCCACCAGCCCTCGGTCGTCCAGCCCTCCGCCGCACGATAGCCGATGGCGACGCCGACCAGATCGCTGGTGCCGTTGCACACGCGAAAATCGGCCTTCGCCTGTGCCGAGAGCCCGGCCATGGCGCCGCAGGCGACGACGGCAAGCAGGACGAATCGGAGGAGGAAAGGACGCAAAAGGGCGGAAAACGGGAAGCGACGGAACACGGGTTGGGTGGCCTCCAGCCTTAAATGACCGCTTCGCGTTGTGCGCCCGCAAGCGCGCAAAGTCAACGAAGGGTGCAGGGGTCGCGCCGATCAATCGCACCCCTTGCGCGAAGCCGCGGCCTTGCACGGCGAACGCGGCTGTGCAAGCTCCCACGCTTCATTTCGAACGAAAAGAAAGGATGTGGCGGTGAGTGAATTCGCCCCCTACGAAATCCTCGATGCCGAGCCGGGAAGCGGTATCGTCCTGCTCGCCGACCACGCGCGCGCCGCCCTGCCGGAACGCTATGCGAAGCTCGGCCTGCCCGAAGAGGCCTTCACCCGCCACATCGCCTACGACATCGGCGTTGAGGCACTGACCCGTCGGCTCGGCGAACGGCTTTCGGCACCGGCCGTACTTTGCTGCTTCTCGCGCCTGCTTATCGACCCCAATCGCGGCGAGGACGATCCGACGCTCGTCATGAAGCTTTCCGACGGCGCGGTGGTACCGGCGAACCATCCCATGACCGGCGAGGAACGCGCCTTCCGCCTGGAGACGTTTCACCGTCCCTATCACCGCGCGGTGGCGGACCTCGTCGAACGGGCCGAAAAGGCCGCCGGCGCGCCGCCCTTCGTCGTTTCGCTCCATTCCTTCACCCCCGCCTGGAAGGGCGAGGCACGGCCATGGCACGTCGGGGTGCTGTGGGACAGCGACCCGCGCGCACCACGCCCGCTGATCGAAGCGCTTCAGGCCGAAGGCGATCTGGTTGTCGGCGACAACGAGCCCTATAGCGGTGCGCTCGGAAACGATACGATGTTCACCCACTGCACGAGGACCGGCCTCGCTCATGCGCTGATCGAAGTGCGCCAGGATCTGATCGCCGACAACGCCGGCGTTGCCGAATGGGCCGATCGGCTCTGCCCGCTGCTCGAATCGCTGAACGCACGCCCGGAGATGCATCGCCGGGAATATCACGGTTCGCGAACGGGCCTTTTGTAACAACCGACCTCTTGGAAGGAAACGATCCATGGCGGACCTGACCGAAGCCGAACGCCGCGATCTCGAAGCGGCCGCCTTTCGCCGGCTCGTGGCGCATCTCGGCGAGCGCACGGACGTGCAGAACATCGACCTGATGAACCTCGCCGGCTTTTGCCGGAACTGCCTTTCGAACTGGTACCGCGAGGCTGCCGAAGAACGCGGGCTCGACCTCGACAAGGCCGCCTCGCGCGAGATCGTCTACGGCATGCCTTACGAGGAGTGGAAAGCGCGCTACCAGAAGGAAACGGGCTGAACGCCGGGGCATAGCCTCGTCGTTTGCGAGGCGGCGCGCCTGCTGAAACCGCAAAGTCGCACGAGCAAGGTCGTGGCGCGTCGTGCGGCCATCCGTCGGACAAAGCGCTTGACCTCGGCGGTTCGATCGACCAATCCACGGCACGATCCAGATTGCGCATCTCCAGGGTCGTCCCGCCCGTTCGGACGGGACGCCACGGGAAACGCGCGCGTGCGAAACCGAAAAGACCTGACCGTCGCAACATCAAGCGGGAGACCATGATGGCCGAATCCGAAGCGCCGCATTCCGAAGAACCTCAAGAAAACGTCGCGGCGGCCGAGCTGCGCCAGTTCATCGAGCGCGTCGAGCGCCTCGAAGAGGAGAAATCCGCGCTGCAGGACGACATCAAGGAAGTGATGGCCGAGGCCAAGGGCCGCGGTTACGACACGAAGGCCCTTCGCGCCATTATCCGCCTGCGCAAGAAGGACCCGAACGAGCGGCAGGAGGAAGAGGCGATCCTCGAGACGTACAAGAACGCGCTCGGCCTCGTGTGAGGTCGAGCGCGTCCACGGGACCGGTCGAGCGCATCGCTCGTCCCCTGAACCGGTCCATCATGTCTCCGAAGAAAGGCTGTCGACCATCGTCGACGGCCTTCTCTCATTCATCTTCCCGCCGCTGCGGCTTGCGCTAGACCGCGCACCGACACGGCTCGCGATCGACTGCCGCGAAGCGCCGCGGCAGTCCGCAATCTACTCGGTCGCCGCAGCGAAAGCCGCACGCGCCGAAGGCAACGGCACGGTCGTCTGCTCGGCGAAGGCCGTCCGCAGCACACTGCCATCGAGACCGCCGACCGGTCGCGCGCCCGGAACGGGCACCGACGCCGGCACGTCCGCCGTGGCGATATCGATCGCCCGGCTCGCGGGCGAACTCACCCTGCGCTTTTCGTAAAAGGCGTTGCCACCGGCGACCACGACGTAATGCATGTTGTTGTACGGGAAGTGCAGTCCCGCGGTATGGAAGAACTTGGCCGGCCCCACCTTGGGATGGCGCTTGCCCGAAAGCACCAGGTCGGCGACCTTTTCCACGCGCGGCGTCGTGCGGGGGTTCATCTTGCGCGACAGCACGCCGGGTGCGAACTGGTTCGGTTGGCCGACGACGCCGCAGATCGTATTCGGGAACTTCGGCGAGGCCACCCGGTTCATCACCACCGAGCCGACGGCGAGCAGGCCGTCGTCGCTCGACCGGTTGGATTCGAAATACATCGCCCGCATCAGGCATTGCTTTTCCCGGCTGCCGACATTGACCGCGGCGACGTGCGTGGCACCGCTGTCGTTCTGTTCCGCCTTCACCGTCGGTGGGATAGACCCCGTCGTCATCCCATCCGTCTGGCAACCCGCCAGCGTCATGACGGCAAGGCTTACGAAAGCCAGTCCGCCGAATTTCGCGGACGCCGACCCAGCGCCCGCAAGACACCCCGACGCGCCGACGACCCGGTCGGCACGCAACCTCATTGATCTGGACATCAAGCCAGAACTCCCCGACTTCCGGCCTTGCTAACGTACCGGATTACCTCGAATTTCTTGTTCGCCACCCTCAACGTCGGCAATCTGCCCCATATCCTCGGCGCAAAAAAGGCACGACCATCAAAAAGTCGCCACTTACGCGCCGGGACCTACGTCACACTTCGTTACAAATGGGTATGGCTGCGTGAAGAAAACGGCAGGCCGCTGCGCTTGACCCTACTATGGCGATATGAATAAAAAGTGAAATCGTCATACGCAACACGAGCGCATCGGCATGCACATTCCCGACGGCTATCTCAGCCCTTCGACCTGTGCGGTGACCTATGCCGCGGCGGCCCCCTTCTGGTTCGTCGCGATGCGCAGGGTTCGCCGGCGCATGCAGGGCCGGGCCGTTCCGATGCTCGCCATGACGTCGGCCTTTTCCTTCGTCGTCATGATGTTCAACCTGCCAATCCCCGGCGGAACGACGGCGCATGCCGTGGGCATGGGGCTTGCGGCGATCCTGCTCGGGCCCTGGGCGGGCCTTCTCGCCATCTCGGTCGCGCTGATGATCCAGGCGCTCTTCTTCGGCGACGGCGGCATTACCGCCTTCGGCGCGAACGCCTTCAACATGGCGATCGTCGGCTGCTTCGTCGCGCACGTCACCTATCGTCTCGCGGCCGGCAACGCCGCGTCGACGGCGCTGAGGCGAACCGTCGCCGCTGGCCTGTCGGGCTATGTCGCGATCAACGCGGCGGCGCTGTCGGCAGCCGTCGAGTTCGGCATACAGCCCATGCTCTTCACCGCGGCGGACGGCACGCCGCTCTACGCGCCCTATTCGCTGGCCGTCGCCGTCCCGGCGATGATGGCCGCACACCTCACGGTCGCGGGCGCGGCCGAGGCGATCGTCACCGGCGGCGTCGTCGGCTACCTGCAACGCAGCCATCCCGAACTTCTGGTCGGGCGCGAAGACGGCTCGCGGCGCAGCCCGCGCGCCCTTTGGGCCGGCCTCGGCGCGCTGATGGTCGCAAGCCCGCTCGGCCTGCTCGCCACCGGCATCGCCTGGGGCGAATGGGGTACACATGATTTCGCCGATGCGGGCGTGCGCGAACAGATCGCCGGCGCTTCCGGCGGTATCGCCCCGCCTGGGGACGTGCCGACCGGACTTGCCCGCATCGCCGACCTCTGGCAGGCGCCGATCCCGGATTACGCGCCGTCCTTTCTCCACAGCGAAAGCCTCGGCTACGTACTTTCCGCGATCGTCGGCGTCGGCCTCGTCATTCTTACCTGCGCGCTGGTCTCGTGGTTCGCCGCCCGCCGGGCGCCGACCGGCGCGGCCTGAATGGGCGAGCAATCGTTTCTGGCGCATTCCCATGGTCGCAACGCGAGCTACGCCGAGCGCATCGTCGGCGGGCTTGCCGGCGCCCTCGACCACGCCCTCGAAGCCGAGACGTTCGCGTCGCGACGCGGCCTGCTACAGGCCCTCGATCCCCGCACGAAGCTCGCCTGCCTCATGGCGCTCGCCGTTACGGCCGTGTCAGTCCATTCGCTCATCGTGCTCGTCGCCCTGCTCGCTTTCGTGTGCGTGGTGGCGCTCGGTTCGCGCGTTCCGCTTCGCCGCCTCTGGAAACAGGTCGGCCTGCCCGTTTTTCTCTTCACCGGCCCGATCGCCCTGCCCGCGATCTTCCTCGTCGCCGGGCCGGCCATCGCGCACCTGCCCGTCCTCGGCTGGCCGATATCGCGAACCGGCCTGCGCAGCGCGGCCTTCCTCCTCTTGCGTGCGCAAACCTCGGCCGGTCTCTGCCTTCTCCTCATCCTCACGACGCCGTGGCCGCACGTCCTCAAGGCCATGCGCTTCTTTCGCATGCCGGTCGTGCTTGTCGTGATTCTGGGCATGACGCACCGCTACGCCTTCACGCTTCTCGAAACCGCGCACCGGATGATCGAAGCGCGCCAGGTCCGCACGCTCGGCCGCCTCTCGCCGCGCGAGCGCCGCAGGCTGGCGGGAGAAAGCGCGGGCGTCCTCTTCGCCCGCGCCCTTGCGATGAGCACAGACATCCATCAGGCGATGATCGCACGCGGCTACCGTGGCGAAGTCCGCCTGATCGAAAGCTTCCGCTTCCGCAAACGCGATGCGTCTGCCTTCGCGACATGCGCGGTCGTCGTCGCCGGCGCGCTGGTGTTCGGGCGATGAGCGACAGCGCCCCGCTCTTCGAACTCGACGGCGTATCCTACGCCTACCGGAACACGCCGGGGCTCGATGGCCTCGACCTTACGGTTCGTTCCGGCGAACGCCTCGCCCTTGTCGGGGCGAACGGTTCGGGCAAGTCCACGCTCCTCAAACTGCTCGCCGGACTGATCTTCGCCGACCATGGTTCTGTGCGTGCCTTCGACGAAGCGCTCGACGAGGATCTGTTCGCGGACGAGGATCGCGCCATCGCGTTTCGGCGTCGCGTCGGCCTCGTCTTCCAGAACCCGGACATCCAGCTCTTTTCGCCGACCGTCTTCGACGAACTTGCCTTCGGCCCGCTGCAACTCGGCTGGCCGCCCGAAGAGATCCGTTCGCAGATCACGGCGACGCTCGAGCGTTTCGAGATCGCCCATCTCGGCGACCGGGCGCCGCATCGGCTTTCGGGGGGAGAGAAGAAGCGCGTGGCGCTCGCCTGCGTGCTCATCAGCGAGCCGCAGGTTCTCCTTCTCGACGAGCCGACCGCCGCGCTCGACCCGCAAAGTGCGGACGCAGTGGTCGCGTTCCTTCAAGCCGAACGTTCGCAGGACCGTACGATCGTCCTCGCAACGCATGATCTCGACCGGATCGAAGCGGTCGCCGACCGCGTGGTCGTCCTCGATCATGGCAAGATCGTCGCCAGCGGATCACCCGGCGCGATCCTCGACGATACCGCCCTTCTTGCGCGTTCGCGTCTGCTGCATACGCGACCTGCCTGAACACCGACGCTTTCGGCGAGCGCCCGCGGCGGCTATGGTGCGGCCGAAGCCGGCCATTGCGGGATCGGGAGCGCCCATGCAACGCATTACCATCACCATGGACGACGATCTGCTCGCCGTCGTCGATACGCTCAAGGACCGGCGCGGCTATGCCAGCCGCTCGGAGGTCTTCCGCGACGTCGTCCGCGCGCTCGGCAACCGCGAGGTTACGGAGGGTGGGGAGAGCCTGTGCATTGCGACGCTAAGCTACGTCTTCGACTATGCCACGCGCGAACTCGCGCAGCGCCTTACCCGGGCGCAGCACGAGCATCACGACCTCGTGGTGACCAATACGCGGGTACCGCTCGACCATTCGAGCTGCATGGAACTGATGGTCCTGCGTGGCCCCGCCGCTGCGGTACAGGCGTTTTCCGACACGATCGCGACGCAGCGCGGTGTCAGGCATGCCAATCTGCACCTGGTGCCAGTCCGTCTGTCGAACGACCACAGCCACGAGCCGGGCGGCGTATCGCACGTTCATTACGAGGCCTAGGATCTGTACTCATAAACGGGATTCCGTTTGAGGCTGGATCGTGATTCAAAGATCCTCGAGGAGGAGCTTTGAATGGCCCGTTTCGA
>NZ_VHLH01000026.1 GCF_006516965.1 Pararhizobium mangrovi | reverse complement strand
GCGAAATCATCGGCACCTTCACACCCACCGAATGCGCCAACTACTTCGCCGCAATGGGATACGATGCAAACTGATCGGATTCCGCTCTAGTCAGAGATGGCGATACATGGGTACCCAAAAAGCGAACGGTAGTAGAGGTGATATCGCCCAAAATTCGCTAGCGCGGCCCGCCTTCGCCATGAAACCAGAAGAAGAACACCAACCCAAAAAGTGCTATAGCGGTTATCAAGAATGTCGCGCCGGGAGCCAGCCTCCAGAAGCCGAAAAGGCACACTAATGCAGTCAGGATTATTCCTAGCCCCGATAGCCATTGCCTCTTCGTTTCATGATGCCGGATTGACAACTCAAACCTCGCTCTTCCAGTGATGTGTTACCGCGCTTGAGTTTTTGCCGCCAATCAATTTTCTGATGCATTCATCCGCCCCGCCCTCAACCGTCGGGCTTTTTCGAGCGCGCCGCTAGCTCACTCCTCTTTCAAAGAGATCCCCTTGAGGAGCATCCCTCGGGCATCATGCCGCGTACCGTGCGCGCTCCAGATCGATCGCATCGCATTCCAGCCTTATCTTCGCTAGCAAAGCCGCGGGCGGCCGCTCGCATAGCGGACTGCCGGCCTCTTCCAGCCTCCCCAGCATAGGCACGACGAGCCATTCGTCTTCAAACTCGGTCGGTGGCTCGTCCATCAGGGATGTCGCCCGCACGATGTGGAACGAGAACCCTGGGAACTTCCGCTCCATCGTCTCTAGGATACGATGCTTCGCCAGCCGTACGGCTTCCAGCTTCTCGACTGGGGCGACAAGGATGAACTCCGCGCATTCTCGGTTCGCGACTTCTACCTTCATGCTGCCGACCCCTCTGCCGGCAGATCCCCATATTCGGCGAGCACGACGGCATCTTCATAATCGCCTGTCGATGGTTCGGCCTGCCGACTGAAAGCGACGACGCCTTGCTTGCTTTGAGATAATCGCTCAGCCACGCGCTTGGCGTTCTCGGCGCTGGCAACTCGGACCGGGGCGTCGGCGATCAATGCTCCCCTTTTCCCAGCCCTAAAAGCCTGCACGACGTAATAGGTGATCATCACCCGCCTCCCTTATGTTCCTGCTTCGTTCTCATTGAAGCGCAACCGGAAGACTGAGTCGAGTCTCACTCGCCAAAATAGCTTTTTGAAAGCTGTACTTTCTTTTTTCTTGCGGCCCAATGAAAGTTATGCTTTCATATTCCCATCAGCCAAACGGGGCCACCGCCCCAGATGAGGAGAGCGAGATGGTGAGAATGGATGCGAACCTTTTCCGGTTGGTTGCCACAGTGCAGGGTCGGGATTTCACCCGTTACAACCTGAACGGCGTGCACATTGAGCCGGCAGCGAACGGCGGCTGCATCATGGTCGCAACAGACGGGCACCGCATGCTCGTCGCACACGACCCCGAGGGGGAGTGTGTTGAGCCGGTAATCGTAAAGCTGCCGCGCTTCTCTTTCGCGCAGTGCAAGCATCCGAAGATGATGGGGGCGAGGCGCGAGCTGATGGTCGACGCTGATGCTCGATCCGCGACCATCACTGAAATCACCAAGGTCAAGGATCAGGAAGATAACCGCGAAACGATCCTGACGGCATACGACGTTCTGATCGATGGTGTTTACCCCGACTGGCGCGGCGTCGTCCCGTCTGGGTCGTATTCCGGTACGCCCGGCTCGTTCACCGGCTTCAATCCTGCATACCTCAAGGAATGGAGTTTTATCGGCACCGAGCTCGCCAAGACTCGCGGCGCCGTACCCGGGATCGCCATTCAGCAAACTGCCGAGCACGCGCCGACGCTGATCCGTTGGACCGGCGTCGAAGAGATCTTCGGCATTCAGATGCCCATGAGGATCGACGTTCGTGCGGCCTTGCCGCCGTTCATGGACCAGCCCGCCGAGAAGGTTGCCGCCTGACCCCTCCACCCCCTCAGCAAAGGACACGGATGATGGCGATCCCCGGATATGACGAATGGAAGCTCATGTCGCCCGACGAAGACAGTTCCGGCATCTGCCCATTCTGCGGCGCGTACTCGGCAGAAGCCTGTGAGATCGAAGACGAAGCCGGCTTCTGCCCGTGGGGCGAGAGCCAGCCCGATCCCGACGCGCTCCGCGATCTTCGCGATGAACGCTGAACCCCTTCACCCCCCACATCGGGAGATATGAGCAATGAGCAAGCCCGTTTTCTGCAATTCCGTTCAGGGCAACAAACACCGCGCTCACCAGTGGATTAACACCACAACGTTGGAAGCGATGTTCGGCGTTCAGTGCAACGTTCGTTGGGGATGCTGGGCTCATGTTGTCGAGGGCAAGACTGTCTTGCTGTTCGACACCGAGGATGCGGCAAAAGCGAAAGCGAAAGAGCTTTCCAAGCCGGCACGGGAGGCGTGAGCCATGAACGCCCCGCTCACCGAGTTCGAGAAGCGCATCGCCAGCATCGCCCGTCGCTACTGCCGGCTGTCGTCCGGCGAAGACGCTGACGGCCAGCGCATCGCACTCGCGGACTTCCTCTGCGGCATTCGGGATGCAGCGGCGACGCAGATCGACGATGCCGGCGGCGATCCTGAATACCTGCAGGACGAAGACGCGATCTGCGCCTCTGTGCGCGCCGCAATGCAGGAACCCATCGACCAGGACGAGATTCGGCGCGAACGCAGCGCCGCCTAGCAACTCGGCGCCGCGATGGCGCGGATGGAGGATGACCTATGAGCAAGTACCGCAAAGGCGATCGTGTGACGCTGACCGGAACCGTTGAATACGTTCTCGACGAGAAGGTCCGTGTCCAGCTTACCGACAGTTTCAGCGACGTATTCGTGTCCGCCGACGCTGTCTCGATGGAACGTGCCAACTTTCACGTTGGTGATGAAGTCGATGTAGCGGGCCATTATTGGGAGGTCCTCGCAGTAGCGAATGACCATCTTTGGTGCGTCGACACGGCCGGCGATTACGCAACGATCCAGGCCAAATGTGCCACCCGCCTTCTGCCGAAGGAAAACCTCGACGAGGTGGCGGCATGATCTGCCCCATCAGCGAAGCCGCTGGTCGCGCTGCACGTGACGCCGCCCGCGAGACTGTGGCGCATGAGCCCGATTTTCGGGTCACGGGCGAGATGAAGACCCGCGAAGGTCTGAGCATTCCCCGCCACTACATCGCAAGCGCCGTGCTGATCGGGTCGATCCTTATGCTTGGGGCAATGGTGCTCGCTCATGCCGGGATCGAGCGGCATGCGGCCTACGAGACGGCGGAGGCACGCGTCTGATGAACGCTCATGTCGAGATCCCGCAAGCTGTCAAAGAATACCAGGCATGGCTTGGTCTTTTGCGCGGGAGCCGCCGACGCGCCCACGAATACAGGCGGTGGGCGCTACAGGCCAGAGCCGAGGGCCGCGCTGACCGATATGAGCGCTACCGGAAATATTCCGACCACTCATGGGCCGACGCTAAAGACGCGCTGTTTCGAGCGCGCATGAACCAGGAAAGGCTTTCGCAATGAACGCGCACATGGAGGCTGGCTACCTCAAAGCCGAGATCGATCGGCTCATGGACCAGTACCCGGAGCTTGAGGACGACGAGACGCTGCGTGCCGACATGCTCGATGGCGAGACCGATCTAACGCGCGTCATGGAGCGGCTACTGGATCGCCGTCAGAGCGCGCGGGGCATGAATGACGCGGCCAAAGAACGGGCCGGCGCCATCATGGAGCGCAGCAAGCGGTACGGGCGCCAGGAGGAAGCGTTCAGCGCTCTCATGCTGTCGATCATGGAACGCGCCAACCTGGACAAGCTGACGCTGCCCGAGGCCACGCTGTCCATTCGCAAGCCGTCCGTGTCGGTGAACGTCACCGCGATCGACGAGCTGCCGCAGGGCTATTTCCAGACCGAACGCAAAGCCGACAAGAAAGCCATTGGAGACGCCCTCAAGAGGGGCGACGAGATCCCCGGCGCTGAATTGATGATGGGCAAGGAAACACTATCGGTGAGGGTCAAGTGATGTTCAGCGAAGAACAGATCGCCTCTTTGAACGCTAAGCTCGATCCGGGTCACGTCCAGAAGCCAAAGGGCCAGTTCGGACCGAAGGGTGATTACATCGAAGGCTGGCATGCCATAAGCGAAGCCAACCGCATTTTCGGCTTTGATGGCTGGTCCTACCACATCGTTGAGATGAGCGAATGTCATCCTCCTGCACAGAACGAAAAGGGCAATTTTGCCGTGGCGTTCATTGCCCGCGTGGGAGTCTCGGTCGGCAGCATACATCGTGAGGATACGGGCTACGGTTCCGGTTTCGCAAAGCAGATCGGAGACGCCTACGAGAGCGCAACGAAAGAGGCCGTCACGGATGCCTTGAAGCGAGCACTACGCACATTCGGCAACCCGTTCGGTCTCGCGCTTTACGACAAAAGCCGGGCAAACGTTGGCGTCGAAAACGCTGCACCGGCCAGTAGCAATGGTTACACCAAAGAGAAGTCGGCGCCCAAGCAGTCCAAGGCAGATGCGCGCGAGACGTTCAAAACGCTTCAGGAAGATCTGCGGCACAGCAAGTCGCGTGAAGAGCTTCGACGCTGGTGCAAAGACACCGAGGTCAAGGCTCTCCGCGAAAGGCTACCAGACGACTGGAACGCGGATCTGACGAGCGAAGTCCGCAAGATGGCAGACGGCTTGCCCGAGACGCTGCAAAGCGAATTGGAGGCCGGCTGACATGCCTACGCGAAGCGTTGAGACCGATCAGGATCGAAAGATGCTGTACCGCCTCATCGCGGCGCAGTCTCTACCCTTCACCATTCACATCGAGAAAGGGCGGAAGCGCTCGACGCGTCAGAACCGCTTGCAGCGCCAGTGGGTCAACGAGATCGCCGAGCAGCTTGGCGACATGACGCCGGAGGAAGTGCGCGGTTACTGCAAGCTCACGATCGGTGTTCCGATCCTGCGCGCAGAGAACGAGCTGTTCCGCGAGAAGTACGACGAGGCCGTCCGTCCGCTCTCATACGAAGCGAAGCTGGCGATCATGCAGGAGCCGCTGAACATGCCGGTCACCAGCATCATGACCTCGAAGCAGAAAACGGCTTACCTGGATGGCGTGCACCGGCACTTCAGCCAGCAGGGCGTCATTCTCACCGCCCCGGAAGCTTTGGGAACGGCAGTATGATCACGCTCGCCCTCTCCCTCCCCTTCATCCCTGCGGCTATCGGAGGATACGCCATGCGACCTGCAAAGACCCATGCTGTCCGTGCGCATGTACGCCGAGAGACAGAAACGCAGCGCGAGCAACGCGACCGGCTCTTGCGAAAGCTCGAGCAACTACGTGTCGAGATCATGGAGCGCGATCTGTGCGCCATCGTGCGGGCAGACGTCGAGCGGGAGACGGCGTGATGGGCGCAATTTCTCAAAAGCTCCGAGACAGCGCACGCGGGATGCAGTGCACGCTCCGCATCCCCGGCATCTGCAACGGCAATCCTGAGACGACCGTCCTTGCCCATCTACCAAGCCACATATCCGGCATGGGGACGAAGTCGAATGACTGGCACGCTTGCTTTGCTTGCTCGGCCTGCCACGAGGCGATCGACCGCCATCAGATCCCGGAAAAGGATGCCGGCCGCTACATGCTTGACGCCCTCGAACGGACGCAACGCTACTGGCAGCAGACCGGGATGATGATCGTCGCCGGCGTCAGCGTGGACCGGCCTAAGACACGGCCGAAGCGCAAAGCGAACATGCCAAGCCGAAAGATCGTCAGCCGCAATGATCTGCGGAGGGCGAAGCCATGACCGAAGCGGCAACCAGGATGATTATGGAGGCGAGGCGATGAGACTGACGTCTATCCGAATGCGCGTGCTTGAACACGTCGATGATGCCGCTCAGAGCGGACGTATTGCTCACCGGTTGGGAGTGCCGCGCATCAGTGTCCAGTCAGCTTTGCAGTGGCTTCGCATCCACGGACTAGTCGAATTTGACTGCCGCTGGGAAACAACGCCCGCCGGCCGCGAAGCCCTGAAGGAGTCCGACCAATGATCAACGATCTCGAACTCGATTTCTTGCGGCGTCTACGCGACAGCCAGCCTTTAGCATCACCGGATCGGAAGGAAGACCGCGCCCGCCAGCGTTGTCGAAAGATGGGCCTTGCTGAAGTCGTCATGAACCCTCCCCGCTGGATCATCACGGATCGCGGCAGAAACGTCCTTGAGGAGCATCCCCAATGACCACGACCGACACCCAGGCCGGGGCGGATATCCCGGCAGACGTGCGCGATTTGGCTAAGCGAATTGTTTGCCAATACCCGGTGAGGGAAGATTTACCTCAATTTTCCATCTTTGATCACAGCATCGTCGGCCGGGAAAAGATAGCAGAAGTCGTTGAGCAGGGCATCTTAGCCGACCGTGCCAGCGCATCCCGCCCCGGTACGGTGGCGACAGGGTGGAAGCTCGTGCCGGAAAAGCCGACGTCAGAGATGCTCCTTGCTGGCGCTCGCGCGCGGCATTCTGGCGCCTGCGACGGAGGCTACGAAATAGTGGGGAGCGTGTCCGCAGAAGCTTGTTGGCCCGCCATGCTCGCCGCATCCCCCGCTCCGCAAGTGGGCGCGGAGGATGTCGAGCCGGAGGATGACGACGTGTCCCGAGTGTACGAGGAGGCGGTGCAGGAGCTGGTGGCAGGATGGCAGCGCCGGCTCAAATATGGCGGCCCGAACGGCTCTTTCGAAGAGTGGAAACAGTGCACGTCCGGGGAGGCAACCAACCCGTTTGAGCGCCTACCGGAGTATGACTATCGCCCGATTTACGCCTCCACCCCACCCACCGGCGTAGCGGCAGGCGGCGAGGATGTGCGGGAGGCGCTGCGGAAAGCGAAGCGTGCTCTGGACATGTATCGTAAGGCCGGGCTCGGCGACGACGTCTTTTTCGATTTGCTTTGTGATGCGGATATCGCCGTTACCGCCGTCCTCGCCGCGCACGAAGGAGATCGGCCATGACGGATGCGATCGAGTATTGGCCGGGCGGTGACGAGTTTGAATACCCCCGCTTGCGTATTGAGGCATACCCAACGATGGCAGCTTATTGCTCGTCTAGGTCTGATGAGCAGCTAGCCAGAATAATCTGGAGCGACACCTACAGATCAAATGTGTTCGGCTCATACTCCGGGACTATTGGCGAGCACGCGAACTGCATCATAGCAGAAGCAAAGCGCCGCGCCGCCCTCTCCTCTCTCTCGCCAGAGGGGGCGGAGGGGCTGGTGGAGCAGTTGCGGGATCAGAAAGATAGATCGCTCATGGGCCACCTAAACCTGCATTGGTTGGCCGCCGACCGCATCCAGTCCGACGCCACCCGCATCGCGGCAAAAGACCAAGCCATCGCCCGCCTAGAAGCGGAGAAGGCGGAAGCGATCGCAGACGCGGAAGCGCAGCGAACAATTATGTTGCGCAACACCGGGCACATGAACGCCCGCGCCAGCGCCGCCGAAGCCCGCGTGAAGGTGCTGGTTGAATTTGCGCGATGGGCCATCCAGAATAGCGCGTTTGAAGGTGTCGGCCTGGACGGTGGCGACGTGCAGGACAAGGCCGAGGAAATGGGCCTGATCGAGCGCACAGTATACGATCCAGAGATCCACGGCGATAGCGATTGCGCCGAACCCGGAATGGATTGGTTTGTCTTTACCGCCGCCCTCACCCCGGAGAAGGGAGGCGGCACCGATGACGAGTGAGACGGTGGAGAAATGCGCAAAGCCAAGATGCGGTGCCATGCGCCGCATCGGCAAGCCCTGCACGGATTGGGACTGCCCGCAGCAAACCGTAAACGCCCGGGAGCATCGGCAGATCCTTGAAGCCGCCCGCCAAGACATTCGCCGGGAGGTGATCGAGGAGGTGGCCAATTCTCTTGACCATGAAGCCGACGTGACTCCGTGCGCGGAAGATGCCGTCGTCGTCAGGGACTGCGCTCGCCTTGTTCGGGCGGGGTTCTCTTATGACGAAGCCGAAGGCCGAGGGAGGTGAAGGCGATGGCTGACGTCTACACACCGCGCACACTCGCTGCCGAGATGGCCTGCTCCGAGCGGCACGTCCGAAACCTGATCGCGTCCGGCCAGTTGCGCGCCTTCCGCTTCGGAGGCAAGCTGTTGCGCATTCCGAAGGACGCCGTCGAGGAATTCATCGAATGTCAGAATACCGTCTCGGGCAGCTCCGAGGAGGATGGTGCGCCGTCCGATACGTCGAGGGCAAACGACAGCGCCGTTCGCTTGGTACGGCTGACAAGGTAGAAGCCCAGGCTGTCCTCGACGAGCTGAATGCACGGATCGACGCGCGACCGGATCAGACCGTTGCCGATCTATGGGCAGCCTATGTGCGCGAGAACGCCCGCAAGCGGATCATCGAGCGCATGGAATACTCGTGGAAGCGCTTGGCGCCGACGTTCGGCCGGCGGGTCCCGCAGTCGATCGGCTATGAGACGGTCAAGGACTACACCGCCGGCCGCCGCAGTGGCACGATCGGCAAAGGAGCGGTCTCCGAAGGCACGATCTGGACGGAGCTGAACCACCTCCGAATCGTGCTCGGCTGGGCCGAGAAGCGCGGCAGGATCTCGAAGGCTCCCTACATCGACATGCCGTCGAAGCCGGCGCCGCGCGATCGGTGGCTCACGAAGAAGGACGTCGCGGCCCTGCGCCTGCATGCCAGCGCTCCGCACGTGCGTCTCTTCATCATCCTGGCGATCGGGACCGGCGCGCGTAAGGAAGCCCTCCTCGAGCTGCAATGGGATCAGTGCGACATGGTCCGCGGGCTCATCGACCTGAACGGCACAAGAGACGGCAGGACGCGCAAGGGCCGCGCCGTGGTGCCTATGAACCGGACAGTGCGCGCCGCGCTCGTAGAGGCCCGCAAATCGGCGCTGAGCGGTCATGTGATCGAATGGGCGG
The DNA here is from genome assembly GCF_006516965.1 of Pararhizobium mangrovi. Lineage (GTDB taxonomy): Bacteria > Pseudomonadota > Alphaproteobacteria > Rhizobiales > Rhizobiaceae > Pararhizobium_B > Pararhizobium_B mangrovi. Next base: position 56,185 of record NZ_VHLH01000026.1, on the reverse strand, counting down.
GCGAGCCGGTGCTGTCAGTCAAGAAAGGGCTGGCGACGGCGTCGAGGAAAGCCGGCATGGCGAAGGTCACGCCGCACATGTTTCGCCACAGCGCCGCACGGTGGATGGCTGAGGCCGGCAGCGACATGAAACGGATCGCCGCCTACCTCGGACATAGCGATTCTCGGACGACCGAACGCATTTACGCACGGTTTTCGCCTAACGCATTGGCGGCCGAAGCATCGGCGCTGGAGTTGGATTTCGAGGACATTGGTTCAAATGAACCAGAGGCCGCCCGAAGGCGGACGTGACTAAGTCCTTGAAAAGGAATGGTGGGCGCGCCTGGGATCGAACCAGGGACCCCTGCCGTGTGAAGGCAGTGCTCTCCCGCTGAGCTACGCGCCCGCTCGCCCCTTGCGCGGACAACGGGCCTATACGATGGGCACCTTCGCGCCGTCAAGAAGGACTTGCCCGTCGCCGCAGGTTCCGCGTCCTCCGGTGGACGGTCCGTCACCGAAACGACGGTCGCACGAAGGAACCGGCATGGGGTCCTTGCGTTTCACAAACCGCAATCGAGCGAGCGAAGCCTCGTTGCTTCGCGACACCATTTCGCCGTCCCACCGAACGACGAAAGACAATCGAAGGGACCATTCACCATGGCCAAGACCAAACCGAAGCTTCACCAGAGCAAGAACCCGATCGCCGAAAACGTGCGCGCGTCGAACGTCGCGCTGCTGCAGAAGCATCTGGCGACCGCCGTCGACATCACCTACCAGACCAAGCAGGCGCACTGGAACGTGAAGGGCATGAACTTCATCGCCGTTCACAAGCTGTTCGACGAGTTGCACGAAGTCACCGAGGAGTTCGTCGACACGATCGCCGAACGTCTCACGGCGCTCGGCGGCCAGGCGCACGGCACCGTGCAGGCGGCGAGCGAGAACACCGTTCTCGAGCCCTACCCTCTCGACCTCGTCAATTCCGAGGATCACCTGCGCCAGCTTTCAGAAGCCTATGCGCGCTGGAATGCCGAAGTCGAAAAGGGCATTGAGGAAGCCTCCGAGTCCGGCGATCCGCTGACCGAAGACCTCCTGACCGAGGTCGGCCGCGGCCTCGACAAGTCGCTTTATTTCCTCGAAAGCCATTTCCAGAGCTGAACGAAAGACGTCGACCGACTCCTGATCGACTGGCCCGGATGCAAAGGCATTCCGGGCCTTTTTTATCTACGCCGCAATCGGGTCTATGGGGAAATCGTCTTGCGCTTCCCGAACAGGCGCCCGCGGAACAGGGTGACCAATGCGCCGGCCGTCATCAGGGCCAGGGTGTACCAGGTCAGGGCGTAGACGAGATGGGCGTTGCGGAAATGAATGCGCGTCAGCCCGCCGACCGGCAGGCCGCCGGGGTTCTTCGCCGCACCGGCATCGACGAAATACGGTGCGACTTTGTCGCGCGGCAGTCCCCTCGCCTTCGCGATCGCTTCGACGTCGCGCGAGTACCAGCGGCCCTCGGCCGGCTTGTTCGATCGCAGGAACGCGCCGCCCGGCTGGCTCATGCGCATCAGGCCGACCACACGGGTATCGCCTTCGATCTCGCCCTTCGGACGGCTCGAGGCTTTCTTCTTCTCGTTCGGGACGAAGCCGCGGTTGACCAGCACATAGGTGCCGTTCGGCCGTTCGAACGGCGTCACGATCCAGTATCCCGGACCGCTGTCGTTCGCGGTGTAGACCGGCGTTTCCTCGTCGTTGAGAAAATGGCCCTCAAGGGAGACGCGGCGATATTCGTCGTTCTTCGCCGTGACGTCCGGCCAGGCCTCGGGCCCCGGTGCCGGAACCGGTGCGGCATGCACGCGGGCATCAACGCGCGCGATGAGGTTCAGCTTCCAGGTCCGCCGCTCGACCTGCCACGTTCCGAGCGCGAGGAAGCCGGCAAAGAGCACGACCAGCAGGACGGCGAGCGCGATCCGCCTGCCGGGCGGGATCGCGCGCGCGTCGATGTCACCGTCCTCGGCGTTCACGTCTTCGCCTTTTCGGGACCGCCGAGCGCGATCGGCCTACTGACCGTTCCCGCCGGACATGGCGCCCTGCATCTGCTGCCCGGTCATCTGCGGCATCATGTTGTTGTTGAGGTGGAACATGACCCAGATCGAGCCGCTGATCGCGATCACTACGAGGATGACCGTGAAGATCAGCGCCATGATATTCCAGCCGCCTTCCGCACGCGCGTTGACGTGGAGAAAGTAGATCATGTGCACGACGACCTGCACGAGCGCCAGCGCCATGACGAGAATGGCCGTGGCAAGCGCACTGTCGAGGACGTTGCCCATGACCAGCCAGAAGGGAATGACGGTCAAGACGACCGCCAGTCCGAAGCCGATCAGGTAGCCCCGGCGGCTGCCATGGCCTATGGCGTCGCCTTCGTGGTGGCCGTCGGCGTGATGTTCGATGTGCGTGTCTGCACTCATCCGAGAGCTCCAAGCAGATAGACGACGGAAAACACGCCGATCCAGATGACGTCGAGGAAGTGCCAGAAGAGGCTGAGGCAGGTCAGCCTGCGGCGGTTGTCTTCGCCGAGACCGTGGATCATGACCTGCGCCATCAGCGTGACGAGCCAGATGATGCCGATCGTGACGTGGAGGCCGTGGGTGCCGACCAGCGTGAAGAACGAGGACAGGTAGGCGCTGCGCCACGGCCCCGCGCCCTCAGCGATCAGCCCGGAGAACTCATGCAGTTCCAGGCCGACGAAGGCGATGCCGAAGAGCCCGGTGACGGCGAGCCACAGCAGCGTCTTCGTCTTGTCGTTGCGTTCCATCTCCAGCATGGCGAAACCATAGGTGATGGAGGAAAGCAGCAGCATCGCCGTGTTCAGCGCGACGAGCGGTAGTTCGAGCGTCTCCTTCGGCGTCGGTCCGCCCGCATAGGCATGCCCGAGCACGCCGTAGGTGGCGAAGAGGACCGCGAAGATGAGCGTATCGCTCATCAGGTAGATCCAGAAGCCGAACATCGTGCTACCGGGGGCGTGGTAGTCCTCGACGTAGAAGATCGGCTTCTCGCTGTCGGCGGTGGTCATCGTCTGATCGGCCATTCGTCTACCTCAAGCCTGCTGTTTCGCCAACAAGCGCGTACGGCGTTCCTCGGTCGCGGCGACCTCCTCGGCCGGGATGTGGTAGTCCCGGTCGTAGTTGAAGGTGTGGACGATCGCGACCACGACCATGGCTGCGAGCGACAGCGCTGCGAGCCACCACATGTACCAGATCATGCCGAAGCCGAAGGCGACCGAGAGACCTGCGAGGATCGGGCCGGTGCCGGAATTCTTCGGCATGTGGATCGGCCGGAAATCTTCCAGCGGCCGTTCGTAACCGCGGTTTTTCATGTCGTACCAGGCGTCGTGGTCGTGGACCATGGGCGTGAAGGCATAGTTGTACTCCGGCGGCGGCGAGGAGGTGGACCATTCGAGCGTCCGTGCGTTCCACGGATCGCCCGTCTCGTCGCGCAGTTCCTCGCGCTTGCGCACGCTCTGGAAGACCTGGACGAAGAAGCAGGCGATGCCGGCCGCGATGAGAAGCGCACCGAAGGCGGCGATGACGAACCAGATCTGCAGCGACGGATCGTCGAAGTGCCTGAGCCGGCGCGTCACGCCCATCAGGCCGAGCACGTAGAGCGGCATGAAGGCGAAATAGAAGCCGGTGACCCAGAACCAGAAGGACAGCTTGCCCCAGAACGGATCGAGCTTGAAGCCGAAGGCCTTCGGGAACCAGAAGTTGATTGCCGCGAACATGCCGAACAGCACGCCGCCGATGATGACATTGTGGAAATGGGCCACCAGGAACAGCGAGTTGTGGAAGACGAAATCCACCGGCGGCACCGCCAGCATGACGCCCGTCATCCCGCCGATGACGAAGGTCAACATGAAGGCGATGGTCCACATCATCGGCAGTTCGAAGCGGATGCGGCCCTTGTACATCGTAAAGAGCCAGTTGAAGATCTTCGCACCCGTCGGGATCGAGATGATCATCGTCGTGATGCCGAAGAACGAGTTGACGTCCGCGCCCGAGCCCATCGTGAAGAAATGGTGGAGCCACACGAGGTAGGACAGAAGCGTGATGACGGCCGTCGCGTAGACCATCGACACGTAGCCGAAGAGCCGCTTGCCCGAGAAGGTCGCGACCACCTCGGAATAAACGCCGAAGGCGGGCAGGATGAGGATGTAGACCTCCGGGTGGCCCCAAATCCAGATGAGGTTGACGTACATCATCATGTTGCCGCCCCCATCGTTCGTAAAGAAGTGGGTGCCGACGTAGCGGTCGAGCGACAGCATGGCGAGGACGACGGTAAGTACCGGGAACGCCGCGACGATGAGGATGTTCGTGCAAAGCGCGGTCCAGGTGAAGATTGGGATCTTCATCATCGACATGCCCGGTGCGCGCATCTTGATGATGGTCGCGACGAGGTTCACGCCCGACAGCAACGTGCCGAGACCGGCGATCTGCAGCGCCCAGATATAGTAGTCCACGCCGACGCCCGGACTGTAGGTCCCCTCCGAAAGCGGCGGAAAGGCGAGCCAACCGGTCTTGGCGAACTCGCCGAGGAAGAGCGAAAGCATGATGAGGACGGCGCCCGCGGCCGTCATCCAGAAGCTGAAATTGTTGAGGAAGGGAAACGCGACGTCGCGCGCGCCGATCTGCAGCGGAACGACGAAGTTCATCACGCCGACGATGAGCGGCATCGCCGCGAAGAAGATCATGATCACGCCGTGGGCGGTGAAGATCTGGTCGTAGTGATGCGCGGGTAGATAGCCCTGATTGTCACCGAAGGCGATCGCCTGCTGGGCGCGCATCATGATGGCGTCGGAAAAGCCGCGAACCAGCATCACGAGACCGAGGATGATGTACATCACGCCGATCTTCTTGTGGTCGATCGAGGTGATCCAGTCCTTCCAGAGATAGCCCCACAGACGGAAATAGGTGATCGCACCCAGCACCGCGATCGCACCGAGCGTCACGACCGCGAACGTCACTTGAACGATCGGCTCGTGCGGGATCGACTCCCAGGTAAGCCGTCCGAAGATGAAGCTCCAGAAATCGGTATTGGAAAACATGGCTTTGCTCTGCTTTCTTGCGAACTCCTGACCGATGGCGCCGGGCGCCTAGTCGGTCGGAGCGGGTTCCTTCGTGCCGCCGTTCTCGGCGCCACCGCCATTCGTGTTCGCGCCCGAGCCGGAAGCGTTGCCGGCGCCGTCGCCATTGTCGCCTTCGCGGGTCGCGTGCGCGCCGGGGCTCCCGCCCTCATCGCGCTTTTCCTGCTTCAGCGTGTTCGGCACGGCGCTCTGGCTGCGCGACTTGCTGCCCTCGGGCTCGTTGGCCGAAGGCTCATTCCTACGCGCCGGATTGCCGTTGGCATGGTTGGCGCCCACGCTTTCGCGATCGTTGCCGAGTTCGGTTTCCTTCGGGCCCGCCTCGCCCGGCTTCATCGCGTTCATGCAGACCTTCGACTGTTCCACGCAGCGATTGACGATGTCGTGGAAGAGGTTCTTGTCGACACCGCTGTAATACTTGACCGGCACGTCCTCGCTCGGCTGGCGCAGGCTCAGATACGCCTTGCGGCTCAGCCGGTCGCCCTTGGCCTGCACCTTGCGCACCCACTCCTTGAACGCGTCTTCCTTCATGCCGTGGAACGCGAAGTTCATGCCGGAGAAGCCGGCACCGGAATAGTTCGCCGAAAAGCCCTTGTAGGTTCCGGTCTTGTTGATCACCGCATGGAGCTGCGTCTTCATCCCCGCCATCGTGTAGATCTGGCCCGCCAGTGCGGGAATGTAGAACGAGTTCATGATGTCGGAAGAGGTCAGGTCGAAATCGATCGGCGTGTCGACCGGTGCGGCCAGCTCGTTGACGGTCGCGATGCCGAGGTCCGGATAGATGAAGAGCCACTTCCAGTTCAGCGAGACGACCTCGACGTTCAGCCCCTTCGTATCCTGGGGAATCACCTTGCCGTGCTCGATTCGGGTGAGTTCGCGATAGGGATCGAGCGTGTGCGTGCCGATCCAGGTGATGGCGCCGAGGGCAATGATGATCAGCAGCGGCGCCGACCAGATCAGCACTTCGAGCTGCGTCGAATGGTGCCAGTCGGGCTGGTAGTCGGCCTCGAGATTGTCGTGGCGATACTTCCACGCAAAATAGGCCGTCGCCGCCATGACCGGCAGGATGATCAGAAGCATCAGAACGACGGAGATGACGAGGAGGTCGCGCTGTTGCGCCGCAACATAACCCGCCGGGTCGAGCACCACCATACCGCAGCCGCTCAAACCGAGCAGAATGCCAAGGAGCGGCAGACCCGCGCGGAGTGTTTTCTTCATCCGTTCAACCTCTGAACTGTCCAGTCCGGCTTCGGCGTCGAAGGCGCGTCGTCCACCCCGAAACCGCTGCGACACGCCGTCTCACATACAAAATGGCGAGCAAACCGATCGGATCGCGCCTATCGCGTTCATGGTGCCCTACCTAACCGATCGGGCTCGTGTGACAACCCGTTTTTCGCCGACGGCGTTTCGTCTTTGGTCTGCGTCGCGTCATGCTCTATTTATTCGGTGCGGACCGTAATGGTAAGTCTTTTGCAGTGCGGAAGATTGACGCGGTTCGCACTCGGGGCTACGCCCGCGCCGCGATCGGCGATAAGGATGATGGCCGAACCGGCCTGTGAAAGCGGTTCGAGAGGAATCGAGGAACAAGCATGACGAACGTCACGGAAGGCATGTCGTCGCAGATCGAGCGCGACGCACGCAGCCAGCACATGGACCGGGGGGTAAAACCCTCCAAGATCGCGCTCGGCGTGATCATCGGCCGCACGTCGGAATTCTTCGACTTCTTCGTTTTCGGCCTCGCCTCGGTGCTCGTCTTCCCGCGCTTCCTGTTTCCGATGGACGACGCGCTGACCGGCACGCTCTATTCGTTCGCGATCTTCTCGCTCGCCTTCGTCGCCCGGCCGATCGGCTCGTGGCTCTTCATGCGCATCGACCGGCTCTACGGTCGCGGCGCGAAGCTGACGAGCGCCCTCTTCCTGCTCGGCTTCTCGACGGCTGCGATGGCGTTCCTGCCGGGCTACGACGCCGTCGGTTTCTTCGCAGTCTGGTTCCTGTGCGTGCTTCGCTTCCTGCAGGGACTCGCGCTCGGCGGCGCCTGGGACGGTCTCGCCTCGCTGCTCGCATTGAACGCACCGCCTAACAAGCGCGGCTGGTACGCGATGATGGCCCAGCTCGGCGCGCCGATCGGCCTCGTGCTCGCCTGCGCGCTCTTCGCCTACATCATGTGGGCGCTTCCGGCGGAGGATTTCATCACCTGGGGCTGGCGCTATCCGTTCTTCGTCGCCTTCGCGATCAACGTGGTGGCGCTCTTCGCGCGCCTGCGGCTGGTGACGACCGCCGAGTTCGGTTCGCTGCTCGATCGCGACGAATTGAAGCCCTCGCGCATTCGCGACACGCTGCGCTCCAACGGACCGACGGTCGTGCTCGGCGCGTTCACGCCGCTTGCGAGCTATGCGCTCTTCCACCTGGTCACCATCTTCCCGATCAGTTGGGTCGTGCTCTACACGAACCATTCGCCGGTGCGCTTCCTGCTCGTCCTGCTGCTCGGTGCCATCATCAGCACAGTGACGATCCTGCTTTCGGGCGTGCTCGCCGATCGCATCGGCCGCCGGCCGTTGCTCGCGGTGACCGCGGCACTGATCGGCATCGGAAGCTTCCTCGCACCCTTCTTCTTCAAGGGCGGCATCGTCAACGAGGACGGGATCGTGCTTGCGGGCTTTGCGCTTCTCGGCCTCTCCTTCGGACAGGCGTCCGGCGCCCTCGCCTCGAACTTCTCGCGCGTGCACCGCTATACCGGTGCGGCGGTGACCTCCGACTGGGCCTGGCTCATCGGTGCCGGTTTCGCGCCGCTGGTGGCGCTCGGCCTTTGCGCCCGGTTCGGCCTCATCGCCGTCGGCGCCTACCTGCTTTCCGGTGCGATTTGCACGCTGGTCGCTCTCTACTTCAATCGTCAGTTCCACGACGACTGAGAAGCGAGCGAAAACCGGTATCGGAATCAAAAGGGCCGCACGATGCGGCCCTTTTGATTCGTCGTATTTGGTGCGTACGGCGTTCGGTTAGTCGGTACGAACGACGGCGCCTTCCTCGCGCGCCAGCGCGGCAAGGTCGGCCGGCTTCAGTTCCACCGATTCGCCGCAGCCGCAGGCCGAGGTCTGGTTCGGGTTGTTGAAGGTGAAGCCGGCGCGCAGCTTCGTCACCTCGAAATCCATCTGCGTGCCGAGCAAGAACAGGACCGCCTCCGGTGCGACGTAGACCGTCGCGCCTTCATGCTCGATGACGTCGTCCTTGGCGTCCGGTTCGTTTACGAGATCGACCGTATATTCCATGCCGGCGCAGCCGCCCTTCTTGATGCCGACGCGGATGCCCCTGGCGTCCTCGCCCGCATTGTCGACGATGCTGCGCACGCGCTCGGCGGCGGCATCCGTCATGGTCATCACGGCGAAAGTACCCATTTTCGGCTCCTTCGTACGGAAATCGAACGTTCGATCGAATGTAGGAAACGCGCGGTCGTGGAACAACCGCGAGGTGCATTCCGACGATCAGTAGAAGCCGATCGCGACGCGGGCTTCCTCGGACATGCGATCCGGCGTCCACGGCGGATCGAAGACCATGTCGACGTCCACCGCCTGAACGCCCTCGACGGTACTGACGGCGTTTTGCACCCAGCCCGGCATTTCGCCGGCCACCGGGCAGCCCGGCGCGGTCAGCGTCATTTCGACTTTCACCGAGCGATCGTCCTCGATGTCGATCTTGTAGATCAGGCCGAGTTCGTAGATGTCGGCCGGGATCTCCGGATCGTAGACGGTCTTCAGCGCGCTGACGATATCGTCCGTCATCCGCGCCAGTTCCTCGCGGGGAATGGCCGATTCGGCGTGCGCGGTCGTCTCCGCCTGTTCGGTTGTAGCGGCTTCGTCGCTCATGACATTCGTTTCCTTCACGAAAAGAAGCTTCTGGCCTTGTCCAATGCGGTGGCCAGCGCATCGACTTCGCTGCGCGTATTGTACATCCCGAAGGAGGCGCGGCAAGTCGAGGTCACGCCGTAGCGCTTGAGAAGCGGGCTCGCGCAGTGCGTGCCGGCACGCACCGCCACGCCCGAACGGTCGATGACCATCGAGACGTCGTGCGCGTGGATGCCCTCGAGCTCAAACGACACGATCGCGCCCTTGCCGGGTGCGGTGCCGAGGATACGCATGGCGTTAATGCCGGAAAGCTGCTCGTGCGCGTACTTGACGATATCCGCCTCATGCGCAGCGATCGCCTCGCGCCCGACCGACCGCATGTAGTCGAGCGCCGCACCGAGCCCGACCGCCTGCGTGATCGGCGGCGTGCCGGCCTCGAAGCGCTGCGGCGGATCGTTGTAGGTGACCGAGTCCTCCGACACGTCGAAGATCATTTCGCCGCCGCCCATGAAGGGCCGCATGGCATCCAGCATTTCGGACTTGCCGTAGAGCACGCCGATGCCGGACGGTCCGTAGACCTTGTGGCCGGTGAAGACGTACCAGTCGCAATCGATGTCGCGCACGTCGACGGGAAGATGCACGGCACCCTGGCTGCCGTCGACGAGGACGGGAATGCCGCGCTCGTGCGCGATGCGGCAGACTTCCTTCACCGGAACGACGGTACCGAGAACGTTCGACATGTGCGTGATGGCGACGAGCTTGGTGCGCTCGGTCAAAGAACGCTCGAACGCTTCGATCGAGAAGCCGCCGTCTTCCTCGACCTCGATCCAGTTCAGCTTGGCGCCCTGCCGCTCGCGGATGAAATGCCACGGCACGATGTTGGAGTGGTGCTCCATGATCGTCAGCGCGATCTCGTCGCCCTCACCGATGTTCGGCATGCCCCAGGAATGCGCGACCGCATTGATCGCCTCGGTCGTGTTCTTGGTGAAGACGATCTCGTCGGCCGAACCGGCGTTCAGGAAGCCGCGAACCTTTTCGCGCGCACCCTCGTAGGCATCCGTCGCGGCATTGGAGAGGAAGTGCAGCCCGCGATGGACGTTGGAATATTCCTCCGTGTAGCTCTTCATGATCGCGTCGAGCACGGCCTGTGGCTTCTGTGCGGACGCACCGTTGTCGAGATAGACGAGCGGCTTGTCGTAGACGGTGCGCTGCAGGATCGGGAAATCCCGCCGGATCGCCTCGACGTCGTAGCCCGTCGCCGTTTGAACCCTGTCATCCATGATAGCTGATGAACTCCATGAGCGACCCGTCCGGATCGCGGAAATAGACGCTCGTGCCCTCGCCGAGCGCGCCGTGCCGGTCGACGGGACCGAGCTCGATCGGCACGCTGCAGCGTTCCAGATGGGTCAGCGCGTCCTCGATCGGCCCTTCCCAGCGAAAGCACAGGTCGCTGTTGCCGGGCTCCACCGGAAAGAGCGCGACCGGCTCGGCTTCGACGCCGGGCCCGTGCACGTTCAGCTGGCGATCGCCGATGCGGAAGGCATAACCCTTGCCGCGCGGGATGGCCTCGGCCCCGATCACCTCGACGTAGAACGCCCGTGCCCGTTCCCAGTCGGAAACGTGGATGACGCAATGGTCGAGCGCGACCGGAAGGTCAGCCATTGGCCCGGAGCCATTCGGCGATGACCGACTCCAGCGCCGGCACGAGCCGCTCGTCGTCCAGTTCCTCCACCACTTCGGCGAGGAAGGCATAGACGAGCATGCCGCGGGCACGCGCCGCCGGTATGCCGCGCGACATCAGGTAGAACAGGTGGTTCTTGTCGATGTCTGCGACCGTCGCGCCGTGGCCGCACTGAACGTCGTCGGCGAAGATCTCGAGTTCCGGCTTGGCCGAGAAGTCGGCATCGTCGGAAAGGAGAAGCGTGTTGCACGCCATCTGCGCATCGGTCTGCTGGGCGGCCTGCGCAACGCGGATCTGACCCTGGAAGACGCCGTGCGCCTTGCCGAAGACGACGTTGCGCAGGACTTCCGTCGAGGTCGTCGACGGTACGGTGTGGTCGAGCACCATCGTCACGTCCGTATGGCTCTCGCCGCCGAGGAGGTTGATGCCGCGCAGCTTGAAGTCCGATCCCTCGCCTTCGACGACGGCACGAACCTCCTGACGCACGAGCTTGCCGCCGGCATTGACGACGTAGAGCATCAGCTTGGCATTGGCGCCGAGACGCAGATTGACACGCGCCAGATGCGTATCGGCGTCGCCCTGCTCCTGCAGGATGATCCAGTCGATCTCGGCATCGTCGCCGACCGTCAGGTCGGTGATGGAGCTCGTGAACGCGGCACCCTCGCCGCTTGCGCACTGACGCTCGACGATCGAGCCCTTCGCACCCTTGCCGATGGTCACGGGAAAGCGCGTATGCGCCTGGCCCGTACTGTGGACGGCCTGGATCTCCAGCGGCGCATCGAGCACCGTGCCCGGCGCGACGTCGACGACGAGCCCGTCGGAAACGAAGGCCCCGTTGATGCGGGAGACTGCATCCTCCGGCCCTTGCGCGGCCAGAAACTCGACGACCGATTCGTCGTTCAGACGGTCCGCGAAGCGCGAGACCGAAACGCCCTCGGGCGCACCTTCAACGCTTGCCTCGCCGTTATTGACGGTCAGCACGTTCGATCCGTCGACCAAAGGCGCGACGCCCTTTGCTTCACCGCCCGTGCCGAACGCCTCGGGTACAGCCTTCAGCAACGTGCGCAAGTCCGTGTAATGCCACGCTTCCATGCGTCGATGCGGCAGGCGCTGATCCTGCAGCTCACTCATCAGCCGGTCGCGCATGCGGCGTACGGCTGACGATCCGGGAAGCGCGTCGATGCGCGCGTCGTAGGAATCGAAGACCGACGTTTCGGCGGCCGTTGCCGGTGGCCGTGCGTTCTTTTCTGCGTGATCGCTCATCGCCAAGCCTTCCTTACGCCGCGTGCTGCTCGATCAGATCGGCATAGCCGTTCCGCTCGAGCTCGCGCGCGAGATCCTTGTCACCCGTCTGCACGACCTGGCCGCGATAGAGCACGTGCACCGTGTCCGGCACGATGTAGTCGAGCAAGCGCTGGTAGTGCGTGATGACGACCATGGCGCGCTCCGGCGAACGCAGCGCGTTCACGCCGTCGGCGACGATCTTCAGCGCGTCGATGTCGAGACCGGAATCCGTCTCGTCCAGAAGGCAGAGTTGCGGTGCGAGCAGTGCCATCTGCAGGATCTCGGCGCGCTTCTTCTCGCCGCCCGAAAAGCCGACGTTCAGCGGCCGTTTCAACATGTCCGGGTTGATCTTCAGTTCGCCGGCGGCCTGCTTGACCTGCCGCATGAACTCCGGCGTCGTCAGTTCCGCCTCGCCACGCGCCTTCTTCTGCTCGTTGAGCGCGGTCTTCAGGAACTGCATCGTCGCCACGCCCGGGATCTCGACCGGGTACTGGAAAGCGAGGAAGAGCCCCTTTGCGGCGCGTTCGGCCGGATCGAGTTCGAGGATGTTCTCGCCCTTGTACCAGACCTCGCCTTCCGTCACCTCGTAGTCCTCGCGGCCGGCGAGCACGTAGGAGAGCGTCGACTTGCCCGAGCCGTTCGGCCCCATGATCGCGGCCACCTCGCCGGCTGCAATCGAAAGATTGAGCCCGCGCAGGATCTCGGTGCCATCCTCGGCAATGCGCGCGTGCAGGTTCTTGATTTCCAGCATTTCGCTTTCCCTGTGTCCATTGGTCCGATGCCGTGTTGGCGGACCGTTATGCTCGTTGTTCTCGTCGTTCCGACCGGGCGTCGGTCCGTAACCCTTTCGGGCGTCATTCTCGGGCTTGACCCGAGGATCCAACCCCATTTCGGTACGACCGGCGTAGCAGGTGTCCAGTATGCCGCTGCGGTCAGCGTTCCAGCCAGCACGCCACCATGTCGTTAGATCCTCGGGTCAAGCCCGAGGATGACGATAGAGTGGTGGGTGCAGTCGCTCATTCGTAGTCGTCTACCATCTGCGTGTTTGCGTGCGGTTGGTACGGATTGTCGATCTCGTCGATCCGTTCGTAGAGATCCAGCCAGCTCGGGTTCAACTTCTCGATCAACGTTATCTTCCAGTCCCGCCGATATCGCTTCAAAGATTTCTCGCGTTGGATCGCCAGAACGATGTTCGGATGGCGCTCGAGCCAGACGAGGTTCTTGGCTTTGTACGCCGATGTGAAACCTTTCTGTACCGCGTTCCCGTGGTCCCAAACACGCCCGTGGATGTCACTGCTAACGCCGGTGTAGATGACGCCACGTGGCTTGTCCGACATCATGTAGACGTAGCCACTCAACCCCTTACCCCTCGAACGTCATCCTCGGGCTTGACCCGAGGATCCAACCCCCATCTCGGTGCGACTGGCGTAGCGGGTGTCCGTTATGCCGCCGCCGTTTGCCTTCCGGCCGGCACGCCTCCTGGTCGTCAGATCCTCGGGTCAAGCCCGAGGATGACGGCCCGATAGGGTGATGCGACTTACCCGACACTCCCTTCCAGCGAGATGTTGATCAGCTTCTGCGCCTCGACGGCGAACTCCATCGGGAGTTCCTGAATGACTTCCTTCACGAAGCCGTTGACGATGAGGGCGATCGCCTCCTCCTCGGGAATGCCGCGCTGCATGCAATAGAAGAGCTGGTCCTCGGAGATTTTCGAGGTCGTCGCCTCGTGCTCGAACTGCGAGGTCGTGTTCTTCGCCTCGATGTAGGGCACGGTGTGCGCGCCGCACTGGTCGCCGATCAGAAGCGAATCGCACTGCGTGAAGTTGCGTGCGTTCGAAGCCTTTCGGTGACTCGAGACCTGGCCGCGATAGGTGTTCGACGAGTTGCCCGCCGAAATGCCCTTCGAGATGATGCGGCTCGACGTGTTCTTGCCGAGATGCAGCATCTTGGTGCCGGAATCGATCTGCTGATAGCCGTTCGAGACGGCAATCGAGTAGAACTCGCCGCGCGAATTGTCGCCGCGCAGAATGCAGGACGGGTACTTCCAGGTGATCGCCGAGCCGGTCTCGACCTGCGTCCACGAGATCTTCGAATTCTTCCCGCGGCAATCGCCGCGCTTGGTCACGAAGTTGTAGATGCCGCCCTTGCCGGTGGAATCGCCCGGGTACCAGTTCTGCACCGTCGAATACTTGATCTGCGCATCGTCGAGCGCGACCAGTTCGACGACCGCCGCATGAAGCTGGTTCTCGTCGCGCTGGGGCGCCGTGCAGCCTTCGAGGTAGGAGACGTAGGCGCCCTCCTCCGCGATGATCAGCGTGCGCTCGAACTGCCCGGTGTTCTTCTCGTTGATGCGGAAATAGGTCGAAAGCTCCATCGGGCAGCGCACGCCCTTCGGCACGAAGACGAAGGAGCCGTCCGTGAAGACCGCGGAATTCAGCGACGCATAGTAATTATCCGACGTCGGCACGACCGAGCCCAGATATTTCTGGACGAGTTCGGGATGCTCGCGGATCGCCTCGGAGATCGAGCAGAAGATGACGCCCGCCTCGGCGAGCTTCTTCTTGAAGGTCGTCACGACCGAAACCGAATCGAAGACGGCATCGACGGCGACCTGACGACCGCTCGACGGCGTGTCCTCGTCGGCATCGAGCGCGCTCGGCTCGTCCGGGTTGCGCACGCCGGCCAGCACTTCCTGCTCCTTGAGCGGAATGCCGAGCTTCTCGTAGGTCGCGAGAAGTTCGGGATCGACCTCGTCGAGCGACTTCGGCCCGGCGGCCGTCTTCGGTGCGGCGTAGTAATGGATGTCCTGGAAGTCGATCTTCGGGTAGTCGACCCGCGCCCAGCTCGGCTCGGTCATGGTCTTCCAGCGCTCGAAGGCCTTCAGCCGCCAATCGAGCATCCACTGCGGCTCTTCCTTCTTGGCCGAGATGAAGCGGATGATATCCTCGTTCAGCCCCTTGGGAGCCATGTCGGACTCGATGAGCGTCTCGAAGCCGTATTTGTACTGGTCGACGTCGATCTGACGGACCCGGTCGATGGTTTCCTGCACTGCAGGCATGGCGCTCTCCGTATTCCGCCGGCGAGGCCGGCTTTCAATGCGTCACGATTCCGGTGGCTCGAAGCCTTGCCGTTTATGTAGTCTCGCAAACTCTTCTTTTCATCCCGCCATAGCGGTCAGAGATCGGTTTTCCCGTACGAAAAGGCGCTTACCGGCCCCTCAGGCGGCCGCCTCGCCGCGTTTCGCGTAGCCGCCACGCTCGGCGAATCGCGAGAAGACCGCCAGGAACCGCTCGACGTCGGCCATCGTCGTAGTGGGCCCGAGGCTGACACGCAGTCCGCCGGTTTCGGCATCGAGCCCCATCGCATCCAGTACGTGGCTCGGACCGACCTTGCCGGACGAACAGGCCGAACCGGAAGACAGACAGACACCATCGAGGTCGAAGGCGATCTGTGCCGTCTCGCCCTTCATGCCCGGCAGCGTGAAAAAGGTTGTGTTGGCGACCCGCGGGCCTTGCCCGCCGACGATCGCGATATCCGACGCCATCGTGCGCAGGCCCGCTTCCAGCACGTCGCGCAGCGCGCCGACGGTCGCCTCGTACTCCTCGACTTCGCCGAGCGCGGCCTCGGCGGCGGTGCCGAACCCGGCGATCGCCGGAAGGTTCTCGGTGCCTGCCCGATGACCCTTCTCCTGCCCGCCGCCGGTGACGAGCGGCGCCGGCATCATGATCTCGCCGGCCGAAACGAGCGCGCCCGCCCCCTTCGGTCCGCCGATCTTATGGGAGGACAGGAAAAGGAAGTCGGCACCAAGCGTATGGAGCGAAACGGGCAGCCGACCGGCAGCCTGGACCGCGTCGACCACGAGCAAGCCCCGCGCCTTCTTGACGATCTCGGCGATCTTCGCGATCGGCTGGACGATGCCGGTCTCGTTGTTGGCGAGTTGCACGGCGATCATCGGCAGACCTTGCGAGACGTCGTGATGTGCCAGAAATCGGTCGAGTGCCGCCAGATCCAGGATGCCGTCCGCCCCGACGGGCACCGACGTCACGGCTTGCGGCGTAAAGCGGCCGCCGGCAAGCACGCACGGATGCTCGGTTGCGCTCACATAAAGGTGCGAAACCGCAAGCGGACTTTTCCCCATGCGGAAATCGGGCGTAAGCACGTGGGCGGCCGCCTCGCTGGCACCACTCGTGAACACGACATGCGCCGGATCGGCATCGACGAGCGCGGCGATCTGGCGTCTGGCACGATCGATCACGCCTCGTGCCGCACGCCCTTCGCGATGAACCGAGGACGGATTGCCCTGCATATCGAGCGCATCCAGCGTCGCCCGACGCGCTTCTGCACGCAGTGGCGCCGTCGCGTTCCAGTCGAGATAGATCCTTTCGGCGGTCATCGATCGCACTTTCGATACATCTACCCGGCGGAGGGTCCGTTGCCGCGCATTTTTCTTGTATTTTCGGGCCGGCTTGCCTTAAGGACCCGTGGTCGCGAAACGCGGACGAGATCCCGTAGTTTCGAATAATTCTAAACTGGGTTTTAGGAAGGGCACGCGGCGCCGTCAAGATCACGGAACGCCGCCTTCGTTGCCCGTCATGCCCGGTCGCGCCAAACCGTCACGCGTAACGGAGACTTTATGCCCGAAGTCATTTTCAACGGACCCGCCGGCCGTCTCGAAGGCCGCTACCAGCCTTCGAAGGACAAGAACGCGCCGATCGCGGTCGTCCTGCACCCGCATCCGCGCTTCGGCGGTACGATGAACAATCAGATCATCTACCAGCTCTTCTACATGTTCCAGCAGCGCGGTTTTACGACGCTGCGCTTCAATTTCCGCGGTATCGGACGCAGCCAGGGCGAATTCGACCATGGCGCGGGCGAATTGTCCGATGCGGCCGGCGCACTCGACTGGGTGCAGAGCCTGCATCCCGATTCGAAGGGCTGCTGGGTCGCGGGCTATTCCTTCGGCGCCTGGATCGGCATGCAGCTTCTCATGCGCCGCCCGGAGATCGAGGGTTTCCTGTCGCTCGCCCCGCAGCCGAACACCTACGACTTCTCGTTCCTCGCGCCCTGCCCTTCGTCCGGACTGATCATCCACGGCGATGCCGACCGCGTCGCACCGCCCAAGGACGTTCAGGTGCTTGTCGACAAGCTGAAACTGCAAAAGGGCATCGTCATCACGCAGAAGACGATGCCAGGCGCGAACCACTTCTTCACCGATCAGGTGGACACGCTGATGGAGGAATGCTCCGACTACGTCGACCGCCGGCTTCAGGGCGAACTCGTCCCGGAACCGGAAGCCAAGCGGCTTCGCTGAAACCCCTGGGGTTTGCCGCAGGACTCAGGCTTCGATACGAACCGTAACGAAGACGAGCTTGATCTTTTCGGCGAAGTCCGGGTTTTCCGGCATGTAGGGCTGCGGATCGCTGATCGCGAGCGCAGTCCACTTGCCCGCTTCTTCGAGCGCGCGGATCCTGCCGCGGAAATCCTGGCTTTCGAAGAGGTCGTCGCGGTGGGTGAAGACGGCCACTCCGCCCGGGCGAACGATACGGCAGAACTCGTCGAACACGGCGTCGATGTTCGGCAGGTAGGTCAGTACGCCGCAGCAGATCAGCCCGTCATAGGCGTCCTTTTCGGCATCGAGCGGCAGTTGCTGCATGTCCGCCACGAAGGCCCGGCGATAGACGCCGCGGCGCTCGGCAAGTTCGATCGATTTCGGCGAAAGGTCGGTGCCGTCGATCGGGCCGGTGAAGCCCGCCTTCCTGAGCGCTACGCCCGTAAGGCCGGTACCGCAGCCGATGTCGATAAAACGCGCGCCGGGCTCAAGATGCGCGCCGAGCATTCCGGCCGCCTCTTCGGGTGCGCGGTAGTTCCATGCCGAAAGCTGCGCGTCGTACTCGTCCGCCCAGTCGTCGTAGACACCCATGATCTCGGTACTGTCGGTGCTTCCGCGTCGCAGCCAGTCGCGGCTTTCTTCCTCGGCCATCGGCTTCTCCTTTCCGCGTTCTGAACGGTCCCTCTGGCGCCTTGGAGAACTTCGCAGAGCGCTCAGGCCGAACCGTTCTCTTCCGGTTTGCACAGGACACCACCGGTAACCGCCTCGCGTACCGAAGTGGTTCCGGGGAATGTGAGCGGCAGGCCTTCAAGGGAGCGAACCGCGAGATACGCCCATGCCTCGGCTTCCGTCGCGTCTCCGTCGAGCCCCGCCTCGTCGCTCGCCAGCACGCGCGCCGGGGCGGCGAGCGTCGCCAGATCCTTCATGATCGTCGCGTTGAGCCGACCGCCACCGCTGACGATCCATGCACCCGGCGTTTCGGGCAGATATCGCGCCGAATGAAAAATGGCTTCCGCACTGACCCGGCAGAGCGTTCGCGCGCCGTCGTGGAGATCGATTTCGGCGTCGTCCGGCAGCGGAAAGTCGTTCCGGTCGAGCGATCGCCGGTGCTGGGCGGTGAAGAAATCTGATGCCATGTAGCGCGCGACGAGGCGCTCGTCGATCGCGCCCTCGCCGGCGATCGCCCCGCCCTGGTCGAAGGGCACGCCCGCGTGGCGTTCGACCCAGCGGTCGATCAGCGTGTTGCCCGGACCGCTGTCGAAGGCGAGAAGCGTACCGTCGCGCCCGACATAGGTGATGTTGGAGATGCCGCCGATATTGACGAAGACGTACGGTCCGTCCCCGAGTTCGGCCGGCAGGTTGGCGGCGAGCGCGCGATGGTAGGCCGGCGCCAGCGGTGCGCCCTCGCCGCCGTGACGCATATCGTTCGCCCGCATGTCGAAGACGACCGGCAAGCCGGACCTTGTCGCCAGAAGCGGTCCGTCGCCGAGCTGAACGGTAAGCCCGCGCTCCGGCCGATGCAGCACCGTCTGCCCATGGAAGCCGACGAGATCGACGTCCGCGGGCGTCATGCCCTGCTCTTCGAGGAACACGCCCAGCGCCTCGGCATGGCGCAGCGTCAGTTCGCGTTCGATTTCAGCCAGGTCGTCCGGCCGGTCCGTGCGATCGGCAATCGACTTCGCCGTTTCCAGCGCACCGGCAAGGCGGCGGCGGAAAGCGGGATCGTAGGGCGTGCCGGCAAAGGCCAGTCGCTCGACGCTGTCCTTGCCGTCGGTGCGCACCAGGGCGATGTCGATGCCGTCGAGCGAGGTGCCGCTCATCATGCCGACGGCGGTCAGTATGCCGTCTCGCGAGGGGGTGTATTCCGCCATGAAGGATGCTAAACGCGCGGACCGCGCGCCGCCGGCATCCTCGTCCGGCATTCGCTGTTCAGGGACATGGTCATGGCAGGTTTCAAATCCGATTTCCTTCATACGCTGGCCGAGCGCGGCTTCATCCAGCAAACTTCGGACGACGAAGCGCTCGATCGACTGTTACAGAAGGAAAGCGTCACTGGCTACATCGGCTTTGACCCGACGGCGGCGAGCCTGCATGCCGGATCGCTGATCCAGATCATGCTGCTCTACTGGTTCCAGCGCACCGGCCATCGGCCGATCTCGCTGATGGGCGGCGGCACGGGCATGATCGGCGATCCGTCCTTCAAGGACGATGCGCGCCAGTTGATGACGCCGCAGCGGATCGCCGAGAACATCGCTTCGTTGAAGCGCGTCTTTTCGAGCTACCTGACCTATGGCGAGGCACCGGGCGACGCCCTGATGCTCGACAACGCCGAATGGCTTTCCGGCATCGAATACATTCCGTTCCTGCGCGATGTCGGCCGGCACTTTTCGGTCAACCGCATGCTTTCCTTCGATTCCGTGCGTCTGAGGCTCGACCGGGAGCAGTCGCTTTCGTTCCTGGAATTCAACTACATGATCCTCCAGGCCTACGATTTCGTGGAGCTTTCGAGGCGTCACGACTGCCGCCTGCAGATGGGCGGATCCGACCAGTGGGGCAACATCGTCAACGGCATCGACCTCGGTCACCGCATGGGCACGCCGCAGCTCTTCGCGCTCACCTCGCCGCTCTTGACGACGGCCTCGGGCGCCAAGATGGGCAAGTCCGCGGACGGTGCCGTCTGGCTGAACTCCGAGCTGCTTTCCGCCTATGACTTCTGGCAGTACTGGCGCAACACGGAGGACGCGGACGTCTCGCGCTTCCTGAAGCTCTACACGCCGCTTCCGATCGACGAGATCGAACGTCTCTCCACCCTCGGCGGCAGCGAGATCAACGAGGTGAAGAAGGTGCTCGCGACCGAGGTGACCGCCCTTCTGCACGGCCGGCACGCGGCCGAAGAAGCGGCGGAGACGGCACGCAAGACCTTCGAGGAAGGCGCCTTTGCGAGCACGCTGCCGACCATCGAGGTTCCGTCCTCGGAGCTCGAGGCCGGCGTCGGCATGCTCGCGCTCTACGTTCGCGCCGGCCTCGCCGCCTCGAACGGCGAAATGCGCCGTCACGTCAAGGGTGGTGCGGTACGCATCAACGACGATGCCGTTTCGGACGACCAGCGCGTGATCGGCGCCGACGATGTTTCCAGCGACGGCGTCGTCAAGCTGTCGCTCGGAAAGAAGAAGCACGTTCTCGTGCGCCCCGTTTAGAGCGTTTTCCAGCCAAGCTGATCCCCTCTGGCGCCGTGAACAATGCGCAAGACAAAGGGATGGAGCGCTGGACCTGATTCAGTCAGGTCGCATTGCGCTCCAGCCAATCTGCGAACGCATCGTCCGAAAGACGGACGGGCGGTGTTCAGAACTCGAAGATGCGCCGGAACACGCCCGGCGCGATCACCGAAAGCGGATTGATCTGGACGTCCGGCGAGGAAACCTTGCCCGTCAGCTTGAAGGTGATGCCGATCAGCCCGCGGTCCCGGCCATTGCCGAGAATTGCGCCGATCAGCGGGACTTCACCGAAGATGCGGTTCAGGCCGTAGGCCGGCATGAAGGTGCCCGTGATCGCCATCTGGCCGTTCGGATCGAAGACGGTACCCTGAAAGGTCGCACCGATGCGGGTGCCGCGCAGAACGCCGTCGGCGACGGCGAGCGAACCGTTGCCGAAGGTGAGACGGGTGAAACCGCGCTGGAATTCCGCCTCGCTGAGATCGAGCGGTTCACCGGTCGTATCGCGCAGGCTCTGGCCATGCGGCGAGCGCATCGAGACGATCGAGTTCAACCGGTTCTCGCGATCGATCGAGAAGTCGCGGATGTCGACCGTGCCGCGATAGGGTCCGTCCGCGGTGCGGCTGAGCCTAGCCGTCAGGCGTCCGCCGTTCAGTTTGCCGTAGACGTCGGCAAAGCGCGCCAGCGTGCCGGCGTCGCCCGTCGCCAGCGTAAAGTCGCGGGTCGGTCCCGCGACGTCCGTCCTGGCCGAAATCACTGCGCCGCCGCTGGTCTTCGCGGAAAGGTTCAGCCGGTCGATGCGCTTGCCGGCCCCGGCATAGCTCAGATGCACGCCTTCCAGTTTCTCGCCGTTGAACCCGTAGAGCCGGTCGAGATCGGCGTCGATTCGCACCGGTGTCGCCGCGCCCTCGCTTTTTGCGCCACTGGACCCGTGTAGGCCCTCGATCACCGAGCGCGCGTCGAGCGTCGTTCCGTCGACGTCGACCTCGAAGCCGGCGCCGTCACGCTTGACGGTCGCCGCGAAGCGGTCGCGTTCGGACAGCCGCACGTCGGAAAAGTGTGCATTGGTGAAATGCCCGTCATCGATGTCGATAGCACCCTTCACGGAGAAACCCGAACCGTGGAGCGTAAAGTCCCGAATGGCGATGTCGCCTTTTCCACCGGCATGCGTCGTCAGCGATACCGTTGCCGGGATGCCGGCGCCCTTCGTCCATTCGAGCCCCGGAATGGTGATCTTCGCGCCCTTCAGGTCGGCCGAGACCGCCTGCGTATCCGGCGCGACCTCACGCATCGTCATGTCGATCGGTCCGTCGACGATCGTGGCAAGACCCGGCATCAGCGCCTTCTGCGCAGCCGTGCCGAGGCTTGCCGTCACCACCTGTGCGCGTTCGACCGGCGAATCGGTGCCGAGCGGGCGTGTCAGCGCGACGTGCATCGGAATGCCGTCGATGCGGGCATCCGCATCGAGCACGGCCTTGTCGGGATCGACCGTCAGCGAACCGTCGAGATCGGTAAAGGCGCGCCCGTCGACCTTTTGCGCCAGATCGACGCCGTTGAGCGTCGCCTCGACGTGCCAGTCGGGCGGTGGCGGGTTCTGATCACGAATGAGCCCGAAGCGCGCATGAACGCGCGAGACGACGTCGCCGGAAAAGTCCTTCGCCGAGAAATCCGTCCGCTTCAGGGCGTCGATCGGCTCGTAGGAAACGAGTTCGGCGACCGCCGCCGCTTCGCCGGCCACCGTGATGTCGAGATTGGCCATCACCGGATGCTTGTCGGTATCGGCGATCGCGAAGACGCCCTTCGAAATGTCGACCGTCCGTCCGGTCGGGAAATAGCCGGTCGCCTGATCGAGCGAGACCGTCAGGTGCGGCCCGCGCAGACGGAAATGCCCCTTCGCGTCGCGAAGCGGGGGAATGTCGCCGGCGACGTTCAGCCGGGCGTCGGCATAGTCGAAATCGATGCTGAACTCGTTCTCGTCGAGATCCAGCTTTCCACCTGATTCGGCGATCTTCCCCTGCGGAATGTAGACCTTGATCGATCCGTTCGTGATCGCACCGCCGTAAAGGTTGTTCATGACCCATTGGCGCGCATGCACGCCGAGCCAGAACGGCCATAGCTGCTTGATCGCCGCCGTCTTCATGCCTTTCAGCGTGCCGGCGAAGCTGATTTCCGGCGAGCGGCCGCCACGGTCGATCTCGAGCGAACCGGCGAGCGAGCCGAGCGGGGTCGAGACGGAAAGCTGCTTGAACGAAAGCTCGCGACTGCCCTTGAGGTAGCGCGCCAGGATCTTGGCGTTGAAGGAAACGGGCGGCTCGCCCGAATCGAGCGGCAGCACGGACGATCCGTTGCTCACGAGGTCGAGCGCGAATCCGTTGCCCGTCATCGTATCGAGGTTCGAAAGGTCGATGATCCCGCCGGTGAAGGGAAACCGCGATTGCCCGATCGATACCGAAGACGGGCGGATGTCGATCGACTTCCGATCGAACCGATAGGCGAGATCCACCGTGCCGCCCTTGATCGAGGCGGCCGTCTCATGCGCGTAGAACTGCCCCGGAGAGAGGGAAAGCCTGGCTGTCAGCGCCGGTGCCGCATCGTCGCCCTTGCGGGTCGCTGCCGCCTTCAGCGCGAGATCCGTCGCGACCCCCCTGATCGGCGTGCCGTCCGGCGCGCGCTGCAGCATGAGCGGCGCCGTATCGAACCCTTCGAGATCGAACGCCATCGAAGCGATATGCCGGCCGTCCTTGCCGGGCAGCGCACGGGCTGTGAAGCGCGCAGGCGCGCCGCCGGCGCTCAGCGTTCCGGACAGTCGGACGGTGCCATCGGTACCGCGCGTCAGGTCGGCTTCGGCAATGTCGATCGGCGGCGAGCCGGCGCCGGCACTGGCGATCCTCGTATCGGTGACTTCGATCCGCCCGACCTCGCCGCCGTCCAGAATGCGCAACAGACGGTCGCTGCCGGCGAAAACCCGGTCCATCATGTCCGGCAACCCGTCGACCCGTAGCGAATCGAGCGTGATCGGCTCGCCCGAGCCGAGCGTTTCGGGATCGAGCGATATGCCGTCGACCACGAGACCCTCGACCGCGATGTTCCCGGAAAGCAGCGGCATCGGAGCCAGTGCGAGATCGATCGTCCGCAGACCGGCGACCGGCGTGCCGTCGGCGGCGCGACGGATCGACACACCCCTCGCCCTCAGCTCGACCTTTCCGTCGGCAGCGATCCGGATCGTGGCGCCCTGGAGGTCGGCGGCGAGATCGTCGCCCAGCACATGCTGGAGCGCCGAGCGCACACGCGCAGCCAGAAACCCGTCCGCGGCACCGTTTTCGAGCGCCACGCCGCCGGCGGCAGCGGCGATGACGACGACCACTACCAGGCCCGCGACCCACCTCGCGAAACGAACCGCCGGCCGCCGACGGTTCGCTCTTCCCGCGTTTGCGGACCGGGCCACTTCTCCCGAGGGCTCGTTGCCGGCCTCCTTCGAAGGTCGCCCCGCGTCATCCGTCTGGCTGTTCTTGCGATCGTTCACGAAACCGTCGAACGCGCCTTTCCCGTTTGCCGCTTGTGCATGCCGCTTCGCATGCGGCGTCTGGACAGCGCCGCGATACCGGCTATAGCGGTGGAACGCGGCCTGCGATGCGTCGCATACGATACCGAAAGGCGTTTGTCATGAGCGAGCTTGCCGTTGGCGACAAGGCACCCGACTTCGATCTTCCGCGCGATGGCGGCACCAGCGTTCGCCTTTCCGACGAAGCCGGGAAGTTCGTCGTTCTCTACTTTTATCCCAAGGACGACACTTCCGGCTGCACGAGCGAAGCGCTCGCCTTTTCCGCGCTCGTCGACGATTTCGACAAGGCCGGCGCCACCGTCATCGGCATGTCGCCCGACCCCGTCAGAAGGCACGACACCTTCGTCAAGAAGCACGGCCTTTCCGTCAGGCTTGCCTCCGACGAGGAAAAGTCGACGCTCGAAGCCTACGGGGTCTGGAAGGAAAAGAGCATGTACGGGCGCAAATACATGGGGGTCGAGCGCACGACGCTTCTGATCGACCCGCATGGCACGATCGTGCGTATCTGGCCGAAGGTCAAGGTTCCCGGTCATGCCGAAGCCGTTCTCGAAGCGGTACAGGCGGAAGCGGAATAATTCCGGCGGTCCGACGGACGGGCGGAGTTATTCACTTTCGAAGCCTGCCTGAATCACGGAAATGGGGCCGTTCCTTGACTTGAGGGGCCGGTCGGACTATTTCCCATTCACCGGCCGGCGGTCGATGTTTTCGCACGTCCCGCCTGTAGCCGGTCTTCGACGTCAATTCATCCGATATTCGAAACGGAAACGTCCTTCCCTTTGACACAGTTCTCCGAGCTTGGCCTAAGCGCAAAAGTCCTGTCGGCCGTCGAGGACGCCGGCTACACGGAACCCACGCCGATTCAGGCGGGGGCCATCCCTCCGGCGCTCGAACGGCGCGACATCCTCGGCATCGCGCAGACGGGAACCGGCAAGACGGCCGGCTTCGTGCTGCCGATGCTGACCCTTCTCGAAAAGGGCCGTGCCCGGGCACGCATGCCGCGCACGCTGATTCTCGAACCGACGCGCGAACTCGCCGCGCAGGTTGCCGAGAACTTCGAGAAGTACGGCAAGAATCACAAGCTCAACGTCGCGCTCCTGATCGGCGGCGTCTCCTTCGACGACCAGCTTCGCAAGCTCGAACGCGGGGCGGACGTTCTCATCGCAACGCCGGGCCGTCTGCTCGACCATTTCGAGCGTGGCAAGCTGTTGATGACCGGCGTCGAGATCTTCGTCATCGACGAGGCCGACCGCATGCTCGACATGGGCTTCATTCCCGATATTGAGCGCATCGCCAAGCTCATTCCCTTCACGCGACAGACGCTCTTCTTCTCGGCTACCATGCCGAAGGAGATCCAGAAGCTCGCGGACAACTTCCTCACCAATCCCGAGCGCGTGGAGGTCAGCACACGCTCCTCCGCCGCCGAAACGGTGACGCAGCGTCTCGTCGCGTCCACGGGGAAGGACTACGAAAAGCGCGCGAAGCTTCGTGAGATCATCGGTCAGCAGGACGATCTCAAGAACGCGATCATCTTCTGCAATCGGAAGAAGGACGTCGGCGACCTCTTCCGCTCGCTGGAACGGCACGGCTTTTCGGTCGGCGCGCTGCATGGCGACATGGACCAGCGCTCGCGCATGACGATGCTGCACAATTTCCGCCAGGGCGGGGTTCAGCTTCTCGTCGCCTCCGACGTCGCCGCACGCGGCCTCGATATTCCCGACGTCAGCCACGTCTTCAATTTCGACGTGCCGATCCATGCGGAAGACTACGTCCACCGTATCGGCCGTACGGGCCGGGCCGGTCGCGCGGGCAAGGCCTACACCCTCGTCACGCGCAAGGATTCCAAGTACGCTGATGCGATCGAACAGCTGATCGACCGCAAGATCGAATGGCTCGACGAAGGCCTCGACTCGCTCGGCGCGGAAACGAAGGACGAAGCACCCTCGCGGGGTCGCCGCTCATCCTCCTCCCGCAATGGCCGCGGGCGCAAGGCTGCGCCGGCGAACGATGGCGAAAACGGCAATGCCGTCGCCGCCGCTACGCAGACAGTCGCCGAGACCACATCCTCCGAGACCGGACAGGATGCATCGAACGCCGAGGACAAGATGCCCGAAATGCAGGTCGACAACAACAGCGACGGTCGCGGCAGCAGCAGCAATCGCCCGAACGGTCCGCGTCGCTCGAAGCGCGGCAATCGCGACCGCGACGAAGAGGCGAACACCCCGATCGGCTTCGGCGACGACATTCCCGCATTCATGATGGTGCCCGGACGGGCGTAGATGCCTCTCGACGTCGCGCCGTGACGGATCCTGCCTGAATGACAGGATCCTCAGGCCGACGTGGGTCTCGTCAGAAATAGGGCGGGATGCCGTAATAGTCGTAGACGGCGCGGCCCCAGACGATGTCGTCCCAGTCCGGTTCGCTTTCCGGTGCGTAGCGTGGCGCTTCCTCGAGCTCCTTGCGGGTCACGTCCACGGTGTAGCCGCCCTGGTCCTGATTGAAGGCGAGCTTGTCCCAGGGAAGCGGATGAAGCTCGCTGCCGATTCCCAGGAAGCCGCCGACGGAAAGGATCGCGTAGCTCACGCGTCCCTCCCGCTTGCCGATAACCAGATCCTCGACATGTCCGATATGGGTCCCATCCGCATCGTGCACGCTCGTTCCGGTGATGCGCGAGGCGAGGATGTTCGGGTTCGGCTTTCGCTCTTCGTTCATGGTCCTGGCTCCCTTAAGGGTGTCGACGGGAAAACGAGCGATCAGCGACGACGTTCCGGTATGGTCGTCCCCGTTTCGAGGATGCCGCCCGCCTCGATGACCGCCTGCGGTGTATCGACGTCAAGACGCGCCGCCTCGCCGATTTCCACGGTCACGACCTCGAAAGCCTGCGATTCGACGATCGATCGCGCGCCGACATCGCCGGTCAGCGCTTCGATCCGCTGAAACGCCGCACGCGGAAGGATCACGGGGTTGCCCGGCCTGCCACCCACGGCAGCGCGCACGATCGCGTTTCCATCGTGCGCGCGGAAGGCTTCGACGAGCCGGTTGATGTCGGCCGGCCGGATGCCCGGCATGTCGGCAAGCAGCACCAGGACGCCGGCCGCATTCCCGGAAAGTGCGCGCGTTCCCGCCGCGAGCGAGCTGGCCATGCCTTCCCCAAACGCCGGATTTTCGACGATCTCGACATCGAGCCCCGTGAGCGCCGAGGCGACTGCTTCGCCGCGATAGCCGACGACGACGTGCACGCGACCGACCATTGCGGCGAGCGCGGTTTCCGCCGTGCGCCGCACGAGCGGCTCGCCGTCGAAGCGGGCAAGAAGCTTGTGGCCCGCCTGCTCCCCCATCCGGCTCGCGCGACCGGCGGCAAGCAGCACCGTCTCCACGGCAAGTGTGGTATCGGTCTGCTTGGCACGCGGTCGCGGCCTCGTGGCGATCTCGCTCAGCAGGCCGCCGACGCCCATTTGCGTGATCTCACCGGCGGTCGGACGCTCGCCGGCGAGAAGCCGGTTCAGGATCCAGTCGAAGCCGTTTTCCTTCGGCGAGCGCGCACAGCCCGGTGCGCCGATCACCGGCACGGACCCAAGCGCGCCGAGCACCAGAAGGTTGCCGGGATCGACAGGCATTCCGACATGCTCCACCGTGCCGCCGGCAGCCCGGATGGCAGCGGGGATCACGTCCTCGGCGTCGACAACCGCCGACGCGCCGAAAAGCACGACAAGGTCGTTCGTTTCGGCAAGGTCGGACAAGGCTTCCCGTACGGGTTCGCATGCATGTGCGACCCTTCGCTCCACCGTCAGCGCGCTGCCGGAAGGCGCAAGCCGGGAACGCAAAAGATCGGCCGTCTTGTCCATGACGGTCGCTTTCAGGCTCGGCAATCGCGTCGCAACGAGGCCGACGCGCAAGGGCCGAAACGCCTTCACGGTGGCGAGACCGGCGGTCGCGATCACGGACTCGGCTGCCGCGAGCGACGCACCGGGCACGGCAAGCGGAATGATCTTGATCGTCGCGACCATCGCGCCTTCGAGGACCGGTACATGATCGTCGAGGCAGGCGAAGGTGATTGCCGGATCGACGGCATTCAGCCGGTCGACGGCGGCGCGGTCCGCACAGAAAAGACCGTTCTGGGCGGCAAAGAGGTTCAGACGACCGGTGCTCGCGGCCGAAAGCGTCATGCCGGAAAGGGTCATCGCCCGGCCGAGGCGCTCGGCGGCTGCGTCCTCGATGACGTCGTCGTCGTCGAGAACCGCGGCGATTACCGTCGAAAGACTTGCCGAACGCAGCGCGTCGACATCGTCCGCACTCAGCACACGCCCCTTCTTGAAGTGCAGCGCATCCGTCTTCAGCGCATGGGCAAGGATCGCCCCTTGTGCCTCGCCGAGTGGCGTCTCGCCGAAGCGCACGGCCTCAGGCCTGCTTCGCCGAGGCGTTCGCCAAAGGCTCGCGCTTGCGCAACGCCTGAATGATTTCGGCCATGATGGCGACCGCGATCTCCCCGGGGCTCGCCGCACCGATATCGAGGCCGATGGGTGCCGCGATCCGCTCCAGCGCAGCGTCCTTCACGCCTGCCTCGCTCAGGCGTTCCACGCGCCGACCGTGGGTCTTGCGACTGCCGAGCGCACCGACATAGAAGCATTCGGCAGCCAGGGCCGCCTTCAGCGGCCCGTCGTCGATCTTCGGATCGTGCGTGACCGCGACGAGTGCGGTGAACCGGTCGAGCGGACGCGCTTCCAGCACCTCGTCCGGCCATTCGGCGACGAGGTCGACACCGGCAAAGCGTTCGGGCGAGGCGAAGGCCGTGCGCGGATCGACGATCGTCAGGTCGAAGCCGGCGATGCGGGCGATCGGCGCCAGCGCCTGGCTGATATGGACCGCGCCGATGACCACGATGCGTGCGGGAGGAAGATGGACGTTCAGAAAATACCGCTGGCCGTCCTCGCCTTCAAAAATGACAGACTTGCCGCTCCTGAAGGTGCGTTTGACGACCTTGCCGAGGTCGTCGTCTTCACCGTCGCCCTCGTAGACCAGCCGGTCGTGGCCGGTCTCAAGGTCGGTCACATGCATGACGGCCCTGCGCTCGCGCCTTGCGGCATTGAGCTCGCGAAGCAGTTCCGGCGTCATCGGCTCACAGGCTCCACATAGACGCGGATCTTTCCGCCGCAGGACAGGCCGACCCGCCACGCGGTTTCGTCCGCCACGCCGAACTCGAGCAGGCGCGGCGTGCCGCTTTCGAGAACGTCGGCCGCTTCGGTCACGACCGCGCCCTCCACGCATCCGCCCGAAACCGAACCATGGAAATTGCCCTCGCCGTCGATGACGAGATGGCTGCCCGTCGGGCGCGGCGCCGAGCCCCAGGTTTCGACCACGGTCGCGAGCGCGACCTTTCGTCCTTCCGCACTCCATTCCTCGGCCATGGCCAACGGGTCGAGCGTGCTCGTGTCGATCGTCTGTTCGCTTTCCATCGTCGTCCTTTCCGGCCCCGACGGGTCAGATCGTGTTCTTTCGAGGCAATATGGTCATGCCGCTCGTCCGACGCCATCGGCGCGTACCAGATAACGCTTCGGGTCCGCCGCACGCGAACCGTGCGCACCGAGGGCGGCCACCAGCGCTTCGACCGCTTCCATATTGTGCACCGCCCGGAATTCGTCGACATGCGGCAGCATGGCGCGTACGCCGCTTGCCTGCGCCTCGAAGCCTTCGAAGCGCAACAGCGGATTGAGCCAGATCAGCCGTCCGCAGGAGCGGTGCAGCCGATCGATCTCCCTGGCGAGGAGCGTACTCGATTCGCGCTCCAGCCCGTCGGTGACGAGAATGACGCGCGCGCCCTGCCCCAGAACGCGCCGAGACCAGCGCTTGTTGAACGCTTCGAGCGTGGCGCCGATGCGCGTGCCGCCGGACCAGTCCTCGACCGCATTCGCGCATTCGTCGAGGGCGACGTCCGGATCGCGATTGCGCATCTGTCGCGAGACGTTGGTCAGCCGCGTGCCGAACAGGAAGGTGTGCACCCGCCGCCGCTTTTCCGTCAGCGCATGCAGAAAATGCAGGAAGATGCGCGTGTACTGGCTCATCGAGCCCGAAATGTCGGCAAGCACGACGAGCGGCGGATGAACGATGCGCCGGCTGCGATGGCGGGGCAGGATCAACGCGCCGCCGGTGCGCATCGCCGCACGCATCGTCGCGCGCGGATCGATCTCGGCAGCGCGGTTCGAGGGACGGTATCGCCGCGTCGTCACCCAGTCGTCCGGCAGGACGAGCGACGAGATCGCGCGTTTGGCCGCAGCGAGTTCGCCGGCCGTCATCTGCGCGAAATCCATCTGGCGCAGCACCTCGCCACCGGAACTCGACCGGCGCGCGTCCACCTCGATTTCGGGCGGCTGCTCCCGAACGTTCTCCTGCGCCTGCGCGAAGGCCTGCGCCGCGCGTCTTTCCGCGGCCTTCGGCTTGTCGCGTTGCCGGTCCATCGCAGTCGGCGAGAACATGGCGATCATCTTGCGCATGAGGTCGTGCGAGCGCCAGTAGAGGCGAAACGCCTCCTCGAACAGGGCGTCGTCCTCGTGGCGGGTGACGATCACCGAATGGAGCGTCCAGTAGAAGTCCTCGCGCGAGCCGACGCCGGCGACCGAGACGGCCTCGATCGCATCGGCCGTCGTCGACGGGCCGACACGCATGCCGGCCTTCCTCAGCGCGCGCACGAAATGGACGATGCTGTCGGCGAGCCGACCGTCCTCTGCGTGCTCGCCCGCTCGTGTCGTCACGTCACGCTCCCGCCGCGAGTTCGGCCTTGACGCTTTCGAGCAGCTTGCGGCCTTCGCTCGTCTCGATGCGCGCGATGTCGTCCTGATACTTGAGCAGCGTGCCGAGCGTATCGGACACGGTTTCCGGATCGAGCGCCATGCGATCGAGCTCGGTCAGCGCGCTCGCCCAGTCGATCGTCTCGGCAACCCCGGGGTTCTTGAAGAGATCCATGCCGCGCAGCTTCTGCACGTAGGCGACGACCTGCCGGGACAGTTCCGCGTTGCAGCCGGGCACCTTGCGGTGGACGATATCGAGTTCCTGTTCGGCCGCCGGATAATCGACCCAGTGATAGAGGCAGCGCCGCTTCAGCGCGTCGTGGATCTCGCGCGTGCGATTCGTGGTGATGACGACGATCGGCGGTTCCTCCGCGCGGATCGTGCCGATCTCGGGGATCGTCACCTGATAGTCCGAGAGCACTTCGAGCAGGAACGCCTCGAAAGCCTCGTCCGTGCGGTCGAGTTCGTCGATGAGGAAGACCGGCGCGCGATTCGGCGTCGATTGCAGCGCCTGCAGGACCGGCCGGCGGATCAGGTGCTTCTCGGCGAAGATCGAGCGCTCGATCGCAGTGCGGTCGTCGAGGCCCGTCGCCTCCGCCATCCGGATTTCGAGCATCTGGGCGGGATAGTTCCACTCGTAGACCGCCGAGGAAACGTCGAGCCCCTCATAGCACTGGAGCCGGATGAGCGGCCGATCGAGCGCGGTCGAAAGAACCTTGGCGATTTCCGTCTTGCCGACGCCCGCCTCGCCTTCGAGGAAGAGCGGCCGGCGCATCTTCAGAGCCAGGTAGAGCACCGTCGCAAGCGCGCGGCCGGCGACGTAGTCCTGCCCCTCGAGCATCGCCATCGTCTCGTCGATCGACGCCGGCAGGTTCGCCTCTCGTATCGCTCGGTCTGCCTCGGACATGGTGCCCCTTCCTTCTGGCGCGGTTCCCGCGCATCCCTCCTCGAGACCGAACGGGTCTCAAAGGTGATGATAGCCACGATTCATGTAGAGCAACGCCGCGCGATGATCACCCATGCGCAGGCCGACGACCTCGCCGAAGAGCACCATGTGCGTGCCGAGCGTCGTATAGTCGGAAAGCCGGCAGTCGAAGGTCACCGTCGCGCCGCGAAGCGTCGGCGCACCGCTTTCGATGGTGTCCCAATCGCCCTCTTCGAAGCGCTCGTCCTCGTCCATGCCGAACTCGCCGGAAAAGGCCGAAGCGACATTCTGCTGGTCGCTGGCAAGCGTGTTCAACGCAAAGGCGCCGCTATCGAGGAATATCTGGTTCTTCGGGTTCGATCGGTTGAGGCACACGAGCACCGTAGCCGGATCGTCGGAAACCGAACACGCCGCCGTCACGGTGACGCCACGGCGCTTCCCCCCGGCTGCCGTGGTCACGACCTGAACGTGACCGGCATAGCGCGCCATGGCCTCGCGGTACTGCTTCGGTTCGATCATGGAATGGTTCAACGCGGTTCCGCGCTCCCTGAATGGATGTCCTGAACGGTCGCTGATCGCCCGCCGGGCATCGCGACCATGGTGCGGCCTACCTGCAGGCGAATGCGCCGGCCTGCAACCATCCGCCGGCCCGCGGCGGCATTTTTCTCGAGTTCGCGACGCATCTTCCTGCCATGCGACGCGCCGGAGTACGCCCTCCTTCCGTCCGAAGGTGAAAAATTCTAGAAACGGGTCCGTCTCGCATTACCGCCGGAACAGTCCATTGCGCGCAACGCCCGTCCTCGTCGCCTTCGTCGGCCTCCTTCTCGTTTCCGCCCAGGCTTCGGCCGCTCTACGGCTCGGCGTCGTCGCGCCGAAGGGCGACCAGAGCTATGCCGTGCTCGGCGATCAGTTCCGTCAGGGGGTTCGTGCCTATCGGGCGGAGCATCCGGATGCCTTTTCGGACATCGTCGAGGTCGGTGAGACCTGCGAGGACGAGGCGGGGCCGACGATCGGCAAGCAGCTCGTCGACGCGAAGGTCGATGCGGTCGTCGGTTTCTTCTGCCCGGAAAGCCTGAACGCGGCGTTGCCGATCCTCGCCGGCGCGCACATTCCCACGCTGACGGCGACCGTGCGTGCCGACATCGTCGCGGAACGCCCCGCGAAGGAGAACTGGCCCTTTTTCCGCCTCGCGCCGAGCGAAGACATGCTGACCCGCAAGATCGCGGACGTGATCGAGGCTCGCTGGGCGGACGAACCGTTCGCCATCGTCGAGGACGGAACGATCTACGGCCGCGTGCTCGCGGAAAACGTCAACGCGCTGCTCAAGCAGAACGGCCTGACGCCGAGCTTCACGGATACGTTCCGACCGGCCGACGAAAAGCAGGTCGCGCTGGCAAACCGCCTGGAGCGCGCCGGCGTCACCCGTGTCTTCGTCGGCGGGCAGCGCGACGACGTCGCCGTCATCGCGCGCGACTGCCGGAAGATCGGCCTCGACCTGACGTTTCTCGGCGGCGACGCGCTTCGAGCACCGAAGGGCGACGTTCCGCTTCCCGACGGGACGCTCGCGGTGATGATGCCGCAACCGTGGACCCTGCCGAGTGCGAAGGATGCCCTAGCGGCACTGAAGGCGCACGGCATCGAGCCCTATGGCGAGCCGGTGCCGGGCTACGCCGCCGCATCCGTCATCGCCGCAGCCGAAAAGAGCGACGAACCGCTCGGCAAGGCTCTCGCGACGGAGCGTTTCGACACCGCACTCGGACCAATCCGTTTCGGTCCCGACCACGAACGCACCGACAACCCGTTCGAACTGATGGTCTGGCGCGACGACGCCTTCGTTCCGGCAGACGACCGCAAACCATAGGCGGTAAAACCGTCTGGCCGCCGAACGGTTCGGATGGTATCGCCACGAAAGATTTCACGAGGCCGACACCATGCTCCGTCCCATTGCCATTGCCCCATCGATCCTCGCGGCCGACGGCGGCGATCTTTCCGCCGAGACGCAGGCGGCGATCGAGGCCGGCGCGGATCGTATCCACCTCGACATCATGGACGGGCACTTCGTCCCGAACCTTTCGTTCGGGCCGGCGGTCGTCGCGGCGCTGCGCCCGCTCGGCGATATCCACTTCGACACCCATTTGATGATCGCACCGTGCGACCCCTTCCTCGAAGCGTTCGCCGAGGCCGGTTCGGACACGATCACCGTCCATGCCGAGGCCGGTGCGCACCTGCACCGCTCGCTCCAGGCGATCCGCGCGCTCGGCAAGCGCGCCGGCGTGGCGATCAACCCGGCGACGCCGGCTGTGGCCGTCGAGCATGTGCTCGACCTCGCCGATCTCGTTCTGTGCATGACGGTCAATCCGGGCTTCGGCGGCCAGCGCTTCATCGCGGGCATGACGGACAAGATCGCCGCGCTCTGTGCGATGATCGGCGATCGGCCGATCGACATCGAGGTCGATGGCGGAATCAGTCAAGAGACCGCCGGTCTGGCGGCAGCCGCCGGCGCGAACGTGTTCGTTGCCGGATCTTCGGTCTTCGGTGGCGCCCGTGATACCTATGCCGGTGCCATTGCCGGCATTCGCCAAGCCGCCGAGAAGGGGCGCGACTGACGATCGCCCGCGGCCAAGCGATGACGCGCCTTCGCGAGCAGTCCTGCGTATCGCTGCGTTCCGTTGGCCGTTGGCTGACATGTCTCCTGCTCGAAAGCATCGTATGGGCCTGTGCGATGGCCGTTTCGGTCATTCTCGCGCTCGGCCGCGTGACAGGCTGGATCGGCGGCCACACCGAGGCGCTTACCGAACTCTTCTTTGCCGGCGGCCTGATCGCCTTTCCGATCGCTCGCGCGCTCCATTCGTTCGTCGCCGGCCGCGGCCATCGCGAAACGCGCCTTGCCGCCGCCATTCTATGCCTCTCGGGAACCACGCTCGCCTGCACGGGCATGCTCTACGCGCTCGGCCATGTCGGCTGGGCCTTTCCGTGGTCGTTCTACGCCGGGACGGTTCACGCGCTCGTCGATTTCATCCTCGAGCTCGTCATCGCCACGGCGAGCTTCATCCTGTTCGGCCTTCGCTTCTATTTGCCCTTCGGCGCCGTAGCCCTTTTCGCTACCGCCTTCTGGCTCGCGCGCATGCCGCGTTGAGCTTCGCATGACGGTCTGCTAGGTCATCCGCTTCCCGAAGAACGAGCGAGCCCTACCCATGATCCCCCGCTACGCCCGCCCCGAAATGACCGCGATCTGGTCGCCGGAGACGAAGTTTCGCATCTGGTTCGAGATCGAGGCCCATGCCTGCGACGCGCTCGCCGACCTCGGCGTCGTTCCGCGCGAAGCCGCTCGCACGATCTGGGAAAAGGGCGGCGCCGCCACCTTCGACGTCGAGCGCATCGACGAGATCGAGCGCACGACCAAGCACGACGTCATCGCCTTCCTGACGCATCTCGCCGAAATCGTCGGTCCGGACGCCCGCTTCGTGCACCAGGGCATGACCTCCTCCGACGTGCTCGACACCTGCTTCAACGTGCAGCTCACCCGTGCCGCCGACCTTCTACTCGCCGATATCGACGCGCTGCTGGCGGCCCTCGAACGCCGCGCCTTCGAGCACCGCGATACCGTGACGATCGGACGCTCGCACGGCATTCATGCCGAGCCGACGACCTTCGGCGTGAAGCTCGCGCAGGCGCATGCCGAATTCCAGCGCTGCCGCGCCCGCCTCGTCGCCGCGCGCGAAGACGTCGCCACCTGCGCGATCTCGGGCGCCGTCGGCACCTTCGCCAACATCGATCCGCGGGTCGAAGAGCATGTCGCCGAAGCGATGGGCCTGAAACCCGAACCGGTCTCGACACAGGTGGTCCCGCGCGACCGGCACGCGATGTTCTTCGCCACGCTCGGCGTCGTCGCCTCCTCGATGGAACGGCTCGCCGTCGAGATCCGCCATCTGCAGCGAACCGAAGTGCTGGAAGTGGAGGAATACTTCTCGCCCGGCCAGAAGGGCTCGTCGGCGATGCCGCACAAGCGCAACCCCGTGCTGACGGAAAACCTCACCGGGCTTGCGAGGATGGTGCGCTCCTACGCCATGCCGGCGATGGAGAACGTCGCACTCTGGCACGAGCGCGACATCTCGCATTCCTCCGTCGAGCGGATGATCGGGCCGGATGCGACGGTCACGCTCGACTTCGCGCTCGCGCGCCTGGCCGGCGTCGTCGACAAGCTCGTCGTCTATCCCAATACGATGCGCGCGAACCTCGAGAAGCTGAGCGGGCTCGTCCATTCGCAGCGCGTACTGCTCGCGCTGACGCAAGCCGGCGTCTCGCGCGAGGATGCCTACGGCCTTGTCCAGCGCAACGCCATGAAGGTCTGGGAAGAAGGGGCGGACTTCCTGATCGAACTCATCGCCGACCCGGACGTGACCGCCGTGCTCGACGAAGAGACCCTGCGCGAAAAGTTCGACCTCGGCTATCACACCAAGCATGTGGATCGGATCTTCGAGCGGGTGTTCGGTCGCGCCGCCTGATCAAGGCGATAAGGGCGCACCGATAAAAAACCGCTCCGGTCCCCTCAGAGAACCGGAGCGGCCCTCGTCCGGACAAGTGGGCCCACTTAGACACCCCTCACCCGAAACTTGATCGGCGCCGGACGCGACCGCCGGCACCGTCGAACCCAAAACCGACGATCCGGTTCACCGGGGTCGTTCACGCTCGATTCGTAGTCATTGTCCACGTTCGCCGGTTCGTTGTCCATGGTGAATCGAACAACCCGTCGTTTCAACGGCGCTTTTCGGGCACGGCCAGCGAACATCGGGCGCGTTTACCGCCGTGAGCGCGGCATCGTCTTGCGGTAGAGATGCCAGGTGGCATGGCCGAGGATCGGCAGGACGACGGCGAGGCCGACGAGGAACGGGATGCTGCCGAGCACGAGCATGACCGCGACGATGAGGCCCCAGAGCGCCATCGGCCTGGGGCTCAGTTCGCTCGCACGGATGGAACTGAGCACCGCCACCCGCATGCCGACGTCACGATCCAGCAGCAAGGGGAAGGCAATCGCCGTCGTCGCCAGCACGAAGGCGGCGAAGGCGAAGCCGATGGCGTTGCCGAGCACGAGCAGCACAAGGCCGCGTCCGCTCGAAAAGACCATCGCGAGAAGGCCGCCCACGGTTTCGGGCATGCGCGCACCGAAGAGCGAGACGTAGAGCGCTTGCGCGACGAGCAGCCAGACCAGGAAGACGGCGAACAGGCAGGCGCCGAGCGTGACGATCGAAGGCAGCGCGGGCGAGCGCGCCACTTCGAGGGCGTCCTGCCAGGAGGGGTCCCTGCCCATCTCGCGGCGCCGGCTGATCTCGTAGAGGCCGAGTGCTGCGATCGGTCCGAGCAGCGCGAAGCCGGAGATCAGCGGAAAGACGAGCGAGAGCGCGCTGCCTGCTTCGGCCCATACGCCGAGCACGAGACCGACGACGGGGTAGATCAGGCAGATGAACGCCGCATGGGTCGGCATGGACAGGAAGTCCCGTGTGCCGAGACGCAGCGCATCGAAGACGTCTGAGCGCGTGATCCCGCGGATTTCGGGAAGCGGCGGTGCATCGGACGCGCCGGTCAGGACGTGAAAATTCGCCATGTCGAAACCTCCTCCGCCGTGCCGAGCAAAGGCTTCATGCCGCTCCTGTCGCACGGCAGCGTCAGCTTAGCACGGCAGAGACGATTTGTCGCGGAGGAAAGATTTGGGCCGTGTCCGGCGTCAGACTACGAGTGTGACGGGTGTGGGGTCGGCGTCAGGCGACGCGGGAGCCGAGTGCGGGTTCGGCGGCGAACGACACGAACCGGCGGGGAAGCGGCATGATACCGCCCTGCCCGATGCGGTACGCGGCCATGCAGCCGAGAAGGTTCGCGACTTCCCGCGGCAGCGCCGGTTTCGGCAGCGCGCCGAACGTACCGGGCACGCCGGTTCCGAGCGCGGCGATGTCGCTGGTGACGAAGGCGACGAGCAGCCCGTGATCGCGAGCGAGCGCCAGGCCGGTCTGCACGCCGGTCGCGCCGTCGGCGAGATTGACGTCGACCAGCGCGGCATCCGCGCGCGTCGCCAGGGCGAGCGCGCTTCTTCGGCTCGCCGCCAGTCCCGCGCTTTCGTGACCGGCATCGACGATCGACTGCTCGGTATCCATCGCGATCAGGACATTGTCCTCAACGACCAGCACACGCATCACACCCTCCTGGCCTCGTTGCCCACGACCGAAGTCTCGCGTTGAGTAAAGGCACGAGATGCAGGTCGGTTTCGCGACAATTCGATTTAAATGCATGGATATCGCGAACGTAGTTAATAGTCCGTGAGCATCGGCCGAACTTGACAACGACCGGACCGCCGGCGCACATCGCGGCCCCATGAAGGCTTCCGAAGCGGACATCATCATCGTGCCGGGCTACACCAATTCCGGCCCCGATCACTGGCAGTCCCGATGGGAGCGCAACATCCGTACCGCGCGGCGCGTCGAACAGGACGCCTGGTCGAAGCCCGAACGCGACGACTGGGTCCGACGCATG
Organism: Pararhizobium mangrovi; assembly: GCF_006516965.1. Lineage (GTDB taxonomy): Bacteria > Pseudomonadota > Alphaproteobacteria > Rhizobiales > Rhizobiaceae > Pararhizobium_B > Pararhizobium_B mangrovi. The sequence goes on along the minus strand of NZ_VHLH01000026.1, from coordinate 17,946 downwards.
GCCGAAACGGTGAACGCCGCCCAGGGCCCCGTCGTCATCGTCGCCCATTCGCTGGGCGTGGCGACGGCGATCCATGCCATTCCCGAATTCGTCACCCCGGTCGTCGGCGCGTTCCTCGTCGCCCCGCCGGAGGTCGACAATCCGGAAATAAGGCCGAAGCACCTGATGACGTTCGGTCCCTATCCGCGCGATCCGCTGCCCTTCCCGTCGATGGTCGTCGCCAGCCGGAACGATCCGTTCGGCTCCTACGAGCACGCCGACGAACTGGCAGCGGCCTGGGGCTCGGTCATCATGGACGCGGGCAATGCGGGCCACATCAACGCGGAGTCCGGCCAGGGCCCGTGGCCGGAAGGCACGATGGTGTTCGCCCGCTTCATGTCGCGGCTTTGAGCCGGAAGGCGCTTCAGCCTTCCTTTCTCAGTTCCTCGACGGCTTCGACGAGGAAGGTTGCCATCTTCGCGCGGATTTCGTTGGCGTCGACGGCATGGGTCCCGGAAGCGAGGTCGGCCTCGATCCGGGTGACGACACCCTCGCCCCGCTTGCCTTCGAAGCCGGCCGCCACGATCTCGGCGACGTAGGCCTCGGCCTGCGCCCCGCTCTTTCCGAGCCGCGCGGCCGCCCAGCGCCCGATCATCCGGTTGCGGCGTATCTGCGCGCGGAAGCGCAGGTCCTCGTCATGCGCGAACAGGTTTTCGAATGCACGTTCGCGTTCGTCCAGCATTCCCATCGTCGGTCTCCTCGCATTCGAGCGACCACGGTCGTATATGGGAATGCGGGCGTTTGCGCGGCAGTCGTCCACCGCCATTCGGGCCATGGCCCGTGCGCGCCGATTGTCCGCAGCGCACAATTCGGCTAAGGACGCGAAAGAGCCGCGCGCGAATTGCAAGCCGGCAGCTGCGGCTGCCTCGATTCGGGCGATCGTGCCCAAGAATAAGCTGTAGAGAAGAACCGATATGAATCGTCGCCGCCGCATCTACGAGGGCAAGGCCAAGATCCTTTACGAGGGCCCGGAACCGGGCACGCTGATCCAGTTCTTCAAGGACGACGCGACCGCCTTCAACGCGAAGAAGCACGAAGTCGTCGACGGCAAGGGCGTGCTCAACAACCGGATCTCCGAATACATCTTCACGCATCTGAACCGCATCGGCATCGGCACGCACTTCATTCGCCGGCTGAACATGCGCGAACAGCTGATCAAGGAAGTCGAGATCGTCCCGCTCGAGGTCGTGGTGCGCAACATCGCCGCCGGATCGCTCGCAAAGCGCCTCGGCATCGACGAAGGTACGGTCCTGCCGCGCTCGATCATCGAATTCTACTACAAGGCCGACGCGCTCGACGATCCGATGGTGACCGAAGAGCACATCACCGCCTTCGGCTGGGCCTCGCCGCAGGAAATCGATGACATCATGGCGCTCGCCATCCGCGTCAACGACTTTCTCTCCGGCCTCTTCCTCAGCGTCGGCATCCAGCTCGTCGACTTCAAGCTCGAATGCGGACGCCTTTTCGAGGGCGACATGATGCGCATCGTCGTCGCCGACGAGATCTCGCCCGATTCGTGCCGGCTGTGGGATATCTCCAACCAGCAGAAGCTCGACAAGGACGTCTTCCGCCGCGACATCGGCAACCTCGTCGAGGCCTATCAGGAGGTGGCCCGCCGCCTCGGCATCATGAACGAGAACGAGCCGCCGCGCGGCAGCGGTCCGGTGCTGGTGAAATGAGCGGGGTTCGGTCGTGGTGAAGGCGCGTGTCACCGTCACGTTGAAGAACGGCGTCCTCGACCCGCAGGGCAAGGCGATCGGCGCGGCACTGGCCTCGCTCGACTTCGAGGGTGTGGAAAACGTACGCCAGGGCAAGGTCTTCGACCTCGAACTGGCCACGGACGACCGGCAGGCGGCCAAGGATGAGCTGAACGCCATGTGCGAGAAGCTCCTCGCCAATACGGTCATCGAAGACTATACCGTCGAGATCGAGTGAAGGGTCGCACGCCATCATGAAGTCTGCCGTGATCCTGCTTCCCGGCCTCAACCGCGACCGCGACATGATCGCGGCGCTGACGAAGATCGCCGGCGAACCGCCGGTGACGGTCTGGCAGAGCGAAACCGAAATTCCCGACGTCGACCTCGTCGTCGTCCCGGGCGGCTTTTCCTACGGCGACTACCTGCGCGCCGGCGCGATCGCCGCGCGCATGCCTGTGCTGCAGGCGGTGCGCGAAAAGGCGGAAAAGGGCGTGCGCGTGCTCGGCGTGTGCAACGGATTCCAGATCCTCATCGAAGCCGGGCTCCTGCCCGGTGCGCTGATGCGCAACGCCTCGCTGCGCTTCGTGTGCCGCGAGGTCCGGCTGCGGATCGAGAATGCCGATACGGTGTTCACGCAGGCCTACGAGGCGGGACAGGTCCTCACCTGCCCCGTCGCCCATCACGACGGCAACTACATCGTCGACAAGGCCGGGCTGAAGCGTCTGCAGGACGACGATCGCATCGTGCTGCGCTACGCCGACGGCACGAACCCGAACGGCTCGCTCGACGACATCGCCGGCATCGTCAACGAAGCCGGCAACGTGCTCGGCATGATGCCGCATCCCGAAAACCGCATCGAACCCGCCCATGGCGGGCGGGACGGCCGCGCGCTCTTTGCGAGCGCGCTCGACATGGTGGCTGCCTGATGAAAACCAAACGCTTCGCCCTCATCACCCTCGGTTTCGCCGCAGCCGCCGCGCTCGCGGGCTGCCAGACGCGAACGGACGACACGATGGCCGGCGAGTTGCGCTTCGCGGCCAATGACGGCGCGATCCCCGCGCTCGAACGCATCATGCAGCAGGCGTCCGTGTGCTGGTTCAAGCAGAATGCCAGCGGCTTTGCGAACTACCGGATCGCACCGGAGATCAACGCCATCAGCGGTCCCCCGCGCATCCTGCTCGTACCGGCGAGCAACCCGGCGGGACGGCCGAAGGCGGTCATCGAAGCGCAGGGAAATCCCGCGACGATCGACGTCTACGGTCCGCTGATGACGACCGGCGTCGCGGACCGCATTGCCGCGGATACGCAGCGATGGGCCGCGGGCGGCACGGGATGCGGCGCGGCGGCCTGAGCGGTCCACCCGATCCCCTCGAAGGAACGAGTACGCCGGGAGCCAACGCGCGAACCTAACGAAGCCGGCGGCGCAGCGAACCGCGCCGCGGCAAGACGTCGGAGCAGAAAAATCCCCATCGAACCGGAAATCACCGAGGAACTCGTCGCCGGCCACGGGCTGACGCCCGAGGAATTCGATCGCGCGCTCGAACTGGCCGGCCGCGACTTGACCTTCACCGAACTCGGCATCGTCTCGGCGATGTGGAACGAACACTGCTCCTACAAATCCTCCAAGCGCTGGCTGCGCACGCTGCCGACGACCGGCCCGCGCGTGATCCAGGGCCCCGGCGAGAACGCCGGCGTGGTCGACATCGGCGACGGGGACTGCGTGGTCTTCAAGATGGAGAGCCACAACCACCCATCCTACATCGAGCCCTATCAGGGGGCGGCGACGGGGATCGGCGGCATCCTGCGCGACATCTTCACCATGGGCGCACGGCCGATCGCGTCCATGAACGCGTTGCGCTTCGGCGCGCCCGACCATCCGAAGACCCGTCACCTCGTCTCGGGCGTCGTCGCCGGCATCGGCGGCTACGCCAACGCGTTCGGCGTGCCGACGGTCGGCGGCGAACTCGAGTTCGACGAGCGCTACAACGGCAATATCCTCGTCAACGCATTCGCGGCCGGGCTTGCCAAGTCCGACGCGATCTTCACCTCGAAGGCCGAGGGGGTCGGCCTGCCGGTCGTCTATCTGGGCGCCAAGACCGGGCGCGACGGTGTCGGCGGGGCGACGATGGCCTCGGCCGAGTTCGACTCGACGATCGAGGAAAAGCGACCGACCGTGCAGGTCGGCGATCCCTTTACCGAAAAGTGCCTGCTCGAAGCCTGCCTCGAACTGATGGCCTCGGGCGCCGTCATCGCCATTCAGGACATGGGCGCAGCCGGCCTCACCTGCTCGGCCGTCGAAATGGGCGCGAAGGGGGATCTCGGCATCCGCCTCGATCTCGATCGCGTGCCGGTTCGCGAAGCCGACATGAGCGCCTACGAGATGATGCTTTCGGAAACCCAGGAGCGCATGCTAATGGTGCTCCGCCCCGAGAAGGAAGCGCAAGCGCAAGCGATCTTCCGCAAATGGGGCCTCGATTTCGCGATCGTCGGCGAGACGACGGACGACCAGCGCTTCAGCGTCGTTCACGGCGGCGAGACGGTTGCGGACCTGCCGATCCGCGAACTCGGCGACGCCGCGCCGGAATACGACCGCCACTGGCGCGAGCCCGGCAGATACACGCCCATCGTCGCTTCCACCGTCGAGGAGCCCGAAGATTACCGCGCGGCGCTGCTCGCCGTTCTCGGCGCACCGAGCCAGGGCTCGGCACGCTGGGTGTGGGAGCAGTACGACACGATGATCCAGGGCAATACAGTCGAGCGCCCGGGCGGCGATGCCGGCATCGTGCGGGTCGAGGGACACCCTCGCAAGGCGCTGGCCTTCACCTGCGACGTCAATCCGCGCTACTGCGAGGCCGACCCCTACGAGGGCGGCAAGCAGGCCGTCGCCGAGTGCTGGCGCAACTTGACGGCCGTCGGCGCCGATCCGCTCGCCGTCACCGACAATCTGAATTTCGGAGACCCGGAAAACCCGGAGATCATGGGCCAGCTCGTCAAGGCGATCGAGGGGATCGCCGAGGCCTGTTCCTGGTTCGAGTTCCCGGTCGTTTCCGGCAATGTCTCGCTCTACAACCAGACCGAAGGCCGCTCGATTCCGCCGACGCCGGTGATCGCCGGGGTCGGCCTCGTTCCGGACTGGCGATACGCGGCGAGCGCAGGCGGCGCCAAGCCGGGCGACCATCTCGTCCTTCTCGGCCACGACGGCGACCATCTCGGCGCGTCGGCGTTCCTGCGCGTCGTCCAGGGCCTCGACAACGGGCCACCGCCGAGCGTCGACCTTGCCGCAGAATGGCGCAACGGCGAATTCGTCCGCTCGGCGATCCGCAACGAGCAGGTCACGGCCTGCCACGACCTTTCGAGCGGCGGGCTGGCGATCGCCATGGCCGAGCTCGCACTTGCGAGCGGCATTGGGCTCACCGTGCGCCTCGATACCGAAACCTCGCCCTTACATGCGCAGCTCTTCGGAGAGGACCAGGCGCGCTACCTCGTGACGGTGCCGAACGATCTGGCGAACTTCTTCTGCATGAATGCGGAGGGCGCCGGCGTGCCTTTCCGAATTCTCGGCACTATCGGTGGCGATGCGCTCGTGCTCGAAGACCGCTTCTCGATCCCGCTCGACGAACTGCGTGCCGCGCACGAGGACTGGCTGCCGAACTATATGGACGGCAACACCGCGCCGTCCGGCAATTGACACACAAGCCAACGATTGACGACAGGCCCGCGATTGACGCACAGCCCCGCGCGGGCGATACATCCCGGGCGTTCGAATCCCTTCGGAGTATGCTGCGATGGCAATGACGGCCGGCGACATCGAAACCATGATCAAGGCCGCGATTCCCGACGCGCAGGTGACGATCCGCGACCTCGCCGGGGACGGCGACCACTACGCCGCGGAAGTCGTCTCGGAAAGCTTTCGCGGCAAGACCCGCGTGCAGCAGCACCAGATGGTCTACGATGCGCTGAGCGGCAACATGGGCGACGCGTTGCACGCACTCGCCCTGCAGACTTCTGCGCCGAAACAGGACGCTGGCTGAGCCGACAACCGCTGCCATAGGCGGGTTCGCCTTGTTTCGCGCTGCCGCATGACCTATTTTGCGGACGAATTTCCATTCGCCGGCCGCTTTGCAGGCCGGCAGAAAGCGAGCGAGACATGAGCGGTATCAACGACTTCATCGACAACGAAGTGAAGACGAACGACGTCGTCCTGTTCATGAAGGGCACGCCGCAGTTTCCGCAGTGCGGCTTTTCCGGCCAGGTCGTGCAGATCCTTGATTACCTCGGCGTGAACTATCACGGCGTCAACGTTCTCGAGAGCGACGACCTGCGCCAGGGCATCAAGGAATATTCCAACTGGCCGACCATCCCCCAGCTCTACGTCAAGGGCGAGTTCGTCGGCGGATGCGACATCATCCGCGAGATGTTCCAAGCTTCCGAGCTTCAGGGTCATCTCGAGGAACAGGGTGTCGCGGTGCGCGGCGCGGCCTGACCAAGCCCCTTCCCGGCGGCTCACGAGAGCCGCCTACAATCTACTTTCATGCTAGCGAATGCGTCGGTATCCGGCGCATTCGTATTTTTTGCAGGTATCGTTACGGAGACCGACGATGAGCGCCAATCCGGCCGTGGCTGGCGAACGACCAGGCGGTGTCGGCAAGACCAGTCGCGCGGAGTTTATCTGTCTTCTGGCCGCGTTGATGGCGGTCAACTCCATCGCCATCGACATCATGCTGCCCGCCTTCCCGAACATGGCCGATTTCTACAGCCTGTCGGACCCGAACAACGTCCAGTTCGTCCTGATCGCCTACATCGTCGGCTTCGGCGGAGCGCAGATCGCCTTCGGTCCGATTTCGGACCGCTTCGGACGCAGGTCACCCCTTTTTGCGGGGCTCGGTCTTTATATCGTATGCGCGTTGATCGGTGCCTTTGCGCCGACCTTCGGCATCCTGCTGTTCGCCAGGTTCTTTCAGGGGCTCGGTGCAGCAGCGACGCGCATCATTGCCCTGTCGATCATCCGCGATACCCATTCCGGCCGCCAGATGGCCTCCATCATGTCCTTCGTCATGATGGTCTTCATGATCGTTCCCGTCATCGCGCCGGCGACCGGACAGGTGCTGATCCTCATCGGGCACTGGCAGCTCATCTTCGCCTTCATGGCGATCATGTCCTCGCTGATCACGGTGTGGACCGTTGCGCGCCTGCCCGAGACGCTGCCGGAAAGCCACCGCCGCCCGCTGACCCTCATCTCGATCGTGCAGGCATTCCGGATCGTGCTCACGAACCGGCTGGCATTCTGCTACGCCATGGCGATCGCGTTCTATTTCGGTTCGCTGTTCGCCTACGTCAGTTCCGCCCAGCAGATCTATGTCGGCGTCTACGACCTCGGCGTCTGGTTCCCGGCATTCTTCTCCGGCGTCGCGATCCTCATGGCGGTCTCGAATTTCGTGAACGCCAAGCTCGTCGGCAGGCTGGGTCAGCGGCGGCTCTCGCACGGGGCCCTCGTCGTCTACGTCGTTCTTTCCATTACGCTGATGATCGCGGCACTCCTGGGTCCGGTGCCCTTCTGGCTTTTCTATCTGATCCTCGGGATCATGATGCCGCTTTTCGGCTGGGTCGTCGCCAACTTCAATTCGATCGCCATGGAGCCGCTCGGGGCCGTGGCCGGTACGGCGTCGGCCGTGCTCGGCTTCACGCAGACGGCAGGCGGCGGGATCATCGGCGCCGTGATCGGCCAGACCTTCGACGGCACGATGCTGCCACTCGCGACCGGTTTCGCCATCGTTTCGACGATCGCGTTGCTGCTGGTGCTCGTCGCGGAGAACGGAAAGCTGTTCGGGGCGGAGGTGTAAGGCTCGCTCAGTCCTCCCAGATCGCGTGGCGGATCATCTGCCAGCTTTCGCGATCGGGTGCGGCGAGCAGCCCGCCGGCCTTGTCGCCGGCGCGGTACGGCGTGCCGTCGAGCTTCGCCGAATAGCCGCCGGCCTCGGCATGGATCAGCAGGCCGGCGAGGTGATCCCACGGCATCGTCTTGCTGTAGGCGGCGAAATCGGCCCGGCCCTGGACCAGAAGCCGGTATTCGTGGCCGGCGCACTTGTAGTTCAGCGGCGACAGAACCTTGGTATGGTTGGCTGCGATGCGGCTGCGCTCCGGCTCTTCGAAATACTGCCACGAGACGACGCCCGCCATCTGCGCAAGCTCGACGGGTTCGGCGACCGCAAGCCGCCGCGAATGTCCGTTGCCATCCGTCATGAAGGCGCCGCCGCCGCGCTCGGCCACCGCCTGATCGCCATTGACCGGATCGTGGATGATACCCGCGACCGTCTCGCCCTTCTCGACGACGGCGAGCATGATGGCGAAGAGTGAAAGGCCCGACGCGAAATTGAAGCTACCGTCGATCGGATCGATGACGAAGGCGAGCTCGGCTTCGCCCAGCCCTTCGAGCACGGACGGATCGGCACTCACCGCTTCCTCGCCGACGATGTGCGCGTGCGGGTAGCGCTTGCGAAGCGCGTCCGTGATCATCCGCTCGGCTGCCTCGTCGCCTTCGGTCACGAGATCGGCGCGGCTCGTCTTGCGTCGGATCGAACCCGCGTCGAGCGTGCGAAAGCGCGGCATTACCTCGTTGCGGCCGGCTTCGGCAAGCAGTTCCACGAGATCGTCGATCGCCGTCTGATCGAGAGGCATGTTCAGGTTTCCTTCGGGGCTTGCGGCATGAGGCCGGCGAAATCGAACAGCCCCGGATCGAGCAGATGGCCGGGGCGGACATTGGCGAGCGCGCGGATCATGACGTCCTTGCGGCCGGGCATGCGGCGCTCGAGATCGCCAAGCATCGTCTTCATGGCGTCGCGCTCCAGCCCGTCCTGCGCACCGCAGAGGTCGCACGGGATGATCGGGAAACGCATGTATTCGGCAAAACGCGCCAGATCGTCCTCGGCGCAATAGACCATCGGCCGGAGCACCGTGAGGTCGCCTTCGTCGTTCATGAGCTTGCCCGGCATGGCGGAAAGCCGCCCACCATGCAGGAGGTTCATGAAGAACGTTTCGAGCACGTCCTCGCGATGATGGCCGAGGACCAGCGCCTCGCATCGCTCTTCGCGAGCGATGCGGTAGAGGTTGCCGCGCCTCAGCCGCGAGCACAGCGAGCAATAGGTGGCGTTTTCCGGCACCTTTTCGGTCACGATGGAATAGGTGTCGCGATACTCGATGCGGTGCGGCACGGCGTTCCTGGTCAGGAATTCCGGCAGCACGCGCTTCGGAAAATTGGGCTGGCCCTGATCGAGATTGCACGCGACGAGATCCACCGGCAGCAAACCACGCCACTGAAGGTCGAGCAGGATCGCGAGCAGCCCGTAGGAGTCCTTGCCCCCGGAAACGCCGACGAGCCAGCGCGGCCGTGCCGCGTGCGAAACCATCGAGAAATCCGACAACGCCTGGCGGACCTGCCGCTGAAGCCGCTTTCGAAGCTTGTTGAAACCGACCGACGACGGTGAGTCGCGCAGGATGGCCGGCACGCTGGCGCCGCCATTGTCCGACCCGTTCGCTTCCGTCACTTCGGCGTCAAGCGCGCCTTCGTTCAGGCTCTCCATCGTCTCAAGCTCCGGACCGACCCCGTGGCGCCGCGTTTAGCGCATGCGCGCGCGCCAGACAAATCGTTCGGCAGCGCGGGCGGTCGTCTCAAAAAGAAAGGCCGCCCCGAAGAGCGGCCTTTCGTAGATACAGAAGGCTTTCGCCGGTCAGCGCGAATAATACTCGACGACCAGGTTCGGCTCCATGACGACGGCGTAGGGCACGTCGGCAAGGGCCGGCATGCGCACGTATGTCGCGGTCATCTTGGTGTGGTCGGCCTCGATGTATTCCGGCACGTCACGCTCGGCGAGCTGAACGGCCTCGAGGACCTGAAGGCTCTGCTTGGACTTTTCGCGCACCTCGATCACATCGCCAGCCTTGCAGCGATAGGACGGGATGTTCGTGCGCTTGCCGTTGACGAGCACGTGGCCGTGGCTGACGAACTGGCGCGCGGCGAAGATCGTCGGCACGAACTTGGCACGGTAGACGATCGCGTCGAGGCGCGATTCGAGCAGACCGATCAGGTTGTCGTTCGTGTCGCCCTTGCGGCGGTTCGCCTCCTCGTACGTACGACGGAACTGCTTCTCGCGAATGTCGCCGTAGTGACCGCGAAGCTTCTGCTTGGCGCGAAGCTGCGTGCCGTAGTCGGAGATCTTGCCCTTGCGGCGCTGGCCGTGCTGGCCGGGGCCGTATTCACGGCGATTGACGGGGGACTTCGGACGGCCCCAGATGTTTTCGCCCAAGCGCCGGTCGAGCTTGTAGCGGGCCTTGTTGCGTTTGCTCATCGCATTTCCTTTCAAGCGATCGCGACCGGCCTGCGCGAACCGCCGGCCGGTCTTCAAGGAAACGCGCCCTCCTCTGGCCCGGGATCGGACCTGACAGGACGACATGCGCACGCTTGCGCCGCCATCCGCGGGACACGTCAAGAGATTGCGCTCGGGCGTTGCCCGGCACGCAGCGAGCGATAGACAACGCCGCCCGGAATGTCAATCGGCCCCGCACCGCGGGCACCGACCGACGAAACGCCGGGCCCGAAGGCCCGGCATGCCCGATCCGCTGCCTATTGCGGAAGCTTGTCGTCGACGCCCTTCACGTAGAAGTTCAGGCCGAGCAGGGTCTCGTCCTTGGCGGTCTCGCCCTTCTTCAGCCAGACCGAACCGTCCTGCTTCGTGATCGGACCGGTGAACGGGTCGAAGCCGTCCTTGATCTTCTGCTCGGTCTCCTCGGCCATCTTCTTGGTGTCGGCGGACATGTTCTCGTACGGCGCCATGATGAGGATCTTGTCCTTCAGACCCTCCCAGCTCGACTGTGACTTCCACGTGCCGTCACGCAGCGCCTTCACGCGCTGGACGTAGTACGGACCCCAATGGTCAACGATTGCGGTCAACTGCGCGTCGGGGGCGAACTTGCTCATGTCGCTCGCCTGCCCGAAGCCGAACTTGCCGCGCTTTTCCGCGATCTGCAGCGGCGCCGGGGAATCGGTATGCTGGACGATGATGTCGACGCCCTGATCGAAGAGCGCCTTGGCCGCGTCGGCCTCCTTGCCGGGATCGAACCAAGTGTTCACCCAGACGATCTTGATCTTGAAGTCCGGATTGACCGACTGCGCGCCGAGCATGAAGGAATCGATGCCGCGCACGACTTCCGGGATCGGGAAGGAGACGATGTAGCCGGCCGTCCCGGTCTTCGACTTCTTCGCCGCGATCTTGCCGAGGATATAGCGGCCTTCGTAGAAGCGGGCATTGTAGGTGGCGAGGTTATCGGCGGTCTTGTAGCCGGTCGCGTGCTCGAACTTCACGTCCGGGAACTGCTTGGCGACCTTGACCACCGAATCCATGAAGCCGAACGACGTGGCGAAGATGATGTTGCAGCCCGAGCGCGCGAGTTGCTGGAGGACGCGCGTCGCGTCCGGTCCTTCGGAGACGTTCTCGACGTATTTCGTCTTCACCTCGTCGCCCATCTCCTTTTGCAGGAAGAGGCGCGCCTTGTCGTGGCCTTCGGAATAGCCACCATCGTTGTGCGAGCCGACATAGACGAAGCAGGCGAGCGTCGGATCCTTGTCCTGCGCCTGCGCTGCGGCGATCATGCCGAGCGAGGCGGTAAGCGCTAGAAGCAGTTTTTTCATCATGACCTCTCTGTAGGGATTTCGAGCCTTGTTCTGGTTATGGCGCAAAGCCCGCGATGCCGGCATCTAGCGATCCGGCACAAAGGGCTTTCCGAGGCAGGCCGGCGTGTTCATGAGCGTCAGCCTGCGATTGCGTGAGATGAGCACGAGGACGACCACCGTCGCAAGGTAGGGCATCGACGAGAGGAACTGCGAGGGGATGCCGAAGCCGAAGGCCTGCGCGTTGAACTGGCCGATGCTGACGGCGCCGAAGAGATAGGCGCCGACGAGAACCCAAACCGGCCGCCACGAGGCGAAGACGACGAGGGCGAGCGCGATCCAGCCCCTGCCCGCCGTCATGTTCTCCGTCCATTGCGGCGTGTAGACGAGCGAAAGCTGCGCCCCGGCGAGGCCGGCGCACGCGCCCCCGAACATCACCGCCAGGTAGCGCACGCGAATGACGCCCATGCCGAGCGCATGGGCGGAATCGTGGTTGTCGCCGATCGAGCGCAGTTCGAGGCCGGTGCGCGTTCGAAACAGGAACCAATGCACCGCGATCACGAGCAGGATCGAGAGATAGAAGATCAGGTCGTGCGAAAAGAGGATCGGCCCGACGACGGGGATTTCGGCAAGGCCGGGAATCGGCAGCGCGCCCATCTGAATGCCGGGCGTGCCGACGAAGCTGTCGCCGATCATGCCGGAAAGGCCGAGGCCGAGGATCGTCAGCGAAAGGCCGGTCGCGACTTGGTTGGCGACGAGCGTCAGGGTGAGAAAGCCGAAGAGCAGTGAAAAGGCCGCGCCCGCGAGAATGCCGCACACCATCCCGGCATAGGGCGAGCCCGTCGCCTGCGCGCCTGCAAACGCCGTGACGGCACCGATGATCATCATGCCCTCGACGCCGAGGTTGAGCACGCCGGAACGCTCGACGACCAGTTCGCCGACCGCCGCGAGAAGCAGCGGTGTCGCAGCCGTCATGATGGTCGGCAGCATGGCGAGGAAGAGGTTCATTGCGCTGCCTCTTCGCCGCTTGCACGGCGGCTCGAGACAAGACGGATGCGGTAGAGGATCAGCGTATCGCAGCCGAGTACGAAGAAGAGCAGGAAGCCCTGGAAGACGCGCGCGACCTTCTCGCTGAGCCCGATCGTGATCTGCGCGGCCTCGCCGCCAAGATAGGTGAGCCCCAGCACGAGACCCGCGACGACGATGCTGAGCGGGTTCAAACGTCCCAGGAAAGCGACGATGATGGCCGTGAAGCCGTATCCGGGCGAGATGACAGGCTGAAGCTGATTGATCGCTCCGGATACTTCGCAGATGCCGGCGAGACCGGCGAGCGCGCCGGAAAACAGGAACGAGAAATAGACCATGCGCCGGCTCGAAAACCCGGCGAAGCGCCCGGCGCGGCTCGATTCGCCGAGGACCCGGATCTCGAAGCCCTTCAGCGTGCGGCGAAGCATGAACCATGTGACGACGGCCGCGACAAGCGCGAAGACGAAGCCCCAATGGGCGGCACCCCCGGCATAGATCGGGGGCAGCGTCGCGCTGTCGGAAAACTGGATCGTCTGCGGGAAATTGAAGCCCTGCGGGTCGCGCCACGGCCCGCGCACCGTCCAGTCGAGGAAGAGCTGTGCGACGTAGACGAGCATGAGGCTCGAAAGGATCTCGTTCGCATTGAACTCGGCCTTCAGGATCGCCGGGATCGCCGCATAGAGCGCGCCGCCGACCATGCCGAGGACGAGTATGATCGGCAAAAGCAGAGGCGAGGTCCAGTCCGGCGCCATGACAGGCAGGATCGAACCCATCAGCGCGCCGGCGATGAACTGGCCCTCCGCGCCGATGTTCCAGTTTCGCGAACTGAAGCAGACCGACAGTCCGACGGCGATCAGGATGAGCGGCGCCGACTTGATGGCGAGCTGATTGAGCGACCACGCGCTCGTCAGCGGCGCGATGAAGAACGAATAGAGCGCCGAAAACGGATCCTTGCCGAGGGCTGCGAACATGATACCGCCGGCAACGACCGTCAGCGCCAGCGCGATGAAGGGCGAGAGCGCGGCATAAAGGGAAGAACGCGTCGCGCGGCGCTCGATCTCAAGACGCATCGGCAAGCTCCGTCCCCTCGTCGACGCCCTGAATGCCCCCCATGAGGCGGCCGATGCGCTCACGGGTCATCGTCGCCGACGGTTCGGCCTTCGAGAGCCTGCCGCCGCTGATGACGGCGATGCGCGTTGCAATCTCGAAGATCTCGTCCAGATCCTGGCTGATGACGAGCACCGCGGCCCCTTCCCGCGCCCGTTCGATCAGCGCCTGGCGAATGCGTGCGGCGGCGCCTGCATCGACGCCCCAGGTCGGCTGGTTGACGACGAGCACGCGCGGCTTGCGGTCGAGTTCCCGCCCGACGATGAACTTCTGTAGATTGCCGCCCGAAAGCGACGAGGCCTGCGGATCCTCCCCGGACTTGCGCACGTCCATCGCGGCGACGATGCGCCGCGCCGTCTCGCGCACCGAGCCTTCTTTCAGCATGCGGACGGGGCCGCCGGCGAGATAGGCACGCGAATCACTGGCATGTCGCGAGAGCATGACGTTCTGCGAAAGGGCGAGACTGCCGACGGCACCGTGACCGTTGCGCTCCTCCGGGACGAAGCCGGCGCCGAGCAGACGGCGCGCCGAAATGGAGAGCCGGCCTGCGTCCCGCCCGTCGATGCGCACCGCGGCAGCGTCCGCAACCAGCGTCTCGCCGGAAAGCACGTCGAAGAGTTCGCTCTGGCCGTTGCCGGCAACGCCAGCGATCGCGAGGATTTCCCCGCTTCGAACGGCGAGCGTGACGTCTTCGAGGGAGATCGAGAAGGGTGTTTGAGCAGGCACGGAAAGCGCGCGAGTTTCGACAAGCACCGCCTCCCCGGGCGAAAGGCCGCTGTCGGCGATCCCTTCCACTTCGCCGCCGACCATCATGCCGGCGAGCGAGCCGACCGTTTCACGTCGCGGGTCGCAGGCGCCCGTTACCTTGCCGTGGCGAAGCACCGTCGCACGGTCGCAGATGCGGCGCACCTCTTCGAGGCGATGGCTGATATAGAGGATCGCCCGGCCCTCCCCACGCAACTGCTCGAGCGTCTCGAAGAGCCGATCGGCCTCCTGCGGCGTCAGCACGGAGGTTGGCTCGTCGAGGATGATCAGTTCCGGCTTCTGCAGAAGCGTGCGCACGATCTCGATGCGCTGGCGCTCGCCGACGGAAAGGTCCGCGACGTGCGCGTTCGGGTCGAGCGGCAGGCCGTATTCGCGCGACAGGCGCGCCGCCTCCTTGGCAATGCGTTCGATCGGAACCGCATCGTCGAGCGAAAGGGCGATGTTTTCGGCGACGGTCAGCGCCTCGAAAAGGGAAAAATGCTGGAAGACCATGCCGATGCCGGTTCGGCGCGCGGCAGCCGGCGAACGGATCGCGACCGGATCGCCGCGCCAGCGGATCGCGCCTGCGCTCGGCTCGAGGACGCCGAAGAGCATCTTGACCAGCGTCGACTTTCCGGCGCCGTTCTCGCCCAGCAGGGCATGGATCTCGCCGCCGGCGATCGAGAGGTCGATCCCGTCGCATGCCTTGAACGAACCGAAAGACTTGGTCAGCCCCTCGGTCGATAGAAGGGCCGCATCGCCGGTGGAAGAGCTGGACGCCACGAAATCTCCCGTGCTGCGGCCGTGCGACGTTGGATCGTGCGTCACGACCCTTGCCTGCCCTTACATTCCGCAGTTTTCCCAAATGATCAAGATGTGAGCACTCTCAATCCCCACGCTAATCCTGCAACGGCCGGATCGGCCAGCTTATGCGGAACCGCGCCGGCCGAGGTTCGGGAAAAACTGCAGCACGGGGCCGATGAAGTAGAGATAGGCACCCGCCGCGACGACCGCCCAGACGAGCCAGCGCGGACTGTCGAAATTGAGAAACAGCGCGAAGACGCTGAGGACCGACCACAGTGCGAAGACGCCGAGATTGAGCGGCCGCAGGCGTTCGACGCGCACCGGGTGGAGAAAAAACACGTTGAGAAAGGTGAAGACCACGGAAAGCAGGATGGTGATCCACGCGACCGCCGGCGTCGGATCGACGACGAAGAAGGTGAAGACGACCATGTTCCAGGCGACGGGAAAGCCGGAGAAGAAGTTCTCCTCGGTCTTCATGCCGGTGTCGGCGTAATAGATGGCGCTCGACATGACGATCAGGCCGGCGGCGACGAACGACCACGTGTTGCCGAGCATGCCGCTTTCGTAAAAGCCGTAGGCCGGGATCAGCACGTAGGTCACGTAGTCGATGACGTTGTCCAGCATTACGCCGGACCATGTCGGCAGGACCGACTTGACGTCGAGCTTGCGAGCGATTGGCCCGTCGACGCCGTCGACGAGCAACGCCGCACCCAGCCACCAGAACATGGCGCCGAAATGCCCGTCCCCCGCGGCCACCAGCGCCAGAAAGGCGAAGAAGGCGCCGGAAGCCGTCAGGATGTGCACGGAAAAGGCGCGAATCTCCGCATAGGGAACACGTCGATAGTTGAAGATCGGCAAGGAAGGCCCCCGTCCCCTGGATACGCCGGCGCAAGGCCGTCTTGGCACGGCCGTTCGGCTTCAAGCGCTAGCAGACATGACGCACGTGATCCAGCACGCATGTAATCCCGTGCGTCTAGCGTGTTTCCGGAAAAGTCGGAAACATTTCCGTCGATCCACCGTGCGTTCCGCACTCTGGCGATATGGCGCCGCCGCCCTATCTTCAGGCGTCATACGAGAAAGTACCGCGAGGAAACTGGACGGGAATGGCAGAGGAATTCGATGCGCTTGTGGTGGGCGGTGGCCTGACGGGTGCGACCGCTGCGCTGGAACTTGGATACAAGGGTTTCCGCACCGCCTTCGTCGCCCCGCGCATCGCCGAGCCGGACGGTCGTACGACCGCCTTGATGAAGCAGCAGGTGACGATGCTGGAGCGCCTCGGCGTATGGGAGCGCATCAGCGATCGTGCCGCTCCGCTCGCGACGATGCGCATCATCGACGGCACGAGACGGCTCTTCCGTGCGCCGACGGTCGCCTTCCATGCGGGCGAGATCGAC
Organism: Pararhizobium mangrovi; assembly: GCF_006516965.1. Classification (GTDB taxonomy): domain Bacteria; phylum Pseudomonadota; class Alphaproteobacteria; order Rhizobiales; family Rhizobiaceae; genus Pararhizobium_B; species Pararhizobium_B mangrovi. Next base: position 1,474 of record NZ_VHLH01000026.1, on the reverse strand, counting down.
GAACCGGCTTTCGCCCACAACATCGCCAACGCCGCCCTGATCGAGGCCATGAACGATGCGGTCGGCGAGAACGAGAGCGTTACCCGTTTCGAAAGCATGGCGAGCGAAGCGCGCAGTGAGCGCGACGGCGTCGTCGTGTCGCTTGCCGATGGTACGAGCTTGCGCGGCGGCCTCGGGATTGCCGCTGACGGGCGCCGTTCGGTGCTTCGGCGCGCCGTAGGCATCCATACGCATACGCGCAGCTATCCGCAGGCCGCCCTCGTCACCGTCTTTTCCCATCGTCTGCCGCACGACAACGTATCCAACGAGTTTCATACGGAGGACGGCCCGTTCACGCAGGTACCGCTTCCCGGCAAGCGTTCCAGCCTCGTCTGGGTCATGCGACCGCGCGACGCGGAAACGCTGATCAACCTCGGCACGGACAATCTCGCGCGGCGCATCGAGGAGCGCATGCAGTCGATGCTCGGGCGCGTTTCGATCGAGGCCGAGCCGCAGCGTTTTCCCTTGTCCGGGCTCGTCGCCCACCGCTACGGGGCGCGGCGCATCGTGCTCGTCGGCGAAGCGGCGCACGTCTTCCCGCCGATCGGCGCGCAAGGGCTCAATCTGGCGCTGCGCGATGTGCTGACCCTGTCGAGGATCATCGATCAGAAGGGAAACCGCGGCGACCTTTCCGGCGTGCCTTCCGTCTACGATCGGGCACGGCGCGTCGACATCCTTTCGCGTACGGCAGCCGTCGATCTCCTGAACCGCAGCCTGCTCGGCGGACTATTGCCCGCCCAGATGCTGCGCGGTGCGGGGCTGGCCGTCCTAAAGGAGGTGACACCGCTTCGCAACGTATTGATGCGCGAAGGCATGCGACCCGGCGATTCCCTGCGCGCGGTTGGCGAAGATATCGCCGAGCGTTTCCGCAACCCGTTGCGTCGAGATCGTACGAACTAACGTTTCCAGTGGATTACCTTCCGCATGCTTTGATTTTTCGTTCTGAGTTTTTCACCTTCGCGCCTCACGAGGGAATCGAAATGAAAGCCCGCGAAGCCAAGTTCCAGATCGGCCAGATCGTCCGCCACCGGATCTATCCGTTTCGTGGCGTGATCTTCGATGTCGATCCGGAATACGACAATACCGAAGAGTGGTGGAATTCCATTCCCGAAGAAACGCGTCCGCGAAAGGACCAGCCGTTCTATCATCTCTTCGCGGAGAACGACGAAACGGAATACGTCGCCTATGTTTCGGAACAGAACCTCGTTGCCGACGAGAGCGGCCAGCCCGTGCGCCATCCTCAGGTGAACGAACTCTTCGACATCGTCGAGGACGGCATCTACCGAACGCGCGAACGCACCAGTCACTGAAACCCGACACGCAAAAAGGCCCGGCAGCCTTTATAGCCTTTCAGGTTTATACGGAAGCGCTCTGTTCGATCGTGCCGGTTTCCCACGCGAAGGCGATCGCAGCGCGATGTGGTTCATCGGGCAAG
>NZ_VHLH01000025.1 GCF_006516965.1 Pararhizobium mangrovi | reverse complement strand
TTCATCCGGTCCCTCCCTGGACTCTGAAGTCTCACAACCTCAACATCCCCGGTCCGGACCGGATGGACAACCTAATGAAAGCTCACATCTAGCCTCGGCAAAAGCGATTCGTCCGAAGCGGAGAAAGCCATGATCGCCAGACCGGCCACCCTGCTCGCACTCGTGTGCTTCGGGCTCGCACTGCTCGCCGCGCCGGCGGGCGCCGTTTCGCGATCGTCCGTCGAGCGCCAGTTTCAAAGCTGGCTTGCCGACGATCTTTACCCGGAAGCAAGCCGGCGCGGCATATCGGCGGCGACGTTCCGCAACGCCTTCCAGGGCATTTCGCTGGACTGGAACCTTGCCGGGCTCGTGCCGCCGGGTACCGCTCCGCCGAAGCATCGCCGGCAGACGCAGGCGGAATTTCGCTCGCCGGGCGCCTATTTCTCGCAGCGGCGGCTCGCCACGCTCGCCGCCCGCGGGCGCAGCGAGGCGAAACGATGGTCGCAGACGATCGCCAGGATCGAGGCGCGCTACGGCGTGCCGGGGCGCTTCCTGCTCGCGATCTGGGGACGCGAGACGGCCTTCGGCGCGGTTTCGATCCCGAATTCGGCGATCCGCGTGCTCGCCACCAAGGCGTTCATGTCCACCCGCAAGGACCTCTTCCGCGGCGAACTGCTCGACGCGCTGCGGATCGTCCAGCGCGGCGAGGCGACGCCGTCGATGATGAAGGGTTCGGCGGCCGGTGCCATGGGTCAGCCGCAGTTCATGCCATCAAGCTACCTGAAATACGCCGTCGACTTTGATGGAAACGGCCATGCCGACATCTGGACGTCGGTGCCGGACACGCTCGCCTCGATCGCCAACTTTCTTAACGAGAACGGCTGGCAGAGCGGCCGGGACTGGGGTTTCGAGGTGCGCATTCCCGCCGGCGTCTCCTGCGCGCAGGAAGGCCCGGACCGGGCGCGCTCGCTGGCGCAGTGGAAGGGTGAGGGCATCCGCCGCGTCGCCGGGCGCACCTTCGATCCCACTCAGCTCGGCAGGAGCGCCATGATGCTGGTGCCGGCGGGAACCGAAGGGCCGGAATTCCTCGTCACCGGAAACTTCTACGTCATCAAGAAATACAACAATTCCGATCTCTACGCGCTCTTCATCGGCAACCTCGCCGACCGGATCGCCTACGGCTCCGGAAACTTCGTCGGGGATTGGGGCGATGTCGGCCACATGCTGCGTTCGGACGTCGCCACCATGCAGCGCGCGCTGCAGGCCAAGGGCTACGACGTCGGCGGCGCAGACGGCCTGCCGGGGTTCAAGACGCGCCGTTCGATCGGCGAATGGCAGGCGAAGGGCGGACTGAACCCGACATGCTTTCCCTCTCCAGAGCTTTCGCGACGGCTTCGATAGACCTTTCCCGACTGCGAAAACGTTTTCGGGGATCGACGCCGACCGATCGACGGCTTACTCCGTTCGCCGGCGCAAGGAGGGCCGTCCATCCATGTTCTCATCGCTCGGCGAAGCAAGTACCGATTCCATCCTGGCGCTGATGCGCGCCTATCGCGAGGATCCGCGAGCGGAAAAGATCGATCTCGGTGTCGGCGTCTACCGCGACGCGGCGGGAACGACGCCGATCATGGCCGCGGTGAAGGAGGCCGAGCGCCATCTCGTCGAAACGCAGGAAACCAAGAGCTATGTCGGGCTTTCCGGCGACGAGACCTTCAATGCGGCGATGGCGCGCCTCGTCCTCGGCGATGCGGTCGCCGACGAACGCGTGAGCGCGGTGCAGACGCCCGGCGGCAGCGGCGCGCTACGGCTTCTCAGCGAACTGGCGGCGACGGCCGGAGACCGGCCGATCCTGTGGGTCAGCGCGCCGACATGGCCGAACCACATGGCCGTCGGCGCACGGGCAGGGCTCGTATGCCGCTCCTACCGCTATTTCGATCCTGAAACGCACATGCCGGACACGGACGCCATGCTGGCGGACCTTTCCGAGGCGCGACGCGGCGACGTCGTGCTCGTCCATGGCTGTTGCCACAACCCGACGGGGGCCGACCTCGACGCGGCGCAATGGGATCGTCTCACGGCCCTCGTCGTCGAGCGAGGCCTCGTGCCGCTCGTCGACATCGCCTATCTGGGATTCGGCGAAGGCCTCGAAGCCGATGCGGCGGGCCTTCGGCGGATGGCGGCCGGGGTGCCGGAGATGCTCGTCTCGGTTTCCTGCTCGAAGAATTTCGGTCTCTACCGCGACCGCACGGGTGTCGCGCTGGTGATCTCGCCGCCGCACCAGCGTGGCGCGGTACAGGCGACGCTCGAAACGCTGGTGCGCACGAACTGGTCGATGCCGCCCGATCACGGCGCGGCCGTGGTCCGCACCATTCTCGCCGATGAGGCGCTGGTCGAAATGTGGCACGACGAACTCGCCACGATGCGCGAACGCATCGTGGCGCTGCGGACCGGGCTCGCGGAGGCGATGGCAACGCACACCGGAAGCGACCACTATTCCTTCCTCAAGCAGCACCGCGGCATGTTTTCGCTGTTGCCGGCAAGCGCTGCGCAGGTGGAAGCGCTGAGGAAGGACCACGCGATCTACGTGACGGGCGATGGCCGCGCCAACCTCGCCGGCCTTCTCGAAGACCGGCTCGACCGCATCGCCGAGGCTTTCACGACAGTCGGTATGTAGCGGCACGGGAAGGCTGCCGGCCGCTCAGACGTTGAGAAGTGCCGCGAGGCAGAGTGCCGCACCAATGAAGATCATGACGGCCGCGACCCAGCCGACGAGATCGGTTTTCGCACCGGATTGCCCGGATCGAGGTCGGGAACGTCTGCGCATGCGCCACCTTTCATCCCCCGCCGCCCGGCCGAACCGGGAGGCGGGACGAAAGCATAACGCGCGAACTTCAACTCGGCGTTGGTCTGATCGATGACAATGCGTTGAAGCGATGAAAGATTTCGTGCGAAGGACCGCAAAGCTCTGTCGTGGTTCGTTCTCTCGTATGAAACGCCGAACGACCGCCGACCCGATCAAACCGCCGATGACCCGGTTCCCGACGGATACAGATCATAAGCTTTCCGCGGCAATGTCGTTTGGATAAGAGAAAACTGGTGGAGCCAGGCGGAATCGAACCGCCGACCTGCTGCGTGCGATGCAGCCGCTCTCCCATCTGAGCTATGGCCCCGAGACCGGTGTCTTCATAGCGGTTCGTGGCGCGGGCATCAATCCGGTTTTCTCGCGTCCTCCGTCGCAGGGGCAAAATTATTGGACGAGACCGGAGCGGCAGGGCGGGGCTCCAGGCGGGCGATGCGATCCACCAGGGCTGTCGGAAGCGCGGTGGCGAAGTTGACGGCGAGCGTGAAGACGCCTTGGCGAAGGACGCTCGCGCGTGCCTTGGCGCGCATGCCCGGCAGCACGAGAAAGGTCTCCTCGACCGGATCCACGATGCCCTCGGTGACGAGGAGCGCCCCGTCCTCGCAGATATTCGACAACCAGACCTGACGTTGACGGAAGATGTGCGTGCCTGCGTTTCGATAGAGCAGCAGCACCGCGCAGTTCGCATCGCGGCGATAGCGGTGGCGTCGATCGGATGGCGATTCGCGATCGCCCAATGTCGTCAGGGAATGCCGTTTGGCCGTCGCCATCGCCGTTTCCTCGCCTTGCGTGCGCGTCACCCTATTCGCCGACGTGTTGACCGCCGATTGCGCGATTGTCTCGAATGCCATCGATCACGTTCGGCAGGATCGCGTTCGACCGCTGCCGACGCTTTGATTTGTGCGGCTGCGCGGTCTATGTGCGTCGCAAAGCAACGCCAATCCGACAGGAAGATCCTCACCCATGACAACGATCCGTCTCCACCAGCGCGATATCGCCGCCGCCGATGCGGAGCGCTACACCGGCGACGTGGCGATCGACACGGAGACGCTCGGCCTCGTGCCGCGGCGCGACCGGCTTTGCGTCGTGCAGCTTTCGCCCGGCGACGGAACGGCCGACGTGATCCAGATCGCGCCCGGCCAGAAAGAAGCGCCGAACCTTCTGCGCCTGCTTGAAGATCCTGCCCGCCAGAAGATCTTCCACTTCGCGCGCTTCGACGTCGCGGTGCTCTACCACACCTTCGGGATGACCTGCCGGCCGGTCTTCTGCACGAAGATCGCCTCGAAGCTCACCCGCACCTATACGGACCGGCACGGGCTGAAGGACAATCTGAAGGAAATGCTCGAGGTGGACGTTTCCAAGCAGCAGCAATCCTCCGACTGGGCCGCGGAGACGCTTTCGCATGCACAGCTCGAATACGCCGCTTCGGACGTGCTTCACCTGCACGCGCTGCGCGACAAGCTGATCGGCCGGCTCGAACGCGACGGGCGCATGGAGCACGCCGAGGCCTGCTTCGAATTCCTGCCGACACGCGCCAGGCTCGACCTTCTCGGCTGGCAGGACCAGGACATCTTCGCGCACAGCTGAGCGGTCCCGCATCCCCGTGCGAGTGGGAACGGACGACATAAGCGCTTGGCTCGGTCGGATCCGCGAAGCCTTTGGGTATCGCAGTCGGGCGCTCAGCCCGCCCTGCGCATCATCGCGGTGGCGAGGCCCATTCCCATCAGCGCGCCACCGCCGAGACGGCTCGACCAGGTAAGGAATCCCGGTCGAGCGAAACGCCGACGCAATCCGTCGGCGAGCAGCGCATAGGCGAGCGTGTTGACCGAAGCCAGGCTTACGAACGAGGCGACGAGCACGGCGAATTGCGGGAACAGCGGTCGATCGACCGCGACGAATTGCGGAACGAAGGCGACGAAGAAGGCGATCGACTTCGGATTGAAAGCCGTCACCATCGCGGCATGGACGAAGACGCGGGAGGCCGACACCGAACCGGCTTCGTCGCCCGTATGGATCGCCGTTTCGGGCCGGCTTCGAAACAGCCGGATGCCGAGCACGAAGAGATAGGCCGCGCCGATCCATTTGAGGACCGTAAAGAGCGTCGCCGAGGCAAGGACGATGGCTCCGAGGCCGGCGAGCGAAGCACTCATGGCAAGAAGGTCGCCGAGCGCGACGCCGGCGACGGTCGCAAGTGCCACGGTCCTGCCCTGGCTCAGCGCATAGCCGAGCACGAGGAGAACGGTCGGACCCGGCACGACGAGAAGGAGGGCGGCGGCGCCGACGAAGGCGAGCCAGACCTGAATTTCCATGCCGTTCGCCTTTCGTCTTTTCTCGGCGGCATTGATCCTCGGGGATCCATGGGGATCCACGCGATCCGCGGACCTGTAAAGCGCGAAAGCCGAGCCCACCGACGCATGCTCGGACCGACAAAAAACCCGCGGGACCGGTAAGGCCCCGCGGGTTTCGTCGTTTCGGCGAAGCCGGAAGGAGGAGACTATTCCTCTTCCTGCTTCTTGAGTGCCGCACCCAGGATGTCGCCGAGCGAAGCGCCGGAGTCGGACGAGCCGTACTGGGCGACCGCTTCCTTCTCCTCGGCGATCTGCAGCGCCCTGATCGACAGGGTCACGCGGCGGTCGCGCTTGGAGAAGTTGGTGACGCGGGCATCGAGCGTCTGGCCGACGGAGAAGCGCTCGGGGCGCTGCTCGTCGCGATCGCGCGAGAGGTCCGAACGGCGAATGAAGGAGGTGACCTCGGGATGATCTACGAGCTTCACTTCCAGGCCGCCATCGGTGACGCCCGTCACCTCGACGGAGACGATCGCGTTCTTGCGCAGTTCGCCCGAAGTGGCGGCATCGCCCACGGCGTCGGCGCCGAGCTGCTTGATGCCGAGCGAAATGCGCTCCTTGTCGACGTCGGTGTCGAGAACGACGGCGCGAACGACGTCACCCTTGTTGAACTCCTCGATCACCTGCTCGCCCGGACGGTTCCAGTCGAGGTCGGAGAGGTGGACCATGCCGTCCACATCGCCGTCGAGGCCGATGAACAGGCCGAACTCGGTCTTGTTCTTGACCTCGCCCTCGACCTCGGTGCCGGACGGATGGGTCTGCGAGAAGACCTCCCACGGGTTCTCGAGCGTCTGCTTGAGGCCGAGCGAGATACGACGCTTGACCGGATCAACCTCGAGGATGACCACTTCGACTTCCTGCGAGGTCGAAAGAATCTTGCCCGGATGGACGTTCTTCTTCGTCCAGGACATCTCGGAGACGTGGATCAGGCCTTCGATGCCCGGCTCCAGCTCGACGAAGGCGCCGTAGTCGGTGATGTTCGTCACGCGACCCGGGATCTTCTTGCCGACCGGGTACTTCGCCCCGATGCCTTCCCACGGATCCGCCTCGAGCTGCTTCATGCCGAGCGAGATGCGGTGGCTTTCCTGGTTGATCCGGATGATCTGGACCTTGACGGTCTGGCCGATCGACAGGATCTCGGTCGGGTGGTTCACCCGGCGCCATGCCATGTCGGTAACGTGCAGCAGGCCGTCGATGCCGCCGAGGTCCACGAACGCACCGTAGTCGGTGATGTTCTTGACCACGCCTTCCACGACCTGGCCTTCCTCGAGGTTCTGCACGATTTCCGAGCGCTGCTCGGCACGGCTTTCCTCGAGAACGGTACGCCGCGAGACGACGATGTTGCCGCGCCGCTTGTCCATCTTGAGGATCTCGAAGGGCTGCGGGTTGTGCATCAGCGGCGTGACGTCGCGGATCGGACGGATGTCGACCTGCGAGCGCGGAAGGAAGGCGACCGCACCGTCGAGGTCGACCGTGAAGCCGCCCTTGACCTGGTTGAAGATCTGGCCTTCGACGCGTTCGCTGTTGTTGAACTTCTCTTCGAGGCGCACCCAGCTTTCCTCGCGGCGCGCCTTGTCACGCGAAAGGACCGCTTCGCCGAGAGCGTTCTCGACGCGCTCGACATAGACCTCGACCTCGTCGCCGACGTTCAGTGTGCCGTCCTTGGCCTTGGCGCCGAACTCCTTGAGCGGCACGCGACCTTCGACCTTCAGGCCGACGTCGACGATCGCCATGTCCTTCTCGATCGCCGTGACCGTGCCCTTGGCGACGTATCCTTCGGCGAGGTCGTTGCCCTTGAACGATTCCTGCAGAAGGGCTTCGAAGTCCTCCCGCGTCGGGGTTTCTACTGCCATTGATTCTCCTGAAAAGAGTCCGCCAGGCTACGGCCGTACGGGCCGCCGTCGCGTGGTCGAACGATGCGCCGCGGGTTGGTGTTGCGTACGCCTGCGGGCGGTCTGGCTTCCTCGATCGGAAGCCGGGTCCGGCGCTTCGACCGGCCTGCAGACGGATTCACGTCTTCATTCCTGCGATATGGTGTCGCGCGGAGCGAAATAAAAGCAAAGGGCGCTCGCGATCGTGTCGCGACGCCCTCGACCCTAGCTCTCGCTCGCAGCAGCCAGCGCACGGTCGATCAGATCGCGCGCAGCCTGGAACGCGCTTTCTATACCCATTTCGCTCGTGTCGAGCAAGTGGGCGTCGTCGGCCGGCCTCAGCGGCGAATCCGTGCGACCCATGTCGCGCGCGTCGCGCTCTTTCAGATCGTCGAGGATCGCCTCGTATCGCGCGTCCCCACCCTTGCCGACGATCTCCTCGAAGCGCCGCTTCGCCCGGGTCTCCGGCGAGGCGGTGACGAAGAGCTTCACGCTGGCTCCGGGGCACACCACGGTGCCGATGTCCCGCCCGTCGAGGACGCTGCCCGGAGGCTCTTCGGCAAAGCGCCGTTGGGCGGCGACCAGCGCACGGCGCACCGCCGGCATCACGGCGATCCGGGAAGCCGCCTCGCCGATCGCATGGGCGGAAAGCGTGCTGCGGTCGAGCCCTTCGAAATCGACGTCGCCCGCCATTCGCGCGGCAAGCGCCTCGTCGTCGAGCGGCTGGCCCGCATCGAGAAGCGCCTTGGCGGCCGCGCGGTAGGTGAGCCCGGTATCGAGGTGGCGATAACCGTAATGGGAAGCGATGCGCCGGGCGAGCGTGCCCTTGCCGGAGGCCGCCGGCCCGTCGAGCGCGATGATGCGGACCGCGCGGGGTGCCGCACTCGCCTCTTTGCCCGTCGCCGGGTCTTCGCCGGCATTCATTCGGGCACCTGCGTCGGTTCGATCGCGGTTCCGAGCCCGTTCATGAGGTCGGCGAAATCGGGGAAGCTGGTTGCGATGATCGAAATGTCGTCGACCTGGACGGGGTGTTCGCTCGCAGCGCCCATGACGAGGAAGGCCATGGCGATGCGGTGGTCGAGATGGGTTTCGACGCGCTTTCCGTCCGGGTTCCCGACGCCCTTGCCGCCCGGTCGTCCGCGCACGGCAAGCGCCGCTTCGCCTTCCGTATGGTCGACGCCGTTCAGCGCGAGGCCGGCGGCGACGGCGGCGAGCCGGTCGGATTCCTTCACGCGCAACTCGCCGATGCCGTCCATCACCGTTTCGCCTTCGGCGAAGGCCGCCGCGACCGCCAGAACCGGATATTCGTCGATCATCGAGGGCGCGCGCTCGGGCGGCACCGTGACGGCGCGAAGGTCCGACGCACGCACGCGCAGATCCGCCATCGTCTCTCCGCCGGCTTCGCGCTCCTCGATGAGCGAAATGTCGCCGCCCATCTCGCACAGCGTGGTGATCAGACCGATGCGCGTCGGGTTCATCAGCACGTTCTCCACGACGATGTCGGAGCCCGGTGTGACAAGAGCTGCGACGATGGGGAATGCCGCCGAGGACGGATCGGCCGGCACGTCGATCGTCTGTCCGGAAAGCCGGCCCTGTCCCTCCAGCCGAATGGTCCGCACACCCTTGCCATCCGTCTCGACCTCGAGCGATGCGCCGAAGCCGGCGAGCATGCGCTCGGTATGGTCGCGCGTCGCCACCGGCTCGATGACGGTGGTGATGCCCGGCGCGTTCAGCCCGGCGAGCAGCACGGCGGATTTCACCTGTGCCGAGGGCATCGGAACGCGATAGGTGATCGGGTTGGCGACTTCCGGCCCGCGAAGGCGTGCCGGCAACCGGTCGCCTTCGGCCGCCTCTACCTGCACGCCCATCTGTCGAAGCGGATCGAAGATGCGGCCCATCGGACGCTTGGTAAGCGATGCGTCACCGGTGAAGCTAGTCTCGAAATCGTAGACGCCGGCAAGGCCCATCGTGAGCCGGCAGCCGGTGCCGGCATTGCCGAAATCGAGCGGACCTTCGGGCTCCAGAAGGCAACCATTGCCGGTGCCCTCGATCACCCATTCGTCGCCCTCGCGGGAAAGGTTGGCGCCCATGGCGGCCATCGCACGCCCCGTGTTGACGACGTCCTCGCCGGAAAGCAGGCCGCGGATGCGCGTTCGTCCGGCGGCGAGGCCACCGAGCATCAGCGATCGGTGCGAGACCGATTTGTCGCCGGGCACACGCACGCGTCCCGAAAGTCCGGGCGAACGCCTCGAAACGGCGGGCCGGCTCGGCGAATGGGCATCGTGCATCGGCCGCGATCCTCGACAGCGTCATCAAAACCGACCGGCCTCTAGCACAGCCGTACGCGCGGGTCATCTCCAACATGGCGACCGTTTCATCGCGCCGTTCATCGGTGGTCGCGCCATAAATCCGGGCATGCCGCCGTCGTGTCGCGACCGGTACGGGTGCCGGCGTGCGCACAAACCATCGCACGGCGGTGCGGTTTAGCTTTGACAGCCCGTGCCACACACAGTAAGGCACCGCGCATCCGCAGCGACGGCTTCGGCGATCCGCTGCCGGCACGGCCTTGCGACAAATCCAGCCATTGACGGGACTTTGAAAGTGGCGAAACCGGAACTAGGCACCAAACGCATCTGCCCCGACACGGGGCGCAAGTTCTATGATCTGAACCGCAATCCGATCGTCTCGCCCTATACGGGCAAGTCCTTCCCCCTCTCGGAATTCGAGGACACGGGCAACAACCGCTCCGTGACCAAGGAGGAAGAGCCGGAGGAGACGACCGAGGCCGAGGAAGACACGGGCGGCACGGAGGTCGTATCGCTCGAGGAGGCGGACGAGGAGAACAGCTCCGGCAGCTCGTCGAACTCGACCTCGAACTCGAACGACGACAGCGAAGTCGATCTCGACGACGACGATTCCGACACGTTCATCGAGGATGCCGACGACGACGAGAACGACGATGTCAGCGACATCATCGGCGAGCGTTCCGACGACAACGAGGAAGACCGCTGAGCCGTCCACGGCACACCGGAATCTTCGCCCGCCGATCGATTTTCGACACGCCGGCCCTTGATCGCAAGGCTCGGCGGAAGTAAGAGACGGCCCGGCCCACACGGGCCGCGGACCCGGCCGGAGCCCCAACTCCAAGGCCGAGAAACGATGGGGCCATAGCTCAGTTGGGAGAGCGCTACAATGGCATTGTAGAGGTCGGGGGTTCGACTCCCCCTGGCTCCACCAATCTCTCTCTTTTTAATCGATGAGAGCTGAGCGAAGTCTGTTTTAGCTTGGCGCGAATTTCTTAGTTTTGACAGCCGGTTTTATGGCACGGCATCAGTTGCCAAGATCGCTTTAAACGGCTCCCAGACGCCCTTCGAAGACACGATAAGCGCTCGGGCCTTTTTTTACCGGCACCGCGTGCTGCCGCGTAGGGCACTTCGACCTCGGTGATGCTGAAGTGTCCCGGATCTCCGCTTTGGCAACGGTCGTCCTTGCGAAGGGCACCCGGAACTGCGATCAGCTTCCTGCGCAAAATTTGTTCTAGCTTTGTTCGTCTGAACTATGGAATCAATCTCTGTTCGGATAAGCCGTGTGCGAAGGTAGTATGGGCTCGCGGGATGAAAGACGCGCCATCGGCAACAGCGGAACCGGACGACGACGACGTCGAGCGACGTGACGATGGCCGCAAGATCGTCCATGTCGATATGGATGCCTTCTTCGCCTCGGTCGAACAGCGCGACGATCCGGCGCTTCGCGGGCTACCGGTCGCCGTCGGTGGGTCGGCCGCGCGCGGGGTCGTCGCTGCGGCGAGCTACGAGGCGCGCGTCTTCGGTGTGCGCTCCGCTATGCCCTCCGTCACCGCGCGGCGCCGCTGCCCGGACCTGATCTTCGTGAAGTCCCGTTTCGACGTCTACCGTTCCGTCTCCAACCAGATCCGCGAGATCTTCGCCGAGTTCACCGACCTGATCGAGCCGCTCTCGCTCGACGAGGCCTATCTGGACGTGACCGAGAACAAGCAGGGCATTCCCCATGCGAGCGCCGTGGCGCTCGAGGTGCGCAAGCGCATCAAGGAGGTGACCGGCCTCAACGCGTCGGCGGGTATTTCCTACAACAAGTTCCTCGCCAAGATGGCGAGCGATCTCAACAAGCCGAACGGTCAGGCCGTCATCACGCCGGCGATGGGTCCGGCCTTCGTCGCGGACCTGCCGGTGAAGAAGTTCCACGGCGTCGGGCCGGCGACGGCCAGGCGCATGGAAGCGCACGGGCTGTTGACGGGCAGGGACCTGCGGGACAAGCCGCTTGGCTGGCTGCGCGAACATTTCGGCAAGTCCGGCCAATGGTACTACCGCATCTCGCGCGGGATCGACCACCGACCGGTGCAATCCCATCGCGAGCGCAAGTCCGTCGGTTCGGAAGATACGTTCTCGCAGGACATCGCGGACCTGGCGCCGGCATGCGCCGAACTCGGCAAGCTCGCCGCGAAAGTATGGGAAAGCTGCGAGGCGAAGGGGCTTTCCGGACGAACGGTGACCGTAAAGGTCAAGTACAACGATTTCCGGCAGATCACCCGCCGATCGACGCAGCCGGGGCCGTTGCGTTCGGCGAGTGAACTCGAAGACGCCGCGGTGGCACTGCTCGCACCGCTCTACCCGTTCGAACGAAGCGTCAGGCTGCTCGGCGTCACGGTCTCGACCTTCGACCGTCCCGACACCGCCGTCCCCGAGCTCCACGAACAGTTGTCGCTCTGGTAGACCAGGCGTTTCCCGATGCCTGGAAAGCAGCCATGGCCATGAACGCGTGGCGCCGCGCATCCGGTGGCCTGAAGGCGACGGCATGCATGCGGCGTCCGTCGTCGGGTACGACGTCGAGGACGCGATAGCGGTCACGCTCAGGCACGGGCAGGTGTCCGGCGACGATCCGAAGCGAAAGGTCTCGATCCTACGGTTGCCGTGCCTTCAGTTTCGCAAAGAAGTCGCGCAGGATACCGTCCCGATCGATCCAGTTGACGTAGCGGATGGGATGGCGGCTTCGGTCGACGCTCCATGTGACCTGATCCGTCAGGATCGGCCTCGGAACGATGACGCTGCGTGCCCAGCTTTCGTCCAGAAGCCAGCCGATCGGCGCCATGTCCCAGATCTCTTTCGTCCAGCCGACATGGTCGTCCGAATACGACTTGAATCGCATCGCGAGAAACTCGCCGATGGCGCCGTGCGGTTCGACGTAGCGTTCGATCTCCGGAACGCTGGCATGCAGATGGGAGACGACGCCCATGCAGGGAACGAGGACGAGCGGCACGCCGCTGTCGAAGAGGACCTGCGCTCCGCCGACATCCTGGCGCAGGTTGAATTCCCGCGTATCCGGCCATTCCAGGGCATGCCCGCCGAGCCAGACGACCACGATGCGCTCGATGATGTCGGGCGCCTTCAGGAGTGCCGAAGCGATGTTGCTGATCGCGGCGATCGCGACGACGTAAAGCGGATCTTCGGGCGTCCTCGCGCGGGCCCGTTCGATGAGATCGTCGACGGCGGGCGCTTCCCGCACGACTTTTTCCTTGCCGACATAGGCCCTGACGCCCTTGAAGACGAAGTCGTCCGGGCTGCGATCGAGGCGTTCGAGCAAACGCAGGATCTCGTCGTAGCTGAGCTCCATGCCGTCTTCGGGGCCGCTCGACTTCGCATTGTGAAAGGGCGCGGCGTAGATGGCCTGCAGGTCGATCTTCTCCGGCGAAAGCAGCGCCTGGACGATCGCGAACTGGTCGAGGCGAGCGCTTGATCGGAGGATGTGAGGAAGCGCTGTTCGGGCAGGCCGAGGGCTGCGAGCAGGGCGTTTACGGGCCCGTCCGGACGCAGGACAACGCCCCACAGGACGGCCGACACGCTCTGGGGAATGGCAACGGGAAGAAAGATCATCGTCCGCCAGAAGCCGATCAGCAGAATCGATGCCTATTCGAGTCGATCCGGACGGACCGTTGTTCTCGGTCTGCGGCCGGAGCACCTGAAAACGAGCAGTTCCAACGGTATCTCGGCGACATTGTCCCAGATAGAGCCTACCGGCGCATTTACGATCCAACTTTTTGATGTCGATGGCGTTGAAGTTACTCAGATGTTCGAGGGACTGCCGAGTGCACGGATCGGCGATCAGACCTTTCTCACGTCTTCGCCGGATCTCATCCACCTCTTCGATCCTGACGACGGCTCTCGTATTCAGAGTTAGTCATTGGAATCGTCCTTTCCGAGTCGGGCGCAGTACCGTCCGTTCGTAAATGCGACCGCCGCTTCGCCATCGACCGGCAACGCGTTCGCAGATGCCGGAGCGGTCGACCACGCCGCCCTTGCACTGCTCGACGCAGCGACGACGGCGAAGTGTCGATGCGTTGCGAACTCGCCCGGACGTGGCCACCGAGCGCTCCGGTTCCCGTCTCAGGCGACGTTTGTCCGCGTAGCAGCCACGTGATCGCCATCGCGGCGCAGGCGCATGTTGCGATAGCCGTCTGTGGTGGGCGGAGGCGGGCCAAGAAAAGTGGAGCTTCTCCGCGTTTGGCGGTAATCGGATCGAGGACCATGACGGTGGGCACCGACCGCATGCTGGAAGCGGATGCATATAACCGTCGCGCTCATTGCCGTGGTCGCGGTATGAGGCGGATGATCGAAAGCCGATTTCGGAAGGTACCGCAGGTGAGCGAAAAGACGCTTTACATCGTTCAGCAGTTCGAAAAGCAGGGGCGAAAGCTCGTTCAGGGGAGGCAGATGGAGTTCAAGACGTCCGACGAGGCGAGAGGCAGGGCCGAGCGAGACGCCGAGCGTGTGGCCGGTGTGGTCGCCGTCGCACAGACCGTCGACACCGAGACCGGCGAAGTGCTGGAAGAGCCCGAGATCCTGGCGCATTACGGCGAGCTTCCGCCCGGCATGCTCGGCGACTGAAGACGAGGCTTGTGTAGAAGCGTCGCAGCCCCTATATGAACATCTCGATCTTGTCGTTGAACTTTGTTCCCGCGTCCCGAAGGGCGCTTACGATCTTCCCTCTTCAAAATCGATAGGCAAACCCGTCGCCAATGGCGGGCATTCTCATGTGCGATTGAAAGGAAATCGTATGGCTACTGGTACCGTTAAGTTCTTCAACTCGACCAAGGGTTTCGGGTTCATTCAGCCCGACGACGGCAATCAGGACGTTTTTGTCCATATCTCCGCCGTCGAGCGCGCTGGCATGGGTACCCTGGTCGAAGGCCAGAAGGTCCACTTCGACGTCGTCCAGGACAAGCGCAGCGGCAAGTCCGCGGCGGACAATCTCGAAGCTGCCGATTGATCAACTCGACCGCATGACGCGATGGCCACGGATGTACTGGCATCGCGACATGCGGTCGGGACAGGTCGGGGTTCCCTCTGGCCTTTAATTTACGATTTTACTTTATCACGTGCACAAAGACGCGGCGCTCCTACGTTCTCGGCTACCCGATAGAACGCAAATGGCGGCGACGTCGAGTTCGGCTGGCCAATTCTCCCGGAAAGCTCCTCCGCCTCACGCGGAGGATCGCTTGATTCAGCCATTGTTCTCCGGCGCATTGTCACCGTTCTAGCGTAGCGGTACGCAGCCCACCGGAATGTTCTGCTCGTCCGGCATCTTCCGGCTGACGAAGCATCGGCGCGAAAACGAGATTTTCGCTCGTCGGAAGCAATAGGCGCCTCGCCACAGCTCCGAGCCAATCGTCGATATCACAGGAATGGCGACTGCAATCCCTGTGTTTCTCACGCCGTTCCGAAGCCCTTACATCCTTGTTTTGCGATCCGAAGAAGCCATGCCGGCATCCATATGTTGGCGTCGGATCGACGTACGCCATCATGAAAGCCGCGATACCGACAGACCGCGTCGGACACGGTAGAATCGAAAAGTTGGAATTTTCAGGGGAATGAAGAGCTGTTCGGGCTGGATCGGACGATCTCGAACAGGGGAATGGTGCCCAGAAGAGGACTCGAACCTCCACGCCTTTCGGCACACGGACCTGAACCGTGCGCGTCTACCAATTCCGCCATCTGGGCAGCGCTGCGTGACATAGAGGGTTGCGTGGCGGGTTGTCAACCGGACGGGACGGGGCGTCCGGTGGGACGGGTGGCCTGGTCTTCCGGGTCAGGCGGGCTTTGGAAGACCATCGTGGCAGGGCGGCTTGCCGACTGGACGAGGTCGGCGTTCGGGGCGTCGTTTTCTTCGACTTTGGCGCGGGCTGCGGCTTCGTCCAGGCCATGGCCGAGCCAGCGTTCCGTCAGGCGGCGGCGGAGTGTTGTCCGGTCCGATTCGATCATGATCGTCATGTCGAAGAGGGGTGCGAGATCGCACCATGGCGCCTCTTCGAGAAGAAGGTAATTGCCTTCGACGAGGACGATGCGATGCCTTGGCTCGACGATGCAGGCGCCGGCGCGTGCGAGCTCGAGGCTACGATCGAAGACGGGGACGGCGACCGCTTCCTTGCCGTTTTCGATGCGTGCGAGCGTGGCGTGAAGACCCGCGACGTCGAAGGTGAACGGGGCGCCCTTGCGCGCGCGATGGCCACGCGCCTCGAGCACCGTGTCGTCGAGATGGAACCCGTCCATGCCGACGACGATCGCCGTGCCGCTGCCGGCCCCAGTCTCGAGCGTATCGGCGAGATGGCCGGCGAGCGTCGACTTTCCGGCGCCGGGCGGGCCGGCGATGGCGACGATGAGGCGGTCTTTCCGCACGTTCGCAAGGGCTGCAAGCAGGTGCTCGGCGAGTGCTTCGGCCGTTACCGGCATCATGCGGCGGCCAGTTCCTGCGGCTTCATTGCGCCCGTCATGATGGCCACCGCGTCGGAGGCCGACATCTGCTTCGGGTCGACGACGGCGATGCGCCGGCCGAGGCGGTGGATGTGCACCCGGTCGGCCACCTCGAAGACATGCGGCATGTTGTGCGAGATAAGCACGATCGGCAGGCCGCGCTTCTTCACGTCGCGGATGAGTTCGAGCACGCGGCCGGACTCCTTCACGCCGAGGGCGGCCGTCGGCTCGTCCATGATGATGACCTTCGCTGCGAAGGCCGCGGCGCGGGCGACGGCGACGCCCTGGCGCTGGCCGCCGGAAAGCGTTTCAACGGCCTGGCCGATGTTCTGGATCGTCATCAGCCCGAGGTCGGAGAGCTTCTCGCGCGAGTAGCGCTCCATCTCCGGCCGGTCGAGCATGCGGAAAACCTTGCCGAGCATGCCTTTCTTGCGGATTTCGCGACCGAGGAACATGTTGTCTGAAATAGAAAGGGCAGGCGAGAGCGCAAGCGTCTGGTAGACGGTCTCGATGCCCGCGGCGCGCGCCTGCATGGGCGAGGTGAACTGCACCGGCTGGCCGTTCAGCCGGATCTCGCCTTCGTCGGGGATCACCGCGCCTGAGATCGCCTTGATGAGCGTCGATTTGCCGGCGCCGTTGTCGCCGATGACCGCCAGCACTTCGCCCGGATAAAGATCAAAATCGGCGTTGTTGAGTGCGGTCACGCGGCCATAGCGTTTCACGAGGTTGCGGGCCGAAAGGATCGGCTCTTGCGCACGGTCGCTCATGTCGAGACCTTTCTGATCCACTGGTCGGTCGCCACGGCGACGATGATGAGGGCGCCGACGGTAAGCTGCGTCCATTGCGGGTCGGTGCCGACGAGCCTCAGGCCGAGCGAGAAGACGCCGACGATGAGGGCGCCGAAGAGCGTGCCGAGGATCGAGCCGCGACCGCCGAAGAGCGACGTGCCGCCGATCACGACGGCGGTGATGGCGTTGATGTTCTCGAGCTGGCCAGCCTGCGGCGAGACCGAACCGATACGCCCGATGAGCGTCCAGCCGGCGACGGCGCAGATGAGCCCGGCGACGGCGTAGACGGAAATCAGCACGCGCGAGACGCGAATGCCGGAAAGAAGCGAGGCATCCTTGTCGTCACCGACGGCATAGAGATGCCGGCCCCATGCGGTATGGTTCAGCGCGTACCAGAGGATCGCGGCGATCACGACCATGAGCACGACGCCATAGGTGAAGACGGCGCCGCCGATGCGGAAGGACTGGCCGAAGAAATGCAGGATCGGCGCCGTGGCGTCGATGTCCTGGCTGCGCACGGTCTCGTTGCCCGAATAGATGAAGGTCGCCGCGCCGTAGATCGACCAGGTGCCGAGCGTGACGATGAAGGGCGGCAGTCTCACGAAGGCGACGAGAAGCCCGTTGATGACGCCGCACAGCGTTCCGACTGCAAGCCCGGCAAGGACGGCGATCGGCCCGGGAAAGCCGTAATGCATGGCACACTGGCCCATGACGACGGAGGAAAGCACCATCATCGCACCGACGGAAAGGTCGATGCCGGCCGTCAGGATCACCAATGTCTGACCCGCGCTGACGATGCCGGTGATCGCCACCTGCTGCAGGATCAGGGTCAGCGTGAAGGCGGAATAAAAGCGCGGGCCGATGATGAACGCAAAGACGATCGTGGAGACGACGAGCACGATCAGCGGAACGGCGGCGGGATTGGAGTGCAGGAAGTGCTGGATTTTCTGCAGGAACGTCCGTTCGTGCTCGTCGAACGAGGGGCGTTCGCTCTCGCCGGCTGCAAGGGTCTGCTCGCTCATGCGCTCCTCCCTGAAGCGTGCATCGCGATCGGCCACCGAATTTCACCGTAGGGGCCGGACGGCACAGGATTTCGGATGCCGGACGCCGGGACGGGATGCCCTGACGGCGTCCGGCCCTTCTCATGCGGCCGGGCGGATCAGCCCCAGCACTTATCGAGGCCTTCCTTGACGCTGATCGACGGCACCCCGTCGACGGGCTTGTCGGTCACGAGGTTGACGCCGGTATTGTGGAAATCGAGGCCTTCGCTCTTTTGCGGCTTCGCGCCGGTCTCGACGTATTTCTGGATCGCCTCGATGCCCTGTGCGGCCATCTGCAGGGGATACTGCTGCGAGGTCGCACCAATGACGCCGTCCTGCACGTTCTTCACGCCCGGGCAGCCGCCGTCGATCGAGACGATCGTCGCCTGTTTCTCGAGGCCCACAGCCTTCAAAGCCTGATAGGCGCCGGCTGCGGCCGGTTCGTTGATGGTGTAGACGAGATTGGTGCCCGGATCCTCCTGCAGGAGGTTTTCCATCGCCGTACGCCCGCCGTCCTCGGCCCCGCCGGTGACGTCATGGCCGACAATGCGCTTGTCGTCCTCGTCGCCCCATTTGTTCTTGTCCTTCGGGTCGATGCCGAAGCCGACCATGAAACCCTGGTCGCGCTGGACGTCGACGGAAGGCTGGCTCGTGGCGAGATCGAGGAAGGCGATGTGGGCTTCCTTGTCCCCCAGCGTCTTCTTCGCCCATTCGCCAATCAGCTTGCCGGCCTGGAAATTGTCAGTCGCGAAGGTGGCGTCGGCCGCATCCGTCGGCTCGAGCGTCGTGTCGAGAGCGATGACGAGGATGCCGGCGTCGCGCGCCTTCTTGACCGTCGGCACGATCGCCTTCGTGTCGGAGGGGGTGATGAGAATGCCGTTCGCCTTGTCGGCCATGCAGGATTCGATGGCGTCGACCTGGGACTGGTTGTCGCCGTCGTACTTGCCGGCATAGGTCTTGAGGTCGACGCCGAGTTCCTTGGCCTTCTCGACGGCGCCCTTCTTCATCGTCACGAAATAGGGGTTCGTATCGGTCTTGGTGATCAGGCAGGCGCTGGCCTTCTTGCCGGAACCCGAGCTGCCGCCGGAGCCGCTGTCGCTCTGCGCGAGCGCCGGTGCGGCAGCGAATGCGCCAGCTACCGCGCCGCCGATGAGCGTCGTTACGACGATGGATGGAAATCGCATCGGTATTCTCCTCCCGGATGGTGAATTTCGGCAGCGATGACTGTCCTCCCGCATCGCCCATGGAGAAGAGAATACCACCGTCCGTCATAAGTCAATAAATAAATCAATCTTAATTATTAACTCCTTGACAGAACGCGTACCCGGCGCAAGGTGGGCCGCGATCGATACGCCCGACCTTCGGAATATCGGCGCCGAAGGGAGGCTTTCGTGGAGGACGGAACGGACGGGGAGGGCGAAGGGGCAGAGCGCGCCCCGTCGCCGCGAGGCTCCAACCAGAGCGGAATGCGCGCGCACAACGCGCGGCTGGCGCTCAGCCTCGTGCGGCGTCACGGCCGGCTGACGAAGACCGAGCTCGCCCGGATGACGGGCCTTTCGGCGCAGACGATCTCCGTCATCATGCGCGATCTCGAAGGGGAGGGGCTCTTCGTGCGCGGCGAGCCGATCCGGGGGCGGGTCGGCCAGCCGTCGGTGCCGCTTTCGATCAATCCCGAGGGCGCGTTCTTCGTCGGGCTGAAGGTGGGCAGGCGCAGTGCCGACATCGTGCTCGTCGACTTTCTCGGACGGTCCCTGGCCGCCCTGCGGCGCAGCTACGCCTGGCCGCGGCCCGCGGAGATCGTGTCCTTCGCGAAGAGCGGGATCGCCGCCTTCGAGGAGAAGCTTGCGCCGGCCTTGAGGGCGCGCATCGCCGGACTCGGCATCGCCATTCCCTTCGAACCCTGGAACTGGGCACACGAGATGGGCGTGCCGGCGCACGAACTCGATGTCTGGCGTACCGTCGATCTGCGCAGCGAGATCGAGGCCGTGTGCGCCTATACGGTCTATCTCCAGAACGATGCGACGGCGGCATGTGCGGCCGAGCTCGTCTTCGGCGATCATACCGGCCATGGCGACTTCATCTATTTCTATCTCGGCACGTTCGTCGGCGGCGGCATCGTGCTCGACGGGCATCTTTATGCCGGACGGACGGGCAATGCCGGTGCGCTCGGCTCCATCCCGGTTCCCGATCCATCGGGCGACGGCGTCGCGCAGCTCATCGACGTCGCCTCGATCATCCTGCTGGAACGCATGCTCGTCGCCGACGGCATCGATGCTTCCCCGCTCTGGCGGACACCGGACGACTGGAGCGGCATCGAGCGCTATGCCGAAGCCTGGGTCGAGCAGGCCGCGGCCGGGCTCTCGCGCGCGGTCGTCGCCGCCGTTGCGGTGATCGATTTTTCGACCGTGATCATCGACGGCGGATTGCCGGTGGCCTACCGCGATGCCGTCGTTGAGGCGACGCGCCGGCACATGGACGATCTCGATTGCGCCGGCATAACGGTGCCCGAAATTCGTGCCGGATCGATCGGCTCGCTCGCGCGCGCGCTCGGCGCGGCGAGCCTGCCGCTCTTCGACCGCTACCTGCTCGACCCGAAGGCGCTGACGCGCGAGCGATAGGGCGCGCGTGCCCGTCGCACCACCAAAAGCACAAAGCGAAGAAAACATGGCACATTTCGTCGCCGTGTTCGCGGCTGCGAATTGACTTGCACGCATGACATGTTTCTATCGGTGCGCCGGATCGTCCGGCTTTCTCGCGCGCACATAACTGTCTCGGGGTATTGCGATGCCGGCGTCCACGCTTCCCTTCACCATGGTCGAATACGAGCGGCGGCTCACCAAGGTGCGTGCCGCCATGCAGGAATGGGAGGTCGACGTCCTGTTCGTCGAAGACCCGTCGAACATGGCATGGCTGACCGGCTACGACGGCTGGTCCTTCTACGTGCACCAGGGCGTGCTCGTCTTCCTCGACGAGGATCCGATCTGGTGGGGACGGCTGCAGGACGCGAACGGCGCGATCCGCACCTGCTGGATGGACGACGACCGGGCGTCGGGCTACGCGGACTATTTCGTGCAGGCCAAGGACTGCCACCCGATGGAGGATCTGGCCGCGATCCTCACGCGCAAGGGCTATGCCAACAAGCGCATCGGCGTCGAACTCGACAATTACTACTTCTCCGCCAAGGCCTTCCTGACGTTGCAGAAGGAGCTGCCGAACGCGAACTTCGTCGATGCGACGGCGCTCGTGAACTGGCAGCGCGGCGTGAAGTCGGACGAGGAAATCCTTTTCATGCGCCGTGCCGCGCGCA
Source organism: Pararhizobium mangrovi (assembly GCF_006516965.1). Lineage (GTDB taxonomy): Bacteria > Pseudomonadota > Alphaproteobacteria > Rhizobiales > Rhizobiaceae > Pararhizobium_B > Pararhizobium_B mangrovi. The sequence goes on along the minus strand of NZ_VHLH01000025.1, from coordinate 44,441 downwards.
TTTCCGAAAAGATCATCGATGGCATCCTGGAGCGCATCGAGCCGGGCGTGAAGAAGCACGAGCTCGTCGCCGAGATCTATGCCGACGCGGTACGCGGCGTCGACGATTCTTGGGGCGACTATCCGGCGATCGTGCCGCTCCTGCCTTCGGGCTCGGACGCTGCCGCGCCGCATCTCACCTGGAGCTGGACATCGTTCGAAAAGGGCGAGGCGACCTTCTTCGAGATTTCGGGCTGCTACCGCCGCTACCATGCGCCGTTCTGCCGGACCGTCTTTCTCGGCAAGCCGCCGCAGCATCTGGTCGATGCGGAAAAGGCGCTGGTCGACGGGCTTCACGCGGGGCTCGATGCGGCGCGGCCGGGCAATTGCGCGGGCGACGTCTCCCGGGCGCTTCACGCCGAACTCGCCAAGGGCGGCATCGAACGCTCGGCACGCTGCGGCTATCCGATCGGCATCTCCTATCCGCCGGACTGGGGCGAGCGCACGATCTCGTTCCGCGACAACGACAATACCGAGCTGCAGGCGGGCATGACCTTCCACTTCATGCCGGGGCTGTGGATGAAGGATTGGGGCATGGAGATCACCGAAAGCATCCTCGTGCGCGAGGGTGCGGCGGCGGAGTGCCTGTGCAACCGGCCGCGCAAGATGTTCGTGAAGGACTGAGCCGGAAGGTGAGCCAGACAGCGCACATGCTCGAACGCACGCGGGCGATCCTCGCCGATCTCGTCGCCTTTCCGACGGTCTCGGCCGACGGCAACACGGCGCTGATCGGCTACGCGGATTCCATCCTGCGCGAAGCGGGCGCGCGCAGCTTCGTCACCTTCGACGAGACGGGCACGAAGGCGAACCTCTTCGCCACGCTCGGTCCGGATGGCGACGGCGGCATCGTCCTTTCCGGTCATTCCGACGTCGTGCCGACGGACGGGCAGGAATGGACGAGCGACCCGTTCGAACTGCGAGAGGAGGACGGAAAGCTTCACGCGCGCGGCGCCTGCGACATGAAGGGCTTCATTGCCTGCTGCCTTGCCATGGTGCCGGCCTTCGCCGAGGCCGAGCTGAAGCGGCCGATCCACTTCGCCTTCACCTATGACGAGGAGGTCGGCTGCTTCGGCGCGCGCGCCCTGATGGAGGAACTGGAGCGCGCCGCCATCAAGCCGTCCGTCTGCATCATCGGCGAGCCGACCTCGATGCGCATCATCGAGGGGCACAAGGGCTGCTTCGAATACACGACCGAGTTCACCGGCACCGGCGGCCACGGTTCGCAGCCCGACAAGGGCGTCAACGCGGTGGAAATCGCCGTGCGTTACGTTACCCGGCTGATGGAACTCGGCGAGGCCTTGAAGAGGAAGGCACCGGCCGAAAGTCCGTTCGAGCCACCCTGGACGACGGTTCAGGTCGGCCGCATGGAAGGCGGTTCGGCACGCAACGTCATCGCCGGCCACTGCGCCGTCGAATGGGAAATGCGGCCCGTCGTCGACGAGGACGCGGCCTTCGTCAAGGACGCGCTCGCGCGCTATGTCGAAACCGATCTCCTGCCCGCGATGCAAGCGATCGCGCCGGAGACGGGCATTGCCGTGCGCACGATCGGCGAGGTGGCCGGTCTCGAACCGATGCCGGATTCAGAGGCGCTCGCCCTCGTCAGCGAACTGACCGGCGGGCGCGAGCGCGACGTCGTCGCCTTCGGCACGGAAGCCGGCCTCTTCCAGGACGCCGGTATCGCGACGGTGGTGTGCGGGCCCGGTTCGATCGACCAGGCGCACCAGCCCGACGAATACGTCGACCTCGATCAGCTCGAAGCCTGTCTCGAGATGCTCGCCAGGCTCGTAAAGCGCCTCGCCGAAACTTGAGAAGCTCTCGCTTTACTGCTCGTTTTATCCCAAACGACCGGTCCGCTCTTTAACCATCGACTGAAATGGCGCCGTTTGCGAACGGGCATCGTGATATCGATCGATTTGAGAAGCATTTCTTAAACGTGTGTCGATAGAACGGGCCCAAGAAGAGGCGGCCGCATAATGGTTGAGAACGATCGGCACATTCCAAGAGACGTCTATCAGTCGCTGGTCTGTTCTCTATATGCCGATAGGGGAACGCTGACGGCGGGGTTGTTCCTGCATGTCGGCGCCGGCCTTCTCATCGGTTTCAAGCTCTCCGATCCGGTCTACGCGGTCAGTTCGCTCGTCTTCATCGTCATCTGGCTCGCCCGTCGCATCCAGATGCGCAGCTTCGATCTTGGCGACGGCGAACAGCACAGCCGGGCCGAAATCCTTTACTGGGAACGCAGCTATATCCTGGCGGCGAGTTCCGTCGCGCTCACATTGGGCTTCCTGTCGGGCTACAGCATTCTCACCTCGCGGGATCCGTTCGCCGAGTTCCTGCTCTTCTCGCTGACGTTTGCGACACTCGTTTCGGCCGTCGGGCGCAATTACGGCTCGCGTCACGTGGTCAGCGCTGCCCTGCTTGCGTCTTTCGTACCGATCATCGCCTGCCTCCTGTCGAAGCTGAACATCTATTTCGCTTTCGTCGCGATCTTCATCGTCGTGTTCGGCCTGCTCGTGCGCAAGATGGCCGCCGGCGTGCGGGAGTTCCTGGTCGAGAACTTCATGGCGAGCCGGGAGATCGCCGAGATCGCGCAGCAGTTCGACACGGCGCTGAACAACATGCCGAACGGCCTGTTCATGCTCGACGTCAACGAGCGGATCGTGGTCGCCAACGAGAAGGCCGGCCGCCTGCTGCAGATCGACGATGTCGACCAGATCGTCAATCACTCGCTGAAGGCGGTGCTGCGCCTTGCCGTTTCACGGAAGGTCTTCGACCAGGACCGGGCGAGCGTCATCGAAACGCAGCTCGTCGATCTGATCCGCGGCCGGCAGTCGCGAGCGCTCGTGCGCCTGTCCGACGATCTCCTGGTCGAGTTCACGGCCAAGCACGATTCCGAGAGCGGCACCGTCTTGAACTTCGAGGACGTCACGGCGCGTGTGAAGGCCGAAGAGCAGGTCGTCGAGATGGCACGCTACGACAGCCTGACGAGGCTTGCGAACCGGGCCTATTTCGTCGAGCTCATCGGGGGCGCCCTGAAGGGCCGCGCCGATGGGCGAAAGATTGCCGTCGCGGTGTTCGACATCGACGACTTCAAGCATATCAACGACACGACGGGCCACCTGACCGGCGACCGCCTGCTGTGCGAATTCGCCATGCGCCTGGGGCAGGTCGCGCCCGAGCGCCTGATCCTGTCGCGCTTCGGCGGCGACGAATTCGTCGTCTTCATCGGGGACGTGGCCGGCGAAGACGATGCGCACGAACTGATGGCCACCATCCACGAGGCCATGCGGGGTACCTATTTCGTCAACGGCCACCGTCTGTCGGTCGGCGTCAGCGGCGGCGTGGCGGTGTTGTCCGCGCACGAGTTCCACCTCGAGACGGCGCAGATCAAGGCCGATCTGGCGCTCTACGAATCCAAGCGCAACGGCAAGAACACGTGGACCGCTTTCGTGCAGGAGATGGACGACGAGTATCGCCACCGACAGAGCCTGATGGAGGATCTGCGCGAAGCGATCGCAACCGATGCGCTTTCGTTGGTCTACCAGCCGATCATCGACCCCGACCGCATGCACGTCGATTGTTGCGAGGCGCTGTCGCGCTGGACCCACCCCGAGCACGGGTCGATATCCCCGGTCGTCTTCATCGAACTCGCCGAGGAGATGGGCATCATCGGCGACCTGACGCGAAGCGTGCTCCACACCGCCTGCCGCGACTGCATGACGTGGATCGGCGACGTCAGCGTCTCCGTCAACCTGTCGGCGATCGACCTCCGGGACGAAGGCATTTTGGCGACGATCCGCTCGGCGCTCGATGCGAGCGGCCTTCCCGCGCGCCGCCTGCGGGTCGAGGTGACCGAAAGCGCCTTCGTGCGCGACCCCTCGAAGGCGCACGGGATCCTGCGCGAGATCATGGAGATGGGTGCCAGCGTCTCGATCGACGACTTCGGCACGGGATATTCCAGCCTCAGCTACCTCAACACGCTGCCGTTCGACACCGTCAAGATCGACCGCTCCTTCGTCGACGACGTACCGGCGGACGAGCGGCAGCTCAAGCTCCTGAAGGGCATCTTCCGGCTCTCGCGCGATCTCGGCTTCGACGTGGTGATCGAAGGCGTCGAGACGGAGGAGCAGCTTCAGGCCCTTCGATCGGCCGAGTGCGTCGATCAGATACAGGGCTACGTGTTCGGCCTGCCCCTGCCTTCCGCCTCGGTCAGCGAACTGGTGGCGACGACCGAATTCCGGAGCATTCCGGCCCTGCGCAACGTCTCTTAAAAGCCCTTCGGATCATGCATTCATGATCCTTCATGCGGTCCGGTCTGCGCGATGACGCTCCGGCAGACGGGCGAACCGTATCACCGGTACGCTCGACGCGGTTCTTGTCGCACCTGACGCAACCCCGTCCGGCCTGAAAGGCTCTGGCGCTTCCGTATCGTTCCGAAAGCCTCTCGAAGCCTTCGAATGCGCGCAATCGCCACGGCGCCGGCAATCACGGAATTGTGTCGCAATTATATCAAATTGTTTGTAAACGCCGTCACCCTGTCGTAACTTTTCGTTGAACAAGTTTAACGAGGGGTAAACGAGTGACGACGTTCATCACCAAACCGGACCTTGAGGCAAAGCCGGATTTCAACGCACGCATCTTCGATCTTCTCGATCGCGTCGAGTACCGCCGCATCGAGACGGCCGAAGACATGGAAGAGGTCGGGCGCATCCGCGCCAAGGCGTACAAGCTCGCCGACATCATGCCGATTTCCGGGAACGTCATCATCGACGATCTCGACTTCGATCCCCAGTCCTACGTCTTCGGGATCTACTACGACGAGCGGCTGATCAGCACGATGCGCATCCACCACGTGACGCCGGAGCACCGCGTCAGCGCATCGGCGGGCATCTTCTCGTCGGCGATCGACTCGTTTCTCGATGCCGGAATGTCGCTGATCGACCCGGCGCGCTTCGCCGCCGATCCGGAGGAGATGCGCCACCTTCGCGGCATGCACATGCTGACGATCCGCCTGGCGCTGATCGCCACCGAATTCTTCGATGCCGATCGGTGCCTCTCGATGGTGGTGCCGCAGCATGCGGCGTTCTACGAGCGAACGATCGAATCCCGGGTGGTCGTACCGGCGACGAGCGAAACCGGTGGCTACAACGTATCGGCGACGCTGCTTGCCGCGGACCTTCGCAGCTCGCGCCATCGCATCAACGAGCGCTTCCCGTTCTTCCGTGCACAGCGTCACGAGATGCGCATGCTCTACGGAAAGCCGAACGACGTCGCCTCGACGCCGCTGACGATCCTTCCGACCGCACGCTACGCCGCGAACATCCGTCGTGCACCGAGCGCAGCCTTGCCGGCGTAAGGCGGTTCCAGCGATCGAAGGACATTGGGGATACGGCGTCGCAAACGCGACGCCGTAGTGTCAGTCAAAACCTACCGAAAGCGAACGGTGTCCCTTTTTCGAACGAGCGTCGGGGATCGAAGCTGGCCTCTCGCTAGAGGATCGGCAGGCTTGCCGGCTCCTTCCCGAGTACGAATGCCGTGTCGATACGGTCGATCTCGTCTTCCGAGAGGTGCAGATCGCTCGCTGCGGCGTTGTCCTCGACGTGGTTCGTCTTCGACGCCTTCGGAATCGCGAAGACGGCAGGATTGCGGGTGAGGAAGGCGAGCACGACCTGGCGCGGCGTCGCATCGCGCGTAGCGGCGATCTCCGACAGGACATGGCCGCCCTCGCTCGCCTCGTCGGGGAAGGCGTCGTGGCCGAACGGGCTGTAGGCGGTCAGCGCGATACCGTGTTCGACGCACCACGGCAGGACGGAATGCTCGATGGTGCGCTCCTTCAGATGGTAGAGCACCTGGTTGCAGGCGATACGATCGCCGGCGATGCGATAGGCCCGGTCGAGATCCTTCGTACCGAAATTGCTGACGCCGAACGAGCGGATCTTGCCGTCCGACTGGAGCCGGTCGAACGCTTCGAAGGTTTCCTCGAGGCGAAACCGGCCGGGCCAGTGCAGCAGATAGCTATCGAGCCGGTCCGTGCGCAGCCGGCGCAGCGAACGCTCGCAGGCCTCGATCGTGCCCGACCGGGACGCGTTGTGCGGCAGCACCTTGGAAACGAGGAACACCTCGTCCCGCCGGCCTTCGATCGCCTCGCCGATGACGGGCTCCGCTTCGCCGTACATCTCCGCCGTATCGATATGGCTCATGCCGTAGTCGAGCCCGTGGCGCAGCGCGGCAACGGCGCTCGCCCGGTCTGCATGGTCGAGATGCCAGGTGCCCTGGCCGATTACCGATGTTTCGAAGGCGGTCGTTCCGAAACGTCGCGTCTGCATCGGATGTTCTCCTTGCCGACCGGTCGGCCAGCATCGTCGCGTCTGTATGGGGTGAACAGGAACAACGCGAGACAACCTTCGCGAGTTCGTCTGTTTTCGGACTTTTTTGGATCGCACGATCATGAAAGCCGCCGGGCGGGACAGCGTCCCGGTTGCCTTTCGATCGGCGGAAGATCGCGGGAAACGAGGGGTTCTGGAACGGGCTCCCCCGGCAGCGTCCGTGAGGCCGTTCTGCAGGGTGTGCCGCCGTTCAGCCGGCGCGCAGGATTTCCAGGAATGTGGTCCCGTAGCGCTCCAGCTTCTTTGCCCCGATGCCGTTCAGTCCGGCCATCTCGTCGAGCGTCGAAGGCTTGGCCGCCGCCATCTCGATCAGCGTACGGTCGGGAAAGACGACATAGGCCGGAACGCCCTGCTCGTCGGCGAGCGTGCGCCGGCGCTTCTTCAGGAGCGCAAGCAGGTCCTGATCGAGATCGTCGGGCATCGGCGGGCGTTCGCGCCGGGAGGCCTTTTCGCCGCGGGCGCGCTTGACCGGCACCTTGAGTTCGACGGTCTGCTTCCCCTTGAGGACCGCCCAGCCCTCCGGCGTCACGCGCCAGCTTCCGTGCTGCATGTCGACGGCGGCGAGTCCCAGCGCGTAGATCTGACGGAAGAGGTCCTGCCATGCGCCGCGTTCGATATCGGCACCGACGCCGAAGGTGGGCAACTGGTCGTGGCCGAGTTCGCGGATGCGATCGCCGTCCTCCCCGCGCAGCACCGCGATCAGGTGGCCGATGCCGAAGCGCTCGCCGGTCCGAACGATCGCCGAGAGCGCCTTTTGCGCATCCACCGTCGCGTCGTAGCGAGCCGGCGGCGAAAGGCAGAGATCGCAATGCCCGCAGGCGGCAGCCTCTTCTTCGAAATAGGCGAGAAGCGTCTGGCGCCGGCAGCGCGGCGCCTCGGCGAGCGCAAGCAGGGCGGAAAGGCGGGCATGGTCGGTGCGCTTGCGTTCGTCCGGCGCATCGGAATCGTCGATCTGCGCACGGCGAAGCTTGATGTCGTCGACGCCGAAGAGCGTCAGCGTTTCGGCCTGCAGCCCGTCGCGGCCCGCACGCCCGATCTCCTGATAGTAGTTCTCGACCGTCTTCGGCAGGTCGGCGTGCACGACGAAGCGCACATCGGGCTTGTCGACGCCCATGCCGAAGGCGACGGTCGCCACCATCACGAGATCGTCCTCGCGGCCGAAGCGCGCCTCGGCGAGCTTGCGCGTCTCGGCCTCGAGCCCGGCATGGTAGGCCAGCGCGTTGACGCCTTCGCCGCGCAGATGTTCGGCGAAATCCTCGCATTTGCGTCGCGAGGAGCAGTAGACGATGCCGGCCTGCCCCTTGCGCCGCGTCACGTAGTCGCAAACCTGCCGGCGCGCGTTCGCCTTCGGCTCGAAGGCGAGGAAGAGGTTCGGCCGGTCGAAGCCGCGCAGGAATTCCGCCGGCGGACCGTCGAAGAGCTTGGCGACGATGTCGGCGCGCGTCTCGCCGTCTGCCGTCGCGGTGAAGGCGGCCGTCTGCACGCCGCCGAGTTCGCCGCGAAGCGTGCCGACGGTCAGGTAGTCCGGCCGAAAGTCGTGGCCCCACTGGCTGACGCAGTGCGCCTCGTCGACGGCGAGAAGCGAGACGCCGGCGCGCCTTAAAAGTCCGATGCTGCCGGAAAGCCGCTCCGGCGCCATATAGAGAAGCTTCATTTCGCCCGAAGCGATCGCGCTCAGGATCGCCTCGTTCTCGTCCGGTGCGTTCGCGGAGGTCAGCGCACCGGCCGAAACGCCGCTTGCGCGAAGGGCCGCCACCTGGTCGCGCATCAGCGCGATCAGCGGCGAGACGACGACCGTCATGCCCTTCCGCGTCAGGGCGGGAAGCTGGTAGCACAGCGACTTGCCGCCGCCCGTCGGCATGACGGCCAGCACGTCGCGGCCCGCCTCGATCGCCGAGACGATCTCTTCCTGTCCCGGTCGGAAATCGTCGAAGCCGAAGGTTTCCTTGAGAATCGCGCGCGCTGAAGCCATGGCCGGTGGTAGCCGTGCCGCCGGCGGCGTTCAATGCGACGCGAGCGTCAATCCACCGCTCTCGGGCGTGGAAGCGCCCTACAGGTCGCTTTCCGCCATGTCGTGGATGAGCACGAGATCGGAAAGGCTGCGATAGCCCATCGACCAATCGGGAAACCGGCGTTCCTCGATCGTCGAGAAGGAAAGCCGGACGCAGCCCGAATGCCGCGGATCCCGGGCGATGCGCGCATAGAGGCTTTCCACGGTCTTCGTCTCGCCCTCGATGATCTGTGCGAAGCCGTTGCCGTCGAAAGCGAGAACGCCGGTGATGCCAAGCGCCGAATTGTTGCGTGCCGCATCGGTGAGGATGGCGTCGATCTCGCCGCGCGTCAGACCGGGACGGGCGGTGCTTGCGTAGAGAAGCGAACTCAGGGCCATGACCGACACTTCCGGAGGCGAGCCCCTCGATCTTCGGCGCCGGCTCGCAAAAACGCGCGTGCTGTCATAAGTATTCGAGGAAGCGACGTCCAGTCGTGGCCGCTCGGCCGGTTCCGACGTGGTTTACGGCGGCGCGACGGGCGACCGGGAGCGAGCAGAAAGGCGCGGGGCGCAGGGCGTCCGGCGCGGGAGAAGGGCGACATGGAGGTCGAAGAGGGCGAGCGCGTGCACGCCAGGCGGTGGCTCGCCAGCTATCCGGCAAGCGTCGCGGCCGAGATCGGGCCGGAGCGCCCGCGCGATCTCGCGACGCTGATCACGCGTTCATGCGCGCGCAACGCCGACCGCGCGGCCTTCACCTGCCTCGGCGTGACGATCGACTACGCGACCTTCGAGACCCTATGCGACGCTTTCGCCGCCTGGCTTGCAGGGCTTGAACTTCCGGCCGGAACGCGCGTCGCGGTGATGATGCCGAACATCCTCGCCTGGCCGGTCGCCGCGGCCGGTACGCTCAAGGCCGGCATGATCCTCGTGCCCGTCAATCCGCTCTATACGGCGCGTGAGCTCAAGCACCAGCTCGCCGATTCCGGCGCGACCGTGCTGGTCGTGATGGAAAATTTCGCGCACACGTTCGAGGCGGTCGCGAAGGAGACGCCCGTCGAGCATGTCTGCGTGGCCAGTGCGGGCGATTGCATGGGGGCTCGGGGCCGGCTCGTCGATTTCGTCGCGCGCCACGTGAAGCGCATGGTGCCGGCGTGGCGCGTTCCGGGTCATGTCCCTTTCCGGGCCGCGCTCGAGGCCGGCCGGAAGGCGTGCCGCGAAGGGCGGGGTGCCAGGGCGGTGCCGAAGCCGGAAGACGTCGCGCTCCTTCAATATACAGGCGGGACGACCGGCGTCGCCAAGGGCGCGGTGCTGACCCATGCCAACATCGCCTCGAACGTCGCGCAGAACCTTTCCTGGCTGCAGAGCGCCTTCACGAGCCGGCGCGAGCCGCGCCAGCTCACCTATCTCTGCGCTCTGCCGCTCTACCATGTCTTCGCGCTGACGGTGACGCTCTTCACCGGCATCGAGCACGGCACGCATATCGTGCTCGCGCCCAATGCGCGCGACATCGGCTCGCTGATCGCGATCCTCAAGCGCTACCCGATCAGCGTGCTGCCGGGGCTGAGCACGCTCTTCGCCGCCATGCTGCGGCACAAGGGTTTCGACCGCATCAACTTCTCGAGGCTGATCCTGACGCTCGGCGGCGGCATGGCGACCGAACCGGATGTCGCGAAGCGCTGGCAGGCGGTCACGGGCTGCGCGATCGCGGAGGGCTACGGCCTTTCCGAAGCCTCGCCCGTCGTCTCCGCCAACCGCTTCGATCTTACCGCCTTCACCGGCACCATCGGCGTGCCGCTTCCTTCGACCGACATCGTCGTTCTGGACGATGCGGGATGCGAGATGGCAGCGGGCGAACGGGGCGAGATCTGCGTCAAGGGACCGCAGGTCATGCGTGAATACTGGAAACAGCCCGACGAGACGCGCGCCGCCTTCACGGAAAACGGCTATCTGCGCACCGGCGACATCGGCATGATGGCGCACGACGGAACGCTCACCCTCATCGATCGGCGCAAGGACATGATCGTCGTTTCCGGCTTCAACGTCTATCCGAGCGAGATCGAGGCAGTGGTGTGCGAGCATCCCGGCGTGCGCGACGCGGCGGCCATCGCCATGCCGGACGCGATGTCGGGCGAAGTCGTGAAACTCTTCGTCGTCGCCGGCGACGAAAACCTCGACGAAGCGACGATCCGTGCATGGTGCCGCGAGAGGCTGACGAACTACAAGCGGCCGAGAAGCATTGTGTTTGCGAACGACCTGCCGAGGAGCGCGTTGGGCAAGGTGCTCCGCCGCAAACTGCGCACGGGCGAGCCCGCTTGATCTGTCCACCGTTCGCGCCATACCGCCTTTTGCGCGCGGCGCGCTTACGAGGAGCCTGGGAAAAGAATGAACGAAGCCACCGACAAGGCCATCGCGAAGTTGAGGACGACGGCCGGGGATGCCGCACCGAAGAGCATGCGCGACGCGTTCGCCGACGATCCGCAGCGTTTCGACCGTTTTTCCGCCCGGTTCGAGGACGTGACGCTCGACTATTCGAAATGCGCCGTCAGCGACGCGGTGATGGACGGCCTCTACGCCGTGGCGCGTGCGGCCGACGTCGAGGGCCGGCGTGACGCGATGTTTTCCGGCGAGAAGATCAATACGACGGAAGACCGTGCCGTCCTGCACGTCGCGCTGCGCAACCGTTCGAACCGCCCGATCGACGTCGACGGCGAAGACGTGATGCCCGAGGTGAACGCCGTCCTCGACGCGATGGGCCAATTCGCCGAAGCCGTGCGCTCCGGCGAGATCACGGGCGCGACCGGCAAGAAAATCACCGACATCGTCAATATCGGCATCGGCGGATCGGATCTCGGTCCCGTCATGGCGACGATCGCGCTCAAGCCCTATCACGACGGGCCGCGAGCGCATTTCGTCTCGAATGTCGACGGCGCCCATATCGCCGATACACTGGAAGGCCTCGATCCGGCGACGACGCTCGTCATCGTCGCGTCGAAGACCTTCACGACCGTCGAGACGATGACGAACGCGCACACCGCGCGCCGCTGGATCGCCGGCGCTCTCGGCGAGGAAGCCGTCATCGACCATTTCGCCGCCGTCTCGACCGCGCTCGACAAGGTGCGCGAATTCGGCATGGACGAAAAGCGCACCTTCGGCTTCTGGGACTGGGTCGGCGGGCGCTATTCCGTCTGGTCGGCGATCGGCCTGCCGGTGATGATCGCCGTCGGACGCGACGATTTCGGCCGATTCCTCGACGGCGCGCACGCGATCGACGAGCATTTCCGCACCGCGCCGATGGAAGAGAACCTGCCGATCCTGCTCGGCCTCGTCGGCTTCTACCATCGGGAAATCTGCGATTACGGCTCGCGCGCCGTCATCCCCTACGACCAGCGGCTTTCACGCTTTCCGGCTTATCTCCAGCAGCTCGACATGGAATCGAACGGCAAGGGCGTGGATCGCGACGGGGAAACGCTCGACCGCCATTCCGGTCCGGTGACGTGGGGCGAGCCGGGGACCAACGGCCAGCATGCCTTCTTCCAGCTGCTCCATCAGGGCACCGATCCGGTGCCGGTGGAGTTCATGGTCGCCGCCAGGGGGCACGAGCCGGAGCTCGACCACCAGCAGCGGCTTCTGCTCGCCAACTGTCTGGCGCAGTCGGAGGCCTTCATGCGCGGGCGTTCGCTCGACGAAGCGCGCCGGCAGCTTCTCGACAAGGGCATGGGCGAGGACGAAGCGAACCGCATCGCGCCGCACCGCGTCTTCACCGGCAACCGGCCGTCGGTCACGATCCTCTACGAGGAACTGACGCCCTACGCGCTCGGCCGCCTGATCGCGCTCTACGAGCACCGCGTCTTCACCGAAGCGCAGATCTTCGGCATCAACGCGTTCGACCAGTGGGGCGTGGAACTCGGCAAGGAACTGGCGACGGGCCTGCTGCCGGTGGTGGAAGGTAAGGAGGATACGCAAGGCCACGATTCCTCGACCGCCGGCCTCGTCGCGATCGTCCGCAGGATGCGGGGCGAGACTGCATCCGGATAGTCGGGTAACGCTCGCCGCGTTGTTCGGGCGTTCTATCTATCGGCAAAGGGAGGGCGCCCGGGGAAGGGCGCTTGTCGGGGGGCGGCTTTGCTGGCATCCTTTGCGAAAAGGGGGAGGAGCGATGTTCCTCGATCTCAAGAACTACGATCCGCCGCCGGAGCCCTGGCATCCGGAGCCGCAGAAGAAGGGTCTGTCGCCGCGCGGCGAAAAGGTCCTTCTGTGGCTGCTTTTCTTGAACTTCCTCATGCTGCTGATCGCGCCGATCGGCGGCGCGACCATCGTTCAGGGCATCATCGCAATTTTCCAGTAGTGCGTTAAGTCGGTTCGCCTATTCGCTACGTGAGCGATCCGCCCGGCCGACAGGACGCGCTATTGGCTGGGGTGCTCTAACGTGAGGGAGTCTTTGGCGAAGAACCCGTAGCCGTGGCGGGGTCCGTTGCCGCCCTGGCCGTCTTCGCCTCGTCTTCCCTCGCGCCGGCCCTTCCGTCGAAGAACTTCGTCTTCCCGCCTTTCCACAAGACCGCGTCGACGCAGATGCGGGCCTTCAGATACGCCTTGTCGGTGATGGTCAAGCGATCGACGCCGGTGACGAGGCGCTTGTCCGTGCGTGTCCTGCCCGGCGCGAGCTTCGGGTCCGGGTTCAGCGGCACGCCGCCGATGCTCTGGCCGAGGACGTCTTCGAACCAGGCCGTGGCGTCGGCGATCTCCACCTGTGCGTCGGCGACGTTGCGGTAGGTGATCGAGACTTCCGTCCCGGGGCCGTCGTGCTTGTCGGCCGACCACTTCTCGACCTTGAAGATCGAATCGCTGCCGCTCGGACAGTCGGCGGCACTGGCCGCGATCGGCATCGCGGCAAGCGTGGCCGATGCAGCCATCAGGACGATCATGCGCATGGCGGTCTCCTTCGGATCGGGTCCGCCGAGCATGCGGCGAGCGGCGGACGGTTTCAAGCGCGTCGTACTCACCGGTCGCCACCGACGCGATCACCATGCAATCACCGGCAACCAAAGCGCGTATTAACGCGGTATTTACCATATCCGGTGAATGTTCGGTCCAAGTCGAAGGGCTGCACGATACTGGAGCGACATCGTCCTCCAGCGTCCTCCTGTTCAGGGGGCGCGCCTCGTTCGGGGCGGTGGGGCCATTCATTGCGAATGCAGTCGGGTTGGGGCGACGTAACGATCATGACACCTTCACGAGACAGCCGCGGACGTTCTTCGTCCCTCGATGCATTGAGCCGGACGATCGACGGGCTCGAAGCGCGTATCGAGGGCCTGATGGTGCGCCAGGGCGGCACGAGTGGCGACCACACGGAGCATCGGACAGCCAGGGCGCCGGGGGACAAAGCGATTGCCGAGCGCGAAGGCGCGGCACGCACCGCCGGTGCTGCCGGCCCCGACGACTCGGATTCGGCGATGCGGGAGATCGCGGAGAAGCTGCTGGGCCTGCGTGGCGACCTGAAGCGCGATTTCTCCGACAGCCTCTCCCGCGAACTTTCGGGCCTGCGCGACGAACTCGCCGATCTTTCCGAACGGGCGAGCCAACCGCTTTCCAATGCCTTGCGCGGCGAACTCGGCCGTCTGGCCGGCGCGATCGAACGGCTGGGTGCACAGCCCTCGGACCCTTCCGATACGGCTTTGGCCGAAGAGGTCGCCGGCCTGCGCGAGACGGTCGGCGCCGTGGCGCGCGAGACCGAACGCGGCTGGAGCGTCCTCGATGAACGCCTTTCGAAGCTCGACGACGGCTCGCTGCGCGAGGAGGTCGGCGCGCTCGCCGGAAGGCTCGAGGAGATCAAGGTTTCCATCGCAGGGCTCGGCGAGAGCCCGGAAGCGGAGGAGACCGAGACGCAGCTCAAGGCCGTCGCTTCGGCACTCGAAACGCTCGCCGAACAGGTCAATCTCGACGAGGCCTCGATCGACCACCGCTTTTCCGAGCTCGGCGAACGGCTCGACGAGATCAGTCGCGCCGTGATCGCGGTCGGCGATTCGGGAAACAGCGAAGAAACGCTTTCGCGGATCGAAAGCCGCATGGAAGGCCTTTCCGCGCAGCTCGAAGGCACCGGCGACGGCGAGGCGATCGAACGGCTTGCCGACCGCCTGAGCGGCCTTTCGGAAAAGCTGGACGGGGTTGCGAGCGAAGGCAGCGTACGCGCGCTCGGCGACCGGGTGGAAAGCCTCTCCGGCCTGATCGGCGATGCAGGAGATCCGGAAAACGCGACGGGGCTCGCTGCACGGCTCGCCGAAATCTCGACGCGGATCGAAGGCCTCGACCACGGCACGCTCGACGAGGCGCTCGCCGGTCGGCTCGACGATCTCGCGGAGCGGATCGATGCGCTCGGCACGGCCAACCAGGCCGGGCAGGACGGGCTCGTCAGCCGCATCGAAGCGGTTATGGAACGCGCCCAGTCGCGCGGCGAGGCGTCCGTCGGCGCGCCGGACCTTTCCGGTCTCGAACAGCGTCTCGACGACATCGCCCGCCGGCTCGACGAAAGCCAGAGCGCTCCCCACGATGCGGGCGCGATGGATCGGCTCGAAGAACAGCTGGTCGGCCTCAGCCAGATGATGGCAAAGGGCCCGTCCATGGGCGAGACGCATCTCGAACCGCGCATCAGCGCGATCGAGGAGCATCTGGAGACCAACGACGACTACATCGTCGAGGCCGCGCGCCAGGCGGCCGAAGCGGTGATCGAGGCCTATGCGCAACGGCCGGTCGGATCGTCGCAGGACCGCGAGGGCGAGATCGCCGCGATGTCGGAACTCGCGCGCGATCTGCGCACGCTCGAGAATCTCGGCCGGCACAGCGAGAAGCGTACCGCGCAGGCCTTCGAGGCGGTGCACGATACGCTGATCAAGATCGCCGAGCACCTGCAGGCACTGAACGACACGCGCCACGGCGGGAAGCCGTCGGTGCCGCCGGTCACCCCTCTTTCGGTACCCGGCGAAGAGGCCGACGCGTATGCCGGCGAGCATGCCGCGCAGGCCGAAACGCCGGTCGCACGCGGCGACGTCGATGCGCGCGAGGAAGGCGCGGCGGCTGCAGCCGGGTTCGCCGGTCTCGACGTGATGGCGCTCGACGACGATCGCGACGATCCGTTTACCGGCGGGGACGAGATGCCGGCAGCACGGGCGCATGACGACGCCAAGACGCGCAACGCGCTCGCCGAAACGCCCGCTCTTGACCCTGCGGACGCCTTCGACCGCGAAAACGAGGACGAACGCGACGATCTCGATGCGGCGGTGCTCAATGAGCCCCTCGAACCCGGCTCCGGCCAGCCCGACATTCGCGGGCTCCTGCGCCAGAGCCGGCGCAGCGACGACGAACGATCCGCGGCAGGCGGGGATTCCGCTGCCGGTGCGAACGAAAGCCAGACGGACTTCATCGCCGCCGCGCGCCGTGCCGCCCAGGCAGCGGTGAGCGAAGCGGACACGACGAAGGGTGCGAAGGAAAAGACCGGTTCCGGTTTCACCGGAACGGCCAAGCGCCACCGCCGCCCGATCCTGCTCGGTGCCGGTGCGGTGCTCCTCGCGCTCCTCGCCTGGCCGCTCGCCAACGACTTCTTCGAGCAGCCGGACCAGCCGGTCGCGGCCATCGGCGCGCAGGATGCCGGCACGCCGGGCGTTTCCAACGAACAGACCGCTTCGACGACGTCGCGCGCCTCGGACGCCGAAGCCGATCTCGACACCGTTCCTTCCATCGATGGCGGGGGCAAATCGCCGGCCGCGAAGCCCGACGACGCGACGGGCGCGTCGACCGCGCCGGCGGCAGACGCCAAGGCACCGCTCGTCAAGGACGCCGAGCCGGCCGATCAGGCGGTGGACGGCGATGCGGCGGCGAGCGCGCCGAACGATACGCAGGCCGATACGCCGAGCAAGCCCCAACGGGCGGCACGCGACCTTCCCGCACCGCCGTTCGGAACGAACGCCGGTTCTCCGACGAAGGGCGAGACGGCCGATGGCGAACCGGCTTCGCAGGTACTGACGCCGCAGCGGATGCTTGCCGACGGCGCGCTTTCGCTCGGCTCCGCCCAGGCGGTCAAGGACGCCTCCCGCCTGAGTGCGGCCGACGCCGCAAACGGCGACGACGGCGATCCGGTGGCCACGGCGCAAACTTCGAACGCGAAAGATACGGGGTCGGAAGCGGGCAAGCAGACGGCCGATGCCGGCAGCACGAGCCCCGTTCCGGCCGTGCCGGAAGCGATCGGTCCGGCGGCACTTCGCAAGGCGGCCGAAAAGGGCGATCCGAAGGCGCTGTTCGAGATCGGTGCGCGCTACACCGAGGGTCGCGGTGTCGACACCGACCTCGGCGAAGCGGCCAAGTGGTACGAGGCGGCCGCCACGCGCGGTTTCGCGCCGGCCGAATACCGGCTCGCGAATTTCTACGAGAAGGGCTCTGGCGTCGACCGCAACGTCGACACGGCGAAGAACTGGTACACGAAGGCGGCGAAAGCCGGCAACATCAGTGCCATGCACAATCTCGCCGTGCTCTACGCCATGGGCGAGGACGGCAAGCCTTCCTACGACAACGCGGTGCGGTGGTTCCAGGATGCCGCCGAACATGGCGTGAAGGACAGCCAGTTCAACCTCGCCATCCTCTACGCGCAGGGCAACGGCGTTCCCCGCGATCTGACGCAGTCCTACAAATGGTTCGCCATCGCGGCCCGGGGCGGCGACAAGGACGCGACCGACAAGAAGGAGCAGGTGGCCGCGGCGCTCGACAAGAGCGATCTCGCGAAGGCGCGCCAGGCGGCTACCGACTGGCAGGCCGAGCCCATCGATGCGAAGGCCAACGGCGCCGACATGCCGGCCGCCTGGAGCGGCAAGGAAGTGACGACCGGTTCGGTCGACATGAAGAAGGCCGTGCGCAACATCCAGGCGATCCTGAACAACAACGGCTACGATGCCGGCCCGACCGACGGGATGATGGGCGAACATACCCGTTCGGCCATCCGCGCCTTCCAGAAGTCGATCGGCGCCGAGCCTACCGGCAAGATCACCGACGGCCTCATCCGCAAGCTCATCGCGCTGAACGCCAAGCATGGTCCGAAGGCTTCCGGCACCGCCGGCTGAGCCGGCGCCGATGGTCGCAGCCGGCAGCCACGTTCGAGAAGGAAAGCGGGTGCCGGCGGCTGAGTTCGGCTCGTGCCGGCCCGGCCGCCGCGCCGGGCGATGGAGCGATGGGACGCACGGGTTCCTCAGCGATTGACACGTTCCAGGCGAGTGCGCATGAAGGGTGGGTGAAGCGTCTTTCCCGCCATGTCGATCGAGGGCGCGCATCCCTGGGAACGTGACCCGTGACGATCTACCTCCCGATCGCGGAACTGTCGGTCAATATCTTCGTGATTCTGGGGATGGGGGGTGCGGTCGGCTTTCTTTCCGGCCTGTTCGGCGTCGGCGGCGGCTTCCTGATCACGCCGCTCCTGATCTTCTACAACATCCCCCCCGCCGTCGCGGTCGCGACGGGCACCAACCAGGTGGTCGCTTCTTCCTTTTCGGGCGCGCTCTCCCACTTCCGCCGCGGCTCGCTCGACGTCAAGCTCGGGCTCGTGCTGCTCGTCGGCGGCCTTTCGGGTTCCACGGCCGGCATCTTCGCCTTCAAGCTCCTGAAGAGCCTCGGCCAGCTCGACCTCATCGTCTCGCTTGCCTACGTCACCTTCCTGACCATCGTCGGATCGCTGATGATGTGGGAGAGCGTCGGCGCGCTGAAGCGCCTGCGCGCGCAGTCCAGGTCGCCGGGTTCGTCGAGCGCGGCGCCGCGCCACAACCAGCATACCTGGGTGCACCGGCTGCCGCTGAAGATGCGTTTCCGGCGTTCCAAGATCTATCTGAGCGTCATTCCGGTAATCGGGCTCGGCTTCGGCATCGGTCTCCTGACCTCGATCATGGGTATCGGCGGTGGCTTCATGATCGTGCCGGCGATGATCTATCTCCTGCGCGTACCGACGAACGTCGTCATCGGCACGTCGCTCTTCATGGTCACCTTCACGACCGCCTTCGCGACGCTCGTGCAGGCGACGACGAACCATACCGTCGACGTGATGCTCGCCATCATGCTGATCGTCTCGTCGGTCATCGGCGTGCAGTACGGGGTTCGCGTCGGGCGAAAGCTGCGTGGCGAATGGCTGCGCGCGGGCCTCGCATTGCTGGTGCTCGCCGTCGGCGTGCGCCTGGCGGTCGGGCTGTTCCTGCGCCCGGAGGACATCTATTCCCTCATCGCCACGGGGGCGACGGCGCAATGATCGGCCGCGCACCCCTTCGGCGCGGCATCGCCGCCTTCGGTCTGGGGCTCGCGCTCGCCTGCCTCGCGCTCGTCTCCGGCGCGGCCGCCGCACCGGGCGACGCGCGCATGCCGGAACTGCGCGGTGGGCCGCTCGATCCGACGAACGACAACGGCGCCCTGACGCTCGACGACGGCGAGACGCTCGAACTCGGCATCTCGACGAGCGAGATCGCCGTGAAATCGAACTTTTCCGGCGCGGAAATCACCATCTTCGGCGCCATCGTCGACGCCAACCCCTTCGCGCTCGCGCTCGACCAGTACGATCTGGTCGTCACGCTGGAAGGGCCGAAGCTCGCGACGACGGTGCGGCGCAAGCAGCGCGTCTTCGGCATCTGGATCAATCGCCATTCGGTCGACTTCCACCCGATCCCGACCTCCTACTCGCTGTCGAGCACGCGTCCGCTCGGTGCGCTTGCGACCGAGGCGACGCTGGAGAAATACGGGATCGGGACGGAAAACCTGAAGGTCGCGCCGCTCCAGAGTTCGGCCGATAGCCAGGTGAACGTCGCCGCCTTCCGAGAAGCGCTCCTGCGGCGCAAGGAGAGCCTCGGCCTTTATCGCAGCGATCCGAAGGGCGTGAACTTCGTCTCGTCGACCCTTTTTAAGGCTTCGATCAGCCTGCCGGCGAACATCCCCGTCGGCACCCATACGGTACACGGCTATCTCTTCCGCAACGGCAATTTCGTAGCCGAAAAGCGCCTGCCGCTGCACATCGTGAAGACCGGTCTGGAACAGGCGATCAACACCTATGCCACCAACGACGCCTTCCTCTACGGCATCTTCGCGGTCCTGCTCGCGGCACTGACCGGCTGGCTCGGCAGCGTCATCTTCCGGCGGGACTGAAGGGTCGGCCGCTCGATCCGGCTCAATGTCCGCCGTCGTCTCCCGCTTCGGCGACCTTTTCGGTGGAGACGACCGTGCTTCCCTGGTTGAGGCGGTTTTCGATGTCCTTCTTGGTCAGGTAGTCGATCTGATTGACGAGGACATCGTGGAAGGCCGGTGCGCCGACCCTTGCGTTCAGCGCTTCCTTGACGCGGGCGCGGAAGGTCGCGAGGTCGAAATGGTCCATCTGCGACGGGTCGATGATGCGGTTGCCGACGAGCAGCGTATAGAGCGTGTCGGTGATCAGCGACTTGGCCGGCACGGTGAGCTTCGCCTCGAGGTCGGGATCGATCGTGTAGCCGAGGCGGGCCAGGAAGTAGCCGTTCACCTTTCCGCCGTCGATAACGGGGATCGAGAACATGTCGGCGGCGACGTGATCGAGCCCGCCGAGCATGGGGGCGGGTTCTGCGCCCTTCGGCTCGGGTTTGGCCATCTGCATGGAGAAATACACCGAGGCGAGCGACAGGGCGCAGATCCACACGCCCGAAACGACGAGGCGAAGCATCACGAATCTCCGGCTAAAGCGCGCATCGTCGGGCCCTAGAACTCGGCATAGCGGTACTGTTCGGCGGAGTAGGTACCGTCGGCTTCCGCCTCGCGCATGGCGTCCTTGATGAGATCGCTGACGGCGCGCACGGCCGCGACATGGGCGCCGACCTTGCGTTCGTTCTCGACGAGAAGCCCCTTCGCCGCTTCGAGGCGGCGAGCGGCGGTGGCGCTGAAGCTCTGGTTGTCGACGGCCCGCGCGATCTGCGTCAGGTCGTAGAGGCAGCGCGACTTCGCCGCGTTCGAGGCCTTGAGGTCGAAATCGACGTCGCGGCCGATGCGGCGGTTTTCCTCGTGGAGCACGGTTTCGAGACGCGTCAGAACCGCCTCCAGTCGCACGTCGTCCCGCGTCTCGGCATCCATCAACCGGCCTCCATCCATGATTTCGTCTTCGTGTCGTCCCCGGTGGCCAGTTCGTCGAGGCCCTGCATCTGGAGCTGGTGGACGAGCCCGCGCGAAACGTTCAGATCGTCGCCCGAAACGCGGGATTGCGGCATGCCGCGCAGGCCGAGCGACGAACTCTGCGAAAGCTTGTCGGCGATGCCGATGCCGCCCCGGTCGGCGACGACCGAGGCGACCTGCTGGGCCATCATGCTCTTCCAGATGTTGCCGGCGGTTCCCTTGCCGTAGACGTCCGAGCTGTCGCTCGGCAGCATTTCCTTGATGAAGCTCTGGAGCACCATCGCCTCGAACTTGCGGTAGGCAGGCGGCGTCGCCGTCTCCCCGGCGGCGGTTCCGGCGTTCGCGGCGTGGCCGGCGGACGCGTTTCGGTCGAAATGGCTTTCGAAGGCCTGGCTCGCCTGAAGCGTCGCGGCCGGAGAGGCCGGCGCCTTCGTCGTGCCGGTCGCCAGGCGCTCGCTCGCTTCGCGCACCGAGACGGGATCGGCGGCGCGGACCACGTCGAGGACGATATCGCCGGGCGGGGAGATGGACACGGGGGCGGTGCACCTTGTCTGCTGTTCGGTTCGCCGGACGTCGCGGACGGGCCGCGTCCCACGTTCCGGCTACCGGGAAAGACCTGGCCGGCACTATGCGTGGCGAAGCTTACGGGAGGCTGGCGTCGCCGCGATGGACGCGCTGATCGAGCAGGTCGTAGAGGTCCTCTTCCTCGCCTGCGCGGGTTTCGTGCGCGCGCGCCTCGGCATGCCGCTCGTCGAGGCGGTCGCCGCGGGCGCGTTCGGCGAGGGCGTTCTTCTCCTTCACGCGTGCGAGCCCCTGAAGCCGGGTGCGTTGCGCGCCGAGCGCCATTGCGCGCCGGGCGTAGTCCTTCGAAAAGAGCGGATGCGGTCCGCGCATCGAACCGATCGCCTCGAGCGTGTCCTCGATCTGGCGTTCGACCCTAGCGATCTCGCGATTGGCGTCGGCGAGTTCGAGCTCGGCCATGGTTTCGATCTGCCGTTGAACGGCGGCGAGGCGCTTGAGCTTGTCGGCGGGCGGCCTCTCCATGGCACGTCTCCTATTGGCCGAGAAAGACGGTGGGGAACTGGCGCACGAAGACGTCGAAGAACTCCGAGCTGCCGTAGTAGAAGAGGATGAGCCCGCCGGTGATGATGAAGGGCAGCGAGATGAAGTAGATCGGGATCTGCGGCGCGAGCTTGTTGATCATGCCGATCGTGATGTTGAAGACGAGGCTGTAGACGAGGAACGGGCTCGTCAGTTGCAGGATCACCATGAAGGCGCTCGAAAGCGTGTCGGCGAGCGTCGACAGCGCCATCTGCGGATCGAACACCTGTCCGAGCGGCATGAAGTCGTAGGAATTGACGAGCGCGCGGATGACGATGGCGTGGAAGTTGAGCACGAAGAGCAGGAGCAGGCCGACGAAGTTGATCAGCGTGGCGAGTTCGGTCTGCGGCGTCGCTTCGGGAATGTCGAGCGAGGACATGGAATTGAAGCCGATGAGCATGGAGACGGACACGCTCGCGAACTGCAGCGCGAGCACGTAGTACCGTGCGACGAGGCCGAGCGTCGCGCCGATCAGGACTTCGCTGCCGACCAGTCTCAGATAGCTGCTCGGTCCGGCCCCGAGGTCGGCGGTGACCTTCGGATAGACGGTGCTCCAGACCATCGGCAGGATGGCGAGCGAAAGGGCGAGCGCCAGGAGCGCGCGCACGCGCATCGGTACGCGCAGGCTGCCGAAGCCCGGCAGCGTCATGAAGCAGGCGCCGATCCGGCAGAAGGCGGCGAAGAGCGCCAGAACCGTGCCCTGCGGATCGGAAATCACGAGATGGCGCCGAGGATCTTGATCTCGATGCCCTTGGCGATCTCGACATGCGAGAGCACGGGCAGGGTGGGGAAGAGCCGCTCGACGATCATGCGTACATAGGGCCGCGCTTCCGGCGAGGTGACGAGGGCGAAGGGCGTGCCCTTGTCCATGTGCTCGCGGATGACGGCCGACGCCTGGTCGGAGAATTCCTCGAGCTGGCGCGGATCGATGTCGAACTCGACGATCTCGCCGCGATTGTCGCGCTTCAGCGCCTGGTGGAAGGCCATGTCCCAGCGGTTGCCGAGCCGCAGGATCCTCAGCACGCCGTTGTCGGCGAGGTCGCCGCAAAGCTGCTGCGCCATGCGCACCCGCACGTGCTCGGCGATCTGCTCGGACTTCTTCGTCTGCGGAGCGATCTCGGCGACGGCCTCGAGGATGAGGTGAAGGTTGCGCACCGAGACGCGCTCGGCGAGCAGCAGCTTCAGCACCGCTTGCAGGCCGGAATAGGATAGGCCGGACGTCGAGCACACCTCGTCGGCGAGCTTGCGATACTCGGGATCGAGCCGGTCGATCAGCACCTTCATGTCCTTGTAGGAAAGAAGCTGCGGCAGGTTGTTGCGGATCACCTCGCTGAGATGGGTAAGCACGATCGAAACGGTGTCGATCGGCTGGAACCCTTCGCGCTTGAGATCCTCGACGAACTGATCCGGCACGGAAAGAGCGGGCATGCCGAAGGCCGGCTCGCGGATCTCGTCGCCGGGCACGCTCGGCATCCGGCCGCCGGCGGTGATTACCATCACCTCGCCGACGCGCACGGTGTTGGAGGCGATCGTCGTGCCGTGGATGCGGATCTGGTAGCTTTTCTCGGGAATGGAGATGTCGTCGGTGACCCTGATCTCCGGCACGACGAACCCGTACTGGCCGGCGAACTTCTTGCGCATCTTGCCGACGCGAAAGGCCAGTTCCTGATGCGAACCGAGGAGCTTGGCCGACACCTGCTTGCCGAGCAGCAGCTCCACCTCGGCGGTGTGCAGGATCGACTTCACCGAATCCTTCTCTTCCGCCTCCGCCTCGCGAATCTGGCGTTCCTCCTCCTGCCGTCCGGCGTTTTCGCGCTCGGCGATCTTGCGCGGGACGAACCATGCGCCGAAGGCCATGACGCCGCCGAGCGCCACGAAGGGCAGGAACGGCAGGCCGGGCAGAAGGGCCAGGATGAACATCAGGATCGACGCGACGAAGAGGGCGCGCGGATAGGCGGAAAGCTGGCCGATGACGGCCTGGTCGGCGGTGCCGATCGAGCCGCCGCGCGAGACGAGAAGGCCGGCGGCGAGCGAGACGATGAGGGCCGGCACCTGGGAGACGAGGCCGTCGCCGACCGAAAGCTTGACGAAGGCGTCCGCCGCCTCGCCGATCGGCATGTTATGGCGGGTATAGCCGATGACGATGCCGCCGAAGATGTTGATGCCGGTGATGATCAGGCCGGCGATGGCGTCGCCGCGCACGAATTTCGACGCACCGTCCATGGCGCCGAAGAAGGACGATTCCTCCTGCAGCTCGCTACGGCGGATCTGCGCTTCCTTCTCGTCGATGGTGCCGGCGGAAAGATCTGCGTCGATCGACATCTGCTTGCCGGGAATGGCGTCGAGGGTGAAGCGCGCGCCGACTTCCGCGATGCGCGTCGCGCCTTTGGTGATGACGATGAAGTTCACCGTGATCAGGATCAGGAAGACGATCACGCCGATGACGAAGTCGCCCGACATCACCATCGAGGCGAAGCCGGCGATCACGTGGCCGGCGGCGTCCGTGCCCTCGTTGCCGCGCGAAAGGATCATGCGGGTCGTCGCGATGTTCAGCGATAGCCGCGTCATCGTGGCGATCAGGAGGACGGTCGGAAACGAGGAGAAGTCGAGCGGCCGCTGGATCCACAGCGACGTCATCAGGATCAGCACCGAAAAGGCGATCGAGAAGGCGAGGCCGACGTCGATCAGGAACGCCGGGATCGGCAGGAACAGGATCGACAGGATCATCACGATCCCGCAGGCGAAGCCGATGTCGCGCCCTGGCGTGCTGAAGGCGGGCAGGGCGAATGCGGAAGGCTGGGCCATGGCTTCGAGCAGGTTCCCGGTCGCGACGTGGTGCACGCCGAACGACGGCGCGCGTTACGGGCAGACTAGGCAGCGAAGCTTGCGCGAAGGGTGAGACATGGTCGTGCCTTCTGCCCGAGGCGCAGAAGAGGGGTGTGGCTAGAAGCCGTTCTGGATATGGGAGAAGACGAGGTTCGTGAAGCTGGCGATCTGGGCGCCGACGAAGGGTGCCGAAAGGGCGACGGTCAGCAGGATCGCGACGATCTTCGGCACGAAGGTCAGCGTGATCTCCTGAACCTGGGTCAGCGCCTGCACGAAAGCGATGCCGACCCCCACCAGCATGGCGACGAGGACGGCCGGGCCGGAGGCGATCAGCACCGTCCAGATCAGCTGCTGGGTCAGGTCGAGGGCGTCGGCTTCGTTCATCTCATTCGATCGTCACGCCGTCGGCAATGTCGATCTGCTGGCCGCCTTCGAGCACGGCCGTCAGCGTGCCGTCCTTCATCGCGACCTGCTTGACGACGCCGCTCGTCTCACCGTCGGCCGAGGTGAGCGTTCGACCGATCGCCGAGCCGGCATCCGAAAGCGCCGACTGGGAAAGCAGGGTTTCGAGATGCTTGTTGGTCTGGATCGTCTGCTCGACCTGGGAGAAGGTCGCAAGCTGCTGGACCTGCTGGGTCGCGTCCATCGGATCGGTCGGATCCTGGTTGTTCATCTGGGCGATGAGCAGCTTGAGAAAGGTGTTGTAGTCGACGTTGAGCGCGCTCGAAGCCTGGTCGGACTTGTTCGCGTCCGCGCTCGTCTGGGTCTGCGTCTGGGCGACGCCGGCCGCTGCACTTACTGCCATGATGCGAACTCCCTTTGCATGTGGGCCAGCTCGCCGGCCGGGATGTCGGGTCTTTCGAGGATCTCGTCCTCGCGCGGATAAAGCGTGCGGATCGCCTTCAGCGCCTCGAAATGGCGCTCGCGGGCGATCATCTGCTCGATCGCCATGACCTCGTTGCGCATGCGCTCGTCCTCGAAGCATTCGAGAAGCAGGGCGACCGACTTTTCGAACATTCGCCGGGCCTGGCCGGCGGCGGCCGGCTCGATCAGCATCATCTGCACGATGAAGTAGAGCTGGCGCAATGGCGTCGTCGCTTCTTCCGGCTGGATCACGTGGCTTTCCAGAAGGAAGGTGACGTCGTTCAGGAACTCCAGCGACGTCTTGCGGTCCACCCGCAGCACGGCGCCGTTGACGAAGATCTTTTCGCCGGGTTTCAGCGATATACGCAGCGTGGTGCTCGTCATTTCAGGCCGTCCCGGATGATCTCGGAAATCTCGATGATGCCGGAAAGGTCGTCGACCTCGCCACGGCGCACCTTCTCCGCCTCCTTGAGGATCCAGATGCCGACGGAGATGAGGTTGGCGCGTAGTTCGGCGTCGAGCTCGTTCTCCGAAGAGCCGAGGTCCTCGATGAAACGCACCCAGATGCGCCGCGCGAAGAACAGCGCGTTGGCCGCCTCCGGCGAGCGCACGCCCTTCTCCTGCGCACGGCGCATCAGCTCGATGGAGCGGTCGATCAGTTGTCGTTCGCGGTCCTTCGCCTCGGAAACGTCGTCCTGCTGGATCTCGGCGTAGGAAAACTGGTACATAATGCGCCCTTCTTGGCCGGCGGCCGTCTCTTAGAGGTAGTTCATGAGGCTGAGCTGCGAAATCCGGGCCGTAATCGCGTAGGACGTCTCGACCTGGTTCATCAGCGTGTTCACGCGGGTGGCGGCGTCGTAGGGATCGACCCCCTCGAGGTTGTCGATCTGGGTGTTGACGGTATCGATCTGGTCCTTCATCGCGCTCGTCGCCTTGGTGACGCGAGACTGCACGACGCCAAGGGTGCTGCGATCCGAATCGATGCCGGAAAGGGCCTCGCGCATCGTCGCGCTGGCGCTCGTAACGACGGTGCTTCGCGTCGAAGCCGGAACGTCGTCGCCGAGCAGCGCGGTCGAAAGTGCCGAGGCCATGGCAAGCTTGCGCACGCCTTCGGAATTGGCCGTCGTCGAGGTGTCGATCACCTCGTTCGTCCCGATGCGCGTCTGCACGGGATCGTCGCTCGCGTTCGACCAGGTCTGCCAGTTCGTCTCGTCGAACATCGGCGCGACGGTCTTGTCGATGAAGTCCTCGACGTCGTCCGCACTCGGCTCGGGCCCGTCCGGCGGGAAGGCGGCGTCGTAGGCGGAGCGGATCTCATCGCTCGCATCGCCGAGGCGGTCGTTGAGTGCCGGCTGGTCGCTCTGCGTTCCCGAAAAGACAAAGTTTCCGGCGACCGAGGCGTTCATCGCGCCGAGGGAACTCTGGAATGCGTTTCGCACCTGATCGACGACGCTCGAAAGCTGCGTGTCGTCGGACCCGCCGGTAACGGTCAGAAGGCCGTCGAGGGCGGTCTGGGTGTTGTCGGAAACGGATTCGAGCGCGCTCTGCGCCGTCGACAGCCGCGTCTGCACGATGCTGTTGGAATCGATGATCGCGTTCAGGCGGCTGACGCCGTTCGCAAGGCTGACAGACTGCGAGGTCCGGCCGCCGAGCGACTGGCCGATATCGGCATAGCGCCCGGTCGCCGCTTCCTTCTGCGCGTCGGCGAGCGAGGACTGACCGGAGACAAGGTTCTGGCGAAGGGCGCTTCTGAGCGCCAGGGTGGAGACCGTCGTCGTCTTCATCGGCCTAGCGCACCGCCGCCATCAGTGAATCGAGCATGGTGCCCACCGTCGAGATCATCTTGGCGGACGCCTTATAGGACTGTTCGAGATCGAGCAGCCGGGACATCTCCTCGTCGAGATTGACGCCGGTCTTGTTGGATAGCGCGTCGCTGCTTCGCGAGGTCATCGCGCTCTTGGTGTCGGATGCGCTGGAGGCGTCGCTGCGCATCTGTTCCAGCCAGCCGACGGAATCGGAAGCGTAGGAAAGGACGCTCGAATTGGAATCGAGGCCGGCCGGATCGGTGATCGCCTGCGGCGTGTCCAGTGCGTCGACAAGCGAATTCAGCCAGCGCGCGTCGCCCGGTCCCGTGGTGGCCGACGACGTCGAGGAGATCGTGCCGTCGCGCAGCTTCGAAGGGTCCGCCTCGACCCACGAGGCGACCGAAAGCGTCGCCGCGGCGTCGCTCGACCCGCCGGAGACGGTGAAGAGGCCCGCAACGTTGCCTCCGTTGCCGTCGCTCTCGCTGAATGCAGAAACGAGGCCGTTCGCAATCGAATCGAGCTGGCGGCCGAACTGCGGCGCGACGTCGTCGCGAAGCTGGAGAAGGCCCTGGAGCGAACCGCGCGCCGTGGTGTTGGCGCCGGTGCCCGCGGCGAGCGGCTCGCCGTCGATGAGCACGGCGTTGCCCGTCGTTGCGCCGTCATAGGCGCTCTTCGGCTCGAAGGTGACGCTGCGCGCGGTCGTTTCGAAGAGCGTCGTACCGTCCTTGGTGTAGAGCGCCACGTCGTTGCCCGAACGCTTCACTTGGTCGACGCCGACATACTGCGAGATGTTCTTGAGAAGCGTATCGCGCTCGTCGAGCGCATCGTTGACGTCGCGTCCGGCGTGGGTGCCGCTGACGATGCGGTCGTTCACGGTCTGGAAGCGCGAGAGGAGGTCGTTCAGGTCCGAAACGCCCGAGGCGATCTTCGCATCGGTCTCGGTCCGGGTCGTCTGCACGGCCTTTGCCGCATCGTTGATGCCGTTCGCCACGTCCTTGGCGGAGGCGACGGCCGAACCGGCGGCGGCGACGTCGCTCGGGTCGGCTGCATAGGTCTGGAGGGCGTCGCGCAGGTTGGCGATCAGGGTCGCGGGTGCATTCTCGTAGTCGTTGCCGCCGAGCGTGCGCGAGAGGCTTTCCAGCCCGTCGAGGAGGGCGTCCTGGCCGCTCGAGCCCGACGTGCTGGAAAGCATCTCGCGCAGCAGGGCGCTATCCTGCGAGCGGCTGACGGATGCGATCCGCGAACCGCCGCCCGCCGTCGTCGTCAGGTCCGCGCTGCGACGGACGTAGTTCTCGTTGCCGGCATTGGAAATGTTGCCGGAAACGACGGACGTCTGCCGCGCCGTGTTGGATAGCAGCGACTGCGCGGTGTTGATGGCGGAAGAAAGCGACACGGCGAGAAGCTCGACCCTTCGGCGAAATCAGCGCTGGAGATTGACGAGGACGTTCAGCAGGTCCGAACCGGTCTGGAAGACCTTGGAATTGGCCGTGTAGCTGCGCTGCGAGGAGATCATGTTGGTGAGCTCGCTCGCGAGGTCGACGTTCGAGTTTTCGAGCGCACCGGAGATCAGCGATCCGTAGCCGCCCGTTTCAGGCGTGCGGATCTGCAGATCGCCGCTTTCGTTGGTGAGTGCGAACGCATCGCCGGTGGTCGGCGACAGATTGTCCGGGCTCGCCACCTTGGCGAGCGCGACCGTGCCGAGGTCGATGGTCTTCGAGTTCGCCAGCATCGCCTGAACCTTGCCGTCCGACGAGATCGTGTAGTTCGAGACCGCGGTCGTCCCGGAACCGTCGATCGAGCCGCTCGAGACCGAAAAGTCGCTCTTGAGCTGCGAGGTGCCGGCAAAGCTCATCGAAAGAGCCTGAAGCGTACTGCCGCCGAGATCGTCGGCGCTGGTCGCAAGGTCTCCACCGCCGACCAGGGCGCCGTTGTCGTCGAAGTCGAGCATCCGCGTGCCGAGCACGTTGCCGGTGCTGCGATTGGTGACGGTGACGTTCCACTGGTTCGGAATGGCAGCCTGCGTTCCTGTGGTATCGGCCTCGGTCTTCTCGAAGGTGAAGTCGAGCGTCTGGCTTCCGCCCTGGCTGTCATAGGCGGTGAGCGATGTCCGGTAGGAGGAGCCGTCGGCAGCGCCCGCGGGCAGGTTCAGCGAAAGCGTGCCGGCCGAGGAGGGGAACGGCACGGCGGCGTTATACTTCATTATCAGCGGCGTCAGGCTGGTCGCCGAAAGGTTCGTGGTGTCCGCGTCCGATGCCGCGCCCAGAAGCTTGTAGCCGGCTGAATTGACGAGGTAGCCGTCGGCGTCCGGCGAGAACGAGCCCGCCCGCGTCAGCATCTGCTCGCCGTTCGGGCTCTCCACCATGAAGAAGCCCTCGCCGTCGATCGCCAGATCGGTGTTGGAGGAGGTGTAGGTGTAGGAGCCCTGCTCGGAAATGTCGTGGCGGATCGAGGTCTTCACGCCGCCGGAATTGTAGGAGCTTTCGGTGCCGGGCAGTATCATCGAACTGAATTCGGCGCTGGAGCGCTTGTACCCGGTGGTATCGGCATTGGCGATGTTGTCCGACACCGTGCCGAGCCGGTTCGACTGGGCGTTCATGCCCGACACGCCCGTGCGCATCATTCCGTAAAGACCCATAACGCGACCTCATGTTGCCTGGGATCGCGAGCATGCGCGGTCGAGCTTGTGCGAGGCTGGCTACCGGCCCGAACGTCGCCCTGAAGACCGGCAAGAACGCGAAAGGGCCCGCACCATCCGGGCGGGCCCTTTCGAAGCGTTCGTTTCCTGCGGTTTCAGCCGATATCGAGCGTGTAGCCAAGGAAGCGCTTGGAATCGATCGGATCGTAGCCGACGCGCTTGCGCAGCTTCTTGCGCAGCTTGGAGATGTGGC
Organism: Pararhizobium mangrovi; assembly: GCF_006516965.1. Taxonomy (GTDB): domain Bacteria; phylum Pseudomonadota; class Alphaproteobacteria; order Rhizobiales; family Rhizobiaceae; genus Pararhizobium_B; species Pararhizobium_B mangrovi. Next base: position 14,402 of record NZ_VHLH01000025.1, on the reverse strand, counting down.
TCTCGACGACGTTCTCTTCGACGTCCTCGTCGAAGATGCCGTAGATCGCGTTGAAGATCTGCGTCTTCGTCACGCGGCGGCCCTGGTTGGAAACGAGATATTCCAGAATGCGGCGCTCGCGGCGCGGCAGCGCAAAGGTCTCGCCGGCGACCTCCGGGTCGCGACCGTCGGAAAACACGCGGATCGCCCCGGCGTCGGTGTGGTTGGCGAGTGCCGTCAGTCGCCGGCGGATCGCCGCCGCGCGTGCGAGGATCTCGCGCGGGTGGACGGGCTTGCGCACGACGTCGTCGACGCCGGCATCGAAGAGGGCGAGCGTCGTTTCGAGCGCCGGCGTGTCGCTGACGGCGATGACCGGCGCATCCGACCGGCCGCGGATGACGCCCGGCAGGTCGCTCGTGCGTTGCCCTTCGCCGAGAAGGAAGGCCTCGACCGCATCGATGTCGCCGTCGGCTGCGGTCTCGACCCACTCGCCGAAATCGCCCGGTTCGAAGCCGGTGGCGGAGATGCCTTCACGGGCGAACAGGCAGGAATAGCCCTTCGTTACGAGTTCGCGCTCGTCCACTACTACGATCATGCCGGTCAGCCTCCGAACCGTCGTGTTGCCTCGATGACGGGTGAAGGCAGGGCCGGATCCGCGACACGCCTGTAGAGCGCGTCGCGAATTCCCGGCACCCGTTCCGCTGCGATCGCGTTCGATCGAAGCGGTGTCCCCAACCCCGTTTCGACCCTCATTTTTTTGGAGAATGGTTAACGGCGCGTTAAGCCGCGTTTACACGTTCCCGTGCAGCGGGCGATCGTCGTTTATCGTCAATGGGTTGGAAGTTACACTGCTACGAGCAGAAGCGACGGGCCGCAGGCGTCCAGCGCCCGTAGCCGGTCGCCACGAGATTGCGAATCACGCGGCAGACATACTGTTTTTGCGCGGGGTTGTTGTTCGGCCCCGCGTGATAGCGCGCGACCGCCATCGTCCAGCTCACGTGCTGGCGGTGAAGCCTCGCAAGGAAGCGGGCGGCGTAGTCGACGTTGCGGGCGGGATCGAGCATGGCCGCAACCGAGGGAAACGCCTCATGGTGGTAATGATAGTTGATCTGCATGCAGCCGAGGTCGATGAGCTTCGTGCCGGCACGGCGCGCGGCTTCGAACTCGGCCAACGCGGCGCTGCGCGAACCGGCGAAGACGGCCTTGCCGGCGATGTTGAGCGCGAAGGGGTGGAGCGAACCCTTGTGCCCGGTTTCGGCGAGGCCGACGGAATAAAGGATGCCGGCCGGCACCGAATAGCGCTGCGCCGCCGCCAGGATCTGGCGTTCGCACGCCCCGGCCGGTGCAGCGGCGATGGTGGCCGCCGCGGCGCTAGAGATAGACGCCGCCAGAAGGGTTGCGGCGAGAAGGCTCGTCTTCGCGCGAAACTGCCGGCTCGCCGGGAGCGACGACCCGCTCGAACCCGTTGCCGGCATTGCCCCGCCGGCCGGAACCGCCGCCGGCGTGCTGCTGGCCGCCATGGCCGCCATGGGCGCCGTTCTGGCCGTGACCGGCATTCTGTCCGGTGTGCTGCCCGCCGTTCTGTCCACCGTTCTGGCCGGAACCCGGTTGCTGTCCCGCGCCGGCGTTCTGGTTCGTGCCGGGTTGCCCGCCGGTCGTAGCCGCCGCTGCGGACGGATCGCTTGCCACGTGCTGCACGGTGATCTTCTCGACGGCATAACCGTGCCCCTTGAGCTTGTCGATGATGGCGTCGTTGCCGCTGGAAAGCTGACGAAGCGCCTCGGCGGTTTGCACCTGCAGATGGATGACGAGCTGGTCGCCGTTTGCCTGGAGGTGAGCCGTGACGGCGCCGAGCGAGCCGGGATTGAGCTGCAGCGTCAGGCTGCTGACCTTCGCGCCGGCATTGGCGCCCCCCGTCGCGCCGGTCCCCGCGGTGCCTCTGGCGAGCGCCTGCGACCAGTCCGCCCGCTCGACCAGTGCGTTACCCACCTGGCTAGCGGGATTGCCGCCGCGCGCTGCCGCCATGCCGGCGGAAGCGACGGGCGCCGGCATGGTCGTTTCCTTCGCCGCCGTGCTCTTCGACGGTTTGGTTTCCGCGTCGTCGTCGAGGCGGATGGCATGGTCGACGACCTGCTTGTCGCCGCCCTTGTCGGAGGCATTGCGTGCCGCCGGCGTTTCCGCCGACGACGCAGCCTGCTTCCTGACGGTCGCCTTCACCGGCTCGGCCGGCCGGGCGTCTGTGTCGCCGCGCGAAGTAAGCGCATGCGAAAGCATGGTGCGAAGGTCGGCAAGGGCGGAGCCGACGCTGCGCGCGGCGACGACGCGCACCGCATGGTTTCCGCCGCCGCCGGAACCGGCGTTTAACGCGGCCTTTGCGGTGTCGCCTGTGCCCTTGTCGCGGGTCGGGTGCGCGGAAGCCTCGCCCGCGGGCTTGCCGGTTGCCGCGCTGCCCTGCCGGTCGGCCGACACGGGTGCGTTCGCTCTCGCGTTCGCGCCGCCGCTGCGATCCGTGGCGTCGGTCCTGTCCGAAGGGGCACGGGCCTTTGCTGCGGCTTCTTTCGGTACGGGCACGACGGCGGGGGCAACCGCGTCGTCGTCCTTGCGCTTTCGCTTCTTGGGATCGTGACGCGAAGCGGTGTCCGCGCTCTTGCCTTCGTCCTTCGCGGCGATGTCGGCAACAGGCGTGTCTTTCGTTTCTGGATCAGTCTGGTGTTCGACCCCGTCCGTCATCTCGTCCACGCGCGTACGACCCTTCCCGTCCTTCGAAGGCACGGAAGCGGCCTCGCTTGAAGCGTGCGGAAGCACCGCTTTCTCTCCTGCTTCGTCCTCGACCGGGTGCGCCGCACTCTCGTCCGTCGACGCCGAAGCCTGATCGGGCTCGCTCCCGCCTTCGGCCTTTACGCCTTGCCCTGTGCGGTTCCCGGCGGAACGGGCCGCATTGTCGCCCTGCCGCGCCGAAGACTTCTTCGGTGCATCGCTCTCGGCATCGCGTTTTCGGGCGTCGACTCCTGTTCGGTCTCGATCGCCGTCCTTCTTCGCAATGCCGTCTCGGCTGTGCTCATCGGAACCCGTTTGCGTTTCGGCACGCTCTCCTTCGGTCTTCACCGCGTTCCGGTCGCTCGTCTTGTCCGGATCGGCGTTGGCCCCGGCGCGAACGGGTGCCGTTTCGCCATCCGTCGGAGCGGCCTTCCGGTCGACGACCTCGGAGAACGCGGAGCCGTCTTCCCCCCGGCCACGCTGGTTCGCGTTCGCGGCGGTGCCCTTTGCCGACAGTGCGACGGGCAGGCGGTTCGGGGCGATCGATGGGCTCACGGCGTCTTCTCCTGCAGGAGGGCATCGATAGCGGCGATCTTTTCTTGGCCGGCCGTGACGAAAGCGCTCTGCGCCGACGAGCCCTTCGAAGGCTTCGCCGGCGGCGCGGCAGCCTGCGCGCCGTCGTCGGCAAGCGGCTGCGGTTGCCGGGTGATCGCCCTGCCGATCGCTTCGGCCGCGGCGCGAAGCGCCTGGTCGCGTTCGGAAAGGGTCTTGTCGTCGGGCGTCGCGACCGCGGTGAGTGCGCGCGAGACCGAACCGTTCGCGAGACCCGCGATGCCGCCGTAGAAGGTCGCCATGCTCGCCATGGCACCATCGTTCTTCGAGAGCGCTTCGGCGCGCCGGGCCGACGCCGCTGCGAGTTCGAACCGGCCGGCGATGGCCGCCGCCCGGGCGACCCGCAGATAGAGCCCGCTCTGCCGGCGCAAATCCATCGGCGCGAGCACGGAGGAGACGTCCTGTTCGTCGATCGCGTCGGTGTGGTCGATGACGAGCTGCACGAAGAGGTCAGCGAACTGGCCGGCATAGGGTGAATGCAGGAAGCGCGTCGCGTAGTCGTGGGCGAAGGCGAGCCCGCGATCGACATCGCCGAGCCGGTCGGCGAGCGCGAGGGAACGGCGCAGAGCTGATTCCTCGAGGATCGAGCCCGGCGCCAGGAGCCGCACCCAGTCGTAGAGTTCCAGTGCCGTCTTCGGCTCCTGCGGCGCGCTCGCATTGGCGACCACGAGCGTGAGATAGGGGCCGATGGCGCTGTTGCGCAGATCCGGTTCGATCGGCGCGAGGATCTGCCGTGCCGCCACCGGACGGCCGGTGAAATAGGCGTTCAGCCCGCGCACGAGCTGATGGTCGAAATAGCCCTGCGTGTCGTGGCCCGCGAGCTCGGCCAGGGTCTTGGGGTTGCCGCCGCTCATCGCGTAGACGAGGACTGCGTCGACGTTGCGCGGATCGGTGAAGAGCGTCTCGTCGGCCGATTGCAGGCGCTTGTCGATGCGCTTCAGGAGGTAGGATTGCATCGCCTGCGCCCCCTGGTCGCCATGGACGATGCGATCCTGCACGTATTCGAGCGTATCGACGACCTTGAAGAGCGGCAACCCATCCGTGTCGCCCGGCGAGACCGTCGCTTCGGCATGCGCGGCACCGGCAAGGGCGACGAGGGCCGCGACGACGGCGAGCGCGCGGCGCACGCGCGTCACGACTTGTCCCCGCCGGTGGCAATCAGGATCTCGATGCGCCGGTTGGCGGCGGCGAGCGGCTGGTCCGGCAGGAGCGGCCGCCTGTCGGCAAAGCCCGAGATCTGCTCGACGCGCTTCTTCTCCAGCCCGCCACGCACCAGCATGTAATAGGCGCTTTCGGCGCGCTTGGTGGAAAGGCGCCAATTGTCGCGATCCGTACCGTGGTAGGGCCGCGCGTCGGTGAAGCCGCGGATGACGACGGCGCCCTTGCGCTTTGCGAGCACGCTGCCGATCTTCTGCATCGCCACCACCATGTCGTGGCGCGGCACCGCCGAACCAACGTTGAACATGCCGTCTTCGACGTGATCGGTGATGCTGACGAGGAGACCGCCCTCGGACGGCTTCACGCTGATGCCTTCGGCAAGCGTGCCGGCGAGGCCGCCGGTCGCGGCCTCGATCTGTTCCTGCAGGGCTTTCGCCTCGATCGCGGCACTTTCCTTGGCGGCGCCCTTTCCGCTCGCAGGCGATTTCGTGTCGGTGGCGACGGGTCCGGTTTCACCAGCCTTTCCGTCCTCGTCGGCCGGCCTGGCCTTCGACGTCTCCCCCGTCTTCTTCTCGGGCCGATCGGGCGCGACGTCGGTTTCCGCCGCCGGCTTTTCGGGCTTCGATGCGACCTGCTGCACCCAGTACGCCGGATCGAACGGGTCGCGATAGGCCGTCCCGCCGGAAGCGCCGGTGGCCGCGCCGGAATCGCTCGCTCCGCCTTCGCCGGCTTGCGAGATGTTGGCCTTGTCGCCGGTCTGGTCGGCAATTTCGGCGAGCACGGCGTAGGGGTCGTCGAAGAACTCCTTCTCGCCGTCGCCGGTCTTCGCAGCGTCGGAGGCGTGTTCCTGCTTGCCCGCGCCCGCCTTTTCGTCCCGGCCGGCTTTGGTTGCCGAACCGGCCTCAGAGGCCGACGTCTCGTCGTGGATGCTGCGCGCGACGGGGCGCCGGTCGGTCAGCTTGATCGGGTTGAAATAGCTGGCGACGGCCTGTTTCGTCTGGTCGTTCGCGGCGTTGACGAGCCACATGATCAGGAAGAAGGCCATCATCGCCGTCATGAAGTCGGCATAGGCGATCTTCCAGACGCCGCCGTGGTGGCCGTCCTCTTCGGGCGCGACGCGCTTGACGATGATGATTTCCTGATGCTCGTCGTCGCTCACGGCGTCACCTCCGCAAGCGCGGCGCGTAGCGGCTCGAGCCGCGTCGCGAGCACGCTGCCGTCGATCTCCGCATGAAGGTCGTGCGTTTCGCTTTCCACGTGGGCGAGCGCGATTTCGGCAAGCGCGGGAAGCGCGGCGACGCGTGCGAAGAACCATGCCGGCCCGCTGATCGAGACCGTTGGCGCCCCGTCGCCGGCAAGCGCCTCGCGGATCGTCTCCGCGAAAGTCTCGGCAAGCCGGCCGGCGATCGCCTCGTCGACGAAGGGCGCCACGATGCGGGCTGCCTCGGCGCCGATCGCGCGTGAAACTTCGCCTCGCATGCGTTCGAGGCCGGCCGCAAGGGCGGCGCCGGCCGCCTCGGCATGGTCCGCATGCGCGGCTGCCAGCGCCTCGGAATGTTCGTTCCTCAGGGTCGCGAGCGCCGCTTCATGTTCCCCGGCGAGTGCCGCTTCGGCCGCGCGGTAGCCCTCCTCGTAGGCCGCTGTCCGCTCCGCTTCGATGTCGACGGGCGCTGGCGTCGGTGCCGGGTCGCCCGCGGCACTGGCGCGCGCCACTGGCCGCACCGGTGCCGAAAAGTCCTGAAGATGACGGGCGAGCGCGGCGCTCATGCGACCGCCCCTGCGCCGCCCGTCGAAACGGCCGGCGTCGTCGTGCGGCGGGTAAGGTCGGGGTCGAGCGTCATCGGATTGCGCGCGGGTCCTTGCGGAACGAGGATCGGGCCGATCATGGCCGGCAAGCTAGACAGCCAGCCTTGCGCGAGGGTGACGGGGAGCGGAATGCGGAAAGCCGCGCCCTCCGATCAGGAAGGACGCGGCTTCAAGGAGCGATCCGGACGGGGCGGCCGAAACCGTCCGTCCGGTCGGGAGCGAGACCCTTAGCGGAAGAGCGAAAGGATCTGCTGCGAGGAGGAGTTGGCGATCGAAAGCGCCTGGATGCCAAGCTGCTGCTGCGTCTGCAGCGCCTTCAGCTTGGTCGACTCCTGGTTCATGTTGGCGTCGACGAGACGGCCGACACCGGTGTCGATCGAGTCCATCAGGTTGGAGACGAAATCGCCCTGATTGTCGATCTGCGTCTTGGTGGAGCCGAGGCTCGATGCGGCCGAGGTGACGCTTTGGATCATGGTGTCAACGTCGTGGATGTAGTTGTCGATGTCGTCGCCGCTGGCATTGGTGACATTGATGTCGTCCAAGCCCGCGGTCAGGAACTGGCCGTTGCTGCTCGAAGTCGCAGCAGTGGATTTGATCGATGTCTTAGCACCTGTCGCGTTCGTCGTGATGTTTACATTGTCAGAACTGATCTCGAGTTTAACATCGTTGCTACTTCCATCACCAACGGTGAAGCCGGCGTCGCCGATCGCCTGGGCGAGAACGCTTTTGATGTCGTCCTTCGAATCAATCGTGCCGTTGGCATCGTTGCCGAGGGCTGCGTTGACCGTGGCTGCATCGATCTTAACCGTCTTCGTGCTGCCGTTCACGGAAAGATCGAACTCGATGGTGTCCTTCCCGGAAAGGGTTACGCTATTTCCGTTTCCTGCGATACCGGACGCGTCGAAAGAGATACTGGCGCCCATCGCATCAACGGCCGGATCAGCATCCCTATCTGCATCCGAACCGTTGCCTGTCTTTATTGCGATCCCCAGATTCGACACATTCGCGACGTCCTTGCCCTTCTGCAGCAAGCCAGATGCGTTTTCGTTCGCATCGAAAAGCGCGGTGTCCTTCGTGTCGATATCGATCGTATCGAGCGAAATCTCTCCGTTCGTGCGCGAAAGCGAGGAGACGATACTCTGCTTTGTATCGCCGTCCGTGGAGTCGATCGACAGCAGGTTCGAGCCAGAGAAGCTCGCGGACTCGGACGTGCTCTTGATGGTGCTCGTAAGGCTATCCAGTTCGGACTGGATCTTGGACTTATCGACACCCGGCTGCTTGGCGGTCACGAGGCGCGACTTGATGTCGTTCAGCGAGTCGATCGTCGAGTTCAGTGCCGTGTAGCCGACATCGACGGTCGAGGCGCCGAGGCCGAGTGCGTCGGAGACGGCCGACAGCGACTGGTTGTCGGACTTCATCGTGGTGGCGATGGACCAGTAGGCGGCGTTGTCGGAGGCCGAGTTGACCTTCTTGCCGGTGGAGATGCGGCTCTGCGTGGTGTCCAGGCTTTCGTTGATCGAGCGCAGCGTCTGCAGCGCGGCCATGGACTGCGTGTTGGTGAGAATGCTCGTACCCATGAGGCGACCCCTTGTCGGTGACCGGGTTCAAAGGGACATGCCGGACTCTGAAAACTTACCGGCGATGGGAAAAGAAGGCATCATGCCGTTCGAACCGTGTTCATCCCCAGCGGTCCGATCCCCCAATGTTGCGGGCACATTCGCACCGCGGGCGTTTCAATTTCCTTAAGGGCGGGGAACGCCGGAATGCGACATGGTTACCGCGGGGTTAAGCCGGCCCCGCGTTCAGCTGAACGAGCGCACCATCGAGCCGACGAGCAGGTTCCAGCCGTCGATCATCACGAAGAAGAGGATCTTGAAGGGAAGCGCGATCGTCGTCGGCGGCAGCATCATCATGCCCATCGACATCGTCAGCGTGGCAACGACGAGGTCGATGACGAGGAAGGGAAGGACGACGAGGAAGCCGATCTCGAAGCCGCGTCTGAGTTCGGAGATCATGAAGGCGGGGATGAGCACGCGAAGGTCGATGTTCTGCGGCGTGCCGACGGACTGGCCCCGCTCGCGGGCGAGATCGACGAAGAGCGACAGATCCTCGTCTCGCACGTTCGCGGCCATGAAGGTGCGGAACGGATCGGCGATGCGGGTCGCAGCCTGTTCCTCGGTGATCTGGTTGTTGAGAAGCGGCTGGACGCCGTCGTTCCACGCTTTGTCGAAGGTCGGCGTCATGACGTAGAAGGTCATGAAGAGCGCCAGCGAGATGAGGATGAGGTTCGCCGGCGTCGTCTGCAGGCCCATGCCCGACCGCAGGATCGAGAACGCGATGATGAAGCGCGGGAAACTCGTGACCATGACGAGGATGCCCGGCGCCAGCGAGAGCACGGTGATGACGCCGAAGGTGCGGATGATGAAGCTCGCCGCCGAACCGTCGATCGGCCCGTCGAAGAGGTTCGAGGGAAAGGTCTGCGCACCGGCGACGGCCGTCGTGGCGAAGAGGGCAGCAAGGACGAGGAGGAAGCGCTTCATTGGATGACGAAGGTCCGGACGAGGACGTCGTCCACCTTGCCCTTCGAGCGCAGCTTCGCCCGCTCGCCGAGCGCGTTGCGCAGGTTCTCGAAACCGCGCGGACCGGAGATCTGCTGCAGCGACACGGTGCGCATGTAGGCCATCAGGTCGTTGTGGATCGCCTCGGCTTCGGCGGTGTCCGGCTCGCCCTTGAAGACGAGCGATACGGCAAGCCGCACCCAGGTGTCGGCGGGATAGGCGAGATTGGTGGTCATCGGATCAAGCGCGACGAGGTGCGCGTTCGCTTCGCTCAAGGCCTGGTCGCCCTCGGCTTCCTCCTTGCCGTGGCCTTCCGCCTTCTCGCCATGGGCGGCTGCCGGTGCGGTCTTCGCGGTCGCGTCCTCCGGCGCGAGCATGCCGCCGAGCACGAAGCCGCCGGCGACGGCAAGCAGCGACAGCCCGCCGACGGCGGCGAGCGTCACGACGAGCGAACCCTTGCCGCCCTTGCCTTCGGATTTTTCGGCCTTCTTGCCTGCCATGGTCATCGATCTCCCGGCGCGCGATCAGAACGGCGCATATCTGTCGACGACCTGCTGGCCGACGGGCGGGTTCTGGATCTCGCTCAGCCTGCCGCGCCCGCCGTAGGAAATACGCGCTTCGGCGATCTTCTCGTAGGAGATCGTGTTGTAGGCGGAGACGTCGCGCGGGCGCACGATACCGGCGATGTTGAGGATCCTGAGCTCGTGGTTGACGCGCACCTCCTGCGAGCCGGAGATGATCAGGTTGCCGTTGCCGAGCTTGCCGGTGACGACGGCCGCCACCTGCAGGTTCAGCTGTTCGGATCGCTTGATCGAGCCGTCGCCGTCGGTCGAGGTGTTGGAGCCGTAGGTCAGGTTGCCCTTGGCGCTGTCGGCCGCGCCGGAGACGTCGTAGCTGCCGCCGAAATTGAAGCCGCTGTCGTTCTTGCGGCTGCGTTCGGTCTCGTTGTCGAAGGAGGCGAAGTCGTTGATGGCGATGTTGACGGTCAGGATGTCGCCGACATCCATGGCGCGGGCATCCTTGAAGAGCGCGCTCTGGCGATCCTGCCACAGGGAAAAGGTGCGCGGGCTCTTGGCCGTGCGCTCGGGATAGGCGGCCATTTGCGGCGTCTGCCCGAATTCCAGCCCGCTGCCGATCGGGCTCATGGCCGGCGCGCGGCCGATGTCGCTCGCGCAGCCGGCAAGCGGCAGGGCGAGGCAGGCGAAGGCCATGCGGCACCAGGGGGCACGGATCATGGAGAGACGAGCGGTCACGAGGCGCTTCCCGAAGTCTTCGGATCGCCGGCGCTGGCGATGATCGCGGCGAGGCGTGCTGCCTTTTCCGCCTTCATCTCGTTGAGGATGGCGCCGGCCCGGTCGGATTTCAGCTTCATCAGGATGGCGGCTGCGACGCTCGGATCGATGAGGGAAAGCTGGTCGGCCGCCGCGTCGGCATCCATGTTGGTATAGATATCGACGAGCCGCTGGCGGGCGGACTTCACGAAGTCGTCGCGGCGCTTCAGCCAGTCCTCGTACTCGCCCTTGCGCTTTTCGAGCGCCGTCATGCGCGTGTCGATGGCCGCGCGCAGGTCGTCGAGCGCCTTCTTCTGGCGGCGATAGCGCTCCTCGCGCGCCGGCTCGGCGATGTTGGAGCAGTAGCGCTCGACCTCGGTCGCGGTCGTGGCCGATGGTGCCTTCGCGGCATCGTCGGCGGCATTCGCAGGCGCGGCGAAGCCGAGCGTCGCGAAACCGACGCCGGCAATGGCGCTGACGAGGGTGATGCGCTGTATCAGGCTCATTGGACCACCAGCTTGGCATGGAGGGCGCCGGCCGACTTGATCGCCTGCAGGATGGCGATGATGCCGTCGGGCTTGACGCCGATGCGGTTGAGACCGGCGACGAGGGTGCGAAGATCGGGCCCCTGCATGATCGCCACCCTGCCGCCTTCGGTCTGCGCGGCGATGTCGGTCTGCGGCGTAACGACGGTCGCGCCGTCGGAAAAGGGCGCCGGCTGCGAGACCTGCGGGTTTTCCTGAACCTGCACCGTCAGCGTGCCGTAGCTCACGGCGACTTTCGAGATCTGCACGTTGGCGCCGATGACGATCGTGCCCGTACGCTCGTTGACGACGACCTTGGCCGGCGTCTCGGTGTCGACGGTCAGGTCCTCGATATTGGCCATCAGCCGCGTCAGATGGCTGCCGTGCGGGGGGCGAACGGTGACGACCGTCGAGTTCTTCGCCCGGGCGAGCGGCGTACCGTAGCGCTGGCGGGCGAAAGCGTTGATGCGGTCTGCGACGCGCACGGCGGTGGTGAAATCGGGATTGTGGAGCTGCAGGACGAGCTGGCCGTCGGACTCCAGATCCTTCGGAAGTTCGCGCTCGACGATCGCGCCTTCGGGCACGCGGCCGGCGGTCGTCGTGCCCTGGTTGAGCGTCGCGCCCTGGCCCTGCGCGTTGAAACCGGAGACGACGAGCGACCCTTGCGCCACGGCGTAGATTTCGCCGTCGGCGGCGCTTAGCGACGTCATGACCAGCTGGCCGCCGCGAAGCGACGTCGCGTCGCCGAGCGAGGCGACCTCGACGTCGATGCGCGAGCCGCCGCTTGCGAACGGCGGCAGCGTCGCTGTGACCATGACGGCGGCGATGTTCTTCGAGCGCACCGCCTGGGCACGTGTCGCCACGCCGAGATTCTCGAGCATGGCCTGCAGCGACTGGCCGGTGAAGGGCGAGTTGCGCAGGCTGTCGCCGGTGCCCTGGAGCCCGACGACGAGGCCGTAGCCGATGAGCTGGTTGTCGCGCGCGGCCTGCAGCGAGGCGATGTCCTTGATGCGCGAGCCGGCCGTCGCGTGCCCAGGAGCGAACGCGACGAGGGCGGCGAAAAGGCCGGCGGCGATGGCGCGGAGCCGTCTCATCGCGCGGCGACCTCGACGGTGTCGTCCGCCGTCACGGTGCCGGAGACGGTCACGCCGGTGTCGACGTTGCGCACGCGGATGAAGTCGCCGACCGTGGCGTTGGCAAGGGGCATGCCGGGTGCGGAGATCGTCAGCCCGTCGGTGGCGAACACGATGCGCACCTTGCTGCCGCGCTTCACCGCGTAGGGCTCGCGCACGGAAGCGGCCGGGATGACCCGGCCGGGAAGCAGCGTGCGGGTCGCGACCTTGCCCTGAAGCTCGGCTGCCGTGTGCACGTAGTCGTCGCGAATGTTCGGGTTCGTGACCGTCACTTCCTTCAGCGCATGGGTCGCGATCTCCTGCCCGGGGTAGATGACCGATTGCGGCACCACCGCCGTCGGCGCGCCGGCGAAAGCGGACGCCGGCACGAACGTCAGTCCCGCAGCGAGCGCGAGCTCGACGGACACGCGAAGGGAGAAGCGCTTGATATCCGCAACGGTCGTGGTCGAGGCACCCATGAAAAACCTAGCCGAGGCTGCGCGAGATGGTGGAGGACATTTCGTCGGCCGCCTTGATGACCTTCGAGTTCATCTCGTAGGCGCGCTGCGCGGAGATGAGATCGGTGATCTCCTTCACCGGATCGACGTTCGAGGATTCCAGATAGCCCTGCTGGATATGGGCGTATCCCGGATCGTCGGGGGCGCCGACCGTCGGCGCGCCGGAAGCCTCGGTCTGCTTGAAGAGGTTGTCGCCCTGCGGATCGAGGCCCGCCTCGTTGGCGAAGTTGGCGATGGTAATCTGGCCGATGTTGTTCATCGTGCCGGTGCCGTCCTTGGCGTAGACGTTGCCGTCGCGCGAGACACTGACGTCGGTCGTGTTCGCCGGCACGGTGATCGGCGGCTGGACGGTGTAGCCGTCCGCCGTCACGAGCTGGCCGGTGGCGTTGGTGTTGAAGGCGCCGGCGCGCGTATAGAGCGTATTGCCCTGCGCGTCCTGCACCTGGAACCATCCGCGCCCGACGAGCGCCATGTCGAGATCGTTGCCCGTCTGCGTCAGCGAACCCTGGATGTGCAGGTTGCGCACGGCGACGGTGCGCACGCCGAGGCCGACATTGACGCCTTCCGGCACGATCGCCTGATCGGCGGCGTTCGGGACGCCGGCACTGCGTTCGGTCTGGTAGAGCAGGTCCGAGAACTCCGCGCGCGAACGTTTGAAGCCGGTCGTGTTGATGTTGGCGATGTTGTTGGCGATGACGTCGAGATTGGTCTGCTGGGCGTTCATGCCCGTTGCCGCGATGGCAAGCGCTTTCATGGCGGTTTTCCTCAGATCGACATGCGGGAAACATCGAGATAGGCGGTGACGATCTTGTCGCGGATCGCCAGGGCCGTCTGGAGCGACTGCTGCGCGGACATGACGGCGTCGACGACCTGGCGCGTGTCGGCCTTGCCCTGGATGCCCTGAACGGACATGGTCTCGGCATTGCGAAGACTGTCGAGCGTGTCGGAGGCCATGGAGTTCAGCGTGTCGGCGAAGCTCGTGCCGGTAGCGCCGCCCGTTCCGCCGGCACTTTCGGCCGTCGCGGTCTCGCTCGATTGCGCACCGTCGAGCGCCGCGCCGCCGAGGCCGCGCGTGAGCGAAAGGGACGAGACGCTTTGAAGACCGGGCATCATGGCGGTTACGACCTCAACAGTCCGATGGTCATGGAAATGAGGTCGCGTGCCTGCTTGATGGTCTGCAGGTTCGCCTCGTAGGAGCGGTTGGCCTCGCGCATGTCGGCCATTTCCGAGATCATGTTGACGTTCGGCATCTTGACCATGCCCTTGTCGTCGGCGGCCGGGTTGCCGGGATCGTACTCGCTCGTGAAATCGCTCGGATCGGTGTCGACCCGGTCGATCTTCACTTCCGAGACGCCCGTCGCGCGGTCGAGCACGGAGGAGAAGTCGACGACCTTGCGCCGGTAGGGGTCGGAGCCCGGCGTCGAACCCGTGGACTGGGCGTTCGCCATGTTCTCCGAGACGACGCGAAGGCGCGTCGATTGGGCGTCGAGGCCGGATGCGGCCACTTTCATCGCGGCGTTGAGGGCATCGCTCATGACTTCACCGCCATCATCATCATCTGGTGAAAGGATTTCACGATGGAGGTGTTGAGCTCGAAGGAGCGGCGGATATCGGTCGATTCCATCAGTTCGTGCGAAAGGCTGACGGAGTTGCCCGAAGGCTTGATCGCCACGTTCGCCTGATCCGGCGCGACGGCGACGTCGTTTCGCATCGTGTCGTCGACGAAGTGGCGGGGATCGTCCGCGGCCATGCGATCGGAGACGTTCGCGCGCTCAAGCACCTGCGAGAAGGGCTCGACCTCGCGCGCCTCGTAGCCGGGCGTATCGGTGTTCGCCACGTTGCCGGCCACGACGTCCTGGCGCACGGAAAGCCAGTGCGCCTGCTTCGCTGCGAGATTGAAAAGATGGATCGGCTGCATGCCGGTGCTCCCGTCGCTATGGGCAGAAGCTAGCCGGACAATCTTGCGTCAGCCTTGCGAGGTCCCAGCCGCTGCCGGTTTCGGGGGAGGCCAAGTGCCTAGATGTGAGCTTTCATTAGGTTGTCCATCCGGTCCGGACCGGGGATGCTGAGGTTGTGAGACTTCAGAGTCCAGGGAGGGACCGGATGA
>NZ_VHLH01000024.1 GCF_006516965.1 Pararhizobium mangrovi | reverse complement strand
TGGCACCGTCCCCATGGCGGGATAAACGACACCGTGCCCATCAGCCGCCTCGGTCTCGATCAGGACAACCTGTTGAGGCTCCACATCTAAGCGTCGCGCTCGACGTATCCGGAAGCGCTTCAGTGGCCGGCGATGCCCGTATAGGCCGAACTGCCCCATACGGCCTCGACGGCGCGATTGCGCCCGCAGGCACTGCGATAATATTCGTAGCGCTCGGGGTTCTTGCGGTAGTAGTCCTGGTGATAGTCCTCGGCCTTCCAGAACTTCGGCGCCTTCTTCACCTCCGTGACGATCGGCTTGCCGAGTTCCTTCTGCGCCTGCTGCTTCGACGCCTTGGCTTCCTTCAGTTCCTCGTCCGTCGTCGCATAGATCGCGGTCGTGTAGCTGTGGCCGCGGTCGCAGAACTGGCCGCCGGAATCGGTCGGGTCGACCGAATGCCAATAGACGTCGAGGAGGTGCTTGTAGGACACCTTGGACGGGTCGAAGGTGATCTTCTCCGCCTCGCGAAAGCCCGGATGGTTGCGATAGGTCGGATCCTGGATCGATCCGCCGATATAGCCCGAGACCGTGGACGTCACGCCGGGCACCTTGTCGAAATCCGACTCCACGCACCAGAAGCATCCGCCGGCGAAGATGGCGGTGCCGCTCGCCGCGTTCGCCGCGACGGGCAGGGTGCACACGCTTGCCAGCGCGAATGCGAGTGCGAGGAAAAGACGGGTCATGGCGTTACCTCCTGATTTGACGAACGAGATATCGGTATCGGCGGATGTTTCAACGCGCGTGCGCGACACGAGCACGTGATGACGGCGCGGGCCGCCGGCCATGTCGGGCTTCTCGCTTTACACGGTGCGCGGTTGCCCTAAGTTTCGCAACGCTGCAATTACGCATTCCCGAAAGGAGAGAAACTTCCATGAAGAGGCAAGCTACCGCGATCTGGCAGGGTGCGCTCGCAGACGGCAAGGGCACGCTCGACACGCAGAGCGGCGCGCTGAAGAGCGCCCCCTATTCGTTCAGGGCACGCTTCGAGGACGAGTCCGGCACCGCCGGCACGAACCCGGAAGAGCTGCTTGCGGCCGCGCATGCCGGCTGCTTCGCCATGCAGCTTTCGCACATGCTGGCAGAAAACGGCACCCCCGCCGAGCGGCTGGAGGCGAAGGCCGTGGTCAGCGTTCAGGAAGCTTCGGGCGGCGGTTTCGAAATTCCGAAAAGCGCACTCGAACTGACGGCCAACGTGCCGGGCATTTCGCAGGACGATTTCCAGAAGATCGTTACCGAGGCCAAGGAAGGCTGCCCCGTTTCCAAGGCTCTCGGCGCGATCGAGATCACGCTGGATTCCAAGCTCGGCTGAACGAACCGGCGAAAAGAACGGGCCGGTCTACACGATCGGCCCGGATCGTGCGCCGAAGTGCGAGCCTTACGGCCCCTCAATCGAAGATCCGGCGTCCGGGGCTCGGATGGTTCCGGTAGTGGCTCAGCCGGCTCTCCAGCAAGCCGACATGCAGTTCGAGCTTGTGGCCGTCCGGGTCCAGCAGGTAGAGCGACGCGCCCTCGGACCGATTGTCCTTCCAGATACGAACGGCGCGCTTTGCGTCTTTGGCGCGCTCGGCAAACGCTGCGAGATCCGCCTCGCTCACATCGAACGCGATGTGCGTGTAGTCGGCGCGCGGCCCGGCCGCTGCATCATACGATAGGCAGAGCCACAGCGAACCGGCTTCGAGATACGCTCCGTCGTCCCATAAGGCACGAAGACGCATGCCCAGAAGGTCGCGGTAGAAGGCGAGCGACCGTGTCAGATCGGCGACCGCCAGCGTGACGTGGTTCAGTCCGCGTATTGCCGGCTCGCTGGCACTTTCTTCGGGCACCGTGAAGTTACACGCGCCGTTCGACCATCATCTTCTTGATTTCCGCGATCGCCTTCGCCGGGTTCAGACCCTTCGGGCAGGTCTGCGCGCAGTTCATGATGGTGTGGCAGCGATAGAGCCGGAAGGGATCTTCCAGGTCGTCCAGCCGGTCGCCGGTCGCCTCGTCGCGGCTGTCGATGATCCAGCGATAGGCCTGCAGGAGCACGGCGGGTCCGAGATAGCGCTCGCCGTTCCACCAGTAGCTCGGGCAGGACGCCGAGCAGCAGGCGCACAGGATGCACTCGTATAGCCCGTCGAGCTTGGCGCGGTCGTCGTGGGTCTGCCGCCACTCCGTCGCCGGCGTCGGCGAGACGGTCTTCAGCCACGGCTCGATCGAGCGGTGCTGGGCGTAGAACGTCGTCAGGTCCGGCACGAGGTCCTTCACCACCGGAAGATGGGGCAGGGGATAGATCTTCACTGCGCCGTCGACCTCGTCCATGCCGGTCGTGCAGGCGAGCGAGTTCGTGCCGTCGATGTTCATCGCGCAGGAGCCGCAAACGCCCTCCCGGCATGAACGGCGCAGCGTCAGCGTCGGGTCGACCCGGTTCTTGATCCACAGGAGCCCGTCGAGGACCATCGGTCCGCAATCGCCGCGATCGACGAAGAAGGTGTCGATCGTCGGCCCCTTGTCGTCGTCGGGGCTCCAGCGATAGACGCGGAACTCCTTCAGGTCGTTGGCGCCGTCCGGCCGCGGCCAGACCTTGCCCTCCGACATGCGGGAATTCTTCGGCAGTGCGAGTTCAACCATCTTCCATCTGCTCCAGTCAGGCCGCCAGCGCCCGGACGTCGCCCGCATAGGGGCTGCCGGCCGCTTTCGCGATCAGGCGTCGATCGGCGGTTATCATCTGCGTGTTCTCTCGCCTTGCACAGGCGACGTAGAGACAGTCGTACAACGAATGATCGAGATCGATCGCGATCTCGAAGGCGGCTCGGACGAGTTCGCCGTCCGCGACGAAGCGATCGACCGTTTCGTTCACGAAAGCCATGCCATCCCGCGCCTGCCGCATCTCGGTCAGTCCGGCCCGCATCCGGGTCCGCATGACATTCCCGATCTCGACCATGAGAAACTCCGGCGCAATCCAGGCATCGACGTCATAGATGAGCGCCTTCGCCGTCTCGTGATTGTCTTCCTCGACGAACCACTTGACGGCCACGGAGGCATCAACGACCAAGTTGACGATCCCGCTCTTCGCGCATCTGGCGGATGGTCTCGACCGAGTCCGATTGCTCGATGTCCTTCGGCGTCATGGCGCTGATCTCACGCGCGCGGCGAACGCGTTCTGCCCGTTTGCGATGTTCGGCGGCCGCGTTCTCGATCAGTGATCGTAATTCCGCTTCGACCGTTTGCCCGTGATGCGAAGCGAGATCCTCGAGTGTCCGAACGAGTTCGGTGTCGTCCAGTTCTATCCTGAGTTCGCCCATTGTCGTTCTCCTCGCCCCTTCCCTTGTCAGTACACCCGCGCCTTCGGCTCGATCTTCTTCGGGTCGATGCCTTCCGCCAGAAGGTCGGTATGCACGGGCCGGTAATCAAGCTTCACGTCGCCGTCGTCGGCAACCCATGCCAGCGTGTGGACGCGCCATTCCTCGTCGTTTCGACCGTCGAAGGGACCGTCCTTGTAGTCCTCGCGCGCATGGGCGCCGCGGCTTTCCTTGCGGGCTTCGGCGCCGATGACGGTGGCGAGCGCGTTCGCCATCAGGTTTTCGTATTCGAGCGTTTCGACGAGGTCGGAGTTCCAGATCATCGAGCGGTCGGTGACCTTGATGTCCGGCATCTCCTTCCAGAGCGCCGTCATGCGCTCGCAGCCCTGTTCCAGCGATTCCTGCGTACGGAAGACGGCGGCGTCCTCCTGCATGATCGTCTGCATCGCCTCGCGCATATGGGCGGTCGGGCGCGAGCCGTTGGCGTGGCGCAGCCGATCGAAGCGCTCCATGATCTTCTCGCAGGCGGCCTCGTTGATCGGCGGGATCTTGGCGGCGCGGTCCATGACCTCGCCGGCGCGGATCGCTGCGGCCCGGCCGAAGACGACGAGGTCGATCAGCGAATTGGAACCGAGCCGGTTGGAACCGTGGACGGAGGCGCAGCCCGCCTCACCGACGGCCATCAGGCCCGGCGCGACGGCATCTGGATTCTCCTTCGTCGGGTTCAGCACCTCGCCCCAGTAGTTCGTCGGGATACCGCCCATGTTGTAGTGCACGGTCGGCAGCACAGGGATCGGCTCGCGCGTCAGGTCGACGCCGGCGAAGATCTGCGCGGACTCCGAGATGCCGGGCAGGCGTTCGGCGAGCACCGCCGGATCGAGGTGGTCGAGGTGCAGGTAGATGTGGTCCTTGTTCTTGCCGACGCCGCGACCTTCGCGGATTTCGATCGTCATGCAGCGCGAGACGACGTCGCGCGAGGCAAGATCCTTCGCCGACGGTGCATAGCGCTCCATGAAGCGCTCGCCCTCGGAATTGACGAGGTAGCCGCCTTCGCCGCGCGCGCCCTCGGTGATGAGGCAGCCGGCACCGTAGATGCCGGTCGGGTGGAACTGGACGAACTCCATGTCCTGCAGCGGCAGGCCGGCGCGCGCGATCATGCCACCGCCGTCGCCGGTGCAGCTGTGCGCCGACGTCGCGGAGGAGTAGGCGCGGCCGTAGCCGCCGGTCGCCAACACCACCATCTTGGCCGCGAAACGGTGGATCGTACCGTCGTCGAGGCACCAGGCGACGACGCCGGTGCACACGCCGTCCGTCATGATGAGGTCGAGCGCGACGTATTCGATAAAGAATTCGGCGTTGTTCCTGAGCGACTGGCCGTAGAGCGTATGCAGGATTGCATGGCCTGTGCGGTCGGCGGCGGCGCAGGTGCGCTGCACGGCCGGGCCTTCGCCGTAGTTCTGCATGTGGCCGCCGAAGGGGCGCTGGTAGATCTTGCCTTCCTCGTTGCGCGAGAAAGGTACGCCGTAATGCTCGAGCTCGTAGACGGCCTTCGGCGCTTCCATGGCGAGGTACTGCATGGCGTCGACGTCGCCGAGCCAGTCGGAGCCCTTCACCGTGTCGTACATGTGCCACTGCCAGCAGTCGGGCGTCATGTTCTGCAGCGATGCGGCGATGCCGCCCTGCGCGGCGACGGTATGCGAGCGCGTCGGGAAGACCTTGGTGAGACACGCCGTCTTCAGGCCCTGTTCGGCCATGCCGAGGGTTGCGCGCAGGCCGGATCCGCCGGCACCGACGACGATCACGTCGAAGGCGTGGTCGATGGTTTCGTAGGCCTTGCCGTTGGCGTTCGGCGCCTTGCCGTTCGAAGCGGCGCCGTTCGTGTTCGATGCGTCTGCCATGATCGGATCAGCCTCCGAAACCGAGCTTGATGACGGCGAACAGGCAGAGCGCACCGATGATCAGCGTGAAGAACGTGTTGAGCATAAGGATCGCGAGCTTGGCGAATTCCTCGTGGATATAGTCCTCGACGATCACCTGCATGCCGATGCGCATATGGATCAGGCCGGAGATGATGACGAGGCCCATGATCGCGGCGACGATCGGGTTCCCGAGCGCGC
This sequence comes from Pararhizobium mangrovi, assembly GCF_006516965.1. Lineage (GTDB taxonomy): Bacteria > Pseudomonadota > Alphaproteobacteria > Rhizobiales > Rhizobiaceae > Pararhizobium_B > Pararhizobium_B mangrovi. The sequence goes on along the minus strand of NZ_VHLH01000024.1, from coordinate 67,158 downwards.
CGGTCAGCGTCTCGTAGTCGGCGCCGTTATAGGCGATGACGAAGATCACGAAGAAGGCGAGAAGCGGGATGTTGGCGACGGCCGTCAGGCGCTGGCGCCAGAAATGTTCGGTTCCGCCCCGGCTGGCGCCGAGACCGCGAACGCGCGAAAGCGGTGTACGAAGTGACATGATGCGTTCCCCTTCAGCGCACGATATAGCCGATGATCCAGACGAGAAGCGTCAGGCAGACCGAAGCGACGAGCGTCGCCTGGGCGAGCCTGGTGGACTGCTCCTTCTCGATGGCGTGGATCGTGTCCCAGACGAGGTGCCGGATGCCACCCATCATGTGATGGAGCAGCGCCCAGGTGTAGCCGAAGAGCACGATCTGGCCGACGATCGAGCCATAGACGGCGTTCATGGTGTTGAAACTTTCCTCGCCGGACGCCGTCGCGACCAGCCACCAGGCCATCAGGATCGTGCCGAAGTAGAGTGCGCCGCCGGTGATGCGGTGAACGATCGACATCCACATCGTCGGCTTGAAGCGGTAGATCGTCAGATGCGGCGATATCGGTCGGCTCTTGCTGACTTCGGCCATGAAACCCCGGCGTCCTTTCCTTCGGCGCAAACGCGTCCTCGCGCGCGTTACGCCTGCTTTGTTTGGAATGGTTCTAGTGCGCTCTTCGCAGCGCGTCAAAGTGCTCGTCCGGCTTTTACGGCTCCGCGCCGGACAAAGCGACCGGCAACGTCCGAGGGAACCGTTAACCTTAACGAAAGGTTGATGTCGGTGCGAACGATCGCTCGTGCGAGGGTCGGCGTTCACGATGTGTCGTTCGAGACGATCCGTATGCGGCGGACGGACCGGGACAAGGGATAAGGTTTCATGCGCAAAGCTTCGCGGTTCCGGCTCGCCGCGGCCGTTTCCATCGCAGCCATTGCCTTCTCGCCTGCCGCTTCGGTCGCGAGAGACCATGGCTTCGACGTTCGCGATGGGCACCACGACGTGCATCGCCACCATGGGGACGGGGTGTCCGACAGCCGATCGACAAGCGTCGCGGACGGTCGCGACCATCGCCGTCACGGCGAGCGTCGTCGGCATCGTTTTCACCACCGACGCTTCGGGCATTCGGTGGCGCGCTATGTCGAGTACGACCATGATCGTGACCACGACGTCCTGCCGGAGGTGCGTTCGCCGCTCATTCCCGATCGGGTTCCGATCCTGCCGTCGAAGCGAAACCGGTTCGATAGGGATGCGATACCGATCGTCACCGTCATCGTCGGTTCCGATCCGGACCGTGACGATCGGTCACTGGCCGAACGCTTCGGCTCGGGCGGCAGTGCGCGGATCGTCCATGTCGACGAGCGCACGATGAACGACGCCTGCGAGATGTCGCACGGGGTTTGCATCATCCGCCCCTGATCGAAACGGACGCCACGTCTTTTTTGCACCGTGCCTGCAACGTCGAGCGATGCGGACGCGTTGATGGTACGACAACGATGGAGTGTTCGATGAGCGAAAACAACAAACGCGACGCTGAAGAAAACGCTTCGCAGAAGAAGAAGGAAGAGGAACTCGAAGAGGGCCTCGACGAGACGTTTCCGGCGAGCGATCCGACGTCGGTGAACCAGCCGACCCGCACCGGCGATCCGAAGGAGGATCGCAAGCTCAAGAACGAGTGAGTCCGACTCGATCTCGGTGATATCTTGCAATGCAAAAAGCCCCGCGCGATCCGTGCGGGGCTTTTTGCATCATGCGTTCGATTCGACCTATCGCCGTCTTACAGCTCCGGCGGCCCAACGGTCAGGCTGTTTTCGACGTGCGCGACGCCGATGACCTGCCAGGCGAGGGTCTCGGCAAGTTCGCGCTCGGCGTCTTCCGAGACGCGGCCTTCGAGCAGGACCTGGCCGCCCTCGACTGTCACGTCGAGATCGGACGGGTCGAGGCGAGCCTCTTCGGTCAGGAGATCGCTGACGTCCTCGCGGATGCGTTCGTCCGAGCGGCGATAGCCGCGTGGGCCCTTGCCGCGGTGGCCGGCGACGCCGCGGTCTCCGAGTGCACGGAGTTTCGGCGTACGCGCGACATGCATGGCGTCGTCGCGCTCGGCCGGCGTCTCGCCGCCGGGGGCTGTTTCCAGATCGGTCGAATCGGGCACCGGATCGGCGGCATCGTGCATGCCGTCGTTGCGTTCGCGGTCGAAATTGGCACCCAGATCGCCGTAGGGACGATTGCCCGGCGCCTCGCTCTGCGCGCCAGCCTCGTCGCTGTACGGCCAGCCGCCGTTGATGTTGCGTTCGGTGTAGTCCTCGTATTCTTCCTGGCGCTGCGTCCGGGCCTTGTCGCGCTCGCTAAACCGCATGGGTCGTCTCCTTGTTCGATGCCGCCGCATCGGCCGTTCGGCACCGTGCGGCAGGAATGATCGCTCATGGCATCAAACGCGCGGCGGCGATGATGGTTCGCACTTGGCGGACGTGACCGGGGGGACGTGACCGGGCGGGCTTGGACGGGCGGACGTGGACGGGCGGGCGCTTTCGAGGCGACGATCCTCTTGGAGAACTTACGTCGAGGCGGTCACGCCTTTGGCGGCCGAAAGAAAGTTCACGGACGAGGCTGGTGCCGTCGTATCAGGCGGGTGCGCGGCGCGAGGCGGCGTGCATGCGCGATACGGCCTGCGTGCACTGGCGTTTGTAACCGTCGAGGGAGGAGTCGTCGCTGCTTCGCAGGAGGGCGAGCTGGAGGTCGAGATAGGCGGCGCGGAAAGCGCCGGTGAGGCTTTCGGCGGTCGCGGGTTCGGCGATACCGTCGCCGATCTGGTGAGCGAGCGTGCGCACGCGCGCATATCGTGACTTGTCGGGTGTATTGGTATCGTGAATCTGGCGAAGAAGTTCTTCGACCGGTGTCTCGCTCATGGGGTTCCCTTCCTGCAAGCGTATCGGCCATCCGCTCACGGCGGTGTGAAAACCGCAATAACAAAGATTAAAGGCGTATCCGCGGCGATCTGCGCCCCGCCGCAGCGTCATGAGGCCACAGCCCCAAACCATCGACGACGCGTTATCCTCGAAGCTTCCGCATCGTGGCCTTCCGCCGGCGGATCGCCGTTTCGATGCCGCACGGGAGGGCCCGTCGAAGCGAAGCGCCGGCCCGGAACACGTCGCGCATGCGAAGGAGGGGATAGCGATGACGCAACTTCGACCGGAGGAGGGTCCGCCTGGTCCGGGCCGCCGTCTCACCGCCGAGTTCTACGAGCGGGACGCCGTCACCGTCGCGCGCGCGCTCGTCGGCGCGTGGCTCGAGGTCGACGGTGCGGGCGGCATCATCGTCGAAACGGAAGCCTATGCGCCCGACGACGCGGCCTCGCACAGCTATGGCGGCGTGACGCCGCGCAACTCGGCAATGTTCGGTCCTGCCGGGCATGCCTATGTCTACCGTTCCTACGGCCTGCACTGGTGCTTCAACGTGGTGACCGAACCGGGAAGTGCCGTCCTGGTGCGTGCGCTCATGCCGCTCGTGGGCATCGAGGCGATGTATGCGCGCCGGGGTGTCGAGGACGAACGCAAGCTGTGCAGCGGGCCGGGCCGGCTGACCCAGGCGCTCGCCATCGATGGCGGACACGACCGCCGGCCGCTCGACCAGCCGCCCTTCCTGCTGGCGGAAGGCCTGAGCGCACCGTCCGTCGTCTCCGGTCCGCGTGTCGGCATCACTCGCGACGTCGACCGCACCTGGCGTTTCGGCCTGCGCGGCACGCGCTTCGTCAGCCGCGCATTCCGCTGATCTCCCGGTCCGATACGAAAGGCCAACCCGACCGGCACCGGTACCGGCATCCGGCGGAACCGCCTCGCGCCGCATCGCGTTTGCGCTCCATAGTCGTTGAGGACAGGAAATGGCGCATTATGTAGCGCCGCGCAGGGAGACGAGATCGATGAGCGCATCCGGAAGCGAAGCCGAGACCATCACGCTGAAACTCGACGACGACCTCGTCGCGCGTCTCGAAGCCTTCCGGTCGCAAAACGGCCATCTGAGCGACGATGCCCATGCCGTTCGCGAGATCTTGCGGCGCTGGCTGCGCGAGAACGGCTTCGACGGCCCGCACGACGATGCCGGTACACGGCCCGAAGCGCTGAACTCGGCAAACGACGGGTAGCGCATTGTCCGGCCGGACCGATCCGGTCCGGCGTCGCGGACGATGCCCGAGATAACGGGCCGGAGCGCTGGACCTGATCCGATCAGGGTGCAGAGCACTTGATCGCGCGGTCCCGAGCGCAGCACTCAGCGGGTAACCGCCTTTTCCATGGCCTTGGTGACCGACTGGCGCGGCGGCTGCGGCCATGGTTCATCGTCCAGCCGGTCGATGACGGTGCGTACCGTGAAGGTGTTGCCGGCTTCGAGATCGTCCAGTTCCTCCCAGGCGAGGGGCGTCGCCACCGGCGCGCCCGGCCGGGATCGGGTGGAATAGGGCGTGATCGCCGTCGCGCCGCGTTCATTGCGCAGCCAGTCGACGAAGATGCGACCCTTGCGCTTTTCCTTCGACATCGTCGCCGTGTAGCGCTCGGGGTCTTCGCTCGCCATGACGGTCGCAAAGCCGCGCGCGAAAGCCTTGATCCGGTCCCAGCCGGCGCGTCGTTCGATCGGTACGATCACGTGAAGGCCCTTGCCGCCGGTCGCCATCACCACGGATTGAAGGCCGAGGTCGGATAGGCGCGCGCGCATGTCCCATGCCGCTTCGCGTACCTTCGCGAAGCCGAGCCCCTCGTCGGGATCGAGATCGAAGATCATGCGTTCGGGCTTTTCGAGATTGTCGATCGAAGACCCCCATACGTGGAATTCGAGCGTGCCCATCTGTACGCAGGAGACGAGGCCGCTGCCGTCTTCGACGTAGAGGTAGTCCTGCTTCTCGCCGGATTTCTCGGCGATCGGCACCGTGCGGATCGCCTCGGGAAACCCTTCGCTCGCGTGCTTCTGGAAGAAGCAGGCCTTTTGCGGCCCCTGCGGGCAGCGCACGAGCGAAAGCGGCCGCCGTGCGGCATGGGCGAGCATCCGTTCGGCGACTACGGCGTAGTAGCGTGCCAGATCGATCTTTGCGACGCCCTGTTCCTCGAAGAGCGTCCGGTCGGGGTGCGAGATGCGCACGCCGAGAATGCGGTCGCCACTCTCGCCCTCGGCGCGTTCGAGCTTTTCGGCCGTGGACGGCGTCTTTTCCTTCTTCGCTTCACCGGTTTTCTTGCGCGACGATGCGGCCTTCTTGCGCGACGGTGAAGGCCTGGATTCGAGCGTCACGTCGCTTGCCTCCTTGTCCTCGCGCAGGCCGATGAACGCGCCGTGGCGAACATGGCCGTCGTCGGTGAATTCCGTAAACTCGATCTCGGCGACGAGGCTGGGCGTCAGCCATCGTGCGTCCTTCGCCCGTTCCTTCGGCACGCTCTCGAAGGGCATCGTCTTGCGGGCAAGCTTTTCGAAGCGCGCGGAAAGCGCGTCGAGCAGGTCCTGGTCGAAGCCCGTTCCCACCCGTCCGCGATAGATAAGCGCACCGTCCTCGTGGGTGCCGACGAGGAGCGAAGCGAAGGGGCGCGCCTTCTTGTCGGAGGGCGAATAGCCGCCGATCACGAATTCCTGGCGCTTCGTGCACTTCACCTTGCGCCAGTTCTTCGAGCGTTCGCCGCGATAGGGTGCATCGGCGCGTTTGGAGACGATGCCTTCCTCGCCCGCCTTGCAGACGCGCGTATGAACCTCCGGCCCATGGCCGCGGACATGGTCGCTGTAGTGCAGGGCAGACCCCTTCGGCAAGTCGGAAAGCAGGGAGCGCAGCCGTTCCTTGCGCTCGATCTGCGGGCTGTCGCGCCAGTCGTCGCCGTCGAGCGAAAGAAGGTCGAATGCGTGGAAGGTCAGGTCGGCGCCGGATTTCAGCACCTTCTGCAGGGCGGAAAAGTCCGAGTTGTCCGTCTTCGACGCCGCGGTCACCTCGCCGTCGACGAGTGCCGCGTCGCAACCGATCTCCGCGAAAGGTGCCTGCAGGACGGCGAACTTGTCGCTCCAGTCGTGCCCGTTGCGCGTGAAGAACCGTGTCTTGCCACCGCCGACGGCGGCCAGTACGCGGTAACCGTCGAACTTGACCTCGTGGAGCCAGTCCGCGCCCTCGGGCGCGGTGTCGTAGAGCGTTGCGAGTTGCGGCTTTTGGAAACGCGGTGGACCGGAAGACTTCGCCCGCTTCCCCGAACGGGTGCTGGCGGTCCGCTTCGCGGTCTTCACGCGTTTGCCTTGAGCCGTCTCGCCCTTCTCCTCGGCGATCTCCTTCATCGTGCGATCGCTCGCGACGCTCTTCTCGTTTTCGGAAAGCAGCGCATCGCCGTCGTCGCGGGCGTCGTCGTCTCGCTCCTTCACGAGGAGCCAGTTCTCGCGCTTTTCCCCCTTGCGCGCACGCATGCGCACGAGCGCCCAGCCGCCCGTCATGCGTGCGCCGTGAAGAATGAAGTGCAGCTTTCCCTCGGCGATGCCCTCGGCCGGGTCGTGCAGCGGTTCCCACCATCCGGTGTCCCACAGCATCACCGTACCGCCGCCGTACTGGCCCTTCGGAATCGTGCCCTCGAAGGTGCCGTATTCGAGCGGATGGTCCTCGGTGCGCACGGCGAGCCGCTTGTCTTCCGGGTCCGCGCTCGGTCCCTTCGTCACCGCCCAGCTCAGGAGCACGCCTTCGTTTTCGAGCCGGAAATCGTAGTGCAGCCTCGTCGCGTCGTGCTTCTGGACGAGAAAGGCGAGCCGCTCCTTCACGGGCGGTTTCCGGCCGGCCTTGCCCTTCGGCTCACGCGTCTGGCTGAAGTCGCGGCGGCGTTTGTATTCGGCGAGCGGGTCGGCCTTGCCTGCCATCGGGGCTTCCCTCAGGCCGACTTCTTGCGGGATCCGGAGGCGGCGGATTTAGACGAACCGGAAGAACTCTTCGCCTTCGACGATTTCGTCGAGGAAGACTTGCCGGAGGACGACTTGGTCGAGGACGAGGCGGCCTTCTTCGTGCCGCCGCTTCGCGTGCCCTTGCCGGAAGCGGTCTTCTTGCCGCCGCCCTGCTTGTTGTCGTCTTCCCCGGATCCCTCCAGGCTCTTCTTCAGTGCCGACATCAGGTCGACGACGTTGTCTCCCCGGTTCTCCGGCTTTTCGTCGTCGTCGGTCTCGGCGCGCTTGGCCTTGCGGTCGCCCGTCTTGCGCTTGACGAGGTCGCGAAGGGCGACGGAATAATGGTCCTTGAAGACGCTCGCGTCGAAGGGCGCGGTCTTCTTGTCGATGAGTTCCGTCGCGACGCTCAGGAGGTCCTGGTCGGGCTCCCGATGCGTGATGTCGGAAAACATCGGGTCGGCGTTCCGGATCTCGTCGGCGTAGTGCAGCGTCTCGAGCAGCAGGCCGTCTCCGCACGGGCGTACGGCGGCAAGGTATTCCTGCCCGCGCAGGGTCAGCTGGCCGAGCCCGGTCTTGCGGCTGTCGCGCAGAGCGTCGCGCACGACCCTGTAGGCGTCTTCGGCCAGTTCGTCGGTCGGGACGAGGTAATACGGCTTGTCGTAGTAGAGCGGCGGGATCTCGTCGGAGGAGACGAACTGCACCAGTTCGAGCGTACGTTTCGTCTCGAGCTTGATCGCGTCGATCTCTTCCGGGTCGAGAAGGACGTACTCGCCCTTTTCCACCTCGTAGCCCTTGACGATGTCGCTCTTGTCGATCGGTCCCACGCCGTCCACGACCGACTGATAGTGTACCGGCTTGCCGGAAGGCTCGTGGATCTGGCGAAAGCTGATATGCGCGCTGCGGCGCGTCGCCGGGTAGAGTTCCACGGGGATGGAAACGAGGGAGAGACGAAGCTGTCCCTTCCATGCTGCACGCGCTGCCATGCGGCAAATCCCTCGCTGCGTTCGGCCCGCTGCCTGGTCGTGAGCCTACTGGTTGTCGTTTCGGGGTTGAGCCGAAGGCTTGTTCTCCCCGTTGGGAACCGGATTGGCCGGCTGTTCCGCGTTGCTGTGCGATTCCTGGTCCGTCGTGAAATTGCGCTGCGGTTCGACGCTGTCGAAGTAGAGGTTCGCGATGCCCCATGCGATCGCGGCCAGAACGAGCGCCGCGACCAGAACAATGAGCATGCGCGGACCGTTGCGGCCCTGACGAGCCTCACGGCGATCGACTTGTTTTTCGGCCATTCCTGCGTTTCCCGGATTTTCTTCTTCGCTCACGGTAACGAAACGTCGGGCCGGACGTTCCAGCGCCTGCGACGATCGGACTTCCCGCAACATCACAAACGCGCAACCGGGCCATCTTGTCGCCACGTTCGCATCCGCGTGCGGCGCACAATGCCGGGAACGATTCGTGCGATCGCCTATTGTAGTATCACCCATGTAGGCGGCTCGGCGCCGCAGGCGGATTGTTATGGTTACCGACATGGATCGGCAGAGACTGACCGAAAAGGGCAGGGGCCGCAGAGCCTACTGGCCCCAGCGCATTCCCAGGCTCGGCTGGTGGGATATCGCACGGCGCGTGTTCACCAAAATATCCGAAGACCGGGTGATGCTGATCGCCGCCGGGTCGACCTTCTACCTGCTGCTTGCGATCTTCCCGGCGCTTGCCGCCTTCGTCTCGCTCTACGGGCTGGTCGCCGATCCTTCGACGATCGCCGATCACATCGCCTTCCTCTCGCGGCTGATGCCGGAGGCCGCCTTCGACCTGATCAACAGCCAGTTGAAGGCCTTCGCGACGGCGAACTCCAACGCCTTGAGCTTCGGCTTCGTCTTCGGCCTGCTTGCCGCGCTGTGGAGCGCGAACAACGGCATCAAGACGCTCTTCGACGCGATGAACATCGCCTACGAGGAGCGCGAGCACCGCAGCTTCATCCGGCTCAACCTCGTGAGCTTCGTCTTCACCTTCGGCGCGATGATCATCGCCGCGCTCCTGATCGTCGTCGTCGGCGTGATCCCGGCGCTGCTCGCCTTCCTGCGTCTGACGACCGTCGCCGATCTCCTGATCCGCATCGTCCGCTGGCCGCTGATGCTGATCTTCATCGCCTTCGGCATATCCATCATCTACCGCTTCGGGCCGAGCCGTCGCCGCGCGAAATGGCGCTGGCAGGTGCCGGGAGCGGTGCTTGCGACGGTCGTGTGGATCATCGCCTCGATCGCCTTTTCCTGGTACCTGCAGAGCTTCGCCAACTACAACGCCACCTACGGCTCGCTGGGTGCGGCGATCGGCTTCCTGATGTGGACCTGGATCTCGCTGGTGATCCTCATCGTCGGCGCCGAGATCAACGCCGAGATGGAGCACCAGACGGGAATGGATTCGACCATCGGCGAGGACAAGCCGATGGGCGAACGCGGCGCGCGGGCTGCCGACACCCTCGGCGCGAGCGCCAACGAACAGTGAGCGGTCGGCACCTCGCGATGTGATCGTGCGGTTGGAAGCGGCGAGTGGCGCAACCGATCGAGCAAGGTAAAAGGCCGCCGGCGTATTCCCGCCGACGGCCTTTTCTTTATCGGAAGGATGTGCGCCTCAGCGCCATTCGCGGATATCCACGAAATGGCCGGCGATCGCCGCGGCCGCCGCCATCGACGGCGAAACGAGGTGTGTGCGGCCCTTGAAGCCCTGCCGCCCTTCGAAGTTGCGGTTCGAGGTGGAGGCGCAGCGCTCTTCCGGCTTCAGCCGGTCGTCGTTCATGGCGAGGCACATGGAACAGCCCGGCTCGCGCCATTCGAAGCCGGCCGCCTTGAAGATCGCATCGAGTCCTTCTTCCTCGGCCTGCTTCTTCACAAGGCCGGAACCGGGAACCACCATCGCGTCGATGCCTTCGGCCACGGTGCGCCCTTCCACGACCTTCGCCGCGGCGCGCAGATCCTCGATCCGCCCGTTCGTGCACGAGCCGATGAAGACGCGGTCGAGCGCGATGTCCGTCATCTTCGTTCCCGGCGTCAGGCCCATGTATTTCAGCGCGCGCCACTTCGAAGCGCGCTTGGCTTCCTGCTGGATATCGTCGGGGTTCGGCACTTCGCCGGTCACCGAAACCACGTCCTCGGGCGAAGACCCCCAAGAGATGATCGGCGGCAGGTTCGCCGCGTCGAGGCGCACGACCTTGTCGTAGACGGCACCCTCGTCCGTCTTCAGCCCTTCCCAGTAACCGACGGCCATGTCCCAGGCCGTGCCCTTCGGGGAACGAGGGCGGTCCTTGAGGTAGGCGTAGGTCGTCTCGTCCGGGGCGATCAGCCCGGCGCGCGCACCGCCTTCGATCGACATGTTGCAGATCGTCATGCGCCCTTCCATCGAAAGCGAGCGGATGGCTTCGCCGGCATATTCGATGACGTGGCCCGTGCCGCCGGCCGTGCCGATCTCGCCGATGATGGCGAGGATGATGTCCTTGGCGCCGACGCCTTCCGGCAATGTACCATCCACCTGGACGAGCATGTTCTTCGCCTTCGACTGGATCAGCGTCTGCGTGGCGAGAACGTGCTCGACCTCCGACGTGCCGATGCCGTGGGCGAGCGCACCGAAGGCGCCGTGCGTCGAGGTATGGCTGTCGCCGCACACGATGGTCGTGCCGGGCAGGGTGAAGCCCTGTTCCGGACCGACGATATGGACGATACCCTGCCGGTCGTCGCGTTCGTTGAAATAGTCGACACCGAAATCGAGCGCGTTCTTCGCCAGCGCCTCGACCTGGATGCGGCTTTCCTCGTTCTTGATGCCCTCGTAGCGGTCGGCCGTCGTCGGCACGTTGTGGTCGACCACGGCGAGCGTCTTCTGCGGCTGGCGCACGGAGCGCCCCGTCAGGCGAAGGCCCTCGAAGGCCTGCGGGCTCGTCACTTCGTGGACGAGGTGCCGGTCGATGTAGAGAAGGCAGGTGCCGTCGTCCTGGCTGTCGACGAGGTGATCGTCCCAGATCTTGTCGTAGAGCGTGCGGGGTGTGTCGGTCATGATCTTTTCCGAAAATGCGTTCGCTGGAAGGCTCGTGTCGATCGGCGATGGAGCCGATCACGCGTCAGCGCGCGAGCGCGAAGCTGCCGTCGGCGCCGGAAAGCTTCGCGAAGAAGCGGCCGGGCAGGCGCTTGTGATCGTGCACCGGCAGAAAGGCCAGCGACGAGCGGGCATGAAGGCGTCCGCGAAAGCGCAATCCATCGATGATCGGGTGGAATGTCATGATGCTTTCGATAGCAGTGTTCGCAGGGTTGGGCAATTCACATCGCGACCGCTGCGGGGACTTGGTCGGTGCTATGCGAGGTCTTTCGCCATGAAGATCCGTGCGAAGCCGCGTTCGCTTGCCCGGTGCGTCTCTCGATAGCCGAGGCGGGTGTAGAGCGCGACGTTCTCGGTCATCGTCTGGTGGGTGTAGAGGCGAATGCGCGAACAGCCCTTCGCGCGTGCCGTTTCTTCGGCGAAGGAAAGGAGGCGGCGACCGAGGCCCGTGCCGCGATGTCCGGGATCGATGGCGACGTTGTCGAGGAGCAGGGTGCGGCCTTCGGGAACGAGCACGATGAAACCGGCGGCGACGCCCTCGATCGTGGCGACGTTGACGCGTCCCGCCGCGATCAGGCCCCCGTAATCGTCGAGCATCGGGCCGGGTTTGCGGCCCATGCGCGCGATATAGGGCGTGTAGGCCCGCTCCACGATGGCCTGGATTGCCGCGAGATCGCCTGGTTCGGCAAGCCGGATCGCCGGCTTGCGCGCGCCGCGCCCGGGATCAGCCGGCGGCATGGCGGCGCATGCGTCGTTCCAGCGCGCGCAGCGCGAGCGAGAGGCTGACGGTCAGGATCAGGTAGAGATAGGCGACGATCGAGTAGGTCTCGAAGAAGCGGAACGAGCCCGACGCGTAGACCTTGCCGATCTGCGTGAGGTCGGCGACGCCGAGCACGGAGACGAGCGAGGAGTCCTTCACCATCGCCACGAAGTCGTTGCCGAGCGGCGGCAGGATGGTGCGGATCGCCTGCGGCATGACGACGAAGCGGAAGCGGTGCCAGCGCTTCAGTCCGAGTGCGTTCGCCGCTTCGACCTGGCCCGGGTCGACGGCCAGGATGCCCGCGCGAAAGACCTCCGCGATGAAGGCCGAATAGCCGATCGTCAGCGCGATGATCGCCCGCCACAGGAAGGAAAGGTCGCGGGTGCGCAGTTCGCCGACGAGACCGGTGTCGCGGACCGGCGTTGCGAGCCAGTTGACGGCCGTGACGAGCGCTGGCGCCCCGACGAAGGCGATATAAAAGAGGAGCACGAGGATAGGCACGCCGCGAATGATCTCGACGTAGAAGCGCGAGACCTCCCGCAGCGTCCGGCTGCCGGAAAGCGCCATGACCGCGAAGACGAGCCCCACGAGACAGGCGAGCGCGAAACTTACCGCCGTGACGAACACGGTGATCGCCACGCCCTTCGAACAGATCAGGATGATCTGCGAGTAAAGGTCGCTCGATGCGATGACGATCGCGGCGAAGACGCCAAGAGCGACGGCGGCTGCGAGCCAGTAGGGAAACTCGCGGCCACGAAGGGAAGACGGTACGGGCATCGATTTTCCCCGAAGGACGGTCGCGCGCTGCCGTCGCGGACGATGGGCAAACGGAGGGGAGAAAGCGCGGAAATGCCTGTTTCCGCCGGGCAAAAGCCCGCACCCTAGGCTCGATCCGGCGAGTGGGCTAATTGCCCATCTTGTAGTCCAGGAACCACTTCTTCGTCAGCTTGTCGAAGGTGCCGTCCTGTTTCATCTGGGCGATCGCGGCATTGATCGGCGCGATCAGCTTCGATCCTTTCGGAAAGATGAAGCCGAAATCCTCGCTGCCGAGCGGATGGTCGGCGATGAGCTTCAGGGCTCCATCGGTCGCCTTCACGTAGCCGCGGCCTGCGGTGCCGTCGGTCAGCACCATGTCCACGTCGCCGGTGCGAAGCGCCTGAACCTCGGCACCGAACGTCTGGAAGAGCTTGATGCGCGGGTTCTGCTCGTTGCCGTCGAGCACGTCGTAGACGGCGGTGTAGAAATTGGTCGTGCCCGGCTGTGCGCCGATGAGCAGGTCCTGGTCCTTGGCGAAGGACTTCGGATCGTCGAAGCGATCCTCGTCGGCACGCACCAGCATGAAGGATTCGGAGTGCATGTAGGGGTTGGAGAACGCGACCTTCTGCTTGCGCTCGTCGGTGATGGTGATGCCGTCCATACCCATGTCGTACTGGCCAGAGGAGACGGCCTGGATCATCGCGTCCCAGCTGGTGTTCTGGTAGTGCGCGTCGAAGTTCAGCCGCTTCGCCATCTCGTTGACGGCATCGTACTCCCAGCCGACCTGCTTGCCCGTCTTCGGATCGACGAACTGCAGGGGCGGATAGGCGTTTTCCGTCACGACGGTCACGTCACGGCCCTTCAGATCGGGCAGGGAGTCGGCGAGCGCCGGCGCAGCGGAGGCGGCAGCGAGCGCGACGGCGAATGCGGCTTTGAGGAAGGTCATCGTTTCGTGCGGGTGTCCCTGGTGGCTGGATGGTCCGCACGCGCCTGCGGGCGAGCGGTCACGTCGCCGACGATCTTTCACGAGTGGATCCTAAAAGACAACCCGGCCCGGGCCGGCGGGGCCGGCCGTTCCCGACGGTCCAACGCTCAGCGCGGCGGCCGCTGCATGATGGCGACATTCTTGCAAGGGATATCGATGGACCATCCCGCCCGTTCGGCCAAACGGGCGAGCGTCTCCGCGCGATAGAAGACGACATGCGTCGGGTCGCGGCGATAGTGCCAGTTGGCGAATGCCGCGTCGTCGGTCTGGAAGCATGTCATGATCGCCAGCAGTCCGCCGGGGCGCACGCATGCCATCATGAGCGAGAAGGCTGCGGCCGGGTCATGGAAATGCTCGGCCGCTTCCGTGCACGTCACCGCGTCGAAGGTTTGCGAAAGCGGCGCGGTCTCGGAGAAGAAGAACGGATCGTAGAGTGCGACCCGGTGGCCGGCTTCGCGCAGCATCGCGGCGAGTGCCGGGCCGGGTCCGCAGCCATAGTCGAGCACTTCGCTTTCAGGCGGAAGGCGTGCGAGGAGGGGATCTGCGAGGCGGGCGAGAAAGGCGCGGTAGCGTGGATCGTCGGGGTCGTTCTCGTGGTTCGCGTAGACCGCGCGTTCCTGTTCGCGCGTTGGCAGCGGAGGCTCCTCGAGCGTCGCCAGGCAGGACGGGCAGCGGACGTAGCGCCGTCCGTCGATCTTGGCGAAGGGCCGCGGTTCGCCTTCCGCACAGACGCGGCAGGAGCGAAGATCAGCCGGCACCGTCGCCTTCCGGCTCGCGGATGCTGTGGCGTATGATGAGCGGCATCTGCGCCATGGTGAAGACGATGGTGATCGGCATCGTGCCCCAGACCTTGAAGAGCACCCAGGTGTCGGTCGAGACGTTGCGCCAGACCACCTCGTTCAGGGCGGCGAGGAAAAGGAAGAAGACGCCCCAGCGGATCGTCATCTTGCGCCAGCCTTCCGCGTCGAGCTTGAAGGCGGAATCGAAGACGTAGCCGAGCAGCGACTTGCCGAAGGCAAGCCCGCCGAGCAGGATGAGGCCGAACATGGCGTTGATGATCGTCGGCTTCATCTTGATGAAGACGGCGTCGTGCAGATAGAGCGTCAGCGCGCCGAAGACGAAGACGACGACGCCCGAGACGAGCGGCATGATCGGCAGCGTCTTCATGATGATCTTGGACGCGACGAGCGAGATCGCCGTCGCCGCCATGAAGGCTGCCGTCGCGATGAAGATCGGCCCGCCCAGCACGTTCAGCGCGGGAAAGGTCTTCGCGATCCATTCGCCCTTGGTGTTGGCGAAGAAGAAGACGAGCAGCGGCCCGAGCTCCAGCGCCATCTTCAGGCCCGGTTGGGTGCGCTCGGTCTTGGTGGCGAACTCGTTCGAGGTCTCTTCGGTCATCGCATCCCGTGCTTGAGGTTCCGGACCTCAATAGAAGCTGCCGAGCTCTGTGAAAAGGGGCGATTGCGGCGCTATTCGGGCGTCGGCGGACGTTGCGCCGTCAGGGGCCGACCGCGACGCGCGGCGCGATGTCACGCAGCTTCCGGCACGCCCGCAATGGCACCGGCGAACTCCTTCGCCTCGAAGGGTTCCAGGTCGTCGATGCCCTCGCCGACGCCGATGAAATAGACCGGCAGCTTGTGCTTGGCGGAGATCGCGACGAGGATG
Organism: Pararhizobium mangrovi; assembly: GCF_006516965.1. Taxonomy (GTDB): domain Bacteria; phylum Pseudomonadota; class Alphaproteobacteria; order Rhizobiales; family Rhizobiaceae; genus Pararhizobium_B; species Pararhizobium_B mangrovi. The sequence goes on along the minus strand of NZ_VHLH01000024.1, from coordinate 52,064 downwards.
CCGCCGCGCGCCGTGCCGTCGAGCTTGGTCATGACGAGGCCGTTCACGCCGGCGACGTTCCGGAAGATTTCCACCTGGTTCATGGCGTTCTGCCCGGTCGTGGCGTCGAGCGTCTGAAGAACGGTGTGCGGGGCGTCGGGATCGTGCTTGCCGAGCACGCGGACGATCTTTTCCAGTTCGCTCATCAGCTCGGCCTTGTTCTGCAGCCGGCCGGCGGTATCGATGATGACGACGTCGGAACCGTTGCGCTTGGCCTGCTCGTAGGCGTCGAAGGCGAGGCCGGCCGCATCCGCGCCGAGCTTGGATGATACGACCGGAGACCCCGTGCGCTCGCCCCAGATCCTGAGCTGCTCGATCGCCGCGGCGCGGAAGGTATCGCCGGCGGCGAGCGTGACGGTGAGGCCGCCACGAGTGAGCTTGGCGGCGAGCTTGCCGATCGTCGTCGTCTTGCCGGTCCCGTTGACGCCGACGACGAGGATGACGTGCGGCTTGACGGAAAGGTCGAGCTCGAGCGGCTTTGCCACCGGCGTCAGCACCTTCTCGATCTCGCCGGCCATGATCGAGGAGACTTCGGCCGGTGCGATGTCGCGGCCGTAGCGGCCGGAGGCAAGGCTGTCCGTCACGCGCATCGCCGTCTCGACGCCGAGATCGGCCTGAATGAGCACGTCCTCCAGGTCCTGTAGCGTGTCCTCGTCGAGCTTGCGCTTGGTGAAGATGCCCGAGATCTGCCCCGTGAGCTGGGAAGAGGTCCGCGAGAGCCCTTCGCGCATGCGCCGGAACCAGGAGCTTCTGGCCGCCTCGGAAGCTTCGGGCTCGGCCTGCTCGGCAGGCGCGCCGATGCGAAGCCCGGCAGGCATCGCGTAGGTAGTCGCAGCCGGTGCGTTCGCGGCAGCGGCCATCTCCAGACGCGGTTCGGGTTGCGAGGGCGGTGAGGGTGGAACGCCGGGATCGATCGGCGGCGAGATGCCCGGGCTGCCCGGCGTCTCTTCCGGTATCTCCGGCTGCGGCTCCGGATGATCGGGAATGTCCGGCGTCGCAGGCCGTTCCGGCGTATCCGGTTCGGGCGCGGGTTCTTCCGGTACGTCCGGTCGCGGTGCGGGCTGCTCCGGCTTCGGTTCACGCGAGGGCTCGTCGGGAACGTCGGGCTGCGGTTTCGGGCGGCCGGGGGTCGGCTCGTCCGGGGCCGTCGCGGCGGTCTGTCCGCGTACCTCGGACGCTTCCTCGACTTCCGGGGGATCGACGGGCTCGGCATCCTTCCTGCCGAAGGAGAAGAACTTCTTGAAGAACGGCTTGGCCATCGGTGTTCGTCTTTCTCGATCCGGCGTTCGGGCGGCGGGGCCGCAGGGCGCGGGCGGTCAGGCCGCGGCGTCGCGTGCCGGTGACGCGATCAGGTATCGGCCATCATGGCCGCTCAGCCGCCTTGCGACAAGCGTACCCGGCGTGACGTTTGCCAGGCGCACGGAGGTGAAGTTTTCCGTGCGCGCGATGCCGCCGCGCTCGGCAAGCAGCGTCGCGGTGCGGCCGACCATGGAATGAAGATGGCGCTTCAGGCCCCGTTCGCCAACCGCACGCAGCCGGGCGGCGCGTTCCTTGACGAGCCTGCGGTCGATCTGCGGCATGCGCGCCGCCGGCGTGCCGGGGCGCGGGCTATAGGGAAAGGCGTGTAGGAAGGCGATGCCGCAGTCTTCCACGATCGAAAGCGCGTTCTCGAACATCGCCTCCGTTTCCGTCGGAAAGCCTGCGATGATATCGGCACCGAAGGCGACGTCCGGGCGCAGGCGGCGGATCTCGTCCGTCAGCCGCACGGCGTCGGCGCGCGAATGGCGGCGCTTCATGCGCTTGAGGATCATATCGTCGCCGTGCTGCAGCGAAAGGTGCAGATAGGGCATGAAGCGCGGTTCGTCGGCGATCAGCCGCATGAGGTCGTCGTCGACCTCGATGGAATCGATCGAGGAAAGGCGCAGCCGCGCGATCGCCGGCACCTGATCGAGAAGCGTGCGCGCAAGCCGGCCGAGCGTCGGCTTGCCCGGCAGATCGGCGCCGTAGCTCGTCGCGTCGACACCGGTCAGCACGATTTCGCGATAGCCGGCATCGGCGAGGCGGTGGGCCTGGTCGACCACGGCCCCCATCGGCACGGAACGCGAATTGCCCCGACCATAGGGAATGACGCAGAAGGTGCAGCGATGGTCGCAGCCGTTCTGTATCTGCAGGAAGGCGCGTGTCTGGCCCTCCAGCCCCTCGATCATCTGTGGCGCGGTCTCCGTCACGGCCATGATGTCGTTGACGCGCAGCTTTTCCTCGGCCGAAACGCCAAAATCCGGCAGGGCGCGATAGCTCTCCGCAAGAAGCTTTTCCGCATTGCCGAGCACGGCGTCGACTTCCGGCATGGCGGCGAAGGTTTCGGGCTGGGTCTGCGCGGCGCAGCCGGTCACCACGATGCGCGCATTCGCATCGGCGCGCCGGGCCCGGCGGATCGACTGGCGCGCCTGGCGCACCGCCTCGCCGGTGACGGCACAGGTGTTGACGATCACCGTATCGCCGAGGCCCGCGGCGTTCGCATGCTCGCGGATCGTTTCGGACTCGACGGCGTTCAGGCGGCAGCCGAAGGTCTTGACGCAAACCTCGCCCATGCCTTCAGCCCGTAGCCCGTTCGCCTGCGGCATCTTCGCGTTCCCAGGCTCCGCTCGCGGGGTCGAGAAGGCCGGAAAACTCCCATTCCGCGGGACCGGTCATGATCACGTGGCCATCCTCGCGCCATTCGATGGCGAGCGACCCGCCCGGTACCGTCACGGTAACGTCCCGGCCGGTGCGCCCGGTACGATTTGCAAGCACGGCAGCCGCGCATGCCGCGGAGCCGCAGGCCTTCGTCAGGCCGGCGCCACGTTCCCAGGTGCGAAGATCGAGCGCGCGTTCCCCCGTCACCCGCGCGATCGAGATGTTGGCGCGTTCGGGAAAGATCGGATGATGTTCGAGCAGCGGTCCGAAGCGGTCGAGATCGTAGGACCACACGTCGTTCTCGACCCAGAAGACGCAGTGCGGATTGCCCATGGAAGCGACGGACGGCGAATGGTGCGCCGGCCCGTCGATCGGCCCGACCTGGAGTTCGATCTGCGTGGTGTCGTGGAATTCTTCCGAAAGCGGGATCCGGTCCCACTCGAAAGCCGGTACGCCCATGTCGACGGAGATCGTCCCGTCCTCGTGCTCCTTGGCGTCCAGCACGCCGCCTGCGGTCTGGAAGGTGAACGCACGTTTGCCGGTTTCGGCCGCGAGCGCCTGCACGACGCAACGCGTGCCGTTGCCGCACGCACCGGCTTCCGACCCGTCGGCATTGAGGATGGCGATAAAGGCGTCGGTGCCCGCCGCGCGCGCATCGTGGACGGCCATGATCTGGTCGAAATGCATCTCGGCACCGGCTGCAAGCGTCACCGCCGCTTCGGGCAGGACGCGATCGTCACGTCCGCGCATGTCGACGACGAGGATCGCGTTGCCGAGACCGTTCATCTTCGCGAAGGGAACACGCGTGGTCATCGTCTTTCCTCAAGACCGCTTTCGCCGACTATATGGCCGATACGGCCCGCGAATGCCAGAGGCGCCGCGGCGCGGACGGCGATCGTAAATTCGGCTACGGGCGATATCGGCACGGATCGCGGTAGCCCCGTGCGGTATGGGCACGCTAGGCTTCAAGGCATGTCGACGCTGATTCCCAACCGTCTCGCCCGGGCGAGCTTTCTCGATCTGCAGGGCCTCGGGGCCGCTCCGGGCCGAAGCGTTTCGGATGGCGATGTCGCCGCGCTCATCCACCAGCTCGGCTTCGTCCAGGTCGACAGCATCAACACGGTCGCCCGTGCGCACCACCACATTCTCTTCTCGCGCCGGCAGACCTATCGGCCCGTTCAGCTTCACCGCCTGGTCGAACGCGACGGCGTGCTCTTCGAGAATTGGACGCACGACGCAGCCGTGATCCCGAGCGCCTTCTTTCGCTACTGGCGCCACCGCTTCGCGCGGGAAAAGGCGCGGCTGCACCAGCGTTGGGAGAAATGGCGCGATCCCGCCTATCACGGCGAACTCGACGCCGTACTGAAGCGGATCGAAGCGGAAGGCCCGCTGATGACGCGCGACTTCGAGGGGCGCGCCGGTGCCTCGACGGGGTGGTGGGACTGGCATCCATCCAAGACCGCACTCGAATATCTCTGGCGGACCGGCGATCTCGCCATCGCCAGACGCGACGGCTTCCAGAAGGTCTACGACCTGACCGAGCGCGTCGTGCCCGAAGCGGATCGGCTGGCCAAGGTGGATCGCGAGACGTTCGTGGACTGGGCCTGCCGCAGCGCGCTCGAACGCCTCGGTTTTGCGACGCGCGGAGAGATCGCCGCATTCTGGTGGCTGCTTTCGCCGGCCGAAGTCGGGGAATGGATGACGCGCAACGGCGACGGCCTCGTTCCGGTCGCCGTCGAGGGGGTGGGTGGCCGCGGCACGCGGGAAGCCTTCGCGTTGCCCGAAACGCTCGACCGGCTCAGCGATACGCCGGAACCGCCGGGGCGGCTGCGTATCCTCAGCCCCTTCGATCCCGTGCTCAGGGACCGTGCGCGGGCCGAACGCCTGTTCGGCTTTCGCTATCGCATCGAGGTCTTCGTGCCCGAGCACAAGCGTGAATACGGATATTACGTCTTCCCCGTGCTGCGCGGCGATCGCCTCGTCGGGCGCATCGACATGCGGGCCGACCGGCGGACCGATCGGCTGATCGTACGCCGCTTCTGGCCCGAGAAGGGCGTGCGGGATTCCGCGGCGTTTTCCCGAGCGCTCGAAAGCGAACTCGTCCGAATGGCCCGTCTTGCGAAGGTCGCCGACATCACCTTCGAACCGGAATGGCGCGGGCGGACGTGAAGAGATCGAAGGCCTTGCAGGAAAGCCGGCATGAACCGGAGAAATAAAAAGGGCTCCCCGCCGAGGTGGGGAGCCCGATCGCCAGGCCGATTGTCGAACCGGCCGCGACGATACGCGATTACGGCATCAGCACCGCGCCGATGACGTGCACGACGCCGTTCGACTGCTTGACGTCGGGCGTCTGCACGACCGCGCCGCCGCCCTTCTTGTCGATGATGACGAGCTTCTTGCCGTCCATCTTGGCCGTCAGCGGCTCGCCCTCGACCGTCGTCAGGTTGGCGGAGCCGTTGCCGTCCTTGATCTTCTGCATCAGCGTCGCGGCGTCGAGATCGCCCGGAACGACGTGGTAGGTTAGGATCTTCTTCAGCTTGTCGGTGTTGTCCATCAAGCTCGAAACGGTGCCGTCCGGCAGCTTGTTGAAGGCGGCGTTGGTCGGCGCGAAGACGGTGAAAGGTCCGTCACCCGAAAGTGTGTCGACGAGGCCGGCGGCCTTCACGGCCTTGACGAGCGTCGTCAGATTGTTGGCCTGGGAGGCATTCTCGACAATGGTCTTGCTTGGCGACATCGGTGCGCCGCCGACCATGACGGAGTCGCCCGAGCCGGCGCTGTCGTCCGACTTCATCGAGCTGTCGGAGTTCATCGAGCCGGACGTGCCGGACCCCGAGCTATCGTCGGAGTTCATCTTGTCCGAACTGTCGGAGTTCATGGTGCCGGAAGAATCGTCGGAATTCATCGTTCCGCTCGAGTCATCGGAATTCATGGTTCCGCTCGAGTCGTCCGAGTTCATCGTACCGGACGAACCGTCGGAGTTCATGGTGCCCGACGAACTGCCGTTCATGTCTTCCGAAGACATTCCGTTGGTGTCGGTACCGGAAGAGCCTTCGGGCTGCTGCTCGCCGCTCTGCATCGTCTGCGACTTCTTCTCGACGCTCTGGCCGGAACCGCTGCTGGATTGTGCGTAGGCGAGCGCGGACGTGCCGAGCATCAGCGAAGCGGCGAGGGCGGAAGCAGTGAGAATTCTACGGGTCATGAAAAACCTCCATGTCGTGACGCGTTCAGTGTGACTGCCAGCGATAAACGAGGTCCCGGCTGATTAAGTTTCACATTCACTGAAGAGTGATCGCGCTTAGGTAGTGTTCGGGTGCGGTTTCGCCCGGAAGAGACGCGCCGCAAGGCAGGTATGCATCAGCGTATGTTGCATTGCGGGAAGCAATCGCCATACTGTCGCGACGACTCGTCAGGACCCGGTGAAAACCCGGGTGGCTCTTCCGGCCGCCGATCCGCCGGACAATTGGGTTGCGACGCCAACGAGCCTCATCGGTCGCGAGCCCTTCTTCAAAATTCGGATTTTCATGCGTTCATTGACCGCCTATCGCGACCAGTGGTTCGGGAACGTTCGCGCCGACATTCTGTCGGGCGTCGTCGTGGCACTTGCCCTGATCCCGGAAGCCATCGCCTTTTCCATCATCGCCGGCGTCGACCCGGAAGTCGGCCTCTACGCCTCCTTCTCGATCGCCGTCCTGATCGCCTTCACGGGCGGCAGGCCGGGCATGATTTCCGCCGCGACCGCCTCGACGGCCGTCCTCATGGTCGGTCTCGTTCACGATCACGGCCTGCAATACCTGCTCGCCGCGACGATCCTCGCCGGGCTCCTGCAGATCGGTGCCGGTTATGCCCGGCTCGGTTACCTGATGCGCTTCGTTTCGCGCTCCGTCATGACGGGCTTCGTCAACGCGCTCGCGATCCTCATCTTCCTGGCACAGATGCCGCAGCTCGTCGGCGTGCCGATGCTCACCTATCCGATGGTGCTCGCCGGTCTCGCGATCATCTATCTCTTTCCGTACGTGACGAAGGCGATTCCGTCGCCGCTCGTGTGCATCATCGTGCTGACGGGCCTCGCCATGGCCTTCGGCTTCGACCTGCGCACCGTCGGCGACATGGGCGAACTGCCTTCGAGCCTGCCGCACTTCCTGCTGCCGAACGTGCCGTTCACCTTCGAGACGCTCGAAATCATCCTGCCCTATTCGGCGGGCGTTGCAGCCGTCGGCCTGCTTGAATCCCTGATGACGGCGACATTGATCGACGACATCACCGACACGCCGAGTAGCAAGAACCGCGAATGCATCGGCCAGGGCTTTTCCAATTTCTGCACCGGCTTCGTTGGTGGCATGGCGGGCTGCGCGATGATCGGCCAGTCGATGATCAATATGGAATCTGGCGGGCGAGGGCGGCTCTCGTGCTTCGTCGCGGGCGTGTTCCTGCTCTTCCTGATCGTCGTGCTCGGCGATTTCGTGCGCCAGATCCCGATGCCTGCCCTCGTCGCCGTCATGATCATGGTGTCAATCTCGACCTTCAAATGGTCGTCCTTTGCCGATCTGCGCCATCATCCCTGGCCGTCGAGCGTCGTCATGCTGGCGACCGTGGTCGTGGTGGTCTCGACCCACAACCTCGCACTCGGCGTGCTCGTCGGCGTGCTCCTGTCGGGCATCTTCTTCTCCTGGAAGATCTCGCGGATCTTCTCCGTCGATTCCGCGCTCTCCCAGGACGGCACGCACCGCACCTATACGGTCGAGGGTCAGGTCTTCTTCGCTTCGGCGGAGGACTTCGTCGCCTCCTTCGACTTCAAGGAAAAGGTCGATCACGTCACCGTCGACGTATCCCGCGCCCATATCTGGGACATTTCCAGTGTGGCGGCGCTGGACAACGTGGTGCTGAAGTTCCGCAAGGAGGGCACGGAGGTCGACCTCGTCGGCATGAACGCCGCCAGCGAAACGATCGTCGACCGCCTCGCGGTGCACGACAAGCCCGGCATGGAGCCGGCGATGGGGCACTGAGCACCTTCGTTCGCTCAGTGTGACTTATTAAGCTCCGTCTGATAGAGGCGGCGTATGATCCGCGAGAAAGTACGCCGCCGCCGTCGGGAAGCAAGGAACGCCGAGCGTATCAAGCTCGACGCCAGCGCACTCTCGATCGCCGGGACGACGATTGCTGCGGCTGGCGTCATCTCGCCGACAGCGTCGCTCGTTGCCGTGTATCTCACGCGCTCGCCGAGTGTGTCGCTTACGGCAACCCAACGCGCTTCACAGATACCGGTCGATCCCGTCTGGGCCATCTCGATCGGCTGGGGGGTCTTCTGCGCCTTTACATTCATCGGCGTATGTCTACATCTTGGCGCAAGAAAGGTGCTTGAACGATTATGAGCAACACCGTCCTTCTCCTTCTCGCCATAGCGCCGCCGGTCGTCTTTATGTTGATCGTTTTGGTACTTATGATGATTGAAGGATATATTGCCGTTCCCTGGGTCGGGCGCATTACAAACCTGCGCCGTGGGGCCGCCTCCGCAACGCATGCTGCGCCGCGTAAGCGTCAGTAGTTTCTCGATGTCGTTTGATGCGTAACCGTATCTGGCGTGTGACGTACATACGGCGTCTAGGGTTCGGTAGTCCTCGCGATCGTCGAACAGCCTGCCATTATTGCGGCCTCGCTTGACTTCGCCGCCCCCTCTCATTATCCAGACCGCAATTCAGCGACGAGCCGACGCTCCGAGCAACCGACCGGGACCCGATCAGGTATAAAGCGATCCCGGAGGTCACCACCCGACAGCGCGTTGCGCCCTCGGGTGCTTTTTGCTTTGAGCGCCTTGCGCGCGTCGCCGTGACGTCCGACCTTCGGTGCATCTGCGCGCGAAGGACGAAAGGAAACGAGCATGTTCGACAATCTGCAGGACCGCCTCGGCTCCATCCTGAACGGCCTCACCGGCCGCGGCTCGCTGTCGGACAAGGACGTGCAGGCGGCCCTTCGCGAGGTGCGCCGGGCGCTGCTCGAGGCCGACGTTTCGCTCGAAGTCGTGCGCGGCTTCGTCGAGCGCGTGCGCGAGAAGGCCGTCGGCGCGGAGATCGTCAAGTCAATCAAGCCCGGCCAGATGGTCGTCAAGATCGTCCATGACGAACTCGTCGAGACGCTTGGCTCCGAGGGCGTAACGATCGACCTCAACGCGGCGGCGCCCGTCGTCGTCATGATGGTCGGCCTGCAGGGTTCGGGCAAGACGACGACGACCGGCAAGATTGCCAAGCGCATCACGGACCGCGAGAGGAAGAAGGTCCTGATGGCCTCGCTGGATACCCAGCGCCCGGCCGCGCAGGAGCAGTTGAAGCAGCTCGGGGAGCAGACCGGCATCGACACGCTGCCGGTCATCGCCGGCCAGAAGCCGACCGACATCGCCTCGCGCGCCGTGCAGGCGGCGAAGCTCGGCGGTCACGACGTCGTCATCCTCGATACCGCCGGCCGCACGCATATCGACGAGCCGCTGATGCAGGAGATGGCGGAGATCCGTGCGCGCTCCAGGCCGCACGAGACGCTGCTCGTCGCCGACGCGCTGACCGGCCAGGACGCCGTCAACGTCGCGCAGAGCTTCGACGAGCGCGTCGGCATCACCGGCCTCGTGCTGACCCGCATGGATGGCGACGGGCGCGGCGGCGCCGCCCTTTCCATGCGCGCGGTCACCGGCAAGCCGATCAAGCTCATCGGCGTCGGCGAGAAGATGGATGCGCTGGAGGAGTTCCACCCCAAGCGCATTGCCGACCGTATCCTCGGCATGGGCGACATCGTCTCGCTGGTCGAGAAGGCCGCGCAGACCATCGACCAGGAAAAAGCCCAGGCGATGGCCGATCGGATGAAGGCCGGCAAGTTCGACCTGAACGACCTCGCCGACCAGCTTCGCCAGATGTCGAAGATGGGCGGCATGGGCGGCATCATGGGCATGATGCCCGGCGCCGGAAAGATGACGGACCAGATGGCCGCCGCCGGCTTCGACGACAAGGCGTTCGCGCGCCAGCTCGCCATCATCCAGTCGATGACGAAGCACGAGCGCGCGCATCCGGACGTCCTCAAGCATTCGCGCAAGAAGCGCATCGCCACCGGATCCGGCACCACGTCGGCCGACATCAACAAGCTCCTGAAGATGCACCGTCAGATGGCCGACGTGATGAAGGCGATGGGCGGCAAGGGCAAGAAGGCCGGCATGCTCGGCAAGATGCTCGGTGGCATGGGCGGCGGAATGGGCGGCATGGGCGGCGGCATGCCGCCCGGTATGCCCGACCCTTCGAAGATGGACCCGAAGGAACTCGAAGCCCTGCAGAAGCAGATGGGCGCCGGCGGCATGCCGGGGGCCGGCGGTCTTCCAGGCGGAATGCCTGGTGGTCTGCCCGGGGGGTTCCCGGGCGGCAGCATGCCGGGCATGGGCGGTTTCGGCGGCGGACGCGGCGGCCTTCCGGGCCTCGGCGCCGGGCGCGCCGCCGGCAAGAAGAAGCGGTGAGGGCGGTTCCACGATGAAGGACGAAGAGGCCCTCGAAGAGCTTCGGCAGCTCCGCCGCTCGATCGACAATTTTGACGCCGCGCTGATCCACATCCTCGCGGAGCGTTTCCGCTGCACCAAGGCCGTCGGCCGCCTCAAGGCCGCGCATACCCTGCCGCCGGCCGATCCGGCGCGCGAGGCCTACCAGATCGATCGGCTACGCCGGCTCGCCGACGAATCCGATCTCGACCCCGACTTCGCGGAGACCTTCCTGAACTTCGTCGTGAAGGAAGTCATCCGCCACCATGAAGCCATCGCCGCCGAAGCCGGCGGCAAATAGACCCGATCGTCACGTCACGGCGATCCCGATCAACGAAGGAAAGAATGAAATGGCAGTGAAAATTCGTCTCGCGCGCGGTGGTTCCAAGCGTCGTCCCTACTATCACATCGTCATCGCCGACGAGCGCACGCCCCGCGACGGCCGCTACATCGAGCGTGTCGGCCATTGGGATCCGATGCAGCCGAAGGACGGCGAGAACCGCGTCGCGCTCAACGAGGAACGCATCAAGACGTGGATGGACCATGGCGCCATCCCGACCGATCGCGTGCTGCGCTTCCTCGACGAGGCGGGCCTCGCCAAGCGCGCGCCGCGCAAGAACCCGAAGAAGGGCGAGCCGGGCACCAAGGCCAAGGAGCGTGCCGAAGAGCAGCGCCAGCGCGAGGAAGACGCCAAGGCGGCCGCCGCCGAGGCGAGCAGCGCACCGGCCGAGGAGACGGCGGCCGAATAGGCCGTCCTGCTCGTTGTCTGCCCGAAAGGCACAGGCGATGGCGAAGCCGGAAAATCCCGTGCTGATGGGAACCGTCGGGGCGCCACAGGGGCTTCGCGGCGAGGTGCGCGTGCGTACCTTCACCGACGAGCCAATGGCGCTCGGCGCGTATCATCGCCTGTTCACCGAGAACGGCCGCGATCTCGAAATTCTCGAGATCCGGCCGCTCAAGGCGATGGCGGTCATCCGCTTTCTCGGGGTGAACGACCGGGAGGCGGCCGAGGCGCTGCGCGGACAGGACCTCTACGTCGACCGCGCGAGCCTTCCCGACGGCGATCTCGACGAGGACGAGTTCTTCTACGCCGACCTCGAAGGGCTCGAGGTGGTGGATGGCGAAGGCCGCGTCTACGGTGCGGTCTGCGGCATCCATGATTTCGGTGGTGGCGATCTGCTCGAGATCCAGCCGGACGGCCGGCGCACCCTGTTCATTCCGTTTTCGGAAACGGCCGTCCTCGAGATCGATCTCGAAGGCGGCCGCCTTTTCGTCGATCCGCTGGCGGCGGGCCTCGTCGACGACGATCGCGACGCGTGAGATGACCTTCCGGGCGAGCGTGCTGACGCTTTATCCCGAGATGTTTCCGGGCCCGCTCGGCCGGTCGCTGAGCGGGCGCGCCATGGAACGCGGCGACGTCTCGCTCGACGCGATCCAGATCCGCGATTTCGCGACCGACCGCCATCGCAGCGTCGACGACACGCCGGCAGGCGGCGGCGCCGGCATGGTGTTGCGGGCCGATGTGCTGGCGAGCGCGATCGACCATGCGTGCCCGCCCGGCGACGAGCGGCCGCGGCTCCTGATGAGCCCGCGCGGGAAGCCGCTGACGCAGGCCCGCGTTCGCGCGCTTGCCGAAGGGCCAGGCGTCCTCGTGGTATGCGGCCGGTTCGAGGGCGTGGACGAGCGCGTCATCGAAGCGCGATCGCTCGAAGAGGTCTCGATCGGCGACTATGTGCTTTCCGGCGGAGAGCCGGCGGCGATCGTGCTTCTCGACGCGGTGGTGCGCCTGCTCCCCGGCGTGATGGGCAATGCCCGGTCCGGGACTTTCGAAAGCTTCGAGACGGGCCTCCTCGAACACCCGCATTATACGCGCCCCGCCTCCTTCGAGGGGCGCGGGATTCCGCCGGTCCTGACCTCCGGAAACCATGCGGCGATCGAAGCGTGGAGAAACGAACGGGCCACGTCGCTGACGCGCGAGCGTCGGCCGGACCTGCTCGCTTCGCATGAAACGGCGGTAAAAATGCCGCCGGGCAGGTGACATGGTCGTGCCGATGGTGTATCCGCGCGGCTGTTCGTCCCATGCCGATCATCGGCCGGGACGTGCCGCCAAGCAAAGAATGGTGAAACCGCTCCTGCCGCGCAGGCATCGTGCCGCCGTTTGATACGACGATGCGATCCGCGAGCGCTCTGACCGTTTTAGAAGAACGAAAGGGTTCGAGACCATGGATCTGATCCGCCAGATCGAGGCCGAGCAGGCCGAAAAAATCGAAGCGCAGCGCACCATTCCGCAGTTCTCGCCGGGTGACACCGTTCGCGTGCTCGTCCGCGTCAAGGAAGGCTCGCGTACCCGTACGCAGGCGTTCGACGGGGTGTGCATCGCCCGTGCCGGACGCGGCCTCCATGAGAACTTCACCGTGCGCAAGATTTCGTACGGCGAGGGCATCGAGCGCGTCTTTCCGCTCTATTCGCCGATCATCGAGGGTGTCGAAGTCCTGCGCCGCGGCAAGGTTCGCCGCGCCAAGCTCTATTATCTGCGTGAGCGCCGCGGCAAGTCGGCCCGTATCGTCGAGGATACGCGCGTTCGCGCCCGTCGCCTGAACGACGCCGACCGCAAGGCCGCCGCCGACGAGCGCGCCCGCGTCCAGGCCGAAAAGGACGCGGCCAAGCAGGAAGCCGCGAAGAAGGAAGAAGGCGGCGCCGAATAGGCGCTCGTTCTTCCGGGCGCTTCCGTATTCGCTGGAAACGCTCCGAAGCTCAACCGATCGAAAGGGCCTGCCGGTTTGCCGATGGGCCCTTTTTCGTATGGCGCACCGGCTCAGGCGTGTTCGAGAATATTAACCAGACGGCCGAAGGGATCGCGCACGTAGAAGCGGCGCACGCCCCAGGGTTCGTCCGCAGGGCCGTATTCGAGCTTCAGTCCCGCTCCCTTGATGCGCGCCAACACGGCGTCGAGGTCGTCCACCTCGACCGAAAGGTCCGGCACCGGCGTTCCGGAACCCCCTTCGCTCGCCACGCCGAGTTGCGCGATCGCGCTCTCCTCGCCGACGAAGGTGACGATCCAGCCGTGATCCATCGCCACGCGCATGCCGAGAATCTCGCCGTAGAAGGCGCGTGCCCGCGCTACGTCCGGCGTGGCGATGTTGGCGACGACCCGCTTCACAGCCATCGCAATCCCTCCCGCATCGATCTGTCGACAAGCAACGGTAGAACGGGATCGCAAAAACGGAAACCGATTTCGTGACGGCGCGACGGGAGGCTTCTTCAGGGTCGGAGCAAGCGGCTTTCACCCACCCCGGCACATGCGCGCCGACCCTTGCCATCAAGGGAGGGTGCGGCCATGGCGAGGCGGTGCCCAGCGATCCACCTTCTCCTTCGATGGGGAGATCGCGCCGGGCACGGGCGGGGTGAATGGTCCGCCAGCCGAGCAAGCGGCTATCGATCTTTCAAACGCATCCGGATCCACGACATTCGAAACCGCCGCTTTTCTCAAATCTCGGCAAGCAGGCGCTCGATGCGTTCTGGCATGTGGCGGGCGTCGGTGACGGCACCGCGCACGAGGCCGTCGAAGTGCTTCGTCAGCGCGAGGATCTGCCGGCGCTGGCGGAAGACCATGTGGATCTCGCCGACATAGATCGAGGCGATGAGTGGCCCGAAGATCGTCAGCGGCGCGGAATAGAGCATCTTCCGGTCGAAGAGGTAGAGGCGCAGCGACGGGTAGAGTTCGCTGCAGATGTTGCTGAGCCTTGCCAACTGGTCGCGCCGGACCTCGCGCGGAAGACCGGCCCAGTAGCCCTGTCCGGCGGCGAAATTTTCCAGCACGTCGGCCGGCACGGCAATCTCGTAGTCCGTTTCCGGCGCGCGCAGATAATCGAGCTTGTCGCGCATGTCGGTGATCGCCTGTTCGGAGGTGCGGCCGACATACTGGCTGTATTCGAACTGCAGGACCGCCTCGGACTTCAGCAGGTCCGGCATCGTCGCCGGCACGTGGCGGATCTTGTAGCCGCTGGCCTCCTGATGCCACAGGAAGATCTGCTCGTCCGAAGGCGTGCGGGCCGCTTCGGTCATCTCCATCGTTGCCGACACGATCTCGGCGGAGCGCTCCGGCCGATCGGTAAGGCCCAGCAGCCAGTCCGAGGAAACGTTCAGCGCCGCCGCGCATTCGGCGGCGAAATGGGCGTTCGGCAGGCGTGCGTCGTCCGAACTGACCAGCAGGGAGATGGTGGAACGATCGGCGCCGATCTGGCGTGCGAGTGCGCTCTTGGACAGGGCGGCACGGGCCATCGCTTCGCTCAACCGTCGCTGGAAGAGGCGGGCCCGTTCGAGTTTTCGCATTGGATTGACTACGGTCTCCTTAGAGTGACTTTTTTCAGCAAACGGGACTCGATGCGAGATCGATTACCGAATATCACCGCGTGCCGTTTTGCGATAGGTCACTGACCGTCGCAGAGGGATGATCTCTGACAATTCTGGAGACCGACTGCGGAGACGAAAGCGCGAAGCGTAGCCAAGGCCGCGAGTTGGCAGGTGATCGGCTTTTTCGCGATGACCGGTCTCGGTTATCTCTTCACGGGTTCCCTTTCGGCGGGCGGTCGCCTTGCGCTTGTTTCGATGGCGAGTGGAACCGTGGTCTATTTGGTCCACGAACGCATATGGGCACGCGTCGCCTGGGGTCGGCGCACCGGCAGCACCAGCGCCGATCGCGCGCGGGCGATGGATCGCTTGCATGTCTCACGCGTTTGACGGGGTCGAGCGACCATCCCCGGTCCGCTCCGCGAAAGGCCGCCGAATGAGCTATCTCCGTTATTCTCCCGAGATCGAAAGCCCCGCGGCGGACGAGCAGAAGACGATCGACGGCATCGTTTCCGGTATGAAGGAGCAGTCGCGCACGGTCGAAAGGCGCGACGGCGAGGCGGTGCGGGCGAGCCATGCCAAGAGCACGGCCTGCGTCACCGGCGAACTGAGGATCGCCGACGGTCTGCCGGAGGAACTCGCGCAGGGCCTGTTCGCGACGGCGCGCACGCTGCCGGTCGCGGTGCGCTTCGCACAGGGGCCGGGCGAAAAGCTGAACGACCGCGTCTCGGTCCACCGCGGCATGTCGATCAAGGTCTTCGGCGTCGGCGGCGAGAAGATGGAAGGCCATACCAGCGACGTGCAGGACTTCGTGCTCGCCACCGGCACGACCTTTCCTTCCGGCACGGCGAAAGGGTTCCTGCGCGACGGGACGGTGATCGGCAAGGCGACCGGCCTGCCGGAAGAGGCCAAGAGCGCCGTCGCCTCCTTCGCGCGCAACCTCAACCGGGTTCTGGAACGTGCCGGCACCGTCAGTCCGATGGCCGATTTCTTCGGGCACCCGTTCTACCATCCGCTCGCCGAAAGCTATTTCAGCCAGGCGCCGATGCGCTTCGGCGATTACGTGGCCAAGCTCGCCGCCGTGCCGGTATCGCCCGAACAGGCCGCGCTTCGCGATTGGCGCCTCGATGCGCGTGCCGACGACAACGGATTTCGCCATGCGGCGATCGCCTTCTTCGGCGAGCACGATGCCGTCTTCGAGATCCGCGCACAGCTATGGACCGACGCGAAGACGCAGCCGATCGAGGACGCGTCGGTCGAGTGGTCGAGCGACGAGACACCGTTTCGTACCGTCGCGACGCTCGTCCTGCCGAAACAGGCAGCCTATGGCGACGAGCGCGTGCGCTATTTCGACAAGCGCATGACCTTTCGGCCGGCTCACAGCCTGGAAGCGCACCGTCCTCTCGGCAGCATCATGCGGGCGCGTCTTCAGGTCTACGCGGCACTGTCGGATTTTCGGCACTCCGAAAACGGCATCGAGGCCGCCGACCCGTCGCGGATCGAGGACATTCCCAGATGAAATGGCGGTGGACCGACTTATCGCAGTTCGTCGTCGTCGTGTTGCACGGAAAAAGCGAACCGAACGGCCGTTTGTCCGTTACCGTGGCGTAAGGGGTTCGCCGCGGTCGTGAAACCGGCCCGGCACGCCGCCGCCAGAACGATTTGAATAAAAGGATAGGCCGCCGTGAAAGCCGTTACCGTCGCATTTTCGTGTCTCCTGATCGCCGCGACCGCCCTTCCGGCGGCCGCGCAGAACGCCTCCGATTCCGGATCGAACGGCGGTGATGCCACTTCGCAAGGCTCGTCCGCCGGCTCCAGCTCGCTCCTCGTCGCGCTCGACGACGACGATGCGCCGGTGCCGAGCCTCAACCTGATGGTCGATCAGGTCGAGGACATGACCGTGGTCGGCTCCGACGGCAAGGAGATCGGCGACGTGAACAAGGTGCTCGGCGACAGCAAGGGCCAGGCAAAGGCGATCAGCGTCAATGTCGGCGGCTTCCTCGGCATGGGCCAGAAGACCGTCATCATCATGCTCGACGACGTGAAGCTCAAGGACGGAAAGCTGGTGACGGCGCTCTCGCGCCAGCAGCTTCGCGATCTTCCCAATGGCGGCGACAGCAACTGAAGCGACGTTCCGGCCGATCGCCCGACCAGACTTGAAGGTGGCATGCGGCGCGCCATATCCCGGCGCGCCCACCCGTAGTCTTTTGCATAAACCAACAGACAAGAGCCTTCATGGACCCCGTCATTGCGATCTCCGGCCTCTCGAAGACCTATGAGGACGGCTACGAGGCGCTGAAATCCGTCGACCTCACGATCGGCAAGGGCGAGATCTTCGCGCTGCTCGGTCCGAACGGGGCCGGCAAGACGACGCTGATTTCCATCCTGTGCGGTCTCGTCAAGCCGACCGGCGGGTCGGCGACCGTCGGCGGCTACGACATCGTGCACGACTATCGCAAGACGCGTTCGATGATCGGCCTCGTGCCGCAGGAACTGACGACCGACCAGTTCGAGACGGTTTTCGCGACCACGAGCTTTTCCCGAGGGCTCTTCGGCAGGCCGGCCAAACCCGACTACATCGACCAGGTCCTGACCGATCTCTCGCTGATCGACCGACGCGACAACAAGATCATGACGCTTTCCGGCGGCATGAAGCGGCGCGTCATGATCGCCAAGGCGCTCGCCCACGAGCCGACCGTGCTCTTCCTCGACGAGCCGTCGGCCGGCGTCGACGTCGAGTTGCGCAAGGGCATGTGGGACGTCGTGCGTCGGCTACGCGACAGTGGCGTCACCATCATCCTGACCACGCACTACATCGAGGAGGCCGAGGAGATGGCTGACCGCATCGGCGTCATCTCCAAGGGCGAACTGATGCTTGCGGAGGAAAAGCATGCGCTGATGGCGAAGCTCGGCCGCAAGACGCTGACGATCCAGCTTCAGGAGCCGCTCGAGGCCCTTCCGGACCAGCTCGGCAAGGATGGGCTTGAACTCGCCGAGGACGGCACGGCGCTCGTCTACGAATACGACACGCGCAGCGAGCGCACGGGAATCGGTGCGCTGATCGCCGATCTCAACCGTGCCGACATCCGCGTGAAGGATCTCGACACCAAGCAGAGCTCGCTCGAGGAGATCTTCGTGCGCCTCGTGAGGGAAGGCCAGTGAACCTCTACGCGGTCAAGTCCATCTATCTCTTCGAAATGCACCGCGCCTGGCGCACGATCCTGCAGAGCGTCGTCTCGCCGGTCATTTCGACGTCGCTCTATTTCATCGTCTTCGGCGCGGCGATCGGCTCGCGCATCAACACGATCGACGGAGTGAGCTACGGCGCATACATCGTGCCGGGACTCATCATGCTGACGCTTTTGCAGCAGTCGATCGCCGCGGCCTCCTTCGGCATCTATTTCCCGAAGTTCATCGGCACGATCTACGAGGTGCTTTCGGCGCCGGTCTCGTTCCTCGAGATCGTGCTTGGCTATGTCGGCGCGGCGGCGACGAAATCGATCATTCTCGGCACGATCATCCTCATCACGGCGACCTTCTTCGTGCATGTGCGCATCGATCATCCGTTCTGGATGGTGCTCTTCTTCGCGCTGACGGCAATCTCGTTCAGCCTGTTCGGCTTCATCATCGGCATCTGGGCGGACACGTTCGAGAAGCTGCAGCTGATCCCGCTCCTGATCGTCACGCCGCTCGTCTTCCTCGGCGGATCGTTCTACTCGATCCGGATGCTGCCGCCTTTCTGGCAGACGGTGACGCTGTTCAACCCGGTCCTCTACCTCATCTCCGGCTTCCGATGGAGCTTCTACGAGGTGTCGGACGTCGGCGTCGCGGTGTCGCTGGCGATGATTCTGGTCTTCCTCGCGATCTGCCTCGGCCTCGTCTGGTGGATCTTCAAGACGGGGTATCGGCTGAAGAGCTGAGGCGTCTTACCGCCGGAAAGTTCGCTCGTATCAGCCGGGCGCGTCTTCCTTCTTCAACGCCTTTTCGATGGCGGGCATCAGATCCTCGCCGATCGCGGCCTCGTCGAAGGGGCCGACGCGTTTGTAGAGAATGGTCCCGTCCTTCGAGACGAGATAGGTTTCCGGTACGCCGTAGACGCCCCATTCGATGCCCGTCGTGCCCGAACGGTCCGCGCCGACGGCGGAGAACGGATTGCCGAGCCCGTTGAGGAAAGCCTCGGCGTTCTTCGGATCGTCCTTGTAGTTGATGCCGACCAGATTGTAGCGATCGTCCTTGGCGAGCGCCATCAGAAGCGGCTGCTCCTGCCGGCACGGCACGCACCAGGAGGCGAAGACGTTGACGAGCGTCGGCTTGTCGGCGTTCTTGAGGGTTGCAGCGGAAAGACCGGGCACGGGCTGCCCATGTTCCTTCAATCCGGCGAGTGCGGGCAGGTCGAAGTCCGGCACGCTCTGGCCGATCAATGCCGAGGGCACGGTGCTCGCATCCTCGCCGGAATGAAGCTGCACGTAGAAGATTCCGGCAAGGCCGGCGAAGACCACGAGCGGCAGCAGCGCGAGGGCGACACGCAGGCCCCGTCCGCGGCCGCGCTGGTCTGCCGGCGGCGAAGCGGCGGCCTCCGGTGCGTCGTAGCCGGTCGGCTCGTTCTCGCTCATGGCGCGGTGCCTTCCCCATCACGGCGGCGCGCCGAGCGGCGGCGAATGCCCATGGCTTCCAGTTCGGCAAGCTCGCGTCGGCGTCCGCGCTGGTCGAGGAAGACGAAGCCGACGAGCGCCATCACTGCGAATGCGGTGACGAGGTAGGCGGCGAGCACGAAGGCGTCGTCGTTCATCGTATTCCTTTCCGTGGCTTGAAAGGCTCTAGCGGGCCTGCCGCGCAGCCTGCCGGCGCAGGGCCGTCACCCGCCGGCGCCAGATTTCCGTGCGCATCGCCACAACGTGCAGCGTGAAGAAAAGCATGGTGAAGGCGAGCGCCATGACGAGCAGCGGCCAAAGCAGCGACGGCGCGATCTGAGAGCCCTGCATCGTAAGCACGCTGGACGACTGGTGCAGCGTGTTCCACCAATCGACGGAGAACTTGATGATCGGGATGTTGATGAAGCCGACGACCGTCAGCACCGCCGCCACGCGCGCCGATTTCGACGGATCGTCGATCGCCCGTACGAGGGCGATCAGCCCGAGATACATGATGAAGAGGATGAGAAAAGACGTCAGCCGCGCGTCCCACACCCAGTAGGTGCCCCAGGTGGGCCGGCCCCATAGTGCGCCGGTGACGAGCGCGGTGAAGGTGAAGACCGCGCCGATCGGGGCGGCGGCCTTCGCCGCGACGTCGGCGAGCGGATGGCGCCAGACGAGCGTGCCGATGGAGGAGGCCGTCATCAGCGTGTAGCACAGCATCGCGAGCCAGGCGGACGGCACGTGGATGTACATGATATGCACCGTCGAGCCCTGCTGGTAGTCGTCGGGTGCGGTGAGCGCCATGAAGAGCCCGACGGCCAGAAGCGCCAGGGTCACGCCCCACAGCCATGGCAGCATGCGGCCGGCAAGCGCGACGAAGCGCGTCGGGTTGGCGAGACCGCTCAGTCTCGTGATCGCAAGCGTGCCGTCACTCATGCGAAAATTTCTATCGCTTCGCATCGTTTCCGGCAATCGCGTAGCGCGTCAAACGCCGGCCGTTTCAATCAAACGTGTCAGTCCGTCGCTGCACCGAGCGCGAAACTCGCCGCGAGCGGCCCGACGACGGCGAAGAAAAGCGTTAGCGCGAGCAGGATAAGGAAGGGCGGTAGAAACGCGCCGCCGGCCGCCGTCGTGGCGTAGGCGGCCGCCACGCCGAAAATGAGCACCGGCACGGCGAGCGGCAGGATCAGGATCGAGACGAGCAGCCCGCCGCGCGGCAGGGCGACGGCGACCGCCGCACCCACCGCGCCGACGAAGGTGATCGCCGGCGAGCCGGCAAGCAGCGTCAGCGTCGTCGCGCCGATCGCCGTCGCGCTCATGTTCATGAAGAGGCCGAGCACCGGGGCCGCGACGACGACGGGAAGGGCGGTTCCCACCCAGTGCGCGCAGCACTTGACGAGCACGGTGAGCGCCATCGGCGTTTCTTGCATCAGGAAGAGGTCGAGCGACCCGTCCTCGCGATCGCCCTGGAACAGCCGATCGAGCCCGAGTAGGCACGCAAGCAACGCCCCGACCCACAACATCGCCGGCCCGATCCGTGCCAGAAGCGTGAGATCCGGCCCGACCGCAAATGGAATGACGGCGACCACGGTCAGGAAGAACAGTACCCCCACGAGCGCCCCGCCGCCGGCTCGCACGGAAAGCTTGAGGTCCCGCAGGAACAGCGAGATCATGAACTTTCCGCTCGTGACTGGCGGTGTCGCGGGAGAGCGGTCCGAGGTGCAACGCTCAAAAGTCCATCTCCGCTTCCGGTTCGGCGCGGTGGTCTCGCATGTCGAGGTGGTGGGGCTCTTCCAGGCCGAGCGGGCGGTGGGTGGCGGCGATGGCGATGCCGCCGGCCTTACGGTGTTTTTCGATGAGCGCAGCGATGCGCTCCTCCGAAGCCGTGTCGACGGCGGCGGTCGGTTCGTCGAGAAGCCAGATCGGGCGGTGGGCGACGAGGAGGCGGGCGATGGCCATGCGCCGCTGCTGGCCGGCCGAAAGCACGCCGAAGGGCAGGTGCAGGAGGCTGCCGAGGTCCACGGCTTCGGCCGCTTCGGTCAGTGAGAGCGCCGGCGGCTCGCCGTCTCGGCGCAGGAAGGCCTGCCAGAAGGCGAGGTTCTCGCGAACGGTCAGGTCGCGCTTCATCGCGTTCGCGTGGCCGAGGTAGTGGGCTTCCTCGGCAAGACGAAGGGTCGTGCCCGCTGTGTCGACGAGGCGGACCGTGCCGTGCTCGCGCGCAAGCAGGCCGGCGACGAGGCGCAGAAGGGTGGATTTGCCGGTGCCGTTCGGGCCCGTCAGCACGAGCGCGTCACCAGCCGCCAGTTCGAACGCGATGCCTTCGAAGAGAAGGTCCGGGCCGCGTCGCACAGCGAGGTTTTCTGCCGTCAGTCGCATCGTGCGGTTCGTCTGGCTGCCACGTCGCCTCGCAGTTCGCCCGCGCGCAAAAAGCGCAAAATTCGTCTTCTTCCTCTACTGGCATGGCATCGTGAAATTATCTATAACCCCGGCAACCACGCCAGCGGCCGGCGTGTCCGAAGTTCCCATGCGCCGAACGTGGTCCGATTTCCTTGAGGAGGAGCGGGCCGCGGGCATCCGCGGAAATGGCCGTACCCGCAGCCTTCATGCGCGCGTTCTTCGCGCGGGGGCGATCGCCCGTCGGTGTTCGGCCGATACGAAGAAAGCGGGGTCCATCCGGTGTCCAGATCGCTCGACAGTTTCCAGTGCAAGAAGACGCTCAGCGTCGAAGGCAAGGAGTACGCCTATTTCTCCCTCGCCGAGGCGGAGAAGAACGGGCTCGACGGCGTGTCGAAGCTGCCCTTCTCGATGAAGGTGCTTCTCGAAAACCTCCTGCGCAACGAGGACGGCAACACCGTCTCCAAGGACGACATCGTCGCGGTCAAGGAATGGGTCGAGGACAAGGGCTCGGCCGGCAAGGAGATCGCCTATCGCCCGGCGCGCGTGCTTATGCAGGACTTCACCGGCGTTCCCGCCGTGGTGGACCTCGCCGCGATGCGCGACGCGATGGCCAATCTCGGCGGCGACCCGGAGAAGATCAATCCGCTCGTTCCCGTCGACCTCGTGATCGACCACTCGGTCATCGTCGACGAGTACGGCACGCCGCTCGCTTTCGAGCACAATGTCGAGCGCGAGTACGAGCGCAACGGCGAGCGCTATCGCTTCCTGAAGTGGGGCCAGCAGGCCTTCGAGAACTTCCGCGTGGTGCCGCCCGGCACCGGCATTTGCCATCAGGTCAATCTCGAATATCTCGGCAAGTCGGTCTGGACGAAGGAAGAGGACGGCGAGATGTTCGCCTATCCCGACACCTGCGTCGGCACCGACAGCCACACGACGATGATCGACGGCCTCGGCGTCCTCGGCTGGGGCGTGGGCGGCATCGAGGCGGAGGCCGCCATGCTCGGCCAGCCGATCTCGATGCTCCTGCCGGAAGTCATCGGCTTCCGCCTGACCGGCGCGCTTACGGAAGGGGTCACCGCGACCGACCTCGTGCTGACCGTCACGCAGATGCTGCGCAAGAAGGGCGTCGTCGGCAAGTTCGTCGAATTCTTCGGTCCCGGCCTCGCCAACATGACGCTCGCCGACCGCGCGACGATCGGCAACATGTCGCCGGAATACGGTGCGACCGTCGGCTTCTTCCCGGTCGACACCGAGACGCAGAACTACATGAACATGACGGGCCGCTCGACCGAGCAGATCGCGCTTGTCGAGGCCTATTGCCGCGACCAGGGCCTGTGGCGCGAGGACGGGACGCCCGATCCCGTCTTCACCGACACGCTCGAACTCGACCTCGGCGAGGTCGTGCCCTCGATGGCCGGACCGAAGCGTCCAGAAGGTCGCATTCCGCTCGAGAAGATCGCCGACGGCTTCGCGTCCTCGATGGAGAGCGAATACAGGAAGGCCGCCGATCTCGACAATCGCTACAGGGTGGAGGGCGAAGACTTCGACCTCGGCCATGGCGATGTCGCGATTGCGGCGATCACGTCGTGCACCAATACGTCGAACCCGTCGGTGCTGATCGGCGCCGGGCTTCTCGCCCGCAATGCCCGCCGGAAGGGCCTGAAGACCGCGCCGTGGGTGAAGACCTCGCTCGCACCTGGTTCCCAGGTCGTCGCCGAGTACCTTTCGAATTCCGGCCTGCAGGAAGATCTCGACGCGCTCGGGTTCAACCTCGTCGGCTTCGGCTGCACGACCTGCATCGGCAATTCCGGCCCGCTCGACGAGCCGATCTCGAAGACGATCAACGACAAGGGCTTGATCGTCGCCGGCGTGCTTTCGGGCAACCGCAACTTCGAGGGCCGCATCTCGCCGGACGTGCAGGCGAACTATCTGGCTTCCCCGCCGCTCGTCGTCGCCCATGCACTTGCCGGCACGGTTCGCAAGGACCTGACCACCGAGCCGCTCGGCGAGGACCAGGACGGCAATCCGGTCTATCTGAAGGACGTCTGGCCGACGACGCAGGAGATCCAGGAATTCATCCTGAAATACGTCACGCGTGACCTCTTCTCCTCGAAATACGCCGACGTCTTCAAGGGCGACGAGCACTGGCAGGGCGTGCAGGCGCCGGAAGGCCAGACCTACGCGTGGGACGAGAACTCCACCTACGTGCAGAACCCGCCCTACTTCACCGGCATGGGCATCAAGCCCGGCAAGGTCGAGGACATCGAGGGCGCGCGCGTGCTCGGCCTCTTCGGCGACAAGATCACGACCGACCACATCTCGCCGGCCGGTTCGATCAAGGCCCAGTCGCCGGCGGGCGAATACCTCATGGAGCACGGCGTCGACGTCGTCGACTTCAACCAGTACGGCACGCGGCGCGGCAATCACGAGGTGATGATGCGCGGCACCTTCGCCAATATCCGCATCAAGAACCGGATGCTCGGCGAAAACGGCCGGGAAGGCGGCTACACGCTGCACTATCCGGGTGCCGAGGAGATGTCGATCTACGAGGCGGCGATGAAGTACCGCGCCGAGGGCGTGCCGCTCGTCGTCTTCGCGGGTGCGGAATACGGCAACGGCTCCTCGCGCGACTGGGCGGCCAAGGGCACGAACCTTCTCGGCGTGCGCGCGGTCATCGCCCATTCCTACGAGCGCATCCACCGCTCCAATCTCGTCGGCATGGGCGTCATTCCCTTCGTCTTCGACGATGCGGAAACGACCTGGCAGAGCCTGAACCTCCAGGGCGACGAGAAGGTGACGATCACCGGCCTTGCCGAGATCAAGCCGCGCGAGAAGAAGGTCGCCACGGTGGAATACGCCGACGGCACGGTGAAGGAGGTGCCGCTCCTTTGCCGGATCGATACGCTGGACGAGCTCAGCTACGTCAACAACGGCGGTATCCTTCAGACGGTTCTGCGCGATCTCGCCGCCTGACACGGGATCGACGCCTGCGAAGCGGGGCCGACGGCCTTCGCTTCGCAGGCGTCCTCGCGCATCCGTCACCCCATCGTGACTTTCTCTTCCCGCGTGGGCACAGTACGTAGGGAGCTTGCGCGGGTGGGGGGCATCGTCGGGCTCGCCGAAGGCGGTCGGCACAGGAAGAAGGATCGATCATGAAGGTCTTTCTCGCCCTATCGCTTCTCCTTGCCACGGGGCTTGTCGCGGCGGACGGGGCCGAAGCGGGAACGGCGCAGCCGAAGGCGGTCGTCGAACTCTTCACCAGCCAGGGATGCTCGTCCTGCCCGCCGGCCGATGCGGTGCTCGGCGAACTCGCGCACCGCGACGATCTCATCGCGCTTTCCTATCACGTCGACTACTGGAACTATCTCGGCTGGGACGACACGCTCGCGACCCACGAGTTCACGTTGCGCCAGAAGGGATACGCCCACACGCTCGGCGGCAAGAACGTCTACACCCCGCAGATGGTGGTGAACGGCCGGGCCGATGCCGTCGGATCGCACAAACCGGCCATCGAAGCGGCGATCGATCGCCTCGACCGCAACGGAGGCGGGCTCACCGTGCCCGTGAACGTGCAGCTGAGCGGCAACGAGCTGCGGATCGCGATCGGTACCGGCAAGGGCGAAGCCGACATCGTCGTCGTCTACTTCGACCACAAGAAGACCGTGCGCATCGACCGCGGCGAAAACCGTGGCCGGTCGATCACCTACTGGCACGTCGTGCGCGATGTCCAGGGTGTCGGCATGTGGAAGGGCGACGGCAAGAAGCTCGTCGTACCGGCCGGAGCGCTCGAAAGCGGGGAGAGCGACGGCTGCGTGGTGCTTCTGCAGCGCATGGGCGCGCATAACCGGCCGGGCGCGATCCTCGGCGCAGCGGTCGTCAAGACGACGCACTAACGCGGGAACGCGCAGACGCAGGCTCGCAAACGTAGCGGCCCGTCTTATTTCGATTGAGGAGAATGGGAAAAAGGTGGTTCGGCCCGGGACGATCGAGGGGCTGGGGGGCTTTCGATACGAACGCCCCGGACCGAACCGTCTGAGGCAACGATCGGAAGATGCATGGGGATTCCGGCGCGCTTTTGACTGAAATGCGGCGGAAGCACGGAATTTCCGACCGGTTCCGGGTCCCGTGCTGCCGGTTCGGCAAGGGGTGACCGTGACGTGGACGCGCGGTTGCCGGTTTCCATTTCGCATGTGCTCACCCGCCTTGCATTCGTGTCCGGTTCGGGCAGAATCGCACTTTCGGGGCGGCTTCGCGGCGGCCCGACCGAGAGCTTCGAACCGGCCCCGCATTCGGGCACGGCTTCGAAGCATTGGTACACTGCCGCTATGGGGTGATGATGACGGATCAATCGCACGGATCGGACTGGGTATCGGCCGGTGGCCGCGTCGTGGTGGGAATGGATGAATTCCGCAAGGAAAAGAACCCGCCGCCGGTCACGTTCCACCGTCGCGAACTTGACGCGATCCTGCGCGTCTACGGCCGGATGGTCGCTGCCAACGAATGGCGCGACTACGCCATCGACCACACCAAGGACATGGCCGTCTTCTCCGTCTACCGGCGCACCAGCGAAGTGCCGCTCTTCCGGATCGAGAAGAACCCCAGGCTTGCCCGCAAGCAGGGCGCCTTTTCCGTCGTCGCCGCATCGGGAATGATCCTCAAGCGCGGACACGAGCTCGATCAGGTGCTGAAGGTCTTCGACAAGGGTCCGCGGGTCGTGCGCGGTTAGAACTGTTCATCCTAGTTTGAACCGTAGGGGCTGGCGCTTGGGGAAGCGTTCGCGCTGTCCCCTCGCCACGACGTCATCCTCGGGCTCGACCCGAGGATCCAACC
This sequence comes from Pararhizobium mangrovi, assembly GCF_006516965.1. Classification (GTDB taxonomy): domain Bacteria; phylum Pseudomonadota; class Alphaproteobacteria; order Rhizobiales; family Rhizobiaceae; genus Pararhizobium_B; species Pararhizobium_B mangrovi. The sequence goes on along the minus strand of NZ_VHLH01000024.1, from coordinate 25,637 downwards.
ACTTGTCAACACGATCGAGGTATCGGATGCCCGCAGTACGGCACTGGCCGCGTTCGATCCGGCACGCCGCTCACATCTAGGGCTCGGCCCGAGGATGACGCGGTGAGAGGTTGGACGTCCGCTCGACCGTTTCGGTAACCATGCCGTGTCGAAGCGAGATGGTGGGCGTTTCCCGCGAAGAACGGGTCGCTCCGAAAAGCTATTCGGTAAAGAGCGTTCCCGGATAGGCATCGAGGTCCGGTGGGGTCTCGCCACCGTCGCCCAGCGCCTTTTGCATCAGCACCGTATCCAGCCACCGGCCGTGCTTGTAGCCGGTGGCGGTCATGCGGCCGCACTCGGTGAAGCCGCACGCGCGATGCACGCCGATCGAGGCGGGGTGCGCGCCGCCGATGACGGCAATCATCTGCCGGAAGCCGAGGGCGCTCGCGCGTTCGACGAGCGCGTCGAGAAGGACGCGGCCGATGCCGAGCCCGCGCGCGTCCACCGAAAGATAGATCGAGCTTTCGACGATCCAGCGATAGGCAGGGCGCGTGCGAAAGGCGTTCGCATAGGCGTAGCCGACCACGACGTCCCCCGCTTGCGCCACGAGGTAAGGATAGCCCTTCTCCAGCATGCCATCGAAACGTGCCTGCATCTCGGCCTTATCGGGCGGGGTCAGCTCGTAGGAGGCGACGCCGTTCTCGACCGCTTCGGCATAGATCCGGGTGATCGCGTCGAGATCGTCGGGGCCGGCATCTCGGATGATTGGATCGCTGGGCATGGCGGAGTTTCCGAATAGGCAAAATGGACTTTACGGTCTGGAGCATTCTTCAGCCAGACCGATCCGGGCCGGCTTCGCGAACAACCGATGATGCTCTGGCGCAGGATCGCTTCGCATACCTGCCTTCCGAAGGACAATAAAAAAGGGCGGTCCGAAGACCGCCCTTTCGTTCGTTTCAGTTCGCTGGTCCGCTTAGCGGCGATTGCCGAGAAGCTGCAGCATGAACATGAAGAGGTTGATGAAGTCGAGATAGAGCCGGAGCGCGCCCATCACCGCCTTGTGGCCGGCGACGGTGTCCGAATCGCCCTCGTAGTACATCTCCTTGATCTGCTGCGTGTCGTAGGCCGTCAGGCCGGCGAAGATCACGACGCCGATCGCGGAGATGGCGAAGGCCAGCGCGCTCGACTGCAGGAAGATGTTGACGATCATCGCGATGAAGAGGCCGAAGACGCCCATGATCAGGAACGAGCCGACGGGCGAGAGGTCGCGCTTGGTCGAATAACCGTAGAGCGAGAGCGCGCCGAAGGCGGTCGCCGAGATGAAGAACGTCTGCACGATCGATTCGCCCGTGAAGACGAGGAAGATCGAGGAGAGCGAAAGGCCCATCAGCGCCGCGTAGACACCGAAGACGGTCTGTGCCTTGGTGACGCTCATGTTCTGGATGCGGAAGCCGAGCCAGAAGACCATGGCGAGCGGCGCGAACATGACGACCCAGCGAAGCGGCGAGCCGTAGAGCACCGCACCGGCCTGGGTCAGGTAGAGCCCGCCGTGGATCGCGTATTGCGTCGGCTGGTCGCTCACGGTCACCATCAGGGTGCCGAGCGCGGCGAAGCCCGTGAGCGCGAGCCCGAGAGCCATGATGTTGTAGACCCGCAGCATGTATGAGCGCAGGCCCTGGTCGACGTCGGCGCCCGTTCGCGTGCCGGCACCGGCGCCCATACGCGACTGGAGATTGCGAAGGTCAGCCATGGTTTCCTCTTTCAAGCTCCGGATGGTGGTCACGGTGTCGGGTTCACCCCAGGCGCCGCTGCGGAGCTCCAGCAAGCCTTGCGCGCAATATGCGGTTTCGGACCCCGTGCTGCAAGCCTGTGCGGTGTCGCAGCGGCCCGGATAACGCCCGTATGACGAAAATTTAATGCGCATGGCGGGCGCCGTCGTCCCGGTGCCCGGCTGTCAGAGGGTGCGCAGGACCGGGGCCGCCTTGCATCCGAGCACCCGCCAAGTGCCCGCCAGCCCGACGCCGACGGTGACGACGAGCGCGATCACCGTGGTCGTCACGGCGACGCGCGGGTCGAAGGCGTAGGGAAGCATCATGATGCGGGCGACGACGTACCACGCAGCCACGCCGCCGGCTGCGAGCGCGAAGATCGCCGTGAAGAGGCCGAGCAGCAGGTATTCGAGCGAGAACGCGGTGATGAGCGTGCGGCGCGTCGCGCCGAGCGTCTTTAACACCACGGCGTCGTGCGTGCGGGCCCGGTTGCCGGCCGCCAGCGCGCCGGCCAGCACCAGGACGGAAGCGACGAGCGCGACGGCCGAAGCCGCACGTATCGCCGTCGCCAGCTGGCCGATCAGCGTGTTCACCACGTCGATCGCCTCGCGCACGCTGACGGAGGTGACGGTCGGAAACCGGTTGGTCACCGCGCGCAGGATCCGGCCTTCCTCGTTCGTGGTCGCCTTCGTGTCCGTCAGGGTCGCCAGCCAGGCATGCGGCGCACCGGCGAAGGTGTTGGGCGAGAAGATCATCACGAAATTGATGCCCATCTGTTCCCACTTCACCTTGCGCAGGTTCGCGACCGTGGCCGTGATCTCGCGGCCGAGCACGTTGACGGTGATCGTGTCGCCGATGGCAAGGCCGAGATCGTGCGCCTCCTCGTCGGAAAACGAGACGAGCGGTTTGCCGGTATAGTCTTTGGCCCACCACTTGCCGGCGGTGACCTGCGCGTTCTTGGGCTTCTTCGCGTCGTAGGTGATGCCGCGGTCGCCCTTCAGCACCCAGCGCCCGCTGGGCGGAATGTCCTTGAGCCTGGTGACGTCCGTACCCTTCAGCGCGACGATGCGACCGCGCAGCATCGGCACGGATTTCACCGTAGCCCGCGGGTCTTCCCTGGCGAGCAGGGCGCGGAAGGATTCGATCGCATCGTTCTGGATGTCGACGAAGAAGAAGTTCGGCGCGCGTTCGGGAATGCTTTCGCCGACCTCGCGGCGCAGATTGCCGTCGATCAGCGCCAGCGCCACGAGCAGCGTCAGCCCGAGGCCGAGCGAAAGCACAACGGAGGGCGTCAGTGCGCCCGGCCGGTGGATGTTGCCGACCGCCAGCCTGAGCGGCGTCGAGCGCACCGTGGGTGCGCGCTTCGCGAGCCATTGCACGAGCCAGCCGACGCCACGCAGGACCAGGAAGGAAAAGGCGATGCCGCCGAGGAAGACGAGGGCGATGTGCCGGTCGCTGGCGCTCGCCACCGCCATGCCGGCGAGCGCCAGCACGAGCAGCCCCGTGACGAGGACGTAGCTGCGCCGCGGCCATCGCTTCTGACCGCCGGCCTGGTCGCGAAAGAGCGCGGTGGCGGGCACGTCGCGCGTGCGCCCGAGCGGCAGGATCGCGAAGGCGAGCGCGGTCGTCACGCCGAACGCGGCGGCCAGCGCCAGCGCGCCGGGATAGATGCCGGCATGGGCCGTGACCGGCAGGACGTCGGCAAGCATGCCGATCGCCACGAACGGCATGACGATGCCGACGACAAGGCCGACGCCGATGCCGATCGCCGTGATGATCAGGATCTGCGCGCAGTAGACCGTGAAGATCAGCGGTCCCGGCGCGCCGAGGCACTTGAAGGTGGCGATGACGCCGCGCTTGGCGTCAAGGAAGGCACGGGTGGCGTTCGCCACGCCGACACCGCCGACGATGAGTGCCGTCAGCCCGACGAGGGTCAGGAACTGGGAAAAGCGCGTGACGTTGGCCGAAAGGCCGGGCGCGGCGTTGGCGCTCGTGCGGATCGACCAGCCGGCACGCGGATAGTCCGCGTTCGCCTTCGCCTCGATGGCGGCGAGCCGCGCGGGCGTCACCGGTCCGTCGAGACGCACCCTGTAGGCGTATTCGACGAGGCTGCCGAGCGTCACGAGGCCGCTCGCGTCGAGCGCCTGTCGCGAGATCATCAGCCGTGGCGCGAAGGCGAAGCCGTCCGAGGCGAGGTCGGGTTCACGGTCGATCACCGCACGGATTACGACCCTCGTGTTGCCGAGCAGGAGCGTATCGCCGACGGAAAGCGACAGGCGCTGCATGAGGAGCGGCGCGGCGGCGGCGCCGTAGACGCCATCCTTCCGCGCAAACAGCGTGCGGTTCGAAAGCTGCGGCGAAGTCTCGAGCTTGCCGTAGAGCGGATACGCCGGATCGACGGCCTTAACCTCGGTCAGCGATTGGTCGGATCCGTTCGGAAGGCGCGCCATCGAGCGCAGCCCGGTCGATCGCGAGACGGTGCCGAGCGCGTCGATATAGGCTTCTTCCTTGGCATTGGCGGGGCGGTTGTCGAGCTCGAACCGCAGGTCGCCGGCAAGCAGGGTGCGCCCCTCGGCGGCGATCGAGGCGTTGATCGATTGCGACAGCGAATTGACGCCGGCGATCGCCGCCACACCAAGCGCGATGCAGGCGAGGAAGATATAGAAGCCGGAAAGTCCGCCCCGCATTTCCCTCAGCGCGAAGGCGATCGCCAGGCGAAGGCGCGTCGTCCGCGATGTCGGCGAGGCGGGGACGGAAATGTTCATGGACGGGTGTCCGCGCTGGCGGGAGCGGCCGCCGCGCCTTCGACGATGGTGCCCGAGCGCATGGCGACCTGCCGCGCGCAGCGCCCGGCGAGCGCCGGATCGTGGGTGACGAGAAGCAGCGTCGTGCCGCGCTCGCGCTGCTTGGTGAAGAGAAGCTCGGCGATCTGCTTTCCAGTCTCGCCGTCGAGGTTGCCGGTCGGTTCGTCGGCGATCAGCAATTCCGGCGAGGGCGCGAGCGCCCGTGCGATCGCCACGCGCTGCTGCTCGCCACCCGAAAGCTGGCCCGGATAATGGCCGAGACGCTCACCGAGACCGACGGAGACGAGCTCCGCACGCGCCCGCGCGAAAGCGTCGTGCGCGCCGGCGAGCTCCAGCGGGACCGCCACGTTTTCGAGCGCCGTCATGTTCGGAATGAGGTGGAAGGACTGGAAGACGATGCCGATGGTCTTTCCGCGGAAGGCGGCGACGGCGTCCTCGCCGAGATCGTGCAGCGCGGTGCCGGCGATGACGATCTCTCCCGAATCGAGCCGTTCCAGGCCGGCAAGCACCATCAAGAGGGTCGACTTGCCGGAGCCGGACGGCCCGACGATGCCGACGGCGGTGCCCGCCTCGATCGACAGGTCGATTGCCTTCAGGACATGGACTGCGGAGGCGCCGCGGCCGAGCGTCAGGTCCGCGCGCTTCAACTCGATGATGCTTTCCCTCACGCGGGCCGGTTCCTATATCGTGTGGACGATCGGCCGCCTTGGTGGCCGTGGCTGGATTTAGGTGGCGGCGAATGGGTTTCAAAGCGAAGCGTGCCGATTTCCGGCGATGGACGGCCCTCGGCATCGCGGCGATCTGCCTGAGCGCTGCGCCCGCGATCGCCGCGCCCCTTTCGATCGTCGGCTTCGGCGACAGCCTGATGGCCGGCTACGAACTGCCTCAAGACCAGACCTTTACCGCCAAGCTGCAATCGGAACTGAAGCAGAGGGGCTACGACGTCGTCATCGCGAATGCCGGCGTTTCCGGCGACACGAGCTCGGACGGACTTTCACGCCTCGCCTGGTCGGTGCCCGACGGCACGGACGCGGTGCTTCTGGAGCAGGGCGCCAACGATGCGCTGCGCGGCGTTTCGCCGGAAAAGACGAAAGCCAATCTCGACGCGATGATCGGGCGTCTTCACGATCGCGGCATCGCCGTGCTCCTGGTCGGCATGCTGGCCCCGCCGAACATGGGAGAAGCGTACACGAAGACGTTCGACGCCATCTTCGACGGCCTCGCGAAGAAGTACGACCTCGTCTTTTACCCGTTCTTCCTCGACGGGGTCGCGACGCATCCCGACCGCCAGCTTTCCGACGGCTTGCACCCCAACGACAAGGGGACTTCGATCATGGCCGAGCGCTTTCTGCCTTACGCGGAAAAGCTAATCGACGAAGTGCGCGCACGCCAGGCCGAGGCCGGAAAGAAGGGCTGAAGACGCCGCTTCTGGCCAGCGGAAAGCCCGATCGGCTTGCGCCGATAGGAAATGCGTGGTCGGCTCGTGCCGACAGTGTCGATTCGGGGAGTTTGGCCATGCCACGACTGTTCATCGCCCTGGAGATTCCGCACGATGCCGCGTTGAGCCTTTCGCTCCTTCGCGGCGGCCTGCCGGGCGCGCGCTGGATCGATACCGAGAACTATCATCTGACCCTGCGCTTCGTCGGCGACGTGGAAGGCCCCATCGCCGCGGATCTCGCCACGGCGCTGCATGGCATCCGGCGGCGCGAATTCGCGCTGGCGCTCGCCGGCGTCGGCGCCTTCGGAAACAGGAAGCCACGGGCGGTCTGGGCCGGGGTCTCGGCCTCGCCGGACCTTCACGCGTTGCAGGGGGAGGTCGACCGGGCCTGCCGGCGCGTTGGGCTTCCGGGCGATGCCCGCAAGTTCACGCCGCACGTCACGCTCGCCCGCCTGCGCCAGCCGCGTGTGGACGAGGTGGCGCGCTACCTTGCCGGACACGGGGATTTTCGCACGCAAGCCTTCACCGTCGACAATTTCGTACTGATGTCATCGCGCGAATCCGTCGGCGGCGGCCCGTATATCGTCGAGGAGGACTACGGGCTGCTGCCCGCTCGCCGCGGGGAGACGCCGGCCGAAGGTGCGGTACGGGAGCGCCGGCCCGCGCACTGAAGGTGCGGCCGGCCGCAGGTCTTGCCGGAACCGTCGCGCTTGCGCGCGCATTGCCCTTCGACCGGCCAGGATGCAGGATCGAACGGCTTCATGCCGTCGGCTACGAGAAGGATCAGCCAGACGATGTCACCGGCAAAGCTCGACAGCACGCAAATCGAATCGCTCCTTCCTTCGCTCGAAGGCTGGCATCTCAACGGCGATGGAAGCGGGATCGAGCGGACCTTCACCTTCAGGGATTTCAGCGAGGCGTTCGGCTTCATGTGCCGCGTGGCGCTCGTCGCCGAGAAGATGAACCACCACCCCGACTGGTTCAACGCCTACAAGACCGTGCAGGTGTGCCTGAGCACCCACGATATCGGCGGCGTCAGCGAAAACGACGTCGAACTCGCCAGGGCAATGGACCGGATCGCCGGCTAGCGCGCGAACCTTTCCGGGAACCCTGCAGTTTCCGGGAACCGGCCGGGTGATTGTGCGCTTGCTCAAGAAGCGATGGTATCCGGCCCGTTCGAAGGCCCGGAACGCGGCATGGCCCTTGCGCATTCCCGCGACGCGTGAGACCGGCGGACGAACGAACGAGGAGCGTGACGATGGACGACGTGAAGATCGGCGAGATACTCGAACCCGGCGACGAAGCGACCCAGGAGCGCCAGAAGGAGCGTGTCCAAGCCCGCTTCTGGAAGACGCTCAAATCGGCCGCGCGACAGGTGCCGTTCATGCGCGACGTCGTTGCCGCCTACTACTGCGCGATGGATCCCAACACGCCGATGCGGGTGCGCGGGATCCTGCTCGGCGCGCTCGCCTATTTCGTCATTCCCACGGATATCGTGCCGGACTTCATCGCCTTCTTCGGCTTTACCGACGACATGGCGGTGCTTGCAGCTGCGATCTCGGCCATTCGCGGGCACATCACCCAGGCGCACTACGACGCCGCGGAGGAAGCGCTCGCCGAGCACGACGATCTGGCCGGCCGCCGCAGCTCGTAAACGGATCGTCGTCCGTCTCACCGGCTTCGCGAAGGATCCCGTGACGGAGCATTTTCCAGCCGGAACGTTCCGGTTTTGCGTGGTGAACGATGCGCTGGACAAGAAGGCAGGACGCTGGGCCCTGTTCGAGCAGGTCACAACGCGCCCTATCGTTCGTGGCGGAAACGCTTTACGGTGCTCGAGCGTCGGGTCCGTATGCGGGAGGATTTGGTGAACACAATCGACCGTATCGCGACCGGACAGCACGCGATCGGACATGACACCGGGCGCCTCAATCCCGGCATGCCGCTCGATGCCGACGCCTTCGCGCGCGTCGCCGTCAACACGAGCGCGGCCGAACGGCGCGCTGCGAGCCTCGGCGGGCGGCGCTCGGTCAAGAAGGCGTGGCAGGCGGCCTGGCTCGTCCGCGCGATCCAGTGCATCGACCTGACGACGCTTGCCGGCGACGATACCGAAGCACGCGTGGCGCGGCTTTGCGCCAAGGCGCGCAACCCGCTGCGTCCCGATCTCGTCGAAGCGCTTGGTCTGGAACCCGGCAGCGTGAAGACGGGTGCGGTCTGCGTCTATCCGGCGATGGTGCCGGCCGCCGTCGCGGCGCTCGGCGATTGCGGCGTTCCGGTCGCCTCCGTCGCCACCGGCTTTCCCGCCGGTCTCGTGCCGCTTAAGCAACGGCTTGCGGAGATCGAATACGCCGTTTCGGCCGGCGCGAGCGAGATCGACATCGTCATCTCGCGCTCGCTCGTCTTCAAGGCCGACTGGCGCCAGCTCCACGACGAGATCACGGCGATGCGCAGCGCCTGCGGCAAGGCCCACATGAAGGCGATCCTCGCCACGGGCGAGCTCGCTACGCTTACCAACGTCTACCACGCCTCGATGGTCGCGCTCATGGCCGGGGCGGACTTCATCAAGACCTCGACCGGCAAGGAAAGCGTCAACGCCACGCTGCCGGTCTCGCTCGTCATGTGCCGCGCGATCCGCGACTATCGCCGGCTTTCGGGCTTTTCCGCCGGGTTCAAGCCGGCGGGCGGGCTCAAGACGGCGAAGGATGCGCTTTCCTGGCTCGTCCTGATGAAGGAGGAACTCGGCACGGACTGGACCGAGCCGGAGCGCTTCCGCATCGGCGCGTCCTCGCTGCTTGCCGACATCGAACGGCAGATCGAGCATTCCGTGACGGGCCGATACTCCGCCGCCGAACGGCACGCCATGGCCTGACCGGCCGATCACCTTTCGCCTTCGCAAGCAGGTTTCCATGAACGCCGTGACGGACATTCTCAAGGACATGAGCTACGGCCCCGCACCGGAAGACGACGCGATCGTGCGTGAATGGCTCGCGGCCACGCCGGAAAAGTTCGCCCATTTCGTCGACGGCGCCTTCGTCGCCGGCACGCACGAGCGACGGTTCGAGACGATTGAGCCCGCGACCGGCCGCGTCCTCGCCGAGCTGCCCGCCGCCGGCACGACGACGATCGAGGCTGCCGTCGCGGCGGCGCGGGCCGCGCAGAAGGGCTGGGCGGACCTTGCTGGCCACGACCGCGCGAAGATGCTCTATGCGCTGGCGCGCGCGGTCCAGCGCCATGCGCGCTTCCTTGCCGTCCTCGAGACGATCGACAACGGCAAGCCGATCCGCGAGACGCGCGACATCGACGTGCCGCTCGTCGCCCGTCATTTCTACCACCATGCCGGCTGGGCCGAACTCGCCGCGGACGAGTTTCGGGGCATGGCGCCCGTCGGCGTGTGCGCGCAGGTCATCCCGTGGAACTTCCCGCTGCTGATGCTCGCCTGGAAGGTCGCGCCGGCGCTCGCCGCCGGCTGCACCGTGGTCCTGAAGCCCGCGGAGCAGACGCCGCTTTCGGCGATCGCGTTTGCCGAGATCTGCATGGAGGTCGGCCTGCCGAAAGGGGTGGTGAACATCGTCCAGGGCGACGGCGAGACGGGAGCCGCGCTCGTCGGACACGAAGGTGTCGACAAGGTCGCCTTCACCGGCTCGACCGATGTCGGGCGTTCCATTCGCGTCGCGACGGCGGGTCAGCGCAAGGCGCTTTCGCTGGAACTCGGCGGAAAGTCCCCCTTCGTCGTCTTCGAGGACGCCGATATCGAGGCGGCGGTCGAAGGCGTGGTGGATGCCGTCTGGTTCAACCAGGGCGAGGTCTGCTGCGCCGGCTCGCGTCTTCTCGTCCACGAAAGCATCGCCGATCACCTGCATCAGCGCCTGCGCGAACGCATGGAGACGATGCGTCTCGGCAATCCGCTCGACAAGGCGATCGACATGGGCGCGATCGTTTCGCAGCAGCAACTGACACGCGTGCGCGCGATCGTCGAAACGGCGCAGAAGGAAGGCGCGCGACTTTTCCAGCCCGCCGCCGCTTTGCCGGAGACCGGCACCTTCTATCCGCCGTCGCTGCTGACGAACGTCGCACCGGCGTCGACGGCCGCGAGCGTCGAGATCTTCGGCCCCGTGCTCGCCTCGACGACGTTCCGCACCCCGGCGGAAGCCATCGCGCTCGCCAACGATACGCGTTACGGGCTGGCCGCGTCGCTCTGGTCGGAGAACGTCTCGACGGTCCTTCACGTCGCCGAGCGCGTGGAGGCGGGCGTCGTATGGATCAACGCGACGAACCTCTTCGACGCGGCTGCACCCTTCGGCGGCTATCGCGAAAGCGGCTACGGGCGCGAGGGAGGTGCGGCCGGCATGGCCGAATATCTCAAGCCGGAATGCCTGCCGGCTCCGCGCGGAAAGGTTGCCGATACGGCACCGGCCGAAGCCGCACCCGTGCCGGAAACACGGCCGGCCGGCGGCGTCGACCGGACCGCCAAACTCTATGTCGCCGGCAAACAGGCACGTCCGGACGGCGGCTACAGCTACATTGTACGCGGACGGCGCGGCGCGGCGGTGGGCGAAGCCGGGCTCGGCAACCGCAAGGACATCCGCAACGCCGTCGAGGCGGCCGCGAAGGCGAAGGGCTGGTCGGGCCTTTCCGGTCATCAGCGCGCGCAGATCCTCTATTATCTCGGCGAGAACCTTGCCGAGCGCGCGGAGGAATTCGCCGCGCGGATCGAGCTTCAGGTCGGTGGCGGCCGACGCGCGGCGGATGCCGAGATCGATGCGTCGATCCGGCGGATCTTCCATTACGCCGCATGGGCGGACAAACACGATGCGCGCGTCACCTCCACGCTCGGCCGGCATACCACGCTTGCCATGAACGAGCCTTTCGGGGTCGCCGGCGTTCTCGCTCCCGACGCGAGCCCGCTTCTCGGCAGCCTTTCGCTGGCGCTTCCGCTGCTTGCCGCCGGCAACCGGATCGTTCTCGTCCCCTCGACCCCGGCACCGCTTTCGATGACCGACTTCTACCAGGTTCTGGAGACGAGCGACGTGCCGGCCGGAACCTTCAACATCGTTACCGGGGCACGCGCCGATCTCGCCGTCACGCTCGCCGATCACGACGATGTCGACGTGCTGTGGGGTGCGGCGACCGCCGGCGAAATCGCCGATTGCGAGCGGCGCTCGGCGGGCAATCTCAAGCCCGTCTTCATGGTCGACGAGACCACCGTCGACGTGGCGGCCGAGGAATTCAAGGGCCGGCGTCTTCTTGATCGCGCCAGCCGAATCAAGACCATATGGATCCCCTATGGCGTGTAGATGACGGTTTCTTTCGACCCTGTGTGGAAATTTTTGTTGCACGTCAGCGTTTTATTAGGCGATACGAAGGGACGGGGGTCCTAGATATTCGACACGGACGGAGGTGAGCGTGAGCCACGATGCCATTCTCCGTTTCCTGGAAGACGCGCCCAAGGCGCAATCCCCGGAAGCGTTGCTTTCCGCGCTCGGCGTGCCCTTGAGCGAACTCGGCATGCCGCATTACGTCGTCTTCAGGGACGCGCCGCTCGACGCTCCCGTCCCCGACACCATCCTCGGCGACCGCTTCCCGAAGAGCTGGTGGCAGCTTTATGCCGAGAAGGGGTATGGCACGACCGATCCCGCCCGCCGCTACCTGCGTCGCAGCCAGGGCGGCTTTCGGTGGAGCGAGGCGCTGGAAGCGTTCAGCGCCGACCCGGCGCATGCGAGCATGACGCGGATGATGCGCCGCGCCGGTGAACACGGCCTGCTCGACGGGTACACGTTCCCGGTCTATGGCGACCGTGGCGTGGTCGGCAGCGTGTCCATGGCGGGCAGGCCCGGTCCGCTCCCGGCGGTGACGATGAGCCTTCTCGACGCCGTCGCGAAACGCACGGTCTGGACGTTGCTTCGCCTCTGCCGTCCGGACGAATACAAGGCCATGACGACGCCGGTTTCCGTACGCCTGACGCGCCGGGAGCTCGAAGCGCTCGACCGGCTATCCGAGGGCATGACATCGCACGAGATCGGACGAGCGCTGGAAATCTCAAGCAACACGGTCGACTGGTACATGAACGGCATCCAGAGCAAGTTGCAGGCGCGCAATCGTCACCACGCCGTCGCCATCGCCTTTCGGCTGGGCCTGCTGGTGTAAGCCATCCGTACGCGCGAAGCGCGAGCCTCGCCCGTGTCCCTCGGCGAAGCGCTCGCAGATTGCACTGCAGCAATTCTGCCGCTACTAATCCTGCGCATGCCTTCGAACGACCTCGAACCGGCACATCGCAGGGAGGCCGCCTTTGCCCATCTCCAAGATCCTCGTCGCGAACCGCTCCGAGATCGCCATTCGCGTCTTCCGCGCGGCGAACGAGCTGAACCTGAAAACGGTTGCGATCTGGGCGGAGGAAGACAAGCTCTCGCTGCACCGCTTCAAGGCGGACGAATCCTATCAGGTCGGCCGCGGACCGCATCTCGGTCGCGATCTGGGACCGATCGAAAGCTACCTTTCGATCGAGGAGGTGATGCGCGTCGCCAAGCTTTCCGGCGCCGACGCGATCCATCCGGGCTACGGCCTGCTTTCGGAAAGCCCGGAATTCGCCGATGCCTGCCGCGAAGCCGGGATCACCTTCATCGGCCCGACGCCGGAGACGATGCGCCGGCTCGGCAACAAGGTCGCCGCGCGTGAACTCGCGCAGGAGGTCGGCGTGCCGGTCGTGCCGGCGACCGATCCGCTGCCCGACGACATGGACGCCGTTGCCGAGCTTGCCGAAGCGATCGGTTATCCGCTGATGCTGAAGGCTTCCTGGGGCGGCGGCGGGCGCGGCATGCGCGTCATCCGCGAGAAGGCCGATCTCGCCCGCGAGGTGACGGAAGGAAAGCGCGAGGCGAAGGCCGCCTTCGGCAAGGACGAGGTCTATCTGGAGAAGCTCGTCGAGCGCGCTCGCCACGTCGAGGTTCAGATCCTCGGCGACACGCACGGCACGGTCGTCGATCTCTTCGAGCGGGACTGTTCGATCCAGCGGCGCAACCAGAAGGTCGTGGAGCGTGCGCCCGCACCTTACCTTTCCGACGAGCAGCGTGCCGAGGTCGCCGCCTACGCGCGCAAGCTTGCCGACGCGACGGACTATGTCGGAGCCGGCACCGTCGAGTTCCTAATGGACGCCGAAAGCAGCCGGTTCTTCTTCATCGAGGTCAATCCGCGCATTCAGGTGGAGCATACGGTGACCGAGGAAGTCACCGGCGTCGACATCGTCAAGGCACAGATCCACATCCTCGACGGCTTTGCCATCGGCACTCCCGAATCCGGCGTACCGAAACAGGAAGACATCCGCCTCAACGGCCATGCCATGCAGTGCCGGATCACGACGGAGGATCCCGCGCAGAACTTCATTCCCGATTACGGCCGCATCACCGCCTATCGCGGCGCGACCGGCTTCGGCATGCGGCTCGACGGCGGCACGGCCTATTCCGGCGCCGTCATCACGCGCTTCTACGATCCGCTTCTGGAAAAGGTGACGGCCTGGGCACCGACGGCCGACGAGACGATCCAGCGCATGATCCGGGCGCTGCGCGAGTTCCGCATCCGGGGTGTGGCGACGAACCTGACCTTCCTCGAAGCGATCGTCACGCACCCGAAATTCCGGGACAATTCCTACATGACCCGCTTCATCGACACGACGCCGGAACTCTTCGAGCAGGTGGGCCGGCGCGACCGGGCGACGAAGCTTCTGACATACATCGCCGACGTCACCGTGAACGGCCATCCCGAAACGCGCGACCGTCCGCGCCCGACGGCAGCCGCGGCTTCGCCCGTCGTTCCCTTCATCGAGGGCGCGGTCCCCGACGGTACCAAGCAGCGGCTCGACCGGCTCGGCCCGGAAAAGTTCGCCGAATGGGTCCGCGGCGAAAGTCGCGTCCTCGTCACCGACACGACGATGCGCGACGGTCACCAGTCGCTGCTCGCGACCCGCATGCGCACGCACGACATCGCGTCCGTCTCCGGCGCCTATGCCCGCGCGCTGCCGAACCTCTTCTCGCTCGAATGCTGGGGCGGCGCGACCTTCGACGTCGCCATGCGCTTCCTGACCGAAGACCCCTGGGACCGGCTCGCCCGCGTGCGGGAAGGCGCGCCGAACATCCTGCTGCAGATGCTGCTGCGCGGGGCGAACGGCGTCGGCTACACGAACTATCCCGACAATGTCGTTCGTCACTTCGTCAAACAGGCTGCCGACACCGGCATCGACGTTTTCCGCGTGTTCGACTGCCTGAACTGGGTGGAGAACATGCGCGTGGCGATGGATGCCGTGCGCGAAGAAGGCAAGCTCTGCGAGGCGACGATCTGCTACACGGGCGATCTCAACGACGCCACGCGCCCGCAATACGACCTCAGATACTACGTCGACCTCGCCAAGGAGCTGGAGGCCGCCGGCGCCAACATCATCGCGGTCAAGGACATGGCCGGCCTCCTCAAGCCCGCTGCGGCGAAGACGCTCTTCACCGCGCTGCGTGAGGCGAGCGACCTGCCGATCCATTTCCACACGCACGACACATCGGGCATTTCCGCTGCGACGGTGCTCGCCGCCGTCGAATCCGGCGTCGACGTGGTGGATGCGGCGATGGACGCGCTGTCAGGCAACACCTCGCAGCCCTGCCTCGGCTCCATCGTCGAGGCGCTGACGGGTACGGCGCGCGATCCCGGCCTCGATCCGGAATGGATCCGCCGCATCTCCTTCTACTGGGAGGCCGTGCGCAACCAGTATGCCGCCTTCGAAAGCGACCTGAAGGGACCGGCCTCCGAGGTCTACCTGCACGAGATGCCGGGCGGCCAGTTCACTAACCTCAAGGAACAGGCGCGTTCGCTGGGGCTGGAAAGCCGCTGGCACGCCGTCGCCAAGGCCTATCACGACGCGAATCTGATGTTCGGCGACATCGTCAAGGTCACGCCGTCCTCCAAGGTCGTCGGCGACATGGCGTTGATGATGGTCGGCCAGGACCTGACGGTCGCCGACGTCGAGAATCCGGAGAAAGAGATCTCCTTCCCGGATTCGGTCGTCTCGATGCTTCGGGGCGATCTCGGCCAGCCGCCGGCGGGCTGGCCGGAGAAGCTGCAGAAGAAGGTGCTGAAGAACGAAAAGCCCTATACCGAGCGTCCGGGCTCGCTGCTTGCCGCCGCCGATCTTAATGCCGAGCGCGCGACGATCGAGGAAAAGCTCGGCCGGTCCGTCGACGAGCGTGAGCTCTCCTCCTATCTCATGTACCCGAAGGTCTTCACCGACTACGCGGTGCTGAGCGAGTCCTACGGTCCGATGAGCGTCCTGCCGACGCCGACCTATTTCTACGGGCTGCCGGTCGGCGAGGAGATCTTCGTCGAACTGGAAAAGGGCAAGACGCTCGTGGTGCGCAACCAGGCGATCGGCGAGACGAACGACGAGGGCATGGCGACCGTCTTCTTCGAACTGAACGGCCAGCCGCGCGTCATCCGCGTGCCCGACCGTACGATGCAGGGTGCCGTCGCCGGTGCGCGGCGCAAGGTGGACGTGACCAACGAGGCCCATGTCGGCGCGCCGATGCCGGGCGTCATCTCCGGCGTCTCGGTCGAGGCGGGTCAGGCGGTCAAGGCCGGCGACGTGCTCGTTTCCATCGAGGCGATGAAGATGGAAACCGCACTGCATGCCGAACATGACGGCAAGATCGCCGAGATCATCGTCAAGCCCGGCGACCAGATCGACACCAAGGACCTGCTCGTCGTCTACGAAACGTAAGGCAAGGCCCGCCAGAGCGCTTTGCGACCCGATGGGATCACTCCGGCTGGAAAATGCTCTATCTTCCGGGCATGACCCAGCCCTGTTCATGGCCCGACGACGGCGTCATTCTCTATGACGGGCGCTGCGGGCTGTGCTCACGCTGGATCCGCTTCGTGGCCCGGCGCGACCGCGATCGACGATTTCGCTTTACGCCGATTCAGAGCCCTTACGGGGCCACGCTGGCAAAAGCGCTCGGGATCGACCCCGCCGATCCGCAGACCAATGCCGTTCTCCTCGACGGGCGGGCGCTCATGCGTTCCGATGGCGCGATCGCCATCGTCTCCCGCCTGCCGGGGTGGCGCTTCGTGGGGCTTGCCCGTTTCGTACCGCGTCCGCTTCGCGACGCTGTCTACCGGCTGATCGCACGCAATCGCTACGCCGTGTTCGGGACGAACCGGCAGTGCGATTATGGCGGCGAGGCGCTTGCCGGCCGCGTCCTGACCGAAAAGCCGGATTGACCACCGTCCCGAAACGGTCTTGACCCCGTGAGCGGCCGTGCGTATTCGTGCACGAAGTTTCCGAATTATGCACGAAGTCCATGACGGATCATCTCCTGCTCGAACGCCATCGACGTATCCGAACGGCGCTTGCCGAACGCGGGCGCGTGGTGGCAAGCGAACTTGCGGAAGAGTTCGGCGTTTCGGGGGACACCATCCGCCGCGACCTTCGGGACCTTGCGGCCGGAGGGTACTGTGAACGCGTCTATGGTGGCGCGCTGATTCCGGAAACGGGTCCGGCGCCGCTGACCGAGCGCAGCGCCCTGGCGCGCGAACGCAAGATGGCGCTGGCGCGGACGACGGCCGCGCTGATACCCGCCCGAAGCACGGTCTTCGTCGATGCCGGGTCCACCAATCTCGCCGTGGCGCATGCCCTTGCGCGCGATGCCGACCTGACCGTCGTCACGAATGCGCCCGCGATCGCCGCGGCGCTTGCCGAACGCACCGATCTCGCGTTGATCGTCATCGGTGGACGGGTCGATCCGCAGATCGGCGGTGCGGTCGGCGCGACGGCGATCGCGGATCTCAATCGGTTGAGGCCGGACTGGCTCGTGCTCGGCGCATGCGGTGTCGATCACACGGCCGGAGTCACGGCGCAGAGATACGAGGATGCCGCGTTCAAGCGCTACGCGGTGGAGCGTGCCGGGGCGGTGATCGTCGCGGCGACGAACGAGAAGCTGCAGGATGCGAGCGCCTTTTCCGTCGCACGGATCGGCGATCTCGCCCATCTCGTGATCGAACACGATGCGTCGGCCGCATCGCTTGCAAATTGCGGGTGCGACATCGTACGCGCTGGCGACCCGGCACGAAAAGCCGGTCGCTGAGGGGAGGACGACATGCTTCAGCGAACGGCGCTCGGCGCACGCACCGCGCGGGCCTTCCCGGCCGGACGGCGCGCACTGGGTGCGCTCTTCTTCGCCAACGGCTTCGTGCTCGGCAGTTGGGCGCCGAAGGTGCCGTTCTTTGCCGAACGGCTCGGCCTGAGCGATTTCGGCCTCGGGCTGATGATCCTCATGCTCGGTATCGGCTCGCTGACGATGATGCCGCTGACCGGCAGCTTGATCGCCCGGATCGGTTCGGCCCGGATCCTGCGTTTTACCGCCATGACGACGGTGCCGGCGCTTCTGGTGCTGACGCTCGTGACGAACGTGCCGTCGGCGGCCGTGGCGATGTTCCTCGTCGGTGCCACGGTCGGCGCGATGGACATCGCCATGAATGCCAACGCGATCGTCG
This sequence comes from Pararhizobium mangrovi, assembly GCF_006516965.1. Lineage (GTDB taxonomy): Bacteria > Pseudomonadota > Alphaproteobacteria > Rhizobiales > Rhizobiaceae > Pararhizobium_B > Pararhizobium_B mangrovi. The sequence continues at coordinate 8,130 of NZ_VHLH01000024.1, read as the reverse complement.
TCGAAAGGCGGATGAAGCGCGCCATCATGTCGTCCTGCCATGGCTTCTGGAGCCTCGGCGGCCTCGTCGGCGCGGTGCTCGGCGGCGTGCTGATCGCCCGCTTCGGCGCGCTCTGGCACGTCGTCGTCGTGACGCTGATCGAGGCGGCGGCGCTCGCCTCCGCATGGACGATGATCGCGACCGACGGCCCGCAACCCGACGAGGCGCGAACGCCGCTCGCCATGCCGCGATCGATCGTGCCCTACCTCATCGGCATCATGGCGCTGTTCGCGATGGTGCCCGAAGGTGCAGTGCTCGACTGGGGCGCGATCTACCTGCGCCGCGCACTGGATGCGAACATCGTGCTTTCTGGCCTCGGCTTCGGCGCGTTCTCCGCGGCGATGGCGCTGATGCGCTTTGCCGGCGATCCGGTGCGCGACCGGCTCGGTGCGGTGAAGACGATGCGGCTTTGCGCGTTCGCAGCCCTCGTCGGCATGCTGTGCGCGGGCCTCGCGCCGAACGTCGCCGTCGCCATCGCCGGCTTCTCGCTTGCCGGCATCGGCATCGCGAATATGGTGCCGATCGCCTTTTCGGCCGCTGGCAACATGCCGGGCCTCGCGCAGGGCGTGGCGCTCTCGCTCGTCACCTTCATGGGCTATTCGGGCATCCTCTTCGCCCCGTCCCTGATCGGCTTCGCCGCCGAGCATGTCAGCTTCCGGCTGATCTATTCCTGTCTGGCCATGTTGTTCCTGGTCGTGCTGGCACTGTCTTCGCTCGCACGGCACGCCGACGGCGGCACGCAAGGCAACTGACGGTCCGGAACCTTTCCGGCCGGTGGCCGATTGAAACGGCGTCCTGAACGAAAACGGAAAGGAGCCGGACGATGCCGGCAAAATCGAAGGCCCAGCAAAAGGCCGCGGGTGCCGCGCTCTCCGCCAAGCGCGGCGAGACGAAGAAATCGGATCTCAAGGGGGCCTCGCGTGAAATGGTCGATTCCATGAGCGAGAAACAGCTCGAGGAATTCGCCGAGACGGAGCGCAAGGACCTGCCGCAGAAGAAGAAGGACGACTGATCCGCTCTATCGGTGTGCGGGCCGCCGCTTCACATCTTCTCCTTGACGCCGGCCTTCAGTAGCCACCAGTTGATCGGGTAGGAGGTGGCGAAGCCGCACAGCATGGCGATCTGCATCATGAACCAGAATTCCACGCTCGCGACTTCGAGCCTGGTGCCCAGAACGTGTGCGAAGATCCAGAAGTGGGCAATCGCCATGAAGCCGTACATGCCGACCTGCCAGGAGGCGAGCGAGAGCGTATCCGCCTTCACGGCCTGAACGAGGCCCTGGCGGGGCGTCAGGTCGCGCATCGGCTTGATCGAAAAATACTGGAAGGCGATGCCGAAGCAGAACGCCACGATGAAGTCGAGGATCCAGACGGCGAAGATCTTGTCGGGAAAGACCGATTTCCAGCCGAGCCACAGGGCGACGGCGGGAACGAAGAAGGCGAACCATTCCGCGACGATATCGCCAAGCGCGCAGCCCGCGCCGCAATGCGCCGAACCCTTGCCCACCATCGCCGCGAAAGAACTGCGCGCGATATTGGGCATCGGCTCGTCCGCTTCCATCGCCGCCTTCATGCGGCTGTCCGTGGCGAGCCGGCCCCAGACGAAATAGCCAGCCAGCGCAAGCGGTCCGGCGAAGAGCGCCACCGGCGGCCACACGAGGTTCATGATCCACATGTGCTGCGGATCGCGCCACTCGTCGACGACGACGATCGCGGCGCAGACGAAACCTGTGGCGATCGCCACGATGGAAAGAATGTGCAGCCAGGTCGGTACCATCGGCGTCCCGCAGTTCGGTTGTCGCGAGCGGTGCAAACGATGGGTGGAACCGATGGGTTCCGGGTCGAAGGGTCGCACGTGCCCGATGGCGGTCGGGCGAACGTTAGAGCCTTTCAGGTTTATACGGAAACGCTCCGCCGACCCTGTTTGCGTCAGGACCGAGACGGATGGCTCGAGCGTACTGGTGGTACGGTCGAGCCATCCGTCGAAGCGTCATGGCGCAAACAGGGTCGGCCCGAAGGGTTCGACCGTGCCGCTCTCCCGTTCGGCGGGCAAACGAGCCACTGGCTCGTTTGCTTCTCCGCCTCACTGTCGGCGATCTCGCCTGGTGAACCACATCGCGCTGCGATCGCCTTCGCGTGGGAAACCGGCACGATCGAACAGAGCGCTTCCGTATGAACCTGAAAGGCTCTAGCCTTTCAGGTTTCCTCGCACATGTCGGTGCTGATCCGGCGCACGAGCGGCATGGCGGTGATGCCGTGCGCGACCACGGAGGCAAGGACGACGAGCGCGGTGATGGGCCAGACCTGCTCGAAGCCGGTCTCCTGCACGGCGAGCGTCGCATAGAAGAGGCTCGAAATGCCCATCGGGCCGAACCAGCCGGCAAAGAGTGTTTCGCGCCGCGTATGGATGTCGGGGACGATCTTACCGAGGAGCAGGAAGAGCGGCATCCGGCGCAGGCAAAGCACGGCGAGAGCGAAGACGAGCACCGGCCAGCCCATCGAAAACCATTGCTGCCATGGAAGCGCGGCGCCAAAGACGAGGAAGATCGGCAGAATGAAGAAGCGGCCGATCGCCTCCTGGATGTGCTCGTGGATGCGTTCGGAATCGTCGATGGCGCGGTTGAGGAAGGCGCCGGCGACGAACGCCGCGAGGATACCGTCCGAACCCATCAGGCGAACGACGGCGAGCGTCGTGACGGCGAGCGCGATGCCGATCGTCAGCGTCGAATGGGTTTCCGAAAGCGCGCGCCGGCGCGACCATTTCAGAAGATGCATTGCCACCCACCCGATGGCGGCACCGACGACGATGCCGCCGATCACCTCCCAAAGCACGATCTCGATCGCCCAGTCGGAAAGCGCGGCGGCGTCGGCATGCTGCATCAGGATCATCGGCAGGGCGACGACGACCATGGCGAGACCGTCGTTCAGTCCGCTTTCCGCGCACAGGAGGTGCCGGATGCGGCCGGGAATGTTGCGTTCGGCGATGCTGCCGCTCGTCACCACGCCGGCCAGCACCGGATCGGTCGGCGAGACGACGGCGCCGACGAGAAGGGCCGCCATCCATCCGAAGGAGAAGCAGAACGCCGCGAGGATCGAGCCGATCAGCCACATGACGATCATGCCGCCGCCGATGACGATTGTCAGGCTGCGCCAGTTGTCGGAGATGTAGGTCATCGGCAGGCGGATCGCCGCGCTCATGACGGCGAGTGCGAGCGTGAGCCGGGCGAGTTCGTGCATGAAGGCGCCCGGATGCGTGCTCGGGTGGATGCCCGGCATGATGCCGAGAAGGGCAGGCCCGAGCGCGATGCCGACGAGGGTCGCGACGATCGGCTCGCTGATCCAGAACGTATTGCGGATATAGCCGCCGACGAGGCCCAGCAGCAGCACGATGCCGCCGGTGATGGCGAGCGTCAGATTGAGGTGGGAGAGGTCGAGATAGGTCCCCACGTAGCCCCCGGCGGCCGTTTCGCGATCGAAAGTCGGCACCCGGCGGACGCGGATGCGTGGCGCATCGCGCCGTAGCACCGACGCGTACCGGCGATATGGGCTTGGGCGCCGGCGGGGTCAATCCTGCGTCGGCATGGCTCCGGCGAGCGAGGCACGCACCATACCTCACCCGGCCGGCGATGCACCGGCGCCACGGGCAGGGCCGCCCATGTTGCCGTGCGGCACAAATGCGAAGTGCGCGCTTGCCGCGGTGCGTAATCCGGTTAAGTTCGCAGCCGTGTCCGATGAAACCCGCCAAACCGAGTCCGATTTTCCACCCATTCGCGATTACGCGCTGATCGGCGATTGCCGCACGGCGGCGGTCGTCGCGAAGAGCGGCGCCGTCGAATGGCTCTGCCTGCCGAACATCGACAGCCCGTCGATCTTCGCTTCGATGCTCGACCGGACCCGCGGCGGGCATTTCACCGTGCGCATGGCCGGCGGAGAGATGGTCTCGCGGCGCTACCTCGAAGGCACCAACGTCCTTGAAACGACGTTCGCCGGGCCGGACGGACGCATGACCGTGACAGACTTCATGGCGATCGCGGCCGAAGGGGGCCGGCGGCTCGATCCGGAGCGCGAGCTGGTGCGCATCGTCGATGCGGTCGAGGGCATGCCGGAAGCCGAGATCGTCTGCGCACCCCGGCCCGACTACGGCCGGGAGAAGATCCGCATTCACAGCCGCGCCCGCAACGGCTGGGCGATCAGCAATTCGGGCACGCACCATTTCGTCCATTCCGATGTCCAGCTCGAACTGCGCGGCATGGACTGTCTCGCCGGCCGGGTTCGGCTGAAGGCCGGTGAACGCAGGCGGGTGATCTTCACCTGCGCGACGCGCGATCCGGCGATCATGGCGAGCGCCTTCGACGGCGACCGCAAGCTCGACGAGACGACGGCCTGGTGGCGGGAATGGCTTTCCCAGTGTCGCTACACCGGCCGCTACGTCGCCCAGATCCAGCGCAGCGTGCTGGCGTTGAAGCTTCTCGACTTCGTCCCGTCCGGTGCGATCGTCGCCGCGGCCACGACGTCGCTGCCCGAATCGATCGGCGGGGGGCGCAACTGGGACTACCGCTTCTGCTGGCTGCGCGACGCTTCCTTCATGCTGCGCGCCTTCGCCGATACGGGGTTCCAGCGCGAGGGCCTCGCCTTCTTCGACTGGTTGATGCACACGACGCAGCGCACCCAGCCGCATTTCCTGACGCTCTACGACGTGTTCGGGCGCACCGACGTCTCCGAGATCACCCTCGACCACTTCACCGGATATCGCCATTCCGCGCCGGTTCGCATCGGCAACGCGGCGAAGGACCAGCTCCAGCTCGACGTCTACGGCGAAGTCATCAACGCCGCGGTCGATTCCATCCGCCGGGGAAACTGGCTGACGCCTTCGGAGTGCCGGCTTCTCGGCAAGGTCGGCGGCGTGGTCTGCGACGAGTGGCGCAAGCCCGACGACGGCATCTGGGAACAGCGTGGCATGCGCCGCCACAATACCTATTCCAAGGTGATGTGCTGGGCAGCGCTCCACGATCTCGTGGAACTCGCCGACAAGGGCGTCATCAAGGTCGACCGCGACCGCTTCGTGCGCGAGCGAGACGCCATCCGCGCGGAGATCATGGAGCGCGCCTACAATGCCGAGATCGGCGCCTTCGTCGGCGCCTATGACGAGACCTTCGTCGACGCGACCGCACTGTTGATGCCGCGCACCGGCATCATCGAGGCGGACGATCCGCGCATGGTCTCCACCTGGAAGCGCATACGCGAGCGCCTCGACCACAAGGGCTGGATCCTGCGCTACGAGCATGGCACCGACGGCATGGAAGGCAACGAGGGCGCGTTCGGCATCTGCAGCTTCTGGGCGGTGGATTATCTCGCGCGTGCCGGCGAACTCGACGAGGCTCGCGCACGGCTGGAAAAGCTGATCGCGGAGGCAAACGACGTCGGCCTCTACGCCGAGGAAGTCGACACCGAGACCGGCGAATTCCTCGGCAATTTCCCGCAGGCCTTCACCCACACCGGCTTCATCAACGCGGCACTTGCGCTCGAACGCGTCGAAGAGGGCCGCAAGCCCGACGTTCGGCGACGTTCCGGCAAGGGGCTGGAGCACGGTGCCGACGAAGAGGGCCAAGCGGAACTCGAACCGGAAACCGAGACATGATCGACACGGCGTTTCACCATTCCTGGCTCTTCGTCCTCGTCTGGGGCCTGATCGCCACGGCGATCATGAGCACGGTGACCGAAGGCGCGCAGATGCTCGGCATCTCGCGCATGAGCCTGCCCTTCCTCTTCGGCACGATGTTCGCCAGCAGCCGCCACCGCGCGCAGGTGATCGGCTACATTCTCTATTCGCTCGGCGGCCTCGTCTTCGGGCTCGTCTATGTCGGCGTCTTCTACACGCTCGATTATTCGAGCTGGTGGTTCGGCGCGCTGATGGGGTTCCTGCACGGGCTGTTTCTCATCACCGTCATGCTGCCGACGCTGCCCTACGTGCATCCGCGCATGGCGACGGACTATGACGGGCCGACGTCGCGGCGGCGGGTCGAGCCACCCGGCCCCTTCGGCCTGCACTACGGCCGGCTGACGCCGACGATCACCGTGCTCGCGCAGGCGCTCTTCGGCCTCGTGCTCGGCATCGCCTACGCGCATTGACCGGTTCGTCCGCCGGCTACTCTTCCGGCTCGGTGGTGAAAAGCAGGGGATAGCCCTCGCGCCGTCCCTGGTCGGTGGCGCGGGTCGCCTTCGTTTCGGCGACGTCGCGCGGATAGACGGACACGACGCAGCTTCCCTTGCGATGGGCGGTGATCATCACCTTGCGCGCCTGTTCCGCGGACATGCGGAACTCGGCCTTGAGGATGCGGGTGACGAAATCGCGCGGCGTGTAGTCGTCGTTGACGAGAATGACCTTGTGAAGGCGCGGCCGTTCGACCTTCGTGCGCGTCCTCGTCTTCGGGGTGGTCGGCGTGTCGCTCATGAGAGGATCCGTTGTTCCTGTCGCGTCTTCCTCCGCCATCCCGGATAGAACGCGTCAGTGCGAAAAAGGCTGCATGCGCGTGCGATCCCGTCGAGAACAGGCCTTGGGATCGGCGAAGGTTTCGATTGAACGGGCATGTAACGCCGCCGCGTGCATAAGAAAAGGCATGCCGGTTGACACGCGCGCCGTTCTGGCCCACCTCGAACCCGTCGGCCGGTCCGAGGCGCCGGCCGCATCTGCCGAGGCTTTCGCGTGACCCAACCGCTCCTTTCCGATCCTCTCGAACGCCGTTCCTCGGTCGCCGTCGACGTCGGCGGCGTGATCGTCGGCGGCGGTGCGCCGGTCGTCGTCCAGTCGATGACGAACACGGACACGGCCGATGTCGACGCGACCGTCGCGCAGGTCGCAGCCCTCCATCGCGCCGGATCGGAGATCGTGCGCATCACCGTCGACCGCAACGAAAGCGCTGCCGCCGTGCCGAGGGTTCGCGAACGTCTCGACCGTCTCGGCGTCGACGTGCCGCTCGTCGGCGATTTCCATTACATCGGCCACAAGCTGCTCGCCGATTACCCCGATTGCGCGAAGGCACTTGCCAAATATCGCATCAACCCGGGCAATGTCGGGTTCAGGAACAAGCGCGACACGCAGTTCGCCGCGATCGTCGAAAAGGCGATCGAGAACGACAAGCCGGTTCGCATCGGCGTGAACTGGGGTTCGCTCGATCAGGAGCTTCTGACGAAGCTGATGGACGAGAACCAGGCGAAGGGCTCCCCGATGACGGCACGTGCCGTCACGCGCGAGGCTGCGATCCAGTCGGCGCTCCTTTCGGCCGAACTCGCCGAGCAGATCGGCCTGCCGCGCAACCGCATCATCCTCTCCGTGAAGGTTTCGCAGGTTCAGGACCTGATCGCCGTCAACGCCGAGCTTTCGCGGCGCTGCGACCATGCGCTGCATCTCGGCCTGACGGAAGCCGGCATGGGTACGAAGGGCATCGTCGCCTCGGCCGCCGCGATGGGCATCGTCCTTCAGCAGGGGATCGGCGACACGATCCGCGTCTCGCTGACGCCGGAACCGGGCGGCGACCGCACGCGCGAGGTGCAGGTCGCGCAGGAACTGCTCCAGACAATGGGCTTTCGCCAGTTCGTCCCCGTCGTCGCCGCATGCCCGGGCTGCGGGCGCACGACCTCGACCGTCTTTCAGGAACTCGCCCAGACGATCCAGAACGATATCCGCACCAACATGCCGGCATGGCGGGAGAAGTACCCCGGCGTCGAGGCGCTGAACGTCGCGGTGATGGGCTGCATCGTCAACGGCCCGGGCGAATCGAAGCACGCCGATATCGGCATCTCGCTGCCGGGCACGGGCGAAAACCCGGCCGCCCCCGTCTTCGTCGACGGCGAGAAGGCAGCGACCCTGCGCGGGCCGAAGATCGCCGAGGATTTCCAGGACATGGTCGCCGACTACATCGAACGTCGCTTCGGTACGGGCCGCGTGGACGCTGCCGAATAGGGCAGGGTCCCGGTTCGTTTGAGGCGTTTCCGTATGAACCCGAAAGGCTCTAGTTGTGAGCTTTCATTAGGTTGTCCATCCGGTCCGGACCGGGGATGCTGAGGTTGTGAGACTTCAGAGTCCAGGGAGGGA
>NZ_VHLH01000001.1 GCF_006516965.1 Pararhizobium mangrovi | reverse complement strand
TGGCACCGTCCCCATGGCGGGATAAACGACACCGTGCCCATCAGCCGCCTCGGTCTCGATCAGGACAACCTGTTGAGGCTCCACATCTAGTCGAGCACTTCGAGCACAGGATCTTCCAGAAGCGTTCCGGTGGAGACATCCGCGATGCCGCGATCCGTCTGATGCGGGCCGGCGTTGCAGGCGAGCGTCGCGCCGAAACAGGCCTTGAAAACCCGGTAGGGCGGGTTCCATTCGGCAATCGCGTCCACCGCCTCGCGGATCGCTGCGAACTGGTCGGCCACGGTATCGAGCGGCAGGTCCGATACGAGACCGGCGAGCGGAAGAGCGAGGTTCGCCTTCACTTCGCCGCCCGACGCCACGGCCATTCCGCCGCCGGATGCGATCACCGCGTTTGCCGCGCACGCCATGTCGTCCCGGTTGCCGCCGAAGACCGTCAGATTGTGGCTGTCATGCGAGACCGTCGTGGCAAACGCTCCGGACCAGTGTCCCCAATCTTCCAGAATGCCGACCCGCGGCCGGGCGTCGGCTCGGCCGTGTCGATGGATCACGGCAATCATCGCGGTATCGTCCGGTAGTCCGACCGCCCCCTCCTCGACCTCTGCCTCCCGTTCTCCCCAACGGGTAAAGCGTGGGCGATCGATGGAGGCGAGGCGCACCCTTTCTCCGTCGGCGCGGATCGCGAAATCCTCCGGTTCCAGGCGGTCCAGCTTCACGGAATGTCGCAGCGGAGCGTCGTCGGCCGAAGGAAGATCCGTCGTCATGCTTCCCGCCTCGGCAATGCGACGCCCGTTCGCGAACACGGCCTCGGCCCGGAATTCCGTCAAATCGCGAAAACACACGATGTCGGCGCGACGACCGGCGGCAACGAGACCGAGATCCGATCGACGGAGCCGCATGGCCGCGTTCAGCGTCGCGGCGCGAAGCGCCCATTCGGCCGGCAGTCCGTAACGCACCAGCCGGCGCACGACGTCGTCGAGCCCGCCTTTCGTCGCTAGATCGTCCGGGAAGACATCGTCCGTACAAAGAGTGACGGTTGCCGGCAGATGGCCGAGCGCATTCAGGCGTTCGACGAATTCCGGCAGGAGATGGTCGTGCGAGCCGCGAAGCTCGATCGTCAGGCCGGCAGCGAGCTTCGCCATCAGATCATCGCCGGAAACGAGCTCATGATCCGAACCGATCCCGGCGGTCATGAAGGCGGCAAGATCGGCGCCTTCGAGACCGCGCGCATGGCCGCAGATCAGCTTGCCGGAAGCCAGCCCCGCATTCACGATCGCGCGCATGCGCGGATCGCCGTCGATGACGCCGCGCATGTTCATCACTTCGGCGATACCGGCGATTTCCGGCCAATCGAGCATCGTCGCCATGGCGGCACCGTCGAAGTCCGCGCCAGAAAGTTCGAGCCCGGGTGCCGAGGGCACGCAGGACGGAGCGAGAACGAGGACGCGAAGCGGCAGGTCGCGAACGGCGTCGAGCGCCCACCGGACGCCGTCGAGCCCGTGAACGTTGCCGAATTCATGCGGATCCCAGACGATCGTCGTCACACCGGCGGCGAGCACGCGACCGGCATAGGCCGAAGGGGTCACCATCGAGCTTTCCACATGCATGTGGGTGTCGATCAGCCCCGGCGAGACGAACGTCCCCGATGCGTCGAATGTCTGCTGCGCGTCGTCACGCGTTCCGGGTGCATGAACGCTTGCGATCAGCGCACCGACGAGCCCGATATCGGCCCCGCGGTGGAGACCGGTCGTCATGTCGACGACCATCCCGCCTGCGATCAGCACGTCGAAAGAAGCATCGCCGCGCGCTGCGGCCACGGCACGGTCCCTCAGCGCCGGATCGGCAAGATCGGCAGGTTCGTCGGCGGGGGTCATCTGCGAGCGGCCTCCGAGATCAGAGCTTCGAGAATGGCGGTTCGTGCATGGGACGGGTCGCAGGCCTTCGCGTAGCGCGCATTGAAGGTCGCGTGCGTCGTGCGGGTCTCGACGACGGTTCGGCCCCGCGTCAGGCCAGCGGCAAGTTCGACGTCGATGCGTGCTTCAGCGAACGACACGCTCTCCGGGCACATGAAGGCGAAGGCGGCGGAAGGATCGTACAATGCCATGGCCGATCGGCCACGCGAGAGGGCGATATCGACGTAGCCGCCGAGAAGATCGGCAAGGAGAGCCGCATTCGTGCCTCCGGCTTCGCGTACCTTCGCGACGTCTTTCGGACCGGTCAGGACCGTACGGCAGAAATCGAGATCGACCATCGTGAACGGCAGATCGTGCGCGAGCACGATCGCCAGCGCTTCGGGATCGGCGGCCGCGTTGAACTCTGCCGAAGCGGTATGATTGCCGAAGGTCAGCCCTCCGCCCATCCAGACCAGATCGTCGATCCGGACCATGAGATCCGGCCGGGCGAGAGCCATCGCCGCGATATTCGTCAACGGCCCGAGCGCCAGGATGCGCCGTGGCGATGGCGCCGTTTCAAGCCAGTCGCACAGTCCGTCGAACGCCTCTCCGGCAAAGGCAAGCGGCGCTTCCGGCAGTTGTGCGCCAGCGCTCGGCATCCCGTTCTCGCCAAGCACCTTCGCCGCCGTCTCGAGGCGCCCGAGAACGGGTAACGCCCTCCCCCGGTAGAAGGGCATGTCGAGTCCGAAAGCGGCCGCGGCGCCAGCGGCATTTCGCTCTACCTGCGCGAGGACCGCATTGCCGAAGACGAGCGATATGCCGTCGATCGCGGCCCCTGCGTTGCGCACGAAGAGGATCGCCGCGAGATCGTCGAACCCCATGTCGGTATCGATCCACACACCCATGGCTCCTTCTCCTACGCGTAACGTTGCAGGGGAGCCGCGCGCTCGGCCGGCAGATCGAAGGCGAGTGTCGTGCCCAGATCGTGGACGGGGAGCGCAGCGTCGGCCTCCGCCTTGATCGGCCCGAGCGAGCTGTCGAGCAGATATTCCCGCGTGCCGCCGGCAAACGACACCCCTCGCACGCTGCCGTGATGAGGACCGCTGCCGAGCGCTACCATGGCCGGCCGCCAGGCAAGCGCGGCCGCGCCGGCCGGCACCGTTCCCGAAACGGGCACGGCGCCGTCTGCCGTTCGAAGTTTGCCGTCCTCGACGGCGAACACATTCTCGAAACCCACGAAATCAGCCACGAAAGCCGATTTCGGTCGGTTGTAGAGATCTTCCGGCGTTCCGATCTGCTCCACCGCCCCGCCTTTCATGAGCACGATGCGATCGGCAAGTGCGAGCGCCTCGCCCTGATCGTGGGTAACGAAGATCATCGTGACCCCGGTCTCGCGCTGGACGCGCTGCAGCTCGGTGCGCATCTCGAGCCGCAGCCTGGCATCGAGGTTCGACAAAGGCTCGTCGAGGAGAAGGACCTTCGGGTGCATCACCATCGAACGGGCCAGCGAGACGCGCTGCTGCTGGCCTCCGGACAGTTCGGCCGGCTTGCGGCTTGCGAATTGCGTCAGGCCGACGGTCTTCAGCCCTTCCATGACATGGCCTTCGAGATCGCGCCCGCGTTCGCCCTTCAGCTTCAGACCGAAGGCGACGTTCTCGTAGACGCTAAGATGGGGAAAGAGCGCGTAGGACTGGAAGACGAGCCCGACCTGGCGCTTGTTGGCACCGAGGCGCGTAACGTCGCGGCCATCGAGCATGATCCGCCCGGATGAAGGCTTGAGCAGTCCTGCAACGGCGCGCATCGTCGTCGTCTTGCCGCAGCCGGACGGGCCAAGCAGCGTGATCAGCTCGCCTTCTGCGATCGAGAGATCGAGCCCGTCGACAGCGACCGTGTCACCATAGGCGAGCGTCAGCGCTTCGAGCGAGAGATAAACGTGGTCAGACATAGCGCGAAAACCCGATGAAACGTTCGGCGATGAAGACGATGCCGATCGACATGAAGGCGAGCAGCGCGGAAAGGGCTGCCACGGAAGGATCATAGGTGCGTTCCATGTAGCCGAGCATGTCGATCGGCAGGGTGCGCACGCCGGGACCGGTCAGGAAGAGCGAGACCGGCACCTGGTTGAAGCTTGTCACGAAGCCGAGGATGAAGGCGGCGAGAATGCCTCCGCGAATGTTCGGCAGGACGACGCGGAAGAAAGCGCCGATCCGGCTGGAACCGAGCAGGACCGCTGCTTCCTCGATGTCGGAGCGCAGGTTTTCCAAGCTCGCGGAGACGACGCGCACCGCATAGGGCAGGACGAGCGCGGTGTGCGCCAGAAAGAGCGAGAGCGTGATGTCCATGCCGAATGGCACGACGAGATAGCGAAGCAGTGCCAGCCCGACGACGATGCCCGGCACGATGATCGGCGATGAAACGATGGTGCGTACCGTCTCGGCAAGCGGCAACCGATAGCGCGAGAGCGCGTAGGAGACCGGCACGCCGAGGACGAGCGCCGCGAACGTCGCAACGATCGCCAGGAACATCGAAAGGGCGAAGCTCGCCTGGAAGCTTTCGACCGTGAACACCTTCTCCACCCATTTGAAGGAGAAGCCCTGCGGCGGAAAGGCGAGCGTGCTGCCGGCGGAAAACGACGCGGCCACGATGACGAAGAAAGGCCCGACGAGGAAGAGAACGAGCAACGTCAGGACCGCGTAGGACGGAAGACGGGCTTTCATGCTCGGTTCCTCGCGGTCGCGATCTTCCTGAGCAGGATGTTCGTTCCGAAGCTCATGACGATGAGAATGAGGGCGATGACGCTCGCCGAGACGAGATCGTTGGCGATCGTCACGCGCTGATAGAGCAAGGTGACGAGCGTCAGCACCTTCGATCCGCCGAGGATCGCCGGCGTGATATAGGCCGTCACGGACCCGACGAAGACGAGCGTTCCGCCGATGACGAGCCCTTCGCGGGTGAGCGGCAGGATGACCTTGAAGAAGATCTGCAACCAGTTCGCACCCAGAACGCGTGCGGCAGGCACCACGTCGTTCGGCATGTTTTCGAGAGCGCTCACGAGCGAGATGACCATCAGCGGCAGGAAGAGCTGCAACAGGCCGACAAAGACGGCCGTTTGCGAAAAGAGCAGGCGGATCGGTTCGTCGGTCAGGCCGACCGTCATCAGCGCCTGATTCACGATGCCGGTGCGCCCCAGAATGACGAGCCATGCGTAGGTGCGTGCGACGGGCGAGATCATCAGCGGCAGGACCACGATGCCGATCATGCGTCCCCTGCTCGATGGCGACAGGCTGACGATCGCGAAGGCCGAAGCGTAGCCGATGATTGCGGCGACGAGCGTCACCAGAATGCCGAGCTTGAGCGTGCGCCACAGCACGAGCCGGTCCAGGGAACTGGCGAAGAAATCGGTATAGGCCGACAGTGTCCAATGGCCGTTCACGTGCATGCCGCCTGAAAGCAGGATGATGACGGGCACGATGAAGATGACGGCGGCAAAGATGGCCGCGGGAAGCGCGAGCGCGAACCCTTCGGCCCGGTTCTGGAACATGACGCGGTTTCCGTCCTGTTGATCTGGAGCGTCAGGCCGAACCGCGTTCGTCGCGACCCGGCCTTACACCTTCGCCGTGCCTACTGAGCGACGTCGGCGTTCCATTCCTTCAGCCATCGATCGCGATTTTCGAGATCGACCTTGGCCGGGATGAGCTTCAGGTTCTTCGCCGTTTCCGCGCCATAGGTGATGTTCGCGGCCACGTCGTCGGAAACCTTGACCTCCTTGTTCGCCGGGCTGTCGACGAGCGCGTCCGCAAGATCCTTCTGAACCTTGGTCGAGAGCCAGAAATCCATGAACTCGAGGGCGAGATCTTCGTTCTTCGTTCCCTTCGAGACGACCATGACGTTGAGCCCGCCCGTCTGGCCTTCCTTCGGCTTCGCCCACTTGATCGGCAGGCCGAGCTTGCTGATCGGCTCCCAGGCAAACCGGCCGATGGGAGCGGCCCAGATCTCGCCCTGCTGGAAAAGCTGAACGAGTTGCGAGGAGCGATTGTAGAAAGTCACGATGTCGCCGGCATGCTTGCCGACGGCCTCGATCGGCTTCTTGAGATCCGGCGCGTTCGTGCCCATGGAAAGCCCGAGCATGTAGAGCGCCGGCGGCCCCTGGTTGGTCGAGATGTTCGGGAAGGCGATGTTGCCGACGACCTTGTCCGACAGCAGGTCCTGCCACGACTTGATGTCCATCTTGTCCGAGCGGTACGCGATGGACGTCGCGTAGAACGTATAGCCGACGCTCATGCCGTCGCCGTTCGGATCCTTGGCGAGGTCGTAGAGCTTGTCGTAATTGTCGAGCTTCGACGTATCGATCTTCTGAACGAGGCCGCGGCGGGCCGCCGTCAGCGCATCGGCCATCGACATCACGGCCATGTCGACGACGGGGGCATTCTTGTTCGCTTCCATCTTCGCCAGGCGCTCGGCGCTGTTGCCCGTCTCGACGACGAGCTTGCACCCGCACTTTTCCTCGAACGGTTTGTAGAGAATGCGGTTATAGGCGTCCTGCGCAAAGGCGTAGACGGAGATCGTCAGCGTCTTTTCCTGCGCGCTTGCCGGCATGGCACCGGCGGCAAGGGTCAGTAAAGCGGCCGAGGCCGCGAACGTGCTGCGGATCATGCAAGTTCTCCTTTGAAAGCGGTTTCGTCACGGATCGGCGGGGGCGCCGTCGAATTGCGTTCGACGAGTGTCATCGCCACTGTCTGGATCGGGGCACGAAGCGTCTTGCGATCGGTCTGATCGATTTTTGCCGGATCGAGGATCGCCGCACACAGGACCTCGATCGCGATGCCGGCGATGCGCGCCATATCCATGCGCACGCTCGTCAGGGACGGCGTGATGATCGAGGTCCACGGAAGGTCGTCGAAACCCGTCACACTGACGTCTTCGGGAATGCGCCAGCCGTTGCGCTGGAGTTCCGTCAGCGCGCGAAGCGCCTGCATGTCGGAAACCGTCGCGATCGCCGTGAAGCCTTCACGCATCTTTTCGGCGAGGCTAAGCGTCCCGCCCTGCCCTGCTTCATACCACCTTTCGTCGAGCCAAAGCGTTTCGGTCCGCAGTTCGCTGACCGATCGCATGCCTGCAAGGCGATCGTTCTGCACGTTCGACTCGCGGTTTGCTCCAACAAGGAGAACCCGGCGATGTCCGAGCGCCGCCAGATGCCGCGCGACGAGTTCGCCGCCGCCGAAGTGATCGGCCGAGACCGTGTTTCCGGGCGTCGAGGGCGTATCGATCACCGCCACCGGACAGTCGATGTCGATGACGCGCGTTCCGCGGCGTGGCACGACGACCATGCCATCCACCCCGCGCTCGACGAGACGCCCGATCGCTTCCGTCTGCATGCCGATTTCGCCGCGGGAGTCGCCGATCAGCACGCCGTATCCCGCCTGCGTCGCAGCGTGTTCGATCGCCTGCGCGATCTGCGGGAAGAGCGGGTTCGCGATATCCGGAAGAACGAGGCCGATGACGCCGGAACGGCCGGTCCGCAAGGCCCTGCCGGCCGAACTGGCGACATAGCCGAGCTCGTCGGCCTTGCGGCGGATGCGCGCTGCGAGCTCGTCCGAAACGCGCCCCTTGCCCGACAGAGCGTTCGACACGGTCGCCGTCGACACGCCGATCGTCTCCGCAATCTTCGCAAGCTTCGGTCCCGAACGTGACGTCGTCATGATCCGATACGTCTGATTAAACGATTAATCAGACGTATCTGATGTCGCGGCTCGCGTCGAATCCTTTTTGTCGACTGTCCCTTCAGGTGTTTGCGCACAGCATGTCATGGTGCGGTGAACGATTGAAGGTTTTCGTCTTCGTCTCGTCGATCCGGCGGATAGCTTTAAAACACGTTTTAAGAGATAAAACAATGCTTTCCCTAACTTAAGAAAGTAAAATCATTTTTTTACTAGTTAATTACTTAGATACACTTTCTTTTTATGACTAATGAACTAACAATAGATGCTCCAATCAATATGACACTTAGAAGGCCAGTCACAAATTCCGGTATGACGACGACTGACTGAAGCAGCATCAGAATCGCAAGAACGAACACGGAATAGAAGGCGCCATGCTCTACAAAGGCCGAGTCCGCAAGGGTCTCGTTCTCGACGAGCATCACCGTAAAGGACCGTACGTAGAAGGCGCCTACTCCGAGCCCAAGTGCAATCAGAAGAGCGTTTTCGGTAAGAGCGAAAGCTCCGATAACGCCGTCGAAACTGAAGGACGCATCCAGCATCTCGAGGTAGAGAAAGCCGCCAAGTCCTGCCTGCCTTGCGATGTCCGGTCCCGCCTCCCAGCGGTCGAGAAGGTTTCCCGCAGCCTCCACGAGACGATAGGCGATGAGACCTAGAATAGCGGCGATGAGAAACGCGCCTTGCTGCCCGCCGTCTTGGATCAGCGCGAAGCTGACGGCAACGATTAAAACGGCCGTAATTTCCATACCTCGCACGTTGGCTGCCGCCCGTAGTCCCCTCTCCGGCCACGCGAGCCAGTCAATAGCTTTTTCGTCGTCAATGAAGAAGGTGAGCGCAACCATCATCAGGTATGTACCGCCAAAAGCCGAAATCGAAATATGGGCGTCTTCCATGACGGTGGCGTAGACGGATGGCTGGAAGAGCGCGAGCTGCACGGCGTCGATAGGACCCAAATGGCCGGCGATCGCCACGACCGCGATGGGAAACACTATTCGCATTCCGAAGACCGCGATGAAAATGCCCCACGTGAGGAAGCGCCGCCGCCAAGCCGGCGAAAGCGCCTTCAGTTTGTTGGCGTTGACGATGGCGTTGTCGAAGGAAAGTGATACTTCGAGAATGATCAGAACCAGACCGATGATCAGGAACCTCAATGCTCCCGGCAAACCACCGGCTGTGATCGAACCGAGGAGCGCGCAGGTGGCGAGACCGGCGAACGTGACAAGAAAAGCGGTACGGAATATCGAGACCATAAGCGACGCTCAGCCGTCGGCTTCGTCTAGAACTTCGGCTCGTGACGGCATCGCTGCCTGCGCCCCGACCTGGCCGCACGCCAACGATCCGGCTCTACATGCGTAGTACACCGAGCGGTGAAGGCTCATTCCCTCAGCAAGCAATGCGGCGAGCGTGCCGCAGAACGTGTCGCCAGCGCCCGTTGTGTCGACAGGCTGGGTCGATAGGCTCGGAACAGTCCGGGCTCCACCTTGAGGATCATAGATCAGCGCGCCTTCGCTGCCTCGCGTAACGACAGTACTGAAGCTCAATTCGCGGCCTATCTCGGACAATTGTCTTTCAGTCAGCGCCTCGACCTGATCAGCTTCCCGACTGTTGACGATGAGAACGTCGAGCGCGATAAGAACGCTTTCAAGATCTCCCCCCGTCATATCTGAAGGTACGGGAGCGAGGTTGACGATGATTGTGGCTTCGGACCGCAGTTCTCGAACCCGCGCAACCGCCCTCGCCGTCTCCCTGAACTGCACTTCACCTTGGCAGAGCAGAACCGTTGTTGCGGCCATTACACTGTACGGAATGCGTTCGGCGGCTAATTTCGCGTTGGCGCCCGGCAATACCGTTATTGCATTCTCGCCCGTCTCATCAATCGTAATCCAGGCAGTGCCCGTTGCACTGTCTTCCCGGGCTTCACATTCGGCTTTGACGCCGTTTTCGCGAAGGTTCGTTAGCGCATTCGCCCCGAGTTCGTCGGCTCCGACGCAGCCAACCATCAAAATTTCTGTTCGGTCAGCGGCAACCCTGGCGGCGGCTACCACCTGATTCGCACCCTTACCGCCATGAAACTCGCCCACCCGCTCGCCGATTACAGTCTCGCCGGCCGCCACGAAGGCCTTGACCCGAACGACCTGGTCGATGTTGATCGATCCGAAAACGGTCAACATGATACGATCCCCCATGACCGAGCGAGCCAGGTTTCCAGCGGCAGATAAGCAGATGTGAACTTCACCGGATCCGCCGACCCGTTTCGGCGTCGAAAAGCAGAGCCTCGTTCGTATCGATGCGCACGAAGACCCTTTCACCGACCGAAGGAACGCGATGCCCGGAGGTCACAAGTGTGACGGGCTCCGTTCCGAGCTGAACTTCGATTTCTTCCCCGTCCCCCGTCGGTTCCACGAGCAGAACCTCGGCTTCCATGCCGTCGCTTGCGAGATTGAGATGCTGGGGACGTACACCGCAGACGATCGCCGTTCCGTTCGGCAGATCCGCGGACAGAGACGAGGAAAATGCGAAGCCGCAATCGAGCAGGACTTCTCCGTCAGTGATGGTACCGGAAAAGCGATTGATCTCAGGCGTTCCTATAAAGCTAGCAACGAACAGGTTATCCGGATCCCGGTAAAGTTCTCGTGGCTCGCCGACCTGCTCGATCTGTCCGGCATTCATGACGACGATACGGTCGGCCATGGTCATGGCCTCGGTCTGGTCATGGGTGACGTATATCGTCGTGCGTTCGAGCCGCTGATGGATCTTCCGGATTTCCCCACGCATCTTGTGGCGCAACTTCGCGTCGAGGTTCGACAGGGGTTCGTCGAAGAGGAACGCCTTGGGATCCCGTACGATGGCGCGCCCCATCGCCACGCGCTGACGCTGACCACCGGAAAGCTCGCGCGGCAAGCGCTTCAGCAGATGCGAGAGGCCAAGTATATCGGCGGCCGCGTCGACGCGTTGCGATCGGTCAGCCTTCGAGACGCCGGCGAGGCGCAACGCGAAGCTCATGTTGTCGGCAACGTTCATGTGCGGATAGAGCGCATAGCTTTGGAAGACCATGGCAATATCACGTTTCTTGGCGGGGGTGCTGTTAACACATGCACCGTCGATCAGCAGGTTGCCGCGGCTGACGTCCTCAAGCCCAGCGATCAATCGCAGAAGTGTCGACTTGCCACACCCAGAAGGGCCGACCAAAACGATAAATTCGCCTTCCTCGATGTCGAGGTTCAGATCATCAAAAACGTGAGATGCCCCGAAAGACTTGCCGAGATGGTCGAGAACGATGTGGCTCATCGCTGGGCTCCTGCGGAATGCGATCTGTCGTTCTGGAAAAGCGTGTTCAATCTTCCATGTCGTTGACGGTCTAGCCCAAGATCGTTCTCGACGATCTTCGTCACCGTCGCTGCAAAACGATCTGCGGACGCTGTAAGGCGGAGCTTGTTGGTGGTATCGAGATGATCGAGCGTCGCCGCATCAATGACGGTCTCGCCATGAAGTGCGCCCAGGATAGCCCCCGACATGACGCCGATGGAATCCGTGTCACGTCCCGAATTGATCGCATCCTCGATCGTCCGCGCGAAGTCCCCTTCGTTCATGGCTGCGAATGCGAGCGCAAGCGGAAGTTCCTCGATCGACATCAGTCTGGACGGCTGATAGGCGGCCGTCGCAACACCGGCCTTCTCGGGGCCGTGCCGGACGTCGTCACCCATGGGCGAGAAGGGTTTCATGGCGGCATGGAGATCATTGACCACGGTCGCATAAGCGCTGTTGCTACCGCGGTGGCGTTCTGCAACGGCAAGAGCCGCCTCGATCGCATCGCACGTACCGTCCTTTGCGAGATCGAGAGCCGCGGTGACGATGGTCTCGATCGTGGAGTCGGGTATGAGCGCAGCAGCAACGCATGCGGCAAAGACGCCGGCCGCCTCAAGGCCGTAGCTCTGCTGGTGTCCAGACATGAACTCGATGGCCTCGCGGTAGGCCGCTGCTGGATTGCACGCATTCACGACACCGATCGGCGCGGCGTACATCGCCGCACCGCAGTTGACCATGTTGCCGATGCCGCCTTGCCGCGGATCGCAGCCTGCAAGCTGCAGTCGGTGGAAGATCCACTTCTCAGGGTAGAAGAGCCGTTCGATGACGAGCGTTTCCCTTTGAAGTTCGGGTACCCAACGCGGCTCCCAAGCAATTTTACGAACGAATGGGCCAGCCATATCCCAGGCGTCGATATGCCGACCGAGTTCCTCATAGACCTCCATCAGGCAAAGCGTCATCAACGTATCGTCGGTAACGACACCGTTCCCCCGTGTTCGTCCGTTGCGCATTGCCGCCTGTTCATCGAGGCGATGCCATCGATTGTGGACCGATGTCACTCTTCCATAGCGTTCGGCGATTTCGGCGGCGGAAAGCTTCTCGACCGGTCCACCGAGCGCGTCACCGAAAGCAATGCCATAGACAAGGGCGCGGACGCGGCCCCGAAGGGCCCCGCTGTCGTCGCTCATTTCTTTCATTTCAGGACCTGTTTGGCATATTCAGTAAGCTGGGATCCGCCGGAAGATTTCCACTGAGCGACGTAATCATCCCATTGATCGAAGTTCGCCTTTCCGGAGACGAGTTCGTAGGCGAACGCGTTGTAGACGTTGGTTGCAGCATCAAGTGCGGCCGCATATTCGGGCGGATACGAAAACTTGTTATCGGCCAGAAAATATCTCTGTGTATTATCGATATACTTCTCGGCGGATGCCGGCAGAAGTTCGATCGGCGGGTCATAATTCGATGCTACGAGGAACGGGCTTTCCCAGGAACCCAACGCAGCTAACGGCTTAATCTGATCGCCTTCCTTCTTATAGTGGATACCGGGAACACCGAGCCGCTCCATAAACTGCCCTTCCGGGCTCGCCATGAAATCGAGCAACGCGACGACCTCTTGCTTGTGCTCCGATAGCGCCGACAAGGCCCAACCACGACTTTCCTTGGACACGTCGACTGCCGCCAGACCCTGACCCTTCGGCCCTAACGGCGGATCGAGTACAGTCAGCGATACGTCCGGATGAAGTGCCCGCATCTTGGTTTCGTAGGTGACGACATTCTCCGCGTTCGATGCAGAGACCACACCGGCGCGCCCCGTATAGAACTTGTCCTCCTTGGTCTGCCAGTTGAGCGTAATGTACTCGGGATCGAGGAGACCGTCCTTAAAGAGCTGGTGGTAGTATTTCAGCTTGTCGCGTTCCTCATCAGAAATTTGCGAGTTGACCCAGGCCCCCTCTTCGTCCTTCAGCCAAGTCGCATCGATACCGAACGCCGGGTTCAGGAAGCCGTCCAGTTCCTCCAAACTGCCGGCGGCCGTAATGCCCCAGGTATTCTTTGTACCGTCGTTGTCGAAGTCGTGCTCATGAAGCGTACGAAGAAGGGCTGCGAAAGCCTTCGTCGTCTCTGGAGGCTTGGCGCCAGCTTTCTTTAGCCAATCCTCGCGCACGACAGGCTGCCAAGCACGCAACGGATGGACGTAAAGCAGGTATGGATAGTTATCGAGCCGCGCCTTGTTATGCGGATAGAGCGCGTTTTTAAGATATTTCGTCTTCTCGATATACGGACGCCAGTCCTCCAGAACGCCTTGGCTCGCGAATTTTTCGTCGCCCCCCTGGAAATAGATAAGGTCGGGAATGTCACGCGAAAGAAGCATGATGCCAAGCGCATCGGCGTAGCCCGACGATGGCAAATCAACGAGTTCAATGTGAATATCGTGGCCCCGCTTGGCCATCGCCTTTTCGACTTGCGCAACGTAGGCTACTGCGGTCGGATCCGTGCTCAGAAAGTCTTTCAGTGCTACGCGAATGGTTACCGGTGCTGCACTGGCGGGGCCCGACAGTATTGTGCTGGCCAAAAGCGCTGCCGCCGCGCCGGTCTTGAGCACCAGCCTTCTGCTTACGTTATATGGCATCGTACGTTCCTCCTTCTTGACGATATGCACAATCCTACTCACCCTTTCACGGCGCCGGACATTGTTCCTTTGGTGAAGAACTTGAGAATTAACGGGTAGATCAGGACGAGAGGGGCAATCGTAAGCGTGATCATGCCCGCCTTGAGGGCGCGAATACTGATCTGGCCGGCGTCGCTGTAGGTCGACATGTCGGAAACGCCGACCATGGAAAGCTTGTCGCCTTCCACCACGAACTGGCGAAGCACCACCTGGAGCGGCCATTTATTCGGATCGTTCAGATAGATCATGGCCCGAAAAAACTCGTTCCAATGTAGAACGAGGTAAAACAGGCCGATCATGGCGATCGAGGATTTGGCGACCGGAACAATGACGTACCAGAGCGTCTGAAAAGGGTTTGCGCCATCGAGTTCGGCGGCCTCGAGCAACTCGTACGGGACTTCCTCGAACAACCGGATCAGAATGATGAGGTACCAGGCGAACACGCCGCGATAGAGGATCACCGACCAGTAGCTGTTGAGTAGGCCGACGTCGCGCATGACGAAGAAGTCCGGTACGATGCCCGGGTCGAAGACGATCGTCACCAGAACGAAGACGAGAATGTACTTACGACCTGGTAGCCGCTTCTGAGCGAGCGCCCACGCCATAAGAGTCGTTGCGACGATGTTGATTGCCGTACCCACAAAGGTGATGAAGACGGCGTTTACGAAGCCACGTTGAACCGCGGCATTGTGTATAAGCAGGTTCCAGACCTTTAGCGAGAAACCTTCGGGCACGATCCGCAGGCCGCTCATCGTAGGGACGCGGGCAGGATCCGAAAACGAGACGGCCACGAGATGCAGGATCGGCTGCAACGTCACGACAACCATCAGCAGTAGGGCGGAAAGGATGATGACGTATTCGATACGCTCGAACGGCGTCTGTCGGCTGTTCGTCACCATCACCAGATTCCCTTGCCGGTCAGGCGTTTGGATGCGAGATGCGCTGCCACGATGAGAACCATTCCGACAAACCCTTTGAGGAGCCCGGCCGCTGTGGCAAGTTCGAACTGCCCGGTTTGGAGGCCGATGCGGTAGACATACGTATCGACAATATCGATCTGGCTGCGGATTACCGGGTTTGTCAGGTTGAGGATCTGATCAAGGCCTGTAGAGAAGAAAAGGCCGACGTTCAGGATGAAGAGCGTTGCGATGGTCGGTGCGATCGATGGGATCGTGACGTGCCTAATCTTCTGCCAGCGCCCTGCCCCATCGATTTCGGCGGCCTCGTAGAGTTCGGGATTGATGCCGATGATCGCCGCGAAATAAAGCAGCGAGTCCCAGCCGGCGCTGCGCCACATTTCGGAAAAGACGACGACCCAGCGAATGGAGCCAGCATCCGTCATGAAGGGGACCGGCTGAAAGCCCATCCAACTTATGATGTCGTTGACCGCTCCGTCCGTTGGAGACAGGACGGCGATGGTGATGCCACCGATGACAACCCACGAGAGGTAATGCGGCAGATAGATCACCGATTGCACGATCTTGCGATAGCCCGGCGTTCGCACCTCGTTGAGAAGGAGCGCGACGATGATCGGCACCGGAAAGACGAACACGAGCTTCATCACGCTGATGATCACAGTGTTCAACAAGACCTGTAAAAAGATGGGCGAAGATGCGAGCGCTGCGAAATGCTGCAGGCCGACCCATACGTTCGGCGGAATGATACGCAGTTGCTCGAAGGCGATCCTAGCCTCCCAGATCGGCATATAATGGTAGACGAAGAAATAAATGATGCCTGGAGCGAGCATCAGGTAAAAAGGCCACCAGCGTTTGGCCGAACGAACCCAACGCTCGACCAACCCGTCCTGGACCAAATTGGGAACGTTCCCATACTGTGATATTTTTTTGTGTTCGGAGATCGTCGACATCAGTCCTCCCAGCGCCTCTTCGCGCTTTAGGCTAGATGGAGCGTGCGTTCGCGTGTAGCCGAGAAGTCTAAGACACTGCCGCGCTCAACGAGCCGACACGGCAAACGCGGGCGCATGACCACACTGTCACCCTCGATCAATCGACCGAGAAGACGCATCGCGTCCTCTCCAATACCGCGTGATGGCTTAGCAATGGTCGTGAGGGGCGGTGAGCAGAATTCGCCAGATGGAATTCCGTCGAAACCAATCACCGAAACATCGGCGGGACATGCGAGCCCGGCGTCGCGGGCTTCTGCCATGGCACCAAGCGCCATAAGGTCGTTGGCGGCGAAAACGGTCATATGAGACCCCTTGTGGTGCCGGATGAGGCGAGCCATCGCGGCCCGTCCGCCGTTAACGCTGTATTCGCCGTTTTCGGCCTCTATTCCGGTTGGGTCGATGTCCCGATCAATGAAATAGCGATTGATGGCAGAAACGAATTTTGCCCGGGCGAGACGACGTGGCGGACCGGTTATCAGCTTAGGCAAGTCATGGCCGCACCTCGACAGATGGTCGAGAGCGGTAGCAACACCCTGCGGGATATCGGATCCCACGCTTGATCGGTCGGGATAGAGATCGGAGGTGGTGCCAATCAAGACGAAAGGACAACCCAGATTCGTAAAGTCTTGTGTATCGCCCTCGTCGGCAATCGTATTGAGCACAAAACCATCGACGCGCGTCTGCACGAGTGCCTGCAGATGACTACGCTCTCTTTCGGCGCTCCAATCGGAAGAAAAAATAAGCAGCGAACTGCCCGACAATACCGCTCGCTCCTGCGCGCCTCGAACAACTTCGGCCCAGAATGGGTTGGAAATATCCGGTACGATAATGCCGATGAGACCGCTACGTCCCGAGCGCATGCTGACAGCCATGTTGTTACGCTGGTAACCAAGATCCCTAGATGCAGTTCTCACGGCCGCAACGACCTTCGGCGAGACGTTCCCCTGACCGGACATCACGCGCGCAGCCGTGCTCTTCGACACGCCAGCGGCAATCGCGACATCAATGATCGTGGGTCTGCGACCGAATTGGGATGCTCTCCTCATTTGGGAACGTTACCAAACAACACTTTTTTGTCAAGGCAACTTGATGAGGTTCAACGGAAACGTGCACACGTTGGCGAACTCCAGCTAGTCGGTTCCCTTTTGTTCATTGGAATTTTCGTTCTTTTCTACGGAAGTTGATAATGTCTTCGCGTACAGGTGCGGGCGAAAGCGGATCAGGGTTCGCTCAAACCAGCTTTCTCATGCTTCGCGATCAGCTTTTCGAGGTCTCGCTGGAACGCGTCGAGGGCATCCGCATCGTGCTCGAGGCGCTCGACGGGGTCTGGCATCGGCTTGCCGCCAAGCCACCGCTCCGTCGTCTGTTTGGTGATGCCGAGAATGTACATTGTGTCCTCGACGAAGAGAGCGCCGGTGATCCGCTTGATCAGCTGGAGGACGTGGTAGTGGTGTGGATGTCGGGGTCACCGAATGGCTCGTCGAGGTCTTTGTCGCTCATATACGACTCATAGTCCGAGCCACCCTCGCCCGTACATCCGCGTTGTATGACAGCATGTGACCGTTTCACCAGGCGCAACCGTGAACAAACGGCAAACCTCGGAAACCGAGGCTTTCGTTCCAGACGAGGGGGTTGAGTGTTCGAATCACTCCCACTCCGACCATTATTCTCCAAAGCTTAGAACTCCACCCAACAAATCAGCAAAGCAAGGTCAGAAATCGGCATCGACCAATAAGCTCTGACAGGCTTGGACTGAACAGCTTGAGCATTGCCCCCACGAGTAATCGCCGGTTCGTTCGTGCGGTAGGCGCCGGCATGGAGCCTGCGACCTAATACGGATTCCACGTCGTTGTCTTCAGCGAGCCGGATCGTCCCGGGTTCCGCGTGCCGTGCTTTGGCGGGCGATCACCGTACTGGAGAGATCCACGACGCGCTTCTGTGGTCGCTTGCCTTCGATCGCATCCATCAGCATCGTCATGGCCCGTTGTCCCATTTCCCCGCGCCGCGTATCGACGCTCGTCAGCGAAGGCGCGCTCGCGCGAACCATCTCGAGATCGTTGAACCCGCAGATGCCGAGAGCGTCGGGCACCGCGATCGCACGTCGCTGGCATTCGAACAGCGCGCCGAGCGCGAGGTCGTCGTTGTTGGTGAAGACCGCGTCGAGATCCGGGCGGCGGTCGACCAGCGCGCCCAGCATCGCCGCCCCGAGGTTGACGGAAGAGATCTCCTCGGTCGTACTGACGAGATCGCGGTCGAGCATGCCGAACGCGTCGAGGACTGAAAGACAGCCTTCCATTCGCCGCTGCGTGCGCGGGTCCATGCGCGCGCCGATGAAGCCGATCCTGCGGTAGCCCTTTTCGATGAGATGCCGCGCGGCACGCGCCGCCCCGTCGTAGTGCGAAAATCCCACCATCATGTCGATCGGGTCCGGTGCCGTCTCCATGATCTGGATCACCGGGCAGTTGGCCTCCGAGAGAAGCTGCCGGCAGGCGGCGGACTGGTCTATGCCCGTGACCACGAGACCCGCCGGCCGCTGGTTGAGAAAGATGCGGACGAGCTTTTCCTCCTCGCTCACCGAATATTGGGTGTTCGCGAGCTGGATCTGGAAACGGGTGTGCGACACCGTGTCGTAGATGGCGCTCAGGAGATCGGAGAAGACATTGTTCGTCACCGAAGGAATCAGCACGCCGATGACGTTGGTATGCTGTGAGGCAAGCGCCTGGGCGGCCAGGTTCGGAACGTAGCCGAGCGCTTCGACGGCCGCGTCGATGCGTTCGCGCAAGGGGGCCGAGACGCGGTGCGGCTCTCGAAGCGCCCGGGAAACCGTGATGGTACTGACACCGGATTCGGCAGCGACGTCACTGAGCGTGACGCGGGCGCGCGTGCGACTTCGTCCCATAATCTCCGTCCCTCGCTCGCGTTGTTCTTGACAGTGATAGCGCTGTCATTGTTCATGCGGCTAGGAGGAGGTGCCGGTAAATCTCGAATTTGCACCCGAAAATTGCAAGCCGCACCGTCTTCCGACGTGCTCGCCGCATGCGTTTGCCCGGTCGAACCATCGTCCGGTCCGTCCGTCGGTGGCCCGCACGGATCGCTGGGATCGACGCCGCAGCGGCGACACCCATCGTTCGGACCCAGGAGGAACCATTGTTCAAGACATTGACACGGACACTCATTCTCGCGACCGCGGCGGTTTCGCTTGCCGGCGCCGCGAACGCCAAGGACTACAGCTTCAAGTTCCAGTCGAGCGACGCGGCCGGCAGCCCGAATTTCGCCCTGCAGAAGGACTGGGCGAAGAACGTCAAGAAATCGACGGACGGCCAGGTCACCATCAACCTGCTGCCCGTCGATTCGATCGTCTCGCACAGCGAAACGCAGGATGCCATCCAAGCCGGCATTCTCGACGGCCATATCACGGACGTCTCCTACTTCTCGGGCAAGGATCCGGCTTTCGGCCTGATCGCCAACCCTGTCGGCGCATGGTCCGATCCGCAGAACATGCTGGATTTCATGAGCCATCAGGGCGGCAAGCTGATGACCGAGCTCGATAGCCAATACGGCCTGCATTTCATCGGCGCGACGACGCCGGGCCTCGAAGCGCTCGTCTCGAAGGTACCTCTGAACGGGGTCGCCGACCTCAAGGGCGTGAAGATCCGCGCTCCCGAAGGGCTCGTGCAGAACGTCTTCGCGGCCGCTGGTGCGGCTCCCGTCAACCTGCCGCAGTCGGAGATCTACACCTCGCTCGACAAGGGCGTGATCGACGCCGCCGACGCGACGGTCTTCTCCACCAACCAGGAACTCGGCCTGAACACCATCGCGCCGAACCCGGTCTATCCCGGCTTCCACTCTCTCCCGCTCGTCGAGATCGCGATGAACAAGAAGGAGTGGGACGATCTTCCCGAGAAGCTGCAGACGACCCTGACGAAATCGGTCCACCAGTTCGCCCAGCACGAGCTCAGCGTCCTGCAGAAGCGCGATCAGGAAGCCGTCGAGAAGGCCAAGGCGACCGGCAAGATCCACATCCACGACTGGTCGGATGCCGAACGCGCCAAGTTCCGCAAGATCGCCGAGGGCGAGTGGAAGAAGGTCGCCACGAAGTCCGACAACGCTCAGAAGGTCTACGACACGCTGACGAGCTACCTCAAGGAAAAGGGCCTGCTCAAGGAGTAGGTCCGCCGCGGCCGGCGGCGACCCGCCGCCGGCTCTTTCTCCCGGAGATCATCCATGGCTTACGAGGATCCCGCCGGCGTCGAGGCCGGCGAAGCGACACCCGAACACACGCTCGCCGACGAGAGCGCGATCGCCGAAGCCGGCTTTCTCGGCCGCATGATCCAGAAGGGCGGTGTCTTCATCGCCTCGCTGTTCCTGATCTCCGCGGCGTTCATCATGTACGAGATCTTCATGCGGTACGTCCTGAACGCGCCGACGCTGTGGACGAACGAATCGACGATCTTCATCTGCGGCGTCTCGTTCATCTATGGCGGCCTCTACTGCGTTGCGCGCGATCGGCACATCCGCGTCGTCCTGGTCTACGATCATCTGCCCGACCGGTGGCGCCGCGTCTTCGACGTCGTCATCTCGATCATGTGCTTCATCTCGGCCTGCTTCTTCGCATGGGCGAGCTGGACGATGGTCGAAAAGTCCTGGTGGGCGCCGGGCGGCGCCCTGCGCCTGGAAGGAACGGGAAGCGCCTGGAACCCGCCGACGCCGGCACTCGCCAAGGGTTTCCTGATGGTCGTCATGATCGTGATGGCCGTCCAGTTCCTCGTTCTGGCCGTGAACTATCTGCGCAAGGGGCGTTAGCCGCATGTTCGACCTCTCCGTTCTCGGCATCGCCGACGGCACCCTTCTCATGTTCGGCATGCTTCTGGCGCTGCTCCTGATCGGCATGCCGCTCGCCTTTGTCACGCTGTTCGTGGCGCTCTTCTTCGCCGTCGGATGGTTCGGACCGATGGCGGTCCCTCTCATCACGACGCGGGTCTATTCCTTCGTTTCGAGCTTCGTCTTCGTGTCGGTCCCGATGTTCGTGCTGATGGCGGCGATCCTCGACCGATCCGGCATCGCGCGCGATCTCTTCGACGCCATGAAGCTGATCGCAGGAAGAATTCGCGGCGGCGTCGCGATCCAGACGATCTTCGTCGCCGTCATCCTTGCTGCCATGAGCGGCATCATCGGCGGCGAGATCGTGCTCCTCGGGCTACTCGCGCTGCCGCAGATGCTGCGCCTCGGCTACGACCGGAACCTCGCGATCGGCGTCGTGTGCGCCGGCGGCTCGCTCGGCACGATGGTGCCGCCGTCGATCGTGCTCATCATCTACGGGCTGACGGCGAACGTCTCGATCGGCGATCTGTTCACCGCCGCCTTCCTGCCGGGCTTCATGCTCGCCGGCTTCTACGTCGCCTACGTTCTATTCCGGGCCTACCTCAATCCGGCCGTTGCGCCGGTGCTCGAGGAAAGTGACATGACGTGGAAGGAAAAGCTTCCGCTTCTCAAGGGGCTCATCCTCCCTGCCCTCGTCATCTTCTTCGTCCTCGGCTCGATCTATGGCGGCATCGCCTCGGTCACGGAAGCCTCGGCCGTCGGTGTTGCCGGCGTCGTGCTCTCGACCGCGATCCGCGGCGAACTGACCTTCTCGCTGCTTCGCGGCGCCGTCGTTCAGACGCTCGCGACCTGCGGCATGATCGTGTGGATCGGCATCGGCGCGAGCGCCATCGTCGGCGTCTTCAACCTGATGGGCGGCCTCGACTTCGTGAACAACCTCATCACCGGCATCTCGGACAATCCGACGGTGGTCATCCTGTTCATGATGCTCATCCTCTTCGTGCTCGGCATGTTCCTCGACTGGGTGGGCATCGCGCTCCTCACCCTGCCGATCTTCGTGCCGATCGTGAAGGATCTCGGCTTCGATCCGATCTGGTTCGGCGTGCTCTTCTGCATGAACATGCAGGTCGCCTTCCTGTCGCCGCCCTTCGGCCCGGCCGGCTTCTACCTGAAGAGCGTGGCGCCGCCGGACATCTCGCTCGGCGACATCTTCAAGTCGCTCGTGCCCTTCGTCTGCCTGCAGATCATCGCGGTCGCCATCCTGATCGTCTTCCCGGGCATCACCGGCCGGTAAGGCGGCACGTGACGTTCATCGAAGCGTTCGCCGCGAAGATCGCGGGCGCTCGGAACGCGCCGTATGGTGCCCGTTCCCGTATGTCTCGTCTCAGCCGTCTGCGACTGGCTGCAGGAGAGCGAAGTCACAGCCTTCGTCGGCTTGCAGCACCTCGGCTGCATAGATCCGGTCGTAGCCGCGTCTAGCCTCAGGGGGAACCAGATCGGATTTCCAGGCGGAACGGCGTTCGTCGAGTTCGTCGTCATCGACCAGAAGCTCGATCCGCTTTTCCCTTACCGACAAACGGATACGATCGCCGGTACGCACCAGTGCGAGCGTACCCCCGATCGCCGCTTCCGGCGCGACATGCAGAACGATGGTGCCGAAAGCGGTTCCCGACATGCGAGCGTCCGAAATTCGGATCATGTCCTTGACCCCTTTTGAGGAAAGCTTCTTGGGGATCGGAAGATATCCGGCCTCGGGCATGCCGGAAGCCGATTTCGGACCGGCGTTTTGAAGCACCATGATGTCGTCCGGTTCAATGTCGAGTTCGGGATCGTCCACCCGCTCGGCAAGATCTTCCAGCGATGCGAAGACAACGGCGCGCCCCTCCTTTTCGAAGAGCGAACGGTCGGCCGCCGAGCGCTTCAGGATCGCTCCACGGGGAGCGAGGTTACCGAAGAGAGCGATGAGACCGCCCTGCGGCTCGAGAGGCTGCGCGGCGGCGGCGATGACGCGCCTGTCGACGTGCCCCGGGTCCTTTTCAAGCCGGTCTCCCAATGTCTCGCCCGTGACCGACACCGTATCGAGATGCAGAAGAGGTTTCAGTTCGCGCAGGACGGCGCCGACCCCGCCGGCGAAGAAGAAATCCTCCATATAGTTCCGACCCACGGGTTTGAGGTTCACCAGAACCGGCGTCTCGTCGGAGAGCGCATTGAGGCGCTGCAACGAGACGGGAATACCGAGCCGGCCCGCTACCGCGGTGAGGTGAATGACGGCGTTTGTCGAGCCGCCTAACGCCAGGAGCACGCGAATGGCGTTCTCGACCGATTTCGGCGTGATCACCTGGCTCGGCCGAATGGGGTCACGGATCATCCTGGCGGCCGCCATGCCCGAAGCTTCCGCCGCCCTCAGACGGTCCGAGTGCACTGCCGGAATCGCTGCCGTACCGGGCAGCGACATACCCAGCACTTCCGCAATGCAGGCCATGGTCGAGGCGGTACCCATTACCGCGCAGGTCCCCGCGGTCGTCGCCAATCTGCCTTCGATGTCGTTGATCTCTTCTCGCGAGACCTCGCCCGCCCGGTACTTGCCCCAGTAGCGGCGGCAGTCGGTACACGCGCCAAGCCGCTCCTCGCCGTAGCGAGAGGTCATCATCGGTCCCGCAACGAGTTGCACCGCCGGCAAATCGGCCGAAGCGGCGCCCATGAGTTGCGCCGGCACGGTCTTGTCGCAACCGCCCATCAATACGACCGCGTCCATCGGCTGGGCGCGGATCATCTCTTCGGTATCCATCGCCATCAGGTTGCGGAACTTCAGAGAGGTCGGTGAAAGGAATACTTCCCCGAGCGAAATGGTCGGAAACTCGATCGGCAGGCCGCCACCCAACAGTACGCCGCGCTTGACGTGTTCGACCATCTCCGGAAAGTGCCGATGGCAGTTATTGAACCCCGAGAACGAGTTGGCGATGCCGACGATCGGCTTTTTCAATACTTCGCGGGAATAGCCCATCGAAGCTGCGAAGGAATTGCGGAGATAGATCGAAAAATCCCGATCGCCGTAATTCGTCAGGCCCCGCGCGAGCCCCGTTGCGTTCTCATCGGTCACGATCAACCTTTCGCCGAGAGTTTGATCTTCACGTATTTCGGATCGAGGTAATCCTTGATCCCAAGCGATCCTCCCTCGCGCCCCATGCCGCTTTCCTTGACGCCGCCGAAAGGCGCCTCGGCGGTCGCCAGCAGCATTTCGTTGACGCCGACCATGCCGACCTGCAGATCCTCGTAGGCGTGGGTGGCACGTGACATGGATTCGGTGAACACATAACCGGCAAGCCCGAACGGTAGAGCATTGGCCCGTGCCATGACTTCGTCGTAGTCCGAGAAGGTCGTAATCGGCGCGATCGGACCGAAAGGCTCCTCGACCATGACCCGGGCATCGTCGGCTACGCGGCCCAATACGGTCGGCTCGAAGAAGAACCCGGCGTTCATGTGAGCGGGACGCGCGCCCCCGGCCAGAACCTCCGCGCCCCGATCGACCGCGTCCTTCACCATTCCGCTGACTGTTTCGAGACCACGGCGGTTGGCCATCGGCCCCATCTGCACACCGTCCTCCATACCACGGCCGAGCTTGAGCGACTTCGCGACTTCGGCAAAACGGGCCGAAAAGGCCTCGTATCGACTTTCATGCACGAAGAAACGCGTGGGGGAGATGCAGACTTGCCCGCAATTGCGGAAT
Organism: Pararhizobium mangrovi; assembly: GCF_006516965.1. Lineage (GTDB taxonomy): Bacteria > Pseudomonadota > Alphaproteobacteria > Rhizobiales > Rhizobiaceae > Pararhizobium_B > Pararhizobium_B mangrovi. The sequence continues at coordinate 342,823 of NZ_VHLH01000001.1, read as the reverse complement.
TTGGTGGTCGCACAGACGTCGGCGACCGCTTCGGCATCCGCATCGTCGAAGACGAGAACCGGGCCGTGCCCGCCGAGTTCCATCGAGACCTTCTTTACACCCTCGGCGGCCAGGCGAAGAATCTGCTTGCCGACCGGGACCGACCCGGTGACCGATACCTTGCGCACGATCGGCGAAGCGACGAGCCGCTCGGCGATCATCGAAGACTGGCCGGTCAGATAGTTGACCGCCCCTTTCGTAATTCCCGCATCGTGGCAGGCCTCGACCAGCGCGGCGCAGGATGCGGGGGCCTCTCCGGCCGGCTTGATGATGATGGCGCAGCCGGCGCCGAGCGCGGCCGCGATCTTGCGCGCAGGCAACAACGCCGGAAAATTCCACGCCGAAAATGCCGCGACGACACCCACCGGCTGGTAGATCACCTGCATTCGGCTGTCGGGGGTCCGACCTTCGATAATCTGCCCGTAGATACGCTTCGTTTCCTCGGCGTACCATTCGAACTGATCGGCGGCGGCATTGGTTTCGCCCTTCGCCTCCGCCAACGGTTTGCCGGTTTCGAGGCTCATGAGATCTGCGATCGTATCGACGCGTTCCCGGATCAGCTCGGCCACGCGGCGCAATCGGGCGCTACGCTCCCAGGTACCGACCCGGCGCCATGTCTCGAACCCGGCCTGAGCTGCGGATAGGGCCGCATCGATGTCGGCTTCCGTCGCTATGGCAATGGTACCGAGCGAGGTTTCGGTGGCCGGATCGGTGACGGAGCGGGTGGCGCCATCGGATGCCTCGCGCCAATCCCCGGCGATATAAAGGTTCAGGTCGTGATACATGGTCTTCGTCTCATATCTGGAGCATTAGATGGATTGGCGAAGCCAGTCTCGCTGGACGTCTTCTACCCAGTTGCCGACGTTCCAACTTCCGTAGGCGCCCATGCCGGCGAACTCTTCGTGGCCACCGTAGACGGGAATATGCACAAGGCTGAGCCCGTCGTGTTCCCATGCCGCTTCGAGTGCAGCGAGCAGGTCCTCGACCGTGTGGCCGCCGTGGAGAGCCTTTACACCGGCCACCGCGCCCGCCATCGCGACGTAATCGACCGGAACACTGTCGTTGGTCCGGAACTCGCGGCCGTACTGAGCGAGCTGCAGGCCGGTAATCGCAGCCATGCGACGATTGTCGAACAGCGCGATCATTCCCCGTACGCCATGTTCGACCGCGTCGATGAGCACTTGCGGGTTCATCATGAACGAGCCGTCGCCGGTGAACGCTATACCGTATCTCGGTTCGCCGACACCGACGGCCCCCAGAAGCGCGGAGCCGGCAAACCCCATGTAGGAGGCACCGGTCTCGGTAATGGTTTCGCCCGGCCTGTCATCTTCGACGATCTGGAAACCGTTGGCCTGCACATCTCCCGCATCGAAGAATTTGACCGCTTCGATACGCTTCGCGAAAGAGGCGACGGCATGGATCGCGGCGGGTTGCGTCAGTACCGGCCGTTGCCAGACTGCATCCTCGACGGGTTCCTGTGCGAAACGCTGCGCCTTGAAGGCTTGCCATTGCGCCTTCCTGGACGCGCAATTGCTCACGAAAACCTCGGACTTCCGCCGATCGGCGACGGACAGGAGCCGGTCGATCACCGCGGTGATGTCGCCCGTGAGCATTTCCGTATGCGCATAGTGGCTCGCGTCGTCCAGATCGCCATTGATGTTGACCACGGCTTTGGCTTCAGGCCAGCCCGTGCCGGAACAGTCAGCCTGACAGACACCGCGCGAGCCGATGAATATGGCGAGTTCGGCGTTCTCCATTGCATAGTTGCCGCTGATCGTGCCTTTCGATCCCCCCACATGCATATTCAGGTAATGATCGTCGGGGAGCACGCCCGTGGAACCGGGCGACAGTACGACCGGCGCGTCGAGCGCCTCTGCAAGCCGCCTTACCGCTCCAGCATGCCGACGCGCGCCTCCACCGGCTTTGATCACGATGCGATCGTGGGCGGCGAACATCTCGGCAGCGCGTCGATAGGGCTCGTCGTCGGCCGGAGCGCAAGGCGGGGCATACAGTTTGCCCGGCAGCGTGGAAAGGTTCAGCGCCATGGCCTGTGGTTGCGTATTGATCGGCGCGAGAATGTAGAACGGCTTCGCTCGGTAGGGATGGTGCACGCAGGCAGTTCCGCGACGCATGCATTCGCGTAGCGCTTCGGGCGTGTGAAGCACGTAAGACTGCCCCATGAGACCGGTGATCTGGCCGAACAACCCCTGCTCCGGCTTCGGCACCTGCTGCATGTTGTAGCCCTCGCCGCGCGTCGTCTCGTCGCCGTAGATGTGGTAGACGCCGACCCCGTTGGAGGCGGCGGCGAGCGAACCGGCCATTGCCTGCAACCCTCCGGGCCCGATCGAGGTCACGATTGCCGGGGTCTCGCCGTACACCCACGCGTGCGCAGTGGCGGCATGTGCCATTTCGACCTCGTTGCGGCAGTTGAACACTCCGAGGACACCTGCTTCGCAATAGATCCTGAGGATTTCGCCGAGATCGGTCGAGCCGTGGCCGAAGATGGCGAACCACGTGCGCACACCCTGCTTGAGGAGGCCGAGAACCAGGCCCTCCGATAAAGTGAGATCGACGACCTGCGATCCGGCTTCCAGCGCTGCGAAGCCGTCCCGGCCGATGAGCTCGGCGCGCTCGTGGATGGCGGCGGCGTTCGGCGGTCCGTCTTCTCGATCTTCGGCAGTGCGCTCAAGCATTGCTCTTCTCCGCAAATTTGGCTTTTCGCCGCAGCTTCAGCTCGCTGAACGATTGCAACACCACGACGAGGGCGGCGAGACCCACGAAAGCCATGGCCACGGGCGAGGTGTAGAAGATGTTCCAATGGCCTTCCGATAGCGACATCGCCGTACGGAACTCGTTTTCGAGCGTCGGGCCGAGCACCATTCCCAGGATCACCGGCGTCGTCGGGATGCCCACACGCAGGAGGACCCAGGCCCCCACGCCGACGACAGCCATGGTGTAGATATCGAAAACGGAGTTGCGGATCGTATATGCGCCGATCACACAGAGGACGAGAATGATGACAGCCAGAAGCTGCTGCGGGATGCGCAGCACGTACACGAAGAGGCGAATGCCGCCGAGCTGGATCAGCAGGATGAAGACGTAGGCGATCACGACGGCGATGTAGATGCCGTAGACCACGCTCTCGGAATTCATGAACAGGGAAGGACCGGGGGTAACGCCATGGATCTTGAGCCCGGCCAGTACGATGGCGGTGGCCGGATCGCCGGGAATGCCGAGCGACAGCAACGGGATGAGCGTCCCGCCGGTGACGGCGTTGTTCGCGGTCTTGGGCGCGACAACGCCTTCGATGGCCCCCCGGCCGAAGCGTTCGGGCGTCTTCGAAAAGCGGCGCGCGTGATCATATGCGAGGAACGCGGCGATTGCGCCACCGGTCCCGGGGATGGCACCGATCACCGTACCGATGGCGGAGCAGCGGGTGATGAGCCAGGAATTGCGACCGAGAAGGCGCAGGCTCGGCAGTTCGACCCGAAGGGATCGCGTCTCGTTCTTCTCGCCTTCGCCTCGCGCGTGACGAGCAAACACTTCGATCACGAAAGGAATGGCGAATAATCCGATCATCGCGACCAGAAGGTTGACGCCCTGAAGCATGTTGACCACGCCGAAGGTCATGCGATTGACCCCATCGATCTCGTCGATGCCGACCGTCATGATCATCAGGCCCAGAGTACCGGCGATGAGACCCTTGATCATGCTGGAGCCCGAGAGGCCGCAGATCGTCGACATGCCGAAGAGGACCAGCGCAAAAATCTCGGCGGGACCGAACTCGATCGCGACCTTGCTGACGAGATTGACCGAAATCATCATGACAATCAGCGAGAAGATTCCCCCGAGCGTCGAGACGATGACGGCCGTACCGAGCGCGATGGAGGCTCGGCCCTGCTTGGTGAGAGGGTAGCCGTCCATAACGGTGGCTGCGGCCGAAGGTGTACCGGGAATGCCGAGCAGGATCGCCGACACCGAGCCGCCGGTCATACCGCCTATGTAGGTTCCGAGAAGCAGCCCGATAGCCGGTACCGTGTCCATGCCGAACGTGATCGGCAGCGCCAGAGCGAGCGCTACGGTGAAGGTCAACCCGGGTATCGAGCCGAAGATGATGCCGATAAGGGTGCCGAGCCCTACGGCGCCGATCGCCCAGGGGGTCAGCGAAAGCAATGCGGCTTGATAAAGGGTTTCCATGGATCAGCCCAGCGATATCCAGGTTCCGACGGCCAAAGGAAGAGCCATGATCTTTGCGAAGACGAGCCAGCAACCAAGGGTTACCCCGAGGGTCATGGCGCCGATACGCACCGGCGCGCGGTCACCGGCGAGGATCGTCATCGTCAACGCCACACAAAGAGCGGTCGCCAGAACGAAACCGATCTTCTGCATTGCGTAGCCGTAGAGCATGATCAGGCAGAACAGCGTCAGCATGGTCGCGAGTTCGTTGCCACCCGACCCGGCATCGTCATCCAACGGCGGTTCGATGCTTTTCGGCCCGCGGAAGGCACGCAGGACCGCGAAACCGGCGGATAGGAGCCCCAGAACCGCCCCCAGCAGCAAGGGGAAAGCTCTTGGTCCGATGTCGCCGTCGCCAGCGCCGGGTGGAATGGTCATCCACACGTAGCTGCACCATACGACCGCCAGCAGCGTGAACACGCTTCCTGTCGCGACATCCTTGCGATTGCGGATCATGGGAAGGTCCCTCCAGCATGGTCGATGCCCGACGACGGCGTCCGTCGCCGAGCATGATGTCAGTTCGTCATGCTGAGCGAGCCGAGCAGCTTCTTGTAGAAGGTGTCGTCCTTCGCGATTTCCTGACCGAAGGCCTGGGCATCCAGGTAAGCAGGCGTAAATCCGAGCTTTTCTGCAGCGCTCTTGAACTCCGGGGATTCGGTCGCGGCCTTGGCAGCGTCCTGCAGCGTCTTGATGACGTTCGCGGGCGTGCCCTTCGGAGCGGCCAATCCTCGCCACATGGTGATGTCGATATCGAAACCCTGTTCAGTGGCGGTCGGCACGTCCGGGAGGAGGTTGACCCGTTCCTTGCCGGTTACGGCGAGCACCTTGAGCTTTCCCGCTGCGGCGTAGGACTCGAACTGTCCGGGCCACTGGATGGCCGCATCGATACGACCGCCGAGCAACTCGATCGGTGCCTTTCCGTCGCCGTAGGAAATATAGCGAACCTTGTCGCCGATCCCCATAGCGTCGAACAGCGCGGCCGAGGTCAGATGCGTGAACGAGCCCTTGCCGGAAATTCCGACTTTCAGCGTGCCCTTCATCGCCTTGACGGCCTTGGCCATGTCGCCGAGCGTCTTCCAGTTCTTGTCCGCTGGCACGGCAAGGGCCGGCGTCTCCTTGGAAACCTGAGCGATCGGTTCGAACGCAGAGTAATCGAACGGAATCTTGCCGGTGTGATAGGACGTGTTGATGGAATTCGAGTTCCATACGATGTTGTAGCCGTCCGGACGCGAACCCTGAACGAAAGCGTAGCCCACCGCTCCGCCACCGCCTGGTCGACTGACCGGCACGACCGGTTCGCCGAGCTTGTCGGTCATCAGCTTGGACAGCACCTGCGCGATCGTGTTGGCGGTGCCGCCGAAGAGCACGGTCATCTCCACCGGCTTCGTCGGGAAATCCGCGGCGCCGGCAGCCTGCCCTCCCCCCAGCGCGAGCCAGACCACTGCAAGTGACCCGACGATCCAGCGTTTCAAGAATCCTGCCATGACTTCCTCCCTTGTGGTTGCGGTCCATCGGAGCCGGCGTTTGGTCGGTCATCGACCGAGGCCGCTCCTTTCCTCGTCTTGCTGCTCAAGAGATCGTGCCGAGCATCCTCCCGCACGGCATCTGCATCAGGCTGTCTGTGCGTCGGCACGGCGCTTTTCATGAAGCGCAGCCAGTACACGTTCAGGCGTTGCGGGAAGGTCGCGAATGCGCGCACCGATGGCATCGTAGATCGCGTTCATGACCGCTGGCGCGGTCGGTATCAGGGACGGTTCCCCGATGCCCTTCGCACCAAGCGGGCTCAGCGGATCCGGGTCCTCGACGATCACGGAATTGATCTGGGGGACATCCAGCGAAGTCGGCAGAATATACTTGGCGAAACCATGGGTGACGGGATGGCCCTCGCTCGTCTGGTAGTCTTCCATCAACGCCTGGCCGAGGCCCTGCACGACGCCGCCTTCGATCTGACCTTCGACGCCGCGCGGATTGATCGCGCGACCGACATCGTGGGCGGCCCAGATGCCCAGAACCTGCACCTCGCCGGTGATCGTATCGACTTCCACTTCGGCCACCTGCGTACCGAAAACGTACGCTTGCCAGGGGCTGCCGTGTCCGTCCACCGGATCGAGGCCGGTGCCGTGAGCCGTGAAACTGCCGGAGCCGACGGGAACGACCCCGCGCTTCTTGCATAGCGCTACCGCTTCTTCCATCGTGATGCGCTTGTTGGTGCTTTCGGCCCAGAGAAAGCCGTCGAAGCTGCGTAGATCCTCGACCGGCACTTCCCATGCTTGGGCGATCTCGTCGAAGAGACGTGCCTTCGCCTCCCGGCAAGCGAGCGCAACCGAATTCCCGATCATGTAGGTCTGCCGCGTCGCGCCGGCATGAGCGGCCTCGGGAGATCGGGCGGTATCGTTGTCGCCGATCGTTACCTGTTCGGGCTTGACGCCGAGCTCTTCGGCAGCGACCTGACTGAGAAGTGTCAGGATCCCCTCGCCGATCTCCGTCACGCCGGTCAGCACCTTGGCCGTGCCGCCGTCGTCGAGTTCCGCCCAGGCTCCCGCACGATCGATCGTAGCCGTGCGCGCGATACCATACCAGGAAGCGGCGACGCCGCGGCCACGCATCTTGCGCTTCATGACGCCACCTTCGCTTTTTCGATCTGATGCCGCGCTTCGTTGAACCGTGCGCCGAGCGTGCAGGGCTGGCGCGTATCCGGTCCGTCGAGGTCGCTGCGGTTCGCACCGCGCACGTTGGGTGGTCCGGCTTCCCATCGGCTGGCCGTTTCGGCCGCCTCGAGCACCCGGTCGATGGAAGCCGAGTTCAGCGTCTGCTGCGTGTGTGTCCTGGAACCCGCTTTCATCATGTTGCGCCGGCGGATCTCGAAGGGATCCAGACCCAGCTTCTCGGCCGCCATGTCCATCATCGATTCGGTGGCGAACTGCGCCTGCATTCCACCGAAGGTGCGGAAAGCACCCGACGGGGTGTTGTTGGTGTAGACCACCGTCGTGTCGACCTTGATATTCTCGACCTCGTAAGGCCCGCAGGACAGGATCGCAGCCTTGCGCATGACGCCCTCCGAAGACATTCCGTAGGCGCCGCCGTCGGAAAGCATGGAGAATTCGACGGCGGTGATGCGCCCTTCCTTCGTCAGCCCCATCCGATAGCTCGTGCGCGAGGGATGTCGCTTGGCCGAAGCCATGATCGACTCCTCGCGGGTAAAGACCAGGCGAACGGGACGTCCGGACTTCATCGCGGACAGCGCCAGCATGCCCTGGTAGATCATGTCTTCCTTGCCGCCGAAGCCACCGCCGACCGGCGACATGATGAAGCGCACCTTGTTGATCGGCTTGTCGATGATGGTCGAAAGCATATGGCGGTGATGGGTGATGTTCTGGCTGGGAGAGATCACCGTGACGACATCGTCATGGTCGACATAGGCAATTCCGGCTTCGGGCTCGAGATAGGCGTGTTCGACCTGCTGGGTCGAGAAGCGCTCCTCGATGATCAGTTCCGCCGCGGCGAAACCCGTCTCGATATCGCCCTTGCGCAGGGGGATGTGTTTCACGACGTTGTCGGCTGCATAATCGTGGATGACCGGCGCACCGGGTCGAAGCGCTTCCTCGGGGTCGTAGAGGCCCGGGAGCGGTTCGTATTCGACGGCGATCAGCTTGGTTGCCTCACGCGCGATGCGCACGGTATCCGCGGCTACGGCGGCCACCGCTTCGCCGACATGGCGCACCTTGCCACGCGCCATGATCGGCTGGTCGTGGACAAAGACACCGAAGCCATCCTCACCCGGCACATCGTCGCAGGTGATCACGCAATGCACGCCCGGCAACGCTTCGGCCTTCGACGTGTCGATCCGGCTGATACGGGCATGGGCATGAGGAGAACGCAGCACCTGCATGTGCAGCATGCCCTGCATCTCCATGTCGCCTGCATATTTCAGCCGACCCGACACCTTCGACGGAGCATCGAGACGTCGCGTATTGTGTCCGATGTAGCTTGTCTTCGTAAGCTCGGGATTGAGCGCGGTTTCCGGCAGGGTACCGGCGATCACGTCGCGGGCGATCTCGACCGCTTCGAAGATCTTGGTGTAGCCGGTGCAGCGGCAGATGTTGCCGCCCATGCGTTCCTTGATCTCCTCGATCCCGGCGGCGGGGTTTTCGCGCAAGGCCGACGTGGCCGCCATCACCATCCCGGGGATGCAGTAACCGCATTGACTGGCGCCGGTCTTGTGAAAAGCTCTTTGGACCGGGGTAAGCTCGCCCGGCCGAGACAGGCCCTCGATTGTCTCGATCGTCGTGCCTTGCGCCTTGCTGGCCGGCATCAGGCACGATTTGAACAGCTTGCCGTCGACGAAGACCGAGCAGGTGCCGCATTCGCCGGCCCCGCAGCCCTCTTTGGTGCCCGTCAGAGCCAGATCGTCCCGCAACAGATCGAGCAACCGGTATGACGGATCCACGTGACGCGTGATCCTTCGGCCATTCACGGTCAAGTCGAGCTCGAGTTCAGGCATGGAGGGTCTCCCTTTGATCGGGTTCCGGCTTGGGGGCACCAAGCGTCACGAGAGCGTCTTCGATCGCCGCCTCGACAAAGCCGCTTGTCACCGCGCGCCGGTACTCGACCCGACTGCGCGACGCGACCATCTCCGCCGGTTTGAGGCTTGCCTCGGCCACCAATTCGCTGGTCATCTGCCTGCCGCGAAGCATCTCCTCGATGTCGCGCAAGCGTATCGGGCGTGGCCCGATGCCACCGAGGGCCAGACGCACATCCTCGATGATACGGCCATCGTCACCGGTCTTGATCAGAGCGGTGCAGCATACGGCCGAAATGACCAGGGATCGCCGCAAACCGACTTTCTGGAACGAACCGCCGTAGCCTTCCATCGCGTCGAGTATGACCGCGGTGGCAATTTCGCCCGGCGCCATTTCGGTCCGGCCGGGACCGGTGATGAAGTCGGAAACCGGCATTCGACGCGAAGCGACGGCGCCATGATCGAGCCTTGCCAGTTCGATCTCCCCGTTCAGGGTCAACACTGGTGGAATGCCGTCGCCCGCCGGCGAAGCGTTGACGATATTACCGACCAGCGTGGCTTGCTGGCGGATCTGATCATCGGCGAACCAGGCGGCGCAATAGGGCATGTTCGGCAGAAGCCGGATGAGCGTCTTGTCTTCCAGGAACACCTGATAGACGACGTTGGCGTTCAGCCGGACACGATCGCCCTGAACCTCGTATCCGCAAAGCTCGGTTACGCGGCTAAGGTCGATCATGCTTGGCAGATGCACATCGCCGCCTCGCCCCTCGCGTGCCCACGGCAGGATGTCGGTCGCGCCGGCCACGAGACGGCTGCCCTTCGGGGCGGCCGCCCATGCTTCGAGCGCTTCCTTCAAGCTCGTGGGCATCAAATACGTGTCACAGGTAAGCATCAGACCTGTTCCTCCCGGATTCCAGATCACTACAGCGCGTGGGAGCGTGTCTCTTCGTACGGGCCGGTAAAGCCGAGCCTTCGCTTCGATCTCCACGCGAAAAGCGAAGCGACGGGACGCTGCCTATTCGGCGGCGATCTGCTGTTGTTGCGCCCGCTTGTTCCGCACGACCACCTTGATCGCGTCCTCGACCCTGTCCTTGGCGTAACGCAGTGCTTCCGGCAGTTCGGCGATGTCGAAGGTATGGGTATGGATCAACGTCGCATCGAAGCGCTTCTGCCGCATGAAGGCTTCGGCGCGATGGGTCGCCGTCTTCCCCTCGCCACGAATTCCGAACAGATAGATGTTGTTTCGCACCAGATAGGCCACGTCGACTTCGGGCGAATTACCGGGGAAGGCCGCAAGGCAGATCTTGCCACCACGGTTGAGCATCTGCGCCGCCTCGTTGAGCGAGTTCGGCGCGCCGGAACATTCGACGACGTAATCGGCTCCCTTGCCACCCGTATATTCGCGCACCTTTTCGACAGCATCTTCGTTGCGCACGTTGATGACGTGGTCGGCACCGAGCTTCGAGCCGATCTCCAATCGGTTGTCGCGCGTGCCGGTCAGAATGACCGGCTGCGCACCGAGCGCTTTGGCGACCGCAGCACCCAGCAAACCGATCGGGCCCGGCCCCGTGACAACCACGCTTTCGCCGGCGACCAGTCCACCGAGTTCGGTCAGGCCGTACATCGCCGTCCCCGCAGTCACGACCAATGTCGCTTCTTCGTCGGACATGGTGTCGTCGACATGGACAAGCGTGTTGACGTGGTTCACCTGATACTCGCAGAAACCGCCATCGGTCGTGAAACCGTTGGCGCGATGGCCCTTGTCGACGTCGCCGTAGTTCTTTCCGTAGTTATGGCACGAAGTGTACATGCCCTCGCGGCAGCGCTTGCACTGACCGCAGCCGGCATGGATCTCCACCGTCACGCGTTCGCCGATCCTGTATTCATCGACGCTCGGTCCGAGAGCGACGACGGTACCCATGTATTCATGACCCGGCGTGAAGTTCTTGTTGAACGGCAGTCCGCCCTCGATCATGGCCGGCGGGCCGTGATGGATGATCTCAAGATCCGTCGCGCAGATCGCTACCGCGTCGATACGCACGAGTACCTCGGCCTTCTTCGGCTCCGGAACGGGCTTGTCGACGAAGGTCAGTTCGCCTGGATCGCCCAGAACCCAAGCCTTCATCGTTTCCGGTACCGGATAGTCCGAATGGGTCGTTACCGTCTCGCTCATCGGCATGGGTCTATTCCTCCACTACAGCACGAAAGTCGTTAGGCTCGGCTTACCTTGAGTTGGTCCGAGAGGGATCGACCGCATTGGACGACCCGCTTGATCACGTGGCTTCGATAGGCGTCGGAGTTCTTCTCGGCAGCGAAGGTTACCGAGATCGAGGCGATAACTGCGCCCTTTTCATCCCGAACGACGCTGCCACAGCACACGACGCCTTTTTCCAATTCCTGGTCGTCGACCGAGAAGCCGTTGCGCCGAACATTCCTTAGTTCCTCGATCAGACCGGAAAGAGAAGTGATCGTTCGCTCGGTGTAGGCAGTCAGCCCGTTCTGCGAGATGACCCGCACCATTTCCGTCTCCGGCAACCAGGCGAGGATCGCTTTGCCGGTCGCCGTCGCATGCAGCGCCGTCATCTTCTTGAACTCGTCCGCTTCGCGCACATTGGTAGCGTAATCGGCACGCAACTGCGTCACGAGGTTGGTACCGCGCAGAACGGCCATCTGGGCACTCTCGACGAGTTGCTCGGCGAGAGCGGTCAGCTTCGGGCGCACGAATTCGCCGAGATCGATCTCCCGCGAATTCATGTCCACCAGTTCGTTCAGTCGCGAGGACAGCATGTAGCCACGGTTTCGACCCGCGTGCAGCACGTAACCGCGTCCGACCAGGGTCGCGACGAGATGATGGCAGGTGGAAACGTTCAGCTGCGCCAGTGCGGCGATCTCGTTCAGCGCGAGCGGTTCGTTGGCATCTGCCAGTATCTCGATGATCGTCAACGCACGACCGACCGACTGGATCGTTCGCCCGCGATCGTCGCGAAACTCGATGCGATCAGGGCTTTCCAGAGCCATGCGCCCGGTTACTTCGTCGAGATCTCGGGTACCGATGCTCATTCGTCCCTCCTCCTGGAGCAAGAATGAGACGATGCCCGCAACCGGTCAATCAATTTAGAAATAATTAAAAGCAATTGCACATGGTGAAAATGCATATGATTGACGGTCACCACGCCGCCAATATATCCCGACCATCGCAAGATGGAGGAGGGAGTTATGGGCTTGGAGCACTTGGTCTATGTCAGCCAGGCCAGGGATAGTCTGGACAGCGACGGGCTCGGTGCGATTTTAAAGGAAAGCCGCCGGTACAACGCCCAACACGATATTACGGGAGCACTGCTTTTCGTCGAGGGTCGTGGAGGTCGCAGCGGGAGTTTCATGCAACTTCTCGAAGGCCCCGACGAAGAATTGGAAACGCTTCGCGCCCGGATTTTTCGCGATGCTCGTCACCATACCAAGGTGGTGCTGCAACGTGGACCTCTGGCAGCACGCAACTTTTCAGAATGGTCTATGGCGTTCCGAAACGTGTCGCCTTCGGTCCTGGCCGCGCACCCGAAGTTCGCAGATCTGTCCGAACCTGCATTCATGGACCGTTGCCGCCGCCAGGAAGTCGGAGATGCCCGGGCGTTCCTCCGCACGTTCTGGGATGCCGATCCGCTTTGAGCCGTGCCGATGTCGGCCATCGCAGAAGGCACGCTCTCGTGGCAGATCGGCGAAATGGTTACTCGTCGTCCGTAAGCGGCATGATCACGTTCTCGTCGATCGAGCCGGCGACGAACGCGCGTTCGCCCTTTGCAGAGAAGCGGCCTTCCGGTTCGTCCACGACCGTATAGAGCTTGTCGTCGCGGAATGCGCTGGCGATGGCGGTCGAGTTGCCGTCGCCGGGCTTGGCGTTGGTCTGGCGGAAGTCGGTTTCCGCGGCGGTGGCGACGAGGCGGGCGTCCGCCGGAGAATAGGCGCGCACCACGACTTCGCCTTGCGACGTTGCCCCGTCCCAACGTGGATCGTTGGCGGCCGCGAGCGGGACGAGACGGTAGAGCGCGAGCGTTTCCGGGCGATCCGTCGGAATGGTGTCGCGCTTCGGGTTCGGATCGGGCATCGTGGGTTCTCCAGCGTCTTCGATACGCCGCGTTAACCGATACGGCGGGCGATCGTTCCTTCGAGCACCGAGACGAGCGCTCGCGTTCCGGGCGCCAGGTCATGCGGTCGAAAGGCGGTAATCAGGCCGGGGCGGCGCTGCCTTTCGTGGTGACGTCGCTCTTCGGCCATTCGCCCCTGCGCAAACGTTCGTGGTCCTCGTTCGCCTGGGTCTCGATGAAGATCTGGCCCATGCCTTGAAAGCGTTCGCGGATACGCACCTCGAGTTCGCTCGTCACGCGTTCGATCTCGTCGTGGCTGGCGCTGTCCTTGAAGTCGAGGCTGATGGCGACGAGAACGTCGTTCGGGCCAAAATGCATGGTACGAAGTTCGTTCACGCCGGCGACAAGGTCTTCCTCGAGCGCAAGCTTGCGGATGTCACGCACGGTCGCCCCGCTCGTCGCCTCGCCGGTCAGAAGACCCTTGGTCTCGAGCGCGAGCCCCGTCGCGGCAAGCGCGAGGATGACGGAGATGACGATCGACGACGCCCCGTCCGCCCAGGTCCAGCCGAAGAACTGGACGGCGAGAATGCCGAGCAGTGCTGCGAGCAGACCGAGCAGGGCCGCCGTATCCTCGAAGAGCACGGTGAAGATCGTCGGGTCCTTCGATCGCCGCACGGCGCGGATCAGGCCGACATCGCCGCGCTGCCGATTGAACTGGCGAAGTCCGATGATCCACGACGCCCCCTCGAAGACGATCGCGAGCGCGATGACGATGTAGTTCGTCAGGAAGCTCGATATCGGTTCCGGGTGGGAAAGCTTTTCCACGCCTTCGATGAAGGAGACGCCGGCGCCGAGCCCGAAAATGAGAATCGCGACGACGAAGCTCCAGAAATAGATTTCCATGCCGTAGCCGAAGGGATGCGTTTCGTCCGGCGGTTTTTTCGAACGGCTGATGCCGAGCAGGACGAGGCCCTGGTTTCCCGTGTCGACGACGGAGTGGATCGCTTCGGAGAGCATGGCGGACGAGCCGGTATAGATCGCGGCGCCGAACTTGGAGATGGCGATGGCGAGATTGCCGCACAGTGCCGCGTAGACCGCGACCTTGGACTCCCCGTGTTCGTCGGAACCGTCCGCTTCCTTGTCGCTCATCGCGTTCGCCCTCTCGTGTCGTTGTAACCGGCAACGCCCGGGCGCCCGTTTTGATCCCCCGGGCCGGTGCTTGCGGCATCGCTTTCGGCAGACTATCCCGCCAGCGAAGTGATTTCCGTGCGAGAAGGATCGACCGATGAGCCGAGGCACAACCCTGACTTCGATCGGCGAATGCATGATCGAGTTCTCGCGAACGGCCGAAGACGATGTCTGGCGGCGCAACTTCGCCGGCGACACCTTCAATACCGCATGGTACTTCAGCCGCCTGGCGCCGGATGGCTGGAAGACGGCCTATTTCACGGCGGTCGGCGACGACGCGCCCTCGCGCGATCTCGAACGGTTCATCGCTGCAAACGGCATCTCGACCGAATTCGTTCGCCGCGTCGCCAACGCCTCGCCGGGTCTCTACCTGATCGAGCTCGAAAACGCGGAGCGGCACTTTTCCTACTGGCGCGAAGCTTCCGCCGCCCGCCGGCTCGCCGCCGATCGCGAGCATCTCGCGAACGCGCTCGCAGCGAGCGGCATCGCGTATTTCTCGGGCATCACGCTGGCGATCCTGCCGGAGGCGGACCGCGCGGTCTTCATCGATGAACTGGCCCGCGCACGCGAAGCCGGCACCACCGTCGCGTTCGACCCCAATTTGCGGCCCCGGCTTTGGCCGGGCACGGCGGCGATGACGGAGGCGATCGACGCGGCGGCCGCGGTCTCGACGATCGTCTTCCCGACGTTCGAGGACGATGCGGCCGCGTTCGGCGACGCGAACCCGGCCGCATGCGCGCGGCGCTACCGAGACCGGGGGGCCGAAACGGTGATCGTCAAGAACGGTGCCGAACCGTGCCTCGCGGTCGAAGGCGAAACGACGACCGAAGAACCGGCAGTCCGCGTTGCGGCACCCGTCGACACCACGGGCGCAGGGGATTCCTTCAACGCGGCGTTCCTCGCGAGCCGGCTATCCGGCGCCCCGCTCGGCGACGCGCTGAAAGCGGCACACGCCACCGCGGCGAACACCATTGCCGGATACGGCGCGCTCGTGCCCTGAGCGAAGCGGCGCACGTCCCGCCCGGCTTGCCTTCGCCGGATACGCCTCGATTCGTTTCGCCGGTCGAACCATGCGGCCATCCGAAGCGTTCATTCGGCACCTCTCGCGGCGAAAGACCTCCATGGCCGAAAATCAGCATGAGCACGGCGGCGCCAGTGCCCGTATCGCACGCCAAACGGCGATCGTCGTCGCCGTCACCATGGCCTTCGTCATCGCCGCGCTCACGCTGTGGTACGCGTCCACCGCCTTCCTGACGCTCGGCGTTGGCATCGTGCTTGCCGTCGTTCTCGATGCCGGCACGCGCGGGCTCTCCCATCTCGTGTCGTGGAGCCGGGCAAGCCGCCTCGCCCTCGTCATCTTTCTGGCGACCGCCGTCGTCGCCGGGGCGATCACGTGGGGCGGCAGTACCCTCGTCGGCCAGTTCAACGAATTCGCCTCCAGCGTGCGCCAGCTCGCCCAGCAAGGCATGACCACGCTTCAGCATTCCCGCTTCTTCGGTAGTGGCGACACGATGAAATCGCTGCTTCCTGGCATCCAGACGGTTCTCGGCGGTGCGACGACGGTGCTGCCGGCGGCGTTGAACTGGTTCTCGATTCTCTTCGCCATCGTCTTCATCGGTCCGTTCCTCGCCTGGGAGCCGAGCGCCTACAAGACGATCGTGCTCAGCCTAGTCGTTCCGAGCCGGCGCGAGCGCGTCGACGAAGTGCTCGATGGCGCGGGGGCCGCCATGCGGCGATGGCTTCTCGGTCAGAGCGTCAGCATGCTCGTCATCTTCGTGCTCAGCATCATCCTGCTGATGGCGATCGGCATGCCCTACGCCACCCTGCTCTCGCTTCAGGCGGGCCTCCTGACCTTCATCCCCACGCTCGGGCCGTTCATCGCCGGTTGCATCATCGTGCTGGCGGGCTTTTCGCAGAGCGCGTCGATGGCGCTCTGGGGGCTTGTGGTCTACCTGCTGATCCAGTTCGTCGAATCGAACCTTGTCACCCCGATCGTGCAGGAAAACACGATCAAGATGCCGCCTGCCGCGACGCTGACGCTGCAGCTTGCCGCGGGGTTCCTCTTCGGCCTGCTCGGGGTCGCCTTCGTCGTTCCCCTCTCCGCTGCGATCCAGCACCTGATCGAGGAACTCTACGTCACCGATTGCCTCGGCGGTCCGTGGCAGGACAAACACGACAGCCGTCCGAGCCGTCTCGCCGTCGGCACGCGCTACCTGATGCGGCGCGTCAAGCATTCCTTCTCGAGAAGCTGACAGCCGCCGTACTCGATCAGGCTGGACGTCAGTCGTCGAACCAGCCCGGTATCAGCCGGTCGAACGCCGAAGACGACGAAGCCTCGTCGAGAACGACGGTGGCCGACATGCCGGAGACGAGTGGAAAGTTCGGCTTGCCCGACAGCTCGATCTCGACGGGGATGCGCTGTGCGAGACGGATCCACTGGAAGGTCGAACTCGGATTGGCGAGCAGGTTGGATGAGGTGTTCTGGCTCGAATGAACCGCGTGGGCGATGCCCTTGACGGTCCCTTCGAGCGTTTGGCCACCAGCCATCAGCTTGATGCGGGCGTGCGCGCCGATTTTCACCTGCGGGATCTGCGTTTCCATGAAGAAGGCCTGGACGCGATAGGAATCCTCGTCGATCACGGCGAGCAGCGCCTTGCCGGCATTGGCGTAATCGCCGGTATCGACCGTAAGGTTCGCGATGTAGCCGGAGGTCGGCGCCGTGATGGTCGTCCGGCCAAGCTTGACCTTCGCACTGTCGAGCTTGGCCTTTGCGGCGTCGAGCGCCGCCTTTGCCGCCTCGGCCTCGAGCTGCGCGTTGCGTACCTTTACTGTCGAAACCGCCGCACTGTCCTTCTTGTCGAGGCTGGTCAGGCGCGCGGCCTGCTGTTCCAGCTTTGCGACCTTCGCCTTGTCCTGCGCGACGCTCGCCTTCGCCTGCTCCACGGCGACGCAATAGTCGGTCCGGTCGATCTGGACGAGCACCTGGCCCTTCTCCACGTGCTGATTGTCGTGCACGTTCACCGAAACGACCTGACCACTGACATAGCTCGCGATTTCGACGATATCGGCACGGATGTCGGCATCGCGCGTCCACGGTGCCTCGAAATAGGTGTTCCAGATATAGACGATGCCGAAGACGGCGAGCACGACGATGATCGCGGTGAGGAGCAGGCGGATGACGGTCAAGGCGAAGAGGTCTCCGGTTTGGCGTATGCGCTAGAAGTTCGGATAGAACGCGCAGACCAGGGCGAACAGGACGAGATAGAGCGCAAGGCGCGCAAGCGGCGGATGGAGAAAGAACTGCCAGGCGGATAGACGGATCGCCGCGTAGTCGAGCGCGTACCAGATGGCACCGGCGACCAGCGCGCAAAGCACGATGGCGGGGAAATAGAAGCCGAAGATCGAGATCTCTTGGGTCATGTCGTCTTCCCGGGCAGGCACAGCCGTCGCTGGTGGATCATCGCGTGCAGCAGCTCGGCGGCCATGACGGTACGAAACGCGGCCGAATTGCCGGCATCGTCGGTCGTGGCAAGCCTTCGTCGCGCGTCGTGGCCGACCGCTTCCACCCGATCGAGCAGGGAGGAAAGATCGGCCTGCGGCCCGGCGCGGGCGGCCTCCTCGGCGATCTCGCCCAAGCGGCGGTCGGCGTGCTCGGGGATCGTCCCCTTGCTGTTGCGGATGCCGCAGATCTCGTGGACGACCAGCGCGACGCCGCGGCTGCGTCCGATCAGCCGGCGGTTCGTCTCGTCGTCGACGTCGAGGTCGCCGCCGTAGTCGCCGAGCAGGTCCACGAACTGGCCGAAGAAGCCCGGCTCGTCGAGCCGGCGGCGTATCGCCTTGCGGAAGAGCTTGTCGGTTCCGCGTTTCAGATGCCGGCGTACGTGGGCCGTCGTGTTCGGGAAGAGGATGGTGACGGCCGAGACGAAGAGCACCGGCATGATGGAAAGCGTCACGCCGGTATTGATCAGACGTGCCGCATCGTAACTCGGCGTGTTCGCCGGCTGCAGCCCGATCGCCAGCATGATGGTGCCGCCGATGGCGATGGGAAGCTGCGGACCGCCGGCGAAGAGGTAGAAGAGCACGAAGATCGGCGCGCCGATCAGCACCGCGAATTCCCAGAACGTCTGCACGTGCGGCAGGAGGACCATCAGCAGAAGCGCCACCGGGACCATCGTCAGGAAGCCGGTGGCGATGTTGCGCCCGGCGGCGGCAAGGGCTGCGCGGGGAGCGATGGTGGGTACCAGCAGCGAAAGCGCACCGGTGATGAGCGCCAGGACGCGCCCGTTCGCCCAGCCGGAAAAGAGCCAGAACGTCGCGACGAGCGCGAAGGCGATCGCCGGGCGAGAGCCGATCTCCAGGGCGGCCACGAGGTCGCGGTAGCGCGTCTGTGTCGGCTTCACGGTCTTGAAGGTGCGCTTCGGATCGAGCACGGCCGCATCGGCGGCGTAGAGATCGGCGAGCCGTGCGGCGAGTTGTCGAACGCGATAGAGGCCGGAAACGGTGTCGAGCTTGTCCGCGTCCGGCTCCTCCGCGAATGCATAGGCGGAGATGGTTTCGCCGAGTTCGTCGCGCAGCGCGGCGAACCTGCCCGATCGTTCCTCGGCTTCCTCGGCGTCGGGTTCGCCTTCTCCGAGATCGTCGAAGAGCTTTGCGAGTCGACGGCGTGCCTCCTCGACGGGCTGCGGCACCGCGTCGCCGCGCTCGGCGTGGGCGAGCGCGAACGAAAACGCCTCGGCGGTCGCCAGCGTCTCGATCAGGGCGTTGGCCTGCGCGCGCATGCGGGGCAGCGAACCGTTCGGCGAAGTGCGCTCGAAGGAGGCCGACCGCATGTTCGAAAAGACCGTGCGAAGGTCGGCGGTGAAGCCGCGCTGCATCTCGGCGCTCGGTTCGCTCTCGCGATCGATCGCAAGGCGTATCGTCTCGAAGACCTTGGCCCTCGCTTCGCCGAGGCTCGAACGCACGAGTGGCAGGGTGGAGCGCGGAAGAAGGACGAGGCCGACGACGAAACCGGCGATGATGGCGATCACCGTCTCGGTCGATCGCGAAACCGCGTAGGAAAACGCCTGCCCGCCATCGGAACGGGTATCGAGCACGATGATGAGCGCGGTGAGGCCGGCGACGCCGTAGGCATAGGCGTCGCTGCCCATTTCGAAGCGGGCGAGCACACCCATCGCGAAAAGCCAGAGCGAAAGAACGGCGACGATCGCGAAGACGTTCTGGTCGAAGAACGCGACGATCACGAGGCCGACGACCATGCCGCTCAGCGTCCCGATCAGCCTTGCGCTGCTGCGCCAGACCGTGGCGCCGGACTGCTGGCGCATGACGAGCGGTATGGTCAGCAGCGCCCAGTAGGTGTTCGGCAGGTTGACGAGAAACGCGAAATAAAGCGCCCCGATCGCCGCAAGGGTGATGGCGCTCGCGAAGCGGAACCGTTCCGGATCGAAGCCGGCGTCACGCACGCACGCAGCAAGCCGGCGGACGAGCGTGGTTGCCGCATCTCGTGAGCGAGCGGATCCGGCGGCAGACATTGCGGGCGAACATTTCCTTCAAGGAACGGCCGACGGCACCATTGCGGACCGCGGCCTTGCGAACGACGGGAGAACGTTTCGAAAGCGACTAGCGGCCTTGTCGTTGCGGGAGGCACCGGCAAGCGCAAAGGCGCGAGGCGCTTTCGCCATGGGGGGCAGGCTCAGCGTGCTATACGGCACGAACGGAACGGTTGGGAAGAGCCGATACGCTCACGATCGGCTGAACTGCCGCCCGGCGCTTCCGTATAACCCCGAAAGGCGCCGACGCGTGAACCCGTTTGCGACGCGACGGCCGTGAACGGACCGTTCACTCAGAAGCCGAAGCTTCCGCGCACTCCCGGCGGGCGGATCGGATCGACGATCTCCATTTCCGACAACGTTTCGTCGGCCGGATCGAGCGCGCGCACCTGAAGCGGTGCCAGATGCGGGCCGTCCTGGTTCAACGCGTCGATCGTGGCGATCAGCGAACCGGTTTCGCGCATATGCTCGGCGACGGTTTCGGCCGATACGCCGAGATGCTCGCCGAGCAGGCTGTCGCGCACGGAGACGATGCGCTCCCGCAGCCATTCCTCGCCGTTCGCCTCGAGCGCCAGATCGCACTCCGTGTCGAAGCCCATCGAGCGATTGTTGAGGTTCGAGGAACCGATCTTCAGGAGCCGGTCGTCGACGACCATGATCTTCGCGTGCACGTAGATCGGCGTGTCCTTCGCCGCGACGGGATAGAAGATGCGGAAGCGGTCGTGCACATCCTGACGCCTGACGTAGCTCAGGAGCTTCGCCCGTGCCGAGCCCATCGTCTTTTCTTCCAGCCAGCCGTCCTGCGAACGCGGGTTGAGAAGCACGATCTCCGGGCCGTCCGGCTCGGCGAGCCGGCGGACCATCGTCTCGGCGATCTTGCGCGAGGCGAAATACTGGCTCTCGATGTAAAGCGACCGCTCGGCACTCTCGATCGCCGCCAGCGTCGCGCGCTCGATCTCGACGACGCCCTCGTACTCGCCGAAGGCGCCCATCGTGCGCGCGATGCCGATATCGACGTCGCGCACGAAGGGTTCGATCATGTCCGGCCAGGGATCCTCGTCGACCTCCGGCGCCTCGATCTGCTCGCCCGTTCCCCGGAACCAGCGCATGCGCGCGAGTTCGCCGAGCGCCTTGGCCGCGTCGCCGTCCACGCAGGTCGTGGCGTCGTGCCACGGCCCCAGGAGCTTGCCCCTGCCCGAGCGCCGGTTCGGATCGTGATCCAGATGCTCGCGCGTGTCCCAGCGGCCCTTGGTGATGTCGATGCCGCCGCAGAACGCCAGCTTGTCGTCGATGACGATGATCTTCTGGTGGTGGCTGGCCGCTGCCGGATGGGCCGCGTCGAGTTTGAGCTGGACGTTGTTCGAAACCATCCAGCGCAGGATGAAGAGCGGCGTCTCCCCGCGCTTCAGCGATTCCAGCAGGCCGAGATTCCATTTGAGGATGTTGATCTGCAGGCCATCGCGCCGCTTGGCGATCCAGTTCAGGAAGGCGCCGAGCCGGTTCGGACCCTCGAGCGTCTGCTCGTCCGGCTCGATCTCGATGCGCGTATCAAAATCCCAGCCGATGAGGACGACCTGCCGTTTGGCATTGAGCACGGCGCGTTTGACCGCCCGGTAGTATTCCTGGCCGTCGATGATGACGGCGAAGCGGTTCGCCCGCTCGACGCGCCAGCAGGTGTTGCCCGGTTCGAGAATCGGAGACAGGGAAATCGCGCAAACTCCCGGGGAAGGCGACAAAGGCGGGACGTGATGTTCAGCGGTTACCCCAGCGAGCCGATTCTGTCAAAAGCGTTGCCGTCCTAAGGTCCAGGGCAGCGACGTCTTCCGATTAACATATGAGCATGACAGCATGGACCGTGGGTGGCTACCCGCCCCTTCGAGGGTCAGGAGCAAGCCATGGACGGGGATTTCAGCATCATCTGCAACCGTTGCGACGTGGAAGCCCGCGTCGAGGCCGAGGGTGGCGCGGACGCCCGGGTGATCTGTCCAGTCTGCGGCAGGGATTTCGGTTCCCGCGAGGCGGTGGAAAAAGAGTTGCCGAGACGGGCGAACGCGCCGTTTCGCGACCGCGACGGTTGGCGTAGCGAAAGACGCGACCACCCGTGATCGCCCGCGCGCCATCGCGCTTCGAAGACGGCGGAAGGCGACACCGCGACGCGCGTGGCCGTCTTCGTTCGGACCTTTCTCCTTCATGCCCGGTGGCGTGCGCTGAAACGGCGCGCCGGTAACGGTGCGGCGCAGCCGGCGCCGTCTTCCTTCGATCGGATACGCCAGCTATGATCGCTTCCAGGTCGGGTATTCTCGCGCCGCCGCCCGGCGCCGCGAAATCCGTCTTCATTCGAGCGATGCCGGCCAACGCGCCTCGCTCGCTTCGATCGGCGTACGGACGGGAGGGCCGTTGAGCATCAAGCCAAAGACCGCCGTCGTCGTCGGATCGGGGTTCGGCGGCCTTGCCCTTGCCGTGCGCCTTCAGGCGGCCGGCATTGCGACCACCGTCCTCGAACGCCGCGACAAGCCGGGCGGGCGCGCCTACGTCTACGAGGACGAGGGCTTCGTGTTCGACGCCGGCCCGACGGTGATGACCGATCCTTCCGCCCTCGAGGAGATCTTCGCCGCCGCAGGGCGCAAACTCGCCGATTACGTCGACCTGATGCCCGTCGACCCGTTCTACCGGCTCTGCTGGGAAGACGGCACGTCCTTCGACTACAATGGCGATCAGGAGGCGATCGACCGGCAGATCGCCGCCTTCAACCCGGACGACGTCGCCGGCTATCGCGACTTTCTGGCCTATTCGCGCGACGTCTTCGACGAAGGCTATGTGCGCCTCGGGGCCCATCCCTTCCTGCATTTTCGGGACATGGTGCGGGTCGGGCCGAAGCTTGCCGGGCTCGCCGCCTGGCAGAGCGTCTACCAGCGTGTCGCCCGCCACATCGCCGACGAGAAGCTCAGGCAGGTCTTCTCTTTCCACTCGCTGCTGGTCGGCGGCAATCCCTTCTCCACCCCCTCGATCTATGCGCTCATCCACGCGCTGGAACGCAAATGGGGCATCTGGTTCCCGCGCGGCGGCACGGGTGCGCTGATCGAAGGCCTCGTCCGGCTGTTTAGGGATATCGGCGGGCGCATCGAGCTTTCGTGCGACGTCGAAAAGCTCGACGTGACCGACGGGCGGATCACGGCCGCGCTCTGCCGCGACGGCAGGCGGTTTGCCGCCGATCTCGTCGCTTCCAACGCCGATGTCGTCCACAGCTACGGCGATCTGCTCGCCCATACGCGGCGCGGTGCGCGCGAGGCGAAACGCCTTTCTGCCAAGCGCTTTTCCATGTCGCTCTTCGTGGTCTATTTCGGCCTGAACACGGACCGGCATCGGCTTGCCCATCACACGGTGTGTTTCGGCACGCGCTACCGCGACCTGATCGACGAGATCTTCCGCGGGCCGAACCTGCCGCACGACTTCTCGCTTTACCTCCACTCGCCGGGGGCGACCGATCCGTCCCTTGCGCCGGCGGGACAGTCGGCGCATTACGTGCTTGCACCGGTGCCCCATCTCGGCAACGCTAACATCGACTGGAACGCCGAGGCGCCGGCCTATCGTGACCGGATCCTCGCCTATCTCGAAGCGCATTACATGCCGGATCTGCGCCGCGACCTCGTAACGAGCCGGGTCTTCACCCCGCTGGATTTCCGCGACACGCTGAACGCGCATCTCGGCTCGGCCTTTTCGCTCGATCCGGTGCTGACGCAGAGCGCATGGTTCCGACCGCACAACCGGGACCGCGTCCTCGAAAACTTCTATCTCGTCGGTGCGGGAACGCATCCGGGTGCCGGCGTGCCGGGCGTCGTGGCCTCGGCCAAGGCGACCGCGGCGTTGATGCTCGCCGACGCGGGTCTGGCGTAATGGTGTCGAGCTTCGCCGAAGACAGCGTCGGACCCGCCCTGCCCGCGGGCGCCCGGCGTGTCGAGGCCGCTGCGGCACTCAGCATCTCCGCAGGTTCGAAAAGCTTCGCGGCGGCAGCCTGCCTCTTCGACCGGCATACGCGAACCGACGTTCGCCTGCTCTATGCGTGGTGCCGGTATTGCGACGACCAGATCGACGGTCAGGCGCTCGGCCACGGCATGCACGCCCTGCCGAGCGCGAACGAGGCCAGAGCCAAGCTGAAGCGTTTGCGCCACCTGACGCACGAGGCTTTCGCCGACCGGCCGACCGGCAACGACGCATTCGAGGCGCTTCGCCTGCTCGCGCGCCGGCGAAACCTTTCCGAGGCACTCGCGACGGAACACCTCGCCGGCTTTACGATGGACGTCGAGGGCCAGCGCTTCGAAACGTTCGACGATACGCTGACCTA
Source organism: Pararhizobium mangrovi (assembly GCF_006516965.1). Lineage (GTDB taxonomy): Bacteria > Pseudomonadota > Alphaproteobacteria > Rhizobiales > Rhizobiaceae > Pararhizobium_B > Pararhizobium_B mangrovi. The sequence continues at coordinate 318,874 of NZ_VHLH01000001.1, read as the reverse complement.
CTGCTATCGCGTGGCGGGCATCGTCGGCATCCTGATGGCGCGGATCATGGGTGCCGAGCATGAGAATACGCTCGACCGGGCCTGCGATCTCGGCATCGCCTTCCAGCTCACCAACATCGCCCGGGACCTCGTCGACGACGCGCATCGCGGTCGCGTCTACGTGCCCGAACGCTGGATCGCCGAGGCCGGCCTGCGGCCCGGCACGCTTGCCGAACCCGAGAATCGCGCGGCGCTCGCAGCGCTCGCGACCCGTCTCCTCGAAGCGGCCGAACCGTTCTATGCCTCGGCACGCATCGGCCTCGGAGATCTGCCGATGCGCTCCGCATGGGCCGTGGCAACGGCGCTCGGCGCCTATCGTGCGATCGGGCTCGCGGTCAACGCCCGCGGCGCCCGGGCGTGGGACACGCGTACGACTACGGGTGCCTTCCGCAAGGTCGCCCTTGCTGCCCGGAGTGCTGGAACGGCGTTCGGTTCGCGGATCGCCACGCGCCCGGAACGCGACCCGCAACTTTGGAAGCGACCGCGCCCGAACGACAAGAGCGTAAGCTACGACGAACCCTCGACGAGTTTCGGCACTGCCTCCCCGTCCTTCACGGTATCGTCGGCTTCCTGACAAGGAACCGTCCCGCTCAATCGCCGAAATGGGCCTTGAGAACGGGATGCATATGATCAGCGAAATCCGCGGTGATCGCCTCGCCGGAATGAACGGCCATGACCTCTGCCAGCTCCGGCTGGTCTTCTTCGGCGATATGGGCACGCGCCCGTTCGAGCAGCACGTCCGCCGTTTCGACAAAGCGGAAACGGCGCGCAATAACGACGAAATCGCCGAGTTCGACAAGGTCGTAACCGGCCTCCGGTGTCGCCTGCGCGAGGTCCAGGCCGGTCTCCTCGGCGACTTCGCGGTGCATGTTCGTGTCCGGGTCGAACGTGCCTTCGGGCGTGAGGTCGTCCGGATCGAAGGATCCGGACGGGCAGTAGACCGTTCCCGCGTTGACCGTCTGCGGTCCCATGCGTCCGACGATCACTGCGCCGTCGGACGAGACGGGCACGGCCATGGCGAAGAGATGCAGGGCACCCGTTACGGGCCGGCACCGTCGCCAGTAGAGAAAGGTGGAATAGGGCACGGTGTGGCAGGTCGCATGCACCGTCCCCTCGGCGAGATCGACCGCACTGGCGAGCATCACCGGACCATTGAAGAGCGCCGGCTTGCGGGCAATTTCCTCCCGCCAGCTCCGCTCCGCCGCTTCGTGATTGGCGGCATGGAAGGGGTGCCCGGCGGCAACGTGCACCAGATGCGTGCGCTCGATCGCGCGCAATTCGCCGTTCTGTCCCATGCGCTTTCCTGCCCCTTACGCGAAAAAAGGCGGCCGGGAAGCCGATGCTCCCCGACCGCCTCTTAATTCAACCGATAACGCCTCAGTTGCGTTCCTTGTCGACGATCGCGTTCGACTTGATCCACGGCATCATGCCGCGCAGCTTCTCGCCGACCTCCTCGATCTGGTGGCTGTCGTTCAGGCGGCGCGTCGCCTTGAAGCGTGCGGCACCCGAATGCCACTCCTGCATCCACTCGGAGGTGAACCGGCCGGACTGGATGTCCTTCAGCACGCGCTTCATCTCCGCCTTCGTATCCTCGGTGATGATGCGCGGACCGGAGACGTACTCGCCCCATTCGGCCGTGTTGGAGATCGAGTAGTTCATGTTGGCGATGCCGCCCTCGTAGATGAGGTCGACGATCAGCTTCACCTCGTGCAGGCACTCGAAATAGGCCATTTCGGGCGCATACCCGCCTTCGACCAGCGTTTCGAAGCCGCTACGGATCAGTTCGACGAGGCCGCCGCACAGCACGACCTGCTCGCCGAAGAGATCGGTCTCGCATTCTTCGCGGAAGCTCGTCTCGATGACGCCGGAGCGGCCGCCGCCGATCGCACAGGCATAGGAAAGGCCGACGTCGAGCGCGTTGCCGGAGGGGTCCTGCTGGACCGCGACGAGGCAGGGCACACCGCCGCCGCGCTGGTACTCGCTGCGCACCGTATGGCCCGGCCCCTTCGGCGCGACCATCAGGACGTCGACCGTATCCTTCGGCTCGATCAGGCCGAAATGCACGTTGAGCCCGTGGGCGAACGCGATGGCGGCACCGTCGCGGATATGCGGAGCGATCTCGTCGGTATAGATGCCGGCCTGCAATTCGTCCGGCGTCGCCATCATGATGAGGTCGGCTTCCTTCGCCGCCTGCGCGACCGTCATGACACCGAGGCCATCGGCCTCGGCCTTGCGGGCGGTGGAAGATCCTTCGCGCAGCGCGACGATGACTTCCTTCACGCCGGAATCCTTGAGGTTCAGCGCATGGGCACGACCCTGCGAGCCGTAGCCGACGACGACGACCTTCTTGCCCTTGATGAGATTGAGATCGGCGTCGCGATCGTAATAGACACGCATTGGCATTTCCTCTCTTTTCAGTTTCCTTCGGTTTCTTCGGTCTGCCCCCGTGCGGCATCGCTGCCGTAGAGGTGCATGAAGCGGTCGACAGCCTTGCTCGCCCGGCGCGCGAAGTCGCGCTCGTCGGCGCCGAGCGTTTCGCCGAGCAGCAGGCGTACGTGCATGTCCTGCACGATCAGGCCGTAAAGCGTGCGGAACGCGTCGTCCCGGTTTTCATAGGCGATGAAGCCCTGGCTGCGTCCGGCCTCGATGAGCGCGCCCGCGCGGATGCCGATCAGACGCCGGCCGCGTTCGAGCACGAGCCTGCCGAGACGCGCGTCCTCGCGGCTCGCCGTGCCGATCGCCAGCCGGTTCATGGCAAGCGAAACCTCGCCGGCCAAAACGTCGAGAAGATCGTGGGCGAAAGTGACGAGATTGCCGCGGAAAGCTTCGCGTCCCATCGGTCGCTCACCGGCCGATGGCGCACGAACCTTGCCGGCCTGGAACGCGACCATCGCGGCAAGAAGGCCGTCCCGGTCGTCGAACCATTTGTAGATACTCTCCTTCGAGCAGTTGGCGCGCCGCGCGAGGCCGGCGGTCGTCAGCGCCCGCTCGCCGCCTTCGACGAGCAGCGAGAGCGCCGCTTCGAGAACCGCCGTCTGGCGTTCGCCCCAGCGCGGGGTGCCTTCCCCCGTCTCGTCCCTGACCTGCGTATCCAAACCGATCGTCCATCGCGAACCGGGTATCGCCGCGCCTGCCTGAGCGGGAAGGAACGGTCCGGCTTTTGCCGGAACACCACCATACGCAGCATACCCCGAAATTTGCGTACCGTACGGTACGGTTCTCCAGTAAAGCCGCGTCGAATCGCTGTCAAGCGTATCGGGTGACGACCGAGGTTTGCCGGGCGCTTTATCGCGTCACTTCGGAAACCTGAGCACCCGGTGGTGCTTCGTCGACGGCGCGGGTCTCCTCCCCTTCCGGCGGCTTGCCGGACAGCGCGTCGCGCTGGGTGATGAGGCGTGCGCTGCGGCGGCTGAAGAGGTAGGTCCAGAACCAGCTGAGCGCGACGGTGAAGCGGCTGCGCGTGCCGATCAGGAAATAGATATGCGCAACGCCCCAAAGGAGCCAGGCAAGCCGGCCCTTCAGCTTGAACCAGCCCATCTCGACGACGGCGTCGCGCTCGCCGACCGTCGCCAGGCTGCCGCGGTGATGGTAGACGAAGCGCTCCGGCTCCGTGCCGCCCGTCAGCCGGGCGCGCAGCAGGTCGCCGACGAAAGTGCCCTGCTGCTTGGCGGCCGGCGCCAGGCCCGGAACGGGATCGCCGTTCGGCATGCTGACGGAAGCCGTGTCGCCGATCACGAAGATTTCGGGATGGCCCGGCACGGAAAGATCCGGCTCGACCTCGACGCGACCGGCCTTGTCGGCCGGCGCGGAGATCCATTTCGCCGCCGGCGACGCCTCGACGCCGGCCGCCCATACGAGCGTGCGGCTTTCGAGCATCTTCTCGCCGACCGTGACGCCCTTCGGCCCGCACTCACTGACGGGCTGTCCCTTCCACACCTCCACGCCGAGACTTTCGAGCTTGCGTTCGGCGTAGCCGGCCATCTTTTCGGAAAAGCCCGAAAGGATGCGCGGTGCCGCCTCGACGAGCACGACGCGAACCTCGTCGACGGAAAAGCGGGAGAACTCGCCGCGCAGCGTCTCGCGCGCCAGTTCGGCGATCGTTCCGGCAAGTTCCACGCCCGTCGGGCCGCCGCCGATGATGGTGAAGGTGAGCAGCGCACGGCGGCGGTCGGGATCGGGATCGAGTTCCGCCTGTTCGAAGGCGAGAAGGATGCGCCGGCGGATCGTCGTCGCATCCTCGAGCGTCTTGAGGCCCGGCGCGTGCACAGCCCATTCGTCGTGTCCGAAATAGGCGTGGGTCGAGCCGGTGGCGAGGACGAGCGTATCGTAGCCGAGCGTGGCACCGCTCGCGAGATCGACCTCGCGGCGTTGCGTATCGACACCGACGACCTCGCCGAGGATCGTGCGAATGTTCTTCCGGTCCTTGAAGAGGTGCCGGATCGGCCAGGCGATATCCGCGGTCGAAAGCACCGACATCGCCACCTGATAGAGCAACGGCTGGAACAGATGGTGGTTGCGCCGGTCGATCAGCGTCACCCCGGCGTCGACGTCCTTCAGGCGCTGCGCGGCCGAAAGTCCGCCGAAACCGCAACCGACGATGATCACGCGATGGCGCTCGTCCATGGACCCGTCCCTTCCGCATTCGGCGATGGCGACGCGATGGCGCACGCGTCGCGCTCCACCACCGCTGCCATCCCGACGCGTCAACGCACGGAACGCGCGGATGATCCGCCCGTTCGCCGCATGCGCTCGCCGTGTCAGCCGGAAGCGGCCTGGGAAACGGATTCGTTCGCCGACGGAATACGCACGATGGCGAGCGACAGCGCGAGCACGACGAGCGAACAGGCGGCAATACCACCGACCATCGGCAGCGCCGTACCGTTGAAGAAGGCGCTGACGACGGCCATGACGATCGCCGCCGTGACCATCTGCACGGTTCCCATCAGCGCCGAAGCGCTGCCCGCGATCTCGCCATGGTCGTCGAGCGCCATCACCGCCGACGAAGGAATGATGATGCCGAGGAACCCGAACGCGACGAAGAGGAAGACCATCAGCACCGGCAACCCGTCGATCCCGGCGACGAACAGGCCGAAGAGGATCATTGCCACGATGCAGAAGCCCGCCGCCGCCGTCGCGACGATGCGGGAAAAGCCGTAGCGCTGGGCGAGATAGGACGTCGTCTGCGCCATGCCGATGAAGGCGATGGCGTTGACGGAAAACGACAACGCGTAGGACGTCGGCCCGAGCCCGTAATGGTCGATATAGACGAATGACGAATTGGCGATGAAGCCGAAGAAGCTCGAGATGCCGAAGCCGCCGATGAAGCTCAGCCCCATGAAGCGGCGATCGCGCAGCAGCATGGCGTAGCTTGCCAGCGCGTGGGAGATGCCGCTTTCGACCCGTTTTTCGGGCGGCCGCGTTTCAGGCAGTGCGAAGGCGAGAAGGAAGATGCCGAGAACGGCGGCGAGCATCATGAAGACGAAGACGCCGCGCCAGCTCCACGCCTTGATGATGAGGCTGCCCGTCAGCGGCGCGAGGATCGGCGAGACGCTGAGCACGAGCATCAGCAGCGTCATCAGCCGTGCGGCTTCCGGGCCGGTGTGGAAATCGCGCACGATCGCGCGCGGCAGGGACATCATCGCGCAGGCACCGATGCCCTGGACGATGCGTGCCGTGATCAGCCAGCCGATCGTCGGCGCCATGGCGGCGCCGATCGAGGCGACGATGAAGAGGACGAGCCCGAAATAAAGCGGCGGCTTGCGTCCGATCATGTCACTCACCGGCCCGTAGAAGACCTGGCAGAGCGCCACGGCGCCCAGGAACACCATCAGGCTCGCCTGAACATGCGGCACGTCCGCGTTCAGTTTCTCACCGATCGCCGGCAGCGCCGGCACGTACATATCGATCGCGAAGGGACCGATGGCCGTGAGCAGGCCAAGAATGAGTGCGGTCTTGAACAGACTCTGGGTCATCGTGAAGGCTCGTTGGAAAGCGTGCGAAAATACGCGGCGCGCGCGACGCGAGAACGATCGATCGCGAGGATCGGCGGGTCTCGGCTCGGCATGACAATGCAGCGGTCTTCGACCCGTTCGCGACGCGGGTCAAGTCACGCTTCGACGACACACCGTCGAACGGTGGTAAAAGCCGTTCAGGCGGGCCGGCACGCCTCGACGAAACGGCGAACGCTTTTCGCCATGCCGAACTCCAGCGCGTCCGCCGTCAGCCCGTGGCCGATCGAAACCTCCGCGAGATTGGCGATGCGGGCTGCAAGCGGCGGCAGGTTCTCGACCGTCAGGTCATGGCCGGCGTTGACCCCGAGACCGAGCCCGGCGGCGGCGTCCGCCGTGATGCCGAGCCTTTCGATCTCGGCCTCGGCGGCGGCAGGATCGTCGTGCGTGGCGCCGTAGGGTCCCGTATAGAGCTCGATACGGTCCGTTCCGGTCTCGCTCGCCAGCCGCATGCCCTTTTCGTCGAGCCCGGCATCGGCAAACAGCGAAACGCGCATGCCGGCGCGCTTCAGGCGGGCGACGACGGGCTTCAGGAAATCGTGGTTTTCCCAGAAGTCCCAGCCATGGTCCGATGTCGCCTGCGAGGGATCGTCCGGCACCAGCGTGACCTGGTCGGGCTCGATCCGCTCGACGAGTTCGATGAACGGTTCGGAGGGGTAGCCCTCGATATTGAACTCGGCCTCGGGAAATTCGTCGTCGATCAGCGCGCGCAGGTCCGGCAGGTCGGAAAAGCGCACGTGCCTTTGATCCGGCCTGGGATGGACGGTCAGGCCGTGCGCGCCGGATCGAAGCGCGATCCGCCCGAGATGGACGAGGTTCGGCCAGGGCAGATCGCGACGGTTGCGCAGCATGGCGACGGCATTAAGATTGACGGAAAGCTGAGCGGGCATCGTCGGGCCGGTCCTGATTGGGCGGGCGGAAATCGTTCATAGCCGGGAACGATCCAGGCGAGAAGAGGTTCGCCGCGACCGCACAAAGATTGTGCGGACGGACTGCCGGAAAGATATGGAAAGGCGGCCGTCTTCGCAGCCCCGCCTAGCGAACGATAGTCAGCCGTTCGGCAGCGCGGGTGACGGCGGTATAGAGCCAGCGTTCGCGCGTGTCGCGAAACGCGAAGCTCTCGTCGAAGAGCACGACCTCGTCCCATTGCGAGCCTTGCGCCTTGTGGACGGTCAGCGCGTAGCCGTAGTCGAAATCGTCGAAGCGCTTTTTCTGCGCCCACGGGATCTCGCCCGTTTCGGGTTCGAAGGCCGCCTTCAGGAGCTTCACCTTCTGTGCGCCGCGGTTCATGTCGTCGACTTCCGGACGCACGACGAGATTGATGCCGGGCCGGCTCGTTTCGCGTCCTGCCGTCATCACCTGCCAGAGCGAGCCGTTAAGCAGGCCCTTCGACTGGTCGTTGCGCAGGCATACGAGCTTGTCGCCGAACTGCGGATAGATCGCGTCGAAACCCTTCAGTTCGCGCAGGCGCTGGTTGTAGCGCCGGCGCGTGCGGTTGGTGCCGACGAGCACCTGGTCGGCGGCGAGCACCAGATCGGCGTCGACGTCCCGCCGGTCGATCACCCGCGCCGTGCCGTAGTCGCCGTGCGCGATCTCCCGACCCTCGCGCACCTGCATGGCGAGTTCGATGATGGGGTTGCCCCTCGCCTGCCGGTGGATCTCGGTCAGCAGGCAATCGGGTTCGGCATCGGTGAAGAAGCCGCCGCCGGAAACCGGCGGAAGCTGGCCGGGATCGCCGAGCACGAGGATCGGCGTGCCGAAGCTCAGGAGATCGCGGCCGAGTTCCTCGTCGACCATGGAGCACTCGTCGACGACGATGAGCGCGGCCTTGGCGACCGGGCTCGACCGGTTCAGCGAGAACATCGGCGAGACGGACGTCTTCCCGGTTTCCTCGTCCTCCACGGCCTCCTCGCCGCGCGGGCGGTAGATCAGCGAATGGATGGTCTTGGCATTCGGCGCCCCGTGGTGCCTCAGCACCTGCGCCGCCTTGCCGGTAAAGGCGGCGAACTGCACGTCGCCGTCGACATGCTCGGCGAAGTATCGCGCGAGCGTCGTCTTGCCGGTGCCCGCATAACCGAACAGGCGAAAGATCGGCTGACGACCTTCCTTCAGCCATTTCGAGACGGCCTTCAGCGCTTCGTCCTGTTGCGGCGAAAATTCCATGGCGGCACCTCGCAGGATTCGCCCGCAGGGCGCAAGCGCGTTCGCATGGTGACGTGCGGGCGCCGGCGAAATGCGGCCCGTTACGCAACGACGATCTCGATCGCTCATTTGACGCCGCATGCCCGTGGTGGCTACCGTTCGTGCCGGTGCGCATCCGCACCCACGAAGGAGATGATCACGCCATGACCGATACCCGTTCCCGCCGCACCCTGGCCGCCTGCGTCGCGGCGTCGGCGCTTCTCGCCGGCACTCTGACGGCCGGCGCCGCCGATACCGGCTCGACCGCGAAGACCGGCGATACCGCCAAGACGGGCAGCGTCCAGCAGAACGACCTGCTCAACGCGACGCTGTGGATGCAGCACGCCGTGGAATACAAGGCGACGGTCGAAGGGATCTACGATCTCGCGAAGATACGGCTCGACGAGGCGCTGAAGGACAAGAGCTGGACCGCTCTTCCCGACATGCAGGGCGACAATTTCAAGGACGAGCCGACCGCCATCATCGCCGATCTCGACGAGACGTTCATCGACAACTCCGCCTACGAAGCGTCCCTCATCACCCGCGGCACGAGCTATTCGAGCAAGGACTGGACGAAGTGGGTGCAGGATGAAAAGGCGAAGGCGATGCCCGGCGTCGTCGACTTCCTGAAATACGCCGATTCCAAGGGCGTGAAGATCTTCTACATCTCCAACCGGAGCGCCGACAACGAGGAGGCCACCCGCGCCAACCTGAAGAAGCTCGGCTTTCCCATGGGAGGCAACGTCGACACGGTGCTCGCCAAGAACGAGAAGAAGGACTGGGGCTCGGACAAGGACAGCCGCCACAAGGTCGTCGCCAAGGATTACCGCGTCCTTCTCGTGATGGGCGACAATCTCGGCGACTTCACCGACAAGGCCGACGGCTCGGTCGACCAGCGCATGCAGGTCTACAAGGACGCCATGAACCATTGGGGCCATGACTGGATCATGCTGCCCAACCCCTCCTACGGTTCCTGGGAATCGACCTCCTTCGGTGGCGACTGGTCGAAGTCCGAAGACGAGCGGCGCAAGGAAAAGATCGACCGGCTCAGCCCCTGGCAGCCGTCCGGCTCGAGCGATTCGTCGAGCGGTGATTCGGCAACCACGAAGTAACCTCGCGCAATCGGGCGATCTCCCGTAAAGGGGATCGTCAGGCGCTCATTCCGACAGCAATGTCGAAAGCCGTGCCACGTCGACATTACCGCCGCTGACGAGGATGCCGATGCGCGCATCGCGCCATTCGTCCGCCATGCGCTCGGCGCCGCAGAAGCTCAGGCACCCGGTCGGCTCGACGACGATCTTCATGCGCGCGGCGAAGAAGCGCATGGCCTCGACCAGCGCCGCATCCGTCACGGTCGTGATGCCGGCGCAGCGCTCGCGGATGATCGCGAACGGGATCCGGCCGAGCGCGAGCGTCTGCGCCCCGTCGGCGATGGTGCGCGGCGCCTCGATCCTGACGATCTCGCCGGACTGAAGCGAGCGCTGGCCGTCATTGCCGGCTTCCGGCTCGACGCCGAAGACCTTGCAGGCAGGTGAAAGCGCACAGGCGGAAAGCAGCGAACCGGAAAGCAGCCCGCCTCCCCCGAGGCACACGAAGAGCGCATCGAGCTCGCCGACCTCCTCGAAGAGTTCCTTTGCCGCCGTGCCCTGCCCCGCCACGATGTCCGCATGATCGTAGGGCGGCACGAGCGTCAGCCCTTCCTCCTGCGAAAGCTTCAGGCCGATGGCCTCGCGATCCTCGGCATACCGGTCGTAGGTGACGATCCGCGCACCGTAGCCGCGTGTCGCGGCCACCTTCGAGGCCGGTGCGTCCTCGGGCATGACGATCGTCGCCGCCATGCCGAGCATCGCCGCGGAACGGGCGATCGCCTGCGCATGGTTGCCGGAGGAAAACGTCACGACCCCGGCAGCGCGCGCCGCCGCGTCGAGGTTCGAAAGCGCGTTGAAGGCGCCACGGAACTTGAAGGCGCCGGTGCGCTGGAAATTTTCGCACTTGAAGAAGAGCCGGGCGCCGAGCATCGCATCGGCCGTGCGCGACGTCAGTACCGGCGTATGTGCGGCATGGCCCTCGATGCGCCGGCTCGCCGCCGCAACGTCGTCGAATGTCGGGATCTCGCTCACGACCACCCTTCCCTCGGTTACCGGACCGAACGGCACCTTCGCGGGCAACCGCCATCGGTCCGCGATCAGTCCAGCATCGGCACCAGCGTCAGCACGAGAAGCAGCCCCATAACAAGGTTGAACCATTTGAGGCGCGTGGCATCGCTGAGAAAGACCCGCAGGCTCTGCCCGAAGGCGGTCCAGACCGGCGAGGCGATACTGCCGGCGAGGAAGAAGCAGGCGACGAGGCCGACGATGCTCGCGCTCAGGTGCTCCGGCGTCAGATAGATCGCCACGGCGGAAATGCTGACGACCCACGCCTTCGGGTTGATCCACTGGAAGAGGGCCGCCTGCGTGAAGCTGATGGGACGCGCCGCACCTTCCCCCTTGGCGGCCGACCGGCTCGTCGCGATGCGCCAGGCGAGATAGAGAAGATAGGCCCCACCGGCGACCTTCAGCACAAGATGCAGGGCCGGAAACGTCGCCAGCAGCGTGCCGAGGCCGAGCCCGATGCAGGCCGAGAGCGAAACGAACCCCACCTGAATGCCGAGGATGTGCGGCAGCGTGCGCCGGAACCCGAAATTGGCGCCGGAGGCAAGCAGCATGACGTTGTTCGGGCCGGGCGTGATGGCACCGACCAGCGCGAAGGTGAAGAGGGCAAGCAGCGTGTCGATGGTCATCGATTTCGTCCGAAGAGGGACCGGCAGGCGGGTCGAACCGGGGCGTCACATGGCTTCGGGGCCGCGGTTCATCGCCGCGACGCCTGTTCGACAGACCTCGACGAGACCGAGCGGCTGCATGATCGCAATGAACTGCTCGATCTTGGAAACCCGACCGGTGATCTCGAAGATGAAGTGGTCCTTGTTGGCGTCGATCACCTGCGCGCGGAAGGCGTCGGCAAGTCGCAGCGCCTCGACGCGATCGTCGCCGGCACCGCGCACCTTCACCATCGCCAGTTCGCGCTCGAGCGGCTTTTCGTGTCCGAGATCCTTGGCGACGACCGTCAGGTCGACCACCCGGTGCACCGGCACGATGCGTTCGAGCTGCGAATGGATCTGGTAGAGCACCTGCGGCGTGCCGCGCGTGACGATGGTTATGCGCGAAAGGTGCGCGTCGTGCTCGGTCTCCGAAACCGTCAGGCTGTCGATGTTGTAGCCGCGCCCGGAGAACAGGCCGATCACCCGGGCGAGAACGCCCGGTTCGTTGTCGACGAGCACGGAAAGCGTATGCCGCTCCGCGCTCTCGGTCTCGCGGGTGATGAAATAGGCCGAGCCGGTCGGCTGCTGTTGCGCGTTCATTCGTTCTTCCGTCCTTCGCCTGGCCGTTTCTTCGTCGACGCTCAAACGAGCGAGCGGTTGTCCGCCTCGATTGCCTGTTCGATCGCCTGCTCGCTCGCCTCGTCGGGAAGCAGCATCTCGTTATGCGCCCTGCCCGACGGGATCATCGGGAAGCAGTTGGCGAGGTTCGCCACCCGGCAGTCGAACAGCACCGGCTTGTCCACGGCAAGCATCTCGGCAATGGCGTCGTCGAGCTCGTCCGGCTTTTCCGCGCGGATGCCGACGCCGCCGAAAGCCTCGGCGAGCTTGACGAAATCGGGGATCGATTCGTTGTAGGAGTGCGAGAGCCGGTTGCCGTGCAAGAGCTGCTGCCACTGGCGCACCATGCCCATGTACTGGTTGTTCATGATGAAGATCTTGATCGGCGCCTCGTGCTGCACGGCCGCCGACATCTCCTGCATCGTCATGAGCACCGAGGCATCGCCGGCGATATCGATGACGAGGCTGTCGCGGTGGGCGATCTGCACGCCGAGGGCCGCCGGCAGGCCATAGCCCATCGTGCCGAGCCCGCCCGAGGTCATCCAACGGTTCGGCTTCTCGAAGCCGTAGAACTGCGCCGCCCACATCTGATGCTGACCGACCTCGGTGGTGATGTAGGTGTCGCGGTCCTTCGTTGCCGCATGCAGTCTTTCGAGCGCATATTGCGGCATGATGACGTCGCGGTTCGGCTTGTAGGCGAGCGATTTGCGCGCCCGCCAGCCGTCGATCTTCTCCCACCACGGGCCGACATCGGTCCGCCCGCGCTCGCCGGGACCGGCCCGCCAGAGACGAACCATGTCGTCGAGCACGGACGCGCAGTCGCCGATGATCGGCACGTCGACGCGCACGGTCTTGTTGATCGAGGACGGATCGATGTCGACGTGGATCTTCTTCGACCCCGGCGAGAACGCGTCGAGGCGGCCGGTGATCCGGTCGTCGAAGCGCGCGCCGAGACACAACATGACGTCGCAGCCATGCATCGTCATGTTGGCCTCGTAGGTGCCGTGCATGCCGAGCATGCCGAGCCAGTTCTCGCCGGATGCCGGATAGGCGCCGAGCGCCATCAGTGTCGACGTCACGGGAATGCCGCCGAGCGCGGCCAGCTCGCGCAGGCGTTCGCTGCCGCGCGGGCCGGCATTGATCACACCGCCGCCGGCGTAGATCACCGGCCGTTCGGCATTCGCGAGGAGTTCGACGGCCCGACGGATCTGGTCGCCGTCTCCCTTGGTGCGCGGATGGTAGCTCTTCTGTTCGAAGACCGGCGAAGGCGGCGCATAGGTCCCCTCGGCGAACTGGACGTCCTTCGGAATGTCGACGACGACCGGGCCGGGCCGTCCGGTCGTTGCGATGCGGAACGCCTCGTGGATGATGCGCGGCAGGTCGTCGGCGTTCTTCACCAGCCAGTTGTGCTTGGTGCACGGCCGCGTGATGCCGACCGTATCGCACTCCTGAAAGGCGTCGGAGCCGATCAGCGTCGTCGGCACCTGACCGGAGATGCACACGAGCGGGATCGAATCCATCAGCGCATCCTGCAGCGCCGTCACGGCGTTCGTCGCGCCCGGGCCCGAGGTCACCAGCATGACGCCTGCCTTGCCGGTCGAGCGGGCGTAGCCTTCGGCCGCGTGGCCCGCGCCCTGCTCGTGGCGAACGAGGATGTGCTCGACCTCCTCCTGCTGGAAAAGCTCGTCGTAGATCGGCAGCACGGCGCCGCCCGGATAGCCGAAGACATGCTGCACGCCGTTGTCGACGAGCGCACGCACGACCATCTCCGCACCCGTCATCCGGTTTGCCCCTTCGTCCGTGCCCGCTTTTTCATCCGTCATCGCTTCAAACCGTCCGCTCGTTTCAAGGCATAAAAAAAGGCCCCTTCGAGGAGCCTTGGGTTGCGCATGGGTACTGTCGCCGGGTGGCTACGCCACCCTGCCCATGCGCACGTCTACTACGAGAATGACATCGTGTCCGTTCATCATCGTTCAGTCGTACTCCCGATCGCCAACCGACGTCAATGGCTTTTGCCGGCATGCTGAAGGCCCTGTTAAGGTTTGGGCCGGTAGGCTCCGGCTTCGAGCAAGCAGAGACCGGCCAGTGGAACATTTCGATACACAAGCCGCCGAGGTGAACGCCAGCCGCGAACGACGCGATCAGTTCCAACGCGGCAACCGGCTGCTCGGCCGCGTCATCGCCTGCAACGGCGCGCGCGCCATCGTCTCCGCCTCCGCTTCCCAAGGCGACACCTCGCTTTCTCAGCTCTGGTCGGTCGGCCGCCTCGTCACCATCCAGGTCGGCGAAAACCGCATCGCCGGCCTCGTCTACGGCATGCAGACGGACGAGCGCGTGTGGAACGAGGGCAGCGACAACGTCATGCGCTTCGAGGTCGAGCTCGTCGGCGAACTGCGTAGCGACGACGCAGGGCACGCGCGCTTTTCCGCCGGCATTTCGAGCTATCCCTATCTCGGCGCCGTCGTCCACGCCATGCGCAGCGAGGATCTCAAGGCGATCCACGACCTCGACATGAGCGACGTCGCCGTGGTCGGCAAGCTCACCCAGGACGAGACGATGGATGCGACGATCCACATCCCCTCGCTCCTGCAGCGCCATTTCGCCGTCGTCGGCACGACGGGCGTCGGCAAGTCGAGCGCGGTGACGCTGATCCTCGACAAGCTCGTTCGTTCGGACGAGCGGCTGCGCGTCATGATCCTCGATCCCCACAACGAGTTCGCCGCCGCCTTTCCGGACGCTTCGGCGGTGCTCGATACCGAAACGCTGGATCTTCCCTTCTGGCTCTTCCGCATGGAAGAACTCGTCGACGTCATCTTCCACGGCCGGGTGCCGGTCGCCGAGGAGGTGGACGTCCTTCGCGAACTCATTCCCGAAGCCAAGCGCGCCTTCAACGGCGAGGGAGAGTCCAACCTCTTCCGGAAGAGCGCCGATCGCGCGTCCCTCACGGCGGACACGCCCCTTCCCTATCGCATGGCCGATTTGCTCGCCCTCGTCGACGAGCGCATCGGCCGCCTCGAGGGGCGCGAGGAAAAGCCGTATCTGCGCCAGATCAGGAACCGGTTGCTCAACCTTTTGAACGACACGCGCTTCCGCTTCATGTTCTCGTCGACATCGATCTCGGATTCGCTCGCCGAAATCGTTACCACGCTGTTCCGCCCGGACGACGCCGCAAAGCCGATCACGACCGTGCAGCTCTCGGGCATTCCGTCCGAAGTCGTCGATTCCGTCGCATCGGTACTGTGCCGCCTCGCCTTCGAGGTGGCGCTTTGGAGCCGCGGCGCGATGCGCATCCTCACCGTATGCGAAGAAGCGCACCGCTACGTTCCGGCCGATCCCGCACGCGGCTTCCTGCCGACACGCCAGGCGATCGCGCGCATCGCCAAGGAGGGGCGCAAATACGGCGCAAGCCTCGCCGTCATCACCCAGCGCCCCGGCGAACTCGACCCGACCATCCTGTCGCAGTGCTCGACGGTCTTCGCCATGCGGCTGAGCAACGAGGAAGACCAGGCGATCATCCGCTCGGCACTGCCCGATTCGTCGATCTCGACGACGAGCTTCCTGTCCTCGATCGGCAATTGCGAGGCCATCGCCTTCGGCGAAGCGGTTCCCGTGCCGATGCGCCTGCGGTTTTCCGAATTGCCGCCGCACAAGCTGCCGCATTCGACGGAACACGCCGCGGAAGCTTCTGGAACCGCAGGCACGATCGACGTGCAGTCTCTCGTGCGGCGCATGCGTGCCCTGCCTGCCGCCGAGGAAGCCGCCGCGCCTGCGCCGAGCGCACCGGCGGGCACCGCCGATCCCTATATGGCAGGCCCTGCGAACCCCAAGGCCTCGTTGCCGGCTTCGCCAGCGCCGACCGAACGCCCGGAACGCGAAGCGCCGCGGGTCGAAGCGCGCCCGGCCCGCCAGCCGGGCTTCGAACCGGCGCGCCAGCGTCCCGAGCCCGCGGGAGCAACGGCGCCGACGGACACCCCGGTCAAACCCGCACCGCTCAGCGGCGCGGAGCTTCGCGCCCGGCTGATGAGTAAGTCCCGTCGCCGCTGATCACCACTGCAGATCTGACGGCCGCCGAACATTGGCAAACGCCCGAACGCCGCCGCTGCGCAAGCAACGCCGGATGACAATTCTCGCTGCCTGAATGACGAAACCCGCTCGCTTCCGTCGGGGCTGCCGGCCGGATCAGCAGACGCGGTCGCGGCCGCGTCGCTTGGCTTCGTAGAGCTGCTTGTCGGTACGCCGGTAGAGATCCTCGCAGCTCTCGGAGCCGTCCCAGACGGCGATGCCGATGCTTGCCGTCAGACGAAGATGGTCGTCGCCGTGCACGATGCGCAGACCGGCGATCGCCGCGCGTATGCGCTCGGCGAGTGCGAAGAGCTGGCGTTCCGTCGTATTCGGCGAAAGCACGGCGAACTCCTCGCCGCCGTACCGCGCGACGACGTCGTGATAGCGCGCGAACTCGAGCAGGCAGGCGGCAACGTGACGAAGCGCGTCGTCGCCGACATCGTGGCCGTGGGTGTCGTTGATCGCCTTGAAGTGATCGAGGTCGAGGATCATCATCCCCACCGGCTTGCCGACATCGCGAAACGCCTTCAGATATTCGGCGAGCGCCCGGTCGAAATAGCGGCGGTTGAAGGTGCCCGTCAGCGCGTCGGTCGTCGCGGCGTGTTCGAGGTTGGTAGAGCGCGCGCTGAGGCGTTCCGTCAGTTGCTGCAATTCGCCCTGTTCGGTCAGGCCGCGGCGTACCACGGGATAGACGAGGAACATGCCGCACACCGCGGCGAGCCCGCAGAATATCGTGCCCAGAAAGGAAAGGCTGCGGGCGGGGAAGAAGCTCGGCTGACCCGACGTCGCCGCTGCGACGATCGAATTGTGAGCCATGAAGCTGAAGGTTCCGGCGAGCGCGATGAAAGCCATCAGGAAGATGAAGAAGACTTCCGCCTTGTGGATTCGCATGGTGCCTCGCCCGTTTTTCTCCGGACAATCCTAGGTACCCACGCGTTAGAATACCCTTAATCTACACGGACGATCCCCGGTTCGAGGGCAGCACTGGCCTCCTCGAAGACTTCCCAACCGTCCGGGAGCTGGTTGCGGAACCATGTCGTCTGCCGCTTCGCATATTGCCGCGAGGCGGTAACGGCCCGCTCTTCGGCCTCCCCAGGGCTCATCCGGCCGTCGAGAACGGCGGAAAGTTCGCGCACGCCGATCGCCTTCATCACCGGCAGATCCTGCGAAAGCCGGCGCGAACGCAACTGCGCGACTTCCTGCATCGCGCCGGCTTCCATCATCGCGCGAAACCGCGAAGCGATCATGGCACGCAGTCGCGTACGTTCTGGCAGGACGAGGATACGCCGCGTGCGTGCGGGATCGACGAGGGGCGACCCTGCCTCGGCCCTGAAACTGGCGATCGATCGTCCCGTCGCACGGACGACTTCGAGCGCACGCACGATGCGCTGGCCGTCGGCCGGATCGAGGCCGGCTGCAGCCTGCGGATCCTCGCGCGCCAGTTCGCGGTGCAGTGCTTCCGGTCCTTCGCTTTTCAATCGCCCGCGTAGGACTTCGCGCAGTTCGGTCGGAATCGGCGGCATCGCCGAAAGTCCACCCGTCAGCGCCTTCAGGTAAAGCCCCGTTCCGCCGACGACGATGGGTATGCGGCCGGCCGTGCGCAGATCGGCAAGCACCACCTGCGCATCGCGATACCAAGCGCCGACCGAGTAGCTTTCTTCCGATGGAACGTGCCCGTAGAGACGGTGCGGAACCTCGCCCATCTGGGCCTCGCCCGGGCGAGCGGTCAGAATATGCAGGCCTTCGTAGACCTGCATGGAATCGGCGTTGACGATCGTCCCGCCATGGCGTCGTGCGAGCGCCATGGCGAGACCCGACTTGCCGCCGGCGGTCGGCCCGGCTATCACGATGGCTTCCATCGCCCTCGTCTCTTTCACGTTTCCCGGGAGCTTTCGCCCGATGGCTCTGGTTGCCACGCTCATTGCAAACCCGTCAAACCCGCTGCTGACCGAAGAGGTCGCCGCAACGGCAGCCGCCACGGTCTCCGCGAAGGATCGGCGATGGCTCGCCGAAGGCGTCGCGCTCGATCTGGAACTCGATAGCGACGCCGGGGCGCCACAGGTGCGCGAAGCACTGCAAAACGCGCTCGGCGACCTCGCCGTCGACGTCGTGGTCCAGCCCGGGGATGCGCGCCGCAAGCGCTTCCTGCTCGCCGACATGGACTCCACCATGATCGGCCAGGAATGCATCGACGAACTGGCCGACGAGATCGGCGTCAGGGATCGGGTTTCGGCGATCACCGCACGCGCCATGAACGGCGAGATCGCGTTCGAGCCCGCCCTGCGCGAGCGTGTCGGCCTGCTCAAGGGATTGCCGGTTTCCGTCGTCGCGCGCGTCCTGCAAACGCGCATCACGCTTGCGCCGGGCGGACGGGAACTGGTGCAGACGATGCGCGCCAACGGCGCCTATACGGCCCTCGTCTCCGGCGGCTTTACGCTCTTTTCCGGGCCGATCGCAGAACGCATCGGGTTCGACGAACACCGGGCGAACCGGCTGATCGTCGCCGACGACGTGCTTACCGGCGAGGTCGCCGAGCCGATCCTCGGCCGGCAGGCGAAGATCGACACGCTCGACGACATCGTCGCCCGGCACGGCCTGTCGCACGAAGATGCGATCGTCGTCGGCGACGGCGCCAATGACCTTGGCATGATCGAGCGTGCCGGCACCGGCGTCGCCCTCCATG
This sequence comes from Pararhizobium mangrovi, assembly GCF_006516965.1. Classification (GTDB taxonomy): domain Bacteria; phylum Pseudomonadota; class Alphaproteobacteria; order Rhizobiales; family Rhizobiaceae; genus Pararhizobium_B; species Pararhizobium_B mangrovi. Next base: position 300,486 of record NZ_VHLH01000001.1, on the reverse strand, counting down.
CCAAGCCGTCGGTCGCAGAAGCCGCACCGGTGCGCATAGACCACGGCGACTTGACCGCGCTTCTCTATCTTCAGGGCTACAGCCGCGCCGACTTCGCCGAATAGAATCCACACGACGTATCCCGTCGCCGGTTCGCGGACGGCGATCGCAGGATGCGCAACGGCTTCCGTCTTCAATCCATCTGGACGGTCAGGAAGCGCAGTTCGCCGGACTTGTCGGCCATCATGACGAGGGCGTTGCGGCGGCCGTCCTTCTTCAGCGAAGCGACCCTCTTGCGTACGTCGTCCGGGCTCTTCACCTGTTCCTGAGCGACCTCGACGATGACGTTGCCGGGCGCAATCCGCTTGTCGGCCGCGGCTGAATTCGGGTCGACATCGGTGACGACCACGCCTTCGACGTCCTCGGCGATGCCGAAACGCTTGCGCGCCTGCGGATCGAGCTTTGCGAGGCTCATGCCGAGAATGCGATTGTCGCTCTGCTTCTTCGTATCGTCGCTTTTCTTGTCCTTCGCGGAGGCATCGTCGCTTTCCAGCCGACCGAGCTTGACGGAGACGGTCTTGCGCTTGCCGTCGTGCAGCACCACCATGTCCACCGTCTGGCCGACGGCGGTCTCGGCGACCATGCGCGGCAGGTCGCGCATTTCCTTCACCGGCTTTCCGTCGAAGCTGACGATCACGTCGCCCGCCTCGAGCGAACCGTTGTCGACCGGACCGCCCTTCACCACACCCGCGACGAGAGCGCCTTCGGCATGGTCCATGTCGAGGCTTTCGGAAATCTCGTCCGTCACCGGCTGGATGCGCACGCCGAGCCAGCCGCGGCGGGTCTCGCCGTATTGGCGAAGCTGGCCGATCACGCTGCTCGCGATCTCTGAAGGGATGGAGAAGCCGATGCCGATCGAGCCGCCGCTCGGCGAGATGATGGCGGTGTTGATGCCGATGACGTCGCCCTTCATGTTGAAGAGCGGACCGCCGGAGTTGCCGCGATTGATGGCCGCATCCGTCTGGATGAAGTTGTCGTAGGGCCCGGCGTTGATGTTGCGCCCGCGCGCGGAAATGATGCCGAGCGTGACCGAACCGCCGAGGCCGAACGGATTGCCGATCGCCATCACCCAATCGCCGATGCGTGCGCTATCGGAATCGCCGAAAGAGACGTAGGGCAGCTTCGTCTTCGCATCGACCTTGAGGAGCGCCAGGTCGGTCTTGTCGTCGATGCCGAGAACCTTTGCGCGGCGCGTCGTGCCGTCGGTGAACGTGACCTCGACGTCGTCGGCGTTCTCGATGACGTGGTTGTTCGTCACGATCAGGCCGCTCGGATCGATGACGAAGCCCGAGCCCAGCGAATCGACCTTGCCGGACGGCGGCATCTGACCGCCCTCGCCGTCGAAGAACTTGTTGAAGAAATCCTGGAACGGCGAGCCTTCCGGCAATTTCGGCGGCGCGACCTTGCCGCCGTCGCCCGTCTCCACGTTCTGCGAGGAGGAGATGTTCACGACCGCGTCGAGGAGCTTCGCCGAAAGGTCGGCGACCGATGCCGGCCCGTTCTGCTGCAGTGCGCTCGGCTTGTTGGTGCCGGGTTGCGGGACCTTCTTCGCCGTATCCGGCGCGGTCTGCGCGCTCCCTGAACCGGTTTGCCCCTGGTTGGATTGGCCACCCTGGCTATTGTTGGCATCCTGAGCGCTTGTCGCGCCGGCCGGGGCGAACGCCAGCCCGCCGATCGCCAATGCCAGTGTCAGACGTCTCGCGAACGTGCGGGACAAAGGGTTCGATGCCATGATCCCGGTTCTCCCTCGGTAGGGCGTGAGAAACGACTATAGGGAAAGGATATGACGCAATCGCGCCCTGGCCAATCACATTTGCGCCACCGCGAGCAGGCCGGCGTGCCTGCGCAGCGCGTCGGCGATCGCCCTCAGCCGCGGACGAGCCAGACGATGCCGACGCCGATCGCCAGCGAAATCACGCCCATCATGCGCATCTGCGTGTCGCTGACGTCGGGAAGCCGGCTCGCGGCCGCGCGCAGCAATGACGGCGCGAGCGCGTAGACGAGCCCCTCGATCACGAAGAAGAGGCCCAGTCCGATGAAGAGCGCCGTCACGGTCCGCCGTCAGTTCGGGGAAGACGAGCCCGACGTGCTGCCCGTCGTTCCGTCCGAATCCGGCGTCTGCGGCGCAGCCCCGGCCGATCCGCCATTACCGCTGCCGCCGGCGGCCGCATTCGAACCACCGCTGCCCTGCCCGGCCGAGCTGGAGCCGGACGCCGAAGCGCCGCCGCCATTGCCCGAGCCGTTTTCGTTCGTGCCATCGCCCGCCACCGCGGCGCCGCTTCCCGCAGCGCCGTTCGAAGCGTTCGGTCCGCTGCCGCCGTTCGGCTTCCTGTTGAGAAGACGCGACAGCGAATTCTGGTCCTCCTGCAGCGTGCTCGGTCCGCCACCTTCCGAAGACGGGCTGTCGAAGTACTGGAAGAACTGGGAGTCCGGCGAAAGCACCATCGTCGTGTTCGACGAGGGCAGCGCCTGGCGATAGGCGTCCATCGAGCGATAGAAATCGTAGAACTTCGGATCGGCCGAATAGGCCTTGCCGTAGATCTGCGTCGCCTGCTGGTCGCCCTGACCGCGGGAGATGTCGGCATCGCGCTGGGCTTGCGAGACGATCTCGACGACCTGACGGTCGGCCACCGCGCGGATGCGCTGCGCGGCCTCGTTGCCGCGGGCACGGATGAGCGCGGCTTCGGCGAGACGCTCCGACTTCATCCGTTCGTAGGTCTGTTGCGAGACCTCGTCGGTCAGGTCGGTACGCTGGATGCGCACGTCCTCGATGGTGATGCCGAGCGACTGCGCCGCCGGGCGAAGCTGATCCCGCACCTCGCGCATCATCGAAGCACGCTCGTCCGAAAGTGCCGCCTCGAAATTGCGCAGGCCGTAGACCCGGCGCAACGCCGAATCGAGACGGGTACGCAGGCGTGATTCGGCCGCTTCGAAGTCGGCCGAGACGGTCTGGCGGAACTTGCGGGCATCCGTCACCCGATAGACGACGAAGGCGTCCACCACGTAGAACTTGCCGCCCGAGACCTGCACGCGGATGTTGTTGAGATCGAAACGGCGCGCACGATCGTCGATGAACTGCACGCGATCGGCATCGAGGAAGCCGAAGGGCAGCTTGAAGTAGAGCCCCGGTTGGGCCTCTACGCGCTGGATCTCGCCGAAGCGCACCACGATCGCCTGCTCGCGCGCGTTGACGACGAAGAAGCAGGAATACAGCACGATCAGGACGACGACGATCGCCCCGAGGAAGATGGGGAGACGATTGCTCATTGGTTGCCTCCCTGGCCCTGCGTGCTCTGGTTCGTATTGGACGAACCGGACTGGTTACGGTCCTGTCCGGCCCTGACCTCCGGCAGCGGCAGATACGGCACGACGCCCTGCCCGCCACCTTCGGCGTTCTTGTCGAGGATCACCTTGTTGCTGCCGCCGAGGACCTGCTGCATCGTGTCGAGGTAGAGACGGCGGCGGGTCACTTCCGGTGCCTTCTGGTAGGCCCCGAGCACGGCCGTGAAGCGCTGCGATTCACCCTGCGCCTGGTTGACGACCTTCTGCCGGTAGGCGTCGGCCGCCTCGCGAAGCTGCGCCGCCTCGCCGCGTGCCTGGCCGAGCTTCTTGTTGGCGTACTGGTTCGCCTCCTGCTTGAAGCGGTCCTCGTCCTGCTCGGCACGCTGCACCTCGTCGAAGGCATCGGCCACCTGCTGCGGTGGCGCGGCGTCCTCGATCGAGACGGCATTGATGTTCAAGCCGGCATTGTAGTCGTTCATGGTGCTCTGGATGATCGACTTGACCTCCTGGGCGATCGCCGCACGGTTGTCGCGGAAGATGTCCTGCGCCGGACGCCGTCCGACGACCTCGCGCATGGCGCTTTCGGAAACCTGACGCAGCGTGCTGTCGGGCGTCGCGATATTGAAGAGATACTTCTTCGGATCGGTGACGGCGTAGAGCACGTTGAACTGCACCTCGACGATGTTCTGGTCGCCGGTCAGCATCAGCCCCGAGCTCGTACCGCCGCCCGCAGAACCGATCGCCATCTGTTGCTCGACGATCGGCACGCGATCCACCGTTTCGAACGGCCACCACAGGAAGTGCAGCCCGGGCATGGCGATCTCCTGCTTCGGAGCACCGAAGCGAAGTTCGACGCCGCGCTGGTCGGGCTGAACCGTGTAGATCGCCTGCGAAAGCCAGATGACGAGGAGGAAGACGACGACGATCAGGCCGATCAGCGCCCCTCCGCCGCTTCCGCCACCGGGCGTGGCACGGCGCAGCATATCCTGGCCGCGACGGATGATCTCGTCGAGGTCCGGCGGCTTGCCGCCACCGCCTCCGCCGCCACGTGGCGGCTGTGGTCCCTGCCCCCAGGGGCCCTTGTTACCGCCGCCGCCCCATGGGCCACCGCCGCCGTTCTGACTGCTCCAGGGCATTCACAACCTCACCCTTCGTTCCTGTCGGCACGCGAGACGCGCACACGGCATGCCCGAACGTCATCGGCCCCGTGAACCCGCAATTTGCGTTGCGGCGGTTATAAGGACGCGACCGGGCGCTTTCAACGAGCGCCGGTTTCATCTTGGTCGAATTCCAGTCGAATGGGTAAATTTCACGTCAGCCGGCAGCGATATTCGACGTAGCGCGTAGGAAATTCGTTCTTCTCGTCGGCGGGCACGCACGTCTCGCTTACCCGATCGAAGGCCGAAAGATCGAGATCCGCCATGCGCGTATCGCCTTCGACATCGGCCTGAACATGGGTGAGATGAACGCTATCCGCCTCTCCGATCGCCCGTTCGAAGAGTGCGCGCCCGCCGATCACGCACATGGCCTCCGCACCTTGCTCCCGGGCGAGTTTCGCCGCGAGACGGACCGCCGCGTCGAAATCGTGCACGACTTCGGCCTTTTCCGCCACGTAGTCCGCATCGCGCGTAAGCACGATGTGCGGACGGCCGGGCAGGATGCCGGGCAGCGATTCGAAGGTGCGCCGCCCCATGATCAGCGGCTTTTCCATCGTCAGCGCCTTGAAGCGCTTCAGATCCGCCGAAAGACGCCACGGCAGCGCGTTGTCTCTCCCGATGACGCCGTTTTGCGCCATCGCCAGCACGATCTCGATGCGTATTCCGCCCTGCATCGTCGACGACCGGCTCAAACGGCGACCTTCGCCTTGATGTGCGGATGCGGATCGTAGCCTTCCAGCGTGAAATGCTCGTAGCGGAAGGCGAAGAGGTCCGTGACGTTCGCATCGATGTGCATCGTCGGCAGGTGCCGCGGTTGCCGTTCGAGCTGCGCGCGCGCCTGCTCGAAATGGTTCGCGTAGAGATGCGCGTCGCCGAGCGTGTGCACGAAGTCCCCCGGCTTCAGCCCCGTCACCTGCGCGACCATCATCGTCAGCAGCGCGTAGGAGGCGATGTTGAAGGGCACGCCGAGAAAGATGTCGCCGGAACGCTGGTAGAGCTGGCAGGAAAGCCGGCCGTCGGCGACGTAGAACTGAAAGAGGCAATGGCACGGCGGCAGCGCCATCGCGTCGACGAGCGCCGGGTTCCAGGCCGAAACGATGTGCCGGCGCGAATACGGGTTGGTGCGGATACCTTCGACGACCGCCGCGATCTGATCGATCTGCCGGCCGTCCGGTGCCGGCCACGAGCGCCACTGCGCGCCGTAGACCGGCCCGAGATCGCCGTTTTCGTCGGCCCACTCGTCCCAGATCCGCACGCCGTTCTCGGTAAGGTAGGCGATGTTCGTCTCGCCGCGCAGGAACCACAGAAGCTCGTGCACGATCGAGCGCATGTGCAGCTTCTTCGTCGTGACGAGGGGAAAGCCGTCTTCGAGATCGAAACGCATCTGATGCCCGAAGATCGAGCGCGTGCCGGTGCCGGTGCGGTCGCCGCGGTCGGTTCCGCGATCGAGCACGCATCGCATCAGATCGAGATATTGCTGCATCGTTTCGCCCCCGCGATTGCGCGCGGAAGATAGCCGCTCCGCCATCGTGCGAAAGGCGGAGCGGCCATCAACCCTGTGGATAGGTCGGCTCGCGGGCCCTTTGCGTTGCGACCTCGCTACACCGCTCGCAGCGCTTCCCGACGGGTCGCAAACGCCCTAGGCGGCAGCCTTCGCCGTTTCGTTCGCGGAGGCGTCGGCAAGCTTCGTCAGCTTTTCGTCGGCGGCGGCCTCTTCCTTCAGCGTCGCGTCGAGCAGCTCGACCGCCTCGGTCATCTTCAGGATCTTCGCCCAGCGCTTGAGCGTGCCGTAGCGCGCCATCTCGTAATGCTCGACCGCCTGCGCGGAAGAGATGAGGCCGGCATCGATCGCGGGCGTGCCCTTGAAATCGGACATGATCTCCTCGCCTTCCTCGATGATGCCCTGGATCGCCTCGCAGGTCTTGCCGCGGGCAGGCTTGCCGAGGACGTCGAACACCTTCTGCAGCCGTTCGACCTGGCCCTCGGTCTCGTGACGGTGCTCCTCGAAGGCCATCCTGAGCTCCTCCGAATGGGCGGCCTTGGCCATCTTCGGCAGCGCTTTCAGGATCTGCCGCTCGGCGTAGTAGATGTCCTTGAGCGTATCGAGGAAAAGATCGTCCAGTGTGTTGTGACTTGCCATCGTTAGGTCTCCTGACAGGCAACCCCAGCCACACGATGGAAACAGCCGTCGATCCGTTCGGTTCCGCGTTTCGGCGCGCGATCGGCCGGTTTCTTCGTAGCCATGCGCAATGCGGTTCTTCGCCCTCATGCGCAATGCGCGCATCGTACCGAAACGGCCCCTTTTCACGGGCGCGGGAAACCCTTATATGCGGAGGCGTCGCTTCGGCGACTATGGCAATAAACGGGCGATGCAATAAACCTATCGGACCCGGGGGCAGTACCCGGCGCCTCCACCACAAACCGGCGAAAGCAGAGCGGCCGCGGCCGGCTTGTGATGGGGGCGAACCAGGATCGACGAGGGTGTAAAGATCGACTTTTTGCCCGGCATGATACCACCGTTATCGGGTCAAACTAGTAGTTGCTAACGACAACTATGCGGAAGCACGTCTCGCCGCGTAAGCGGTGCGAACGCTTCAAATGAAGTCCTGACGGGTCGCACTGTCAGGCGGGGTTCGGAGGCACCTGGCAACAGAAGCCTCCACTAATTGCCGGTATGGTCTATACCTGCTTTATGATCGCGGCGCCGGTCAGGGAACGAAGGCGAGAACGGGACGCGCATGTCACAGGACCATATCCGTTACGACATTCTGGCTCAGGAAGCGTTGCGCGGCGTAATCCGGAAGGTTCTTTCCGAGGTCGCGTCGACGGGCCACCTTCCCGGCGACCATCATTTCTTCATCACCTTCCTGACGAACGCGCCGGGCGTGCGCATCTCTCCGCAGCTCAAGGAGAAGTACGCCGAGCAGATGACGATCGTCATCCAGCACCAGTTCTGGGAACTGAAGGTCAGCGAGACCCAGTTCGAGGTGGGCCTTTCCTTCTCCGACATTCCCGAACGCCTGATCGTGCCGTTTTCGGCCGTGCGCGGTTTCTACGACCCGTCGGTCAATTTCGAACTCGAGTTCGATCCGACGGCCGGTGCCGACGAGGAAAGCGTTCCGGAAGAGATCGCGACCCTGCCCGTCGCCGCCGGGACCGAACCCGGCGAGGCGAAGGAGAACGACAAGGGCGAAAAGGCGGCCGACGACAACGCCAGCGCCGACGTCGTCTCGCTCGATTCCTTCCGAAAGAAGAACTGAGCCGCAGGATACGCGAAGCCGATCCGCGGGTCAGTGCGCGCGAACGCGCTTCACCACGCCATGCACAAGCGATCCGTCACGATCAACGGCCACCGCACCAGCCTGTCGCTCGAGGATGCGTTCTGGAGTGCGCTGACGCGGCTTGCGGCCGAACGCGGACTTTCGACCGCCGGCCTCATCGCCGAGATCGACGCGGCACGCGCGCCGACGGACAATCTGTCGTCGGCCGTGCGCGTCCATGTCCTCGAAGCGGCCGAGGCGACGGCTGCCGGCAAGGCATGATGTCGGGGTGACCGCCGAGCCGTGCCGGCGGGCGTTTTTCACAGATCGATTTCGAGGATCGCCATCGAGAAATTGAAGGACAGGTCGCCGTCCTCCTCGTCGCGGAAGATCACGCCGAGAAACTCCTCGCCGATATAGACCTCGGCGGAATCGTCCTTCTTCGGACGTGCCCGGACCGCCATGTTCGGATTGAACGTTTTCTTGAAATAGGCGTCGAGCTTCTTGAGTTCGTCGGGCTTCAAATCGGTTCTCCGTATGGTCGGGCAATGGCTCGCGCTTCTCGCATGCCACCGTGGCGAAAGCAAACGCGCCGACGGGCTAAATCAGCCCTTTTCCGCCTCGGAAGAGGAAGCAAGCAGATGGTCCATCGCGCGGGACGGCTCCTCGCACCCGGCCGTGCCCACGACGCGCGCCGGCACGCCGGCGACCGTGGTATTGGCCGGCACCGGCTTCAGCACGACGGAGCCGGAGGCGATGCGCGAACAATGGCCGATCTCGATGTTGCCGAGCACTTTCGCGCCGGCACCGATCAGCACGCCGTTGCCGATCTTGGGGTGCCGGTCGCCGCCCTGCTTGCCGGTACCGCCGAGCGTGACGCCCTGAAGGATCGAGACGTTGTCGCCGACCCTTGCGGTCGCGCCGATGACGACGCCGGTCGCATGATCGATGAAGATGCCCTTGCCGAGCTTTGCCGCCGGATTGACGTCGACCTGGAAGACGGCCGAGGACCGCGACTGCAGGTAGAGCGCGAAATCCTTGCGTCCCTGCCCGTGCAGCCAGGCCGCGAGGCGGTGCGTCTGCAGCGCGTGGAATCCCTTGAAGTAGAGAACCGGTTCGATGAACCGTTCGCACGCCGCGTCGCGGTCGTAGACGACCTGAATGTCGACGCGAAGGACGGAACCCCAGCCGGGATCGCTTTCGGCCATCTCGTGGAAAGCCTTGGCGATCAGGCAGGCCGGCACTTCTGGATGATCGAGCCGTTCGCTGACGCGATGGATGATCACGTCCTCCAGCGAAGCGTGGTTCAGCACGCTGCCGTAGAGAAAGGTCGACAGGACCGGATCGTGCGCGACCGCGGTCTCGGCCTCCTGGCGAACCGCGTTCCAGATCGGGTCCATCGTCTGGACCGTCTCGCTCGGGGTCCGTTCGTACTCGGCGTGCATCGCCGCTCTCCTCGTCAACTCGCTTGCGCGATAAGATAGGCCAGCCGGACCGTCAGTTAAATGCCGGGCGGCAAATCGGCGCCAGATCGAAGGCCGGCCGGTTAAGGGTTCATTGCGCCAGAAAGTCGACGACCGCCGCCTTGAAGACCTTGTCGCCGACGGCCAGCATGTGGTCGCGGCGCGGGATCTCCAGCGCGCGCGCCTGCGGCATGAGTTCGGCCAGGGCCTCCGGCGAGCCGGCGATCTCGTCCTTCGTGCCGACGCCGATCAGGACCGGCGCATCGAGCCGCCCGACCTCTTCGGCGCTGATCGTCGTGCGCGCGGCGCGAATGCATGCGGCGAGCGCCTTGCGATCGCTCTTCGTCTGGTCGGCGAAGCTGCGGAACATGCGCCCCGTCTCGTCCGTGATCGCTCCCGGATCCTCGGCAAGCAACGCCTCGGCGATCGGATCCCAGTCGCCGACGCCCTCGACGAGGCCGATGCCGAGCCCGCCGAAGACCGCCGAGCGGACGCGGGCGAGATCCTCGAGCATCATCGTCGCGGTGATCCGTGCGCCCATCGAATAGCCCATGACGTGCGCCGAACCGATTTCGAGATGGTCGAGCAGAGCAAAGGCGTCGCCGGCCATCGTCGCCGTCTCGTAGGCCGAGGAAACGTGCGGCTTGTCGCTTTCGCCGTGTCCGCGATTGTCGATCGCCACGACCCGGTACCCCGCCTCGCCGAGCGTCTTCAGCCAGCCCGGAAAGACCCAGTTGACGTTGGCCGTCGAGGCGAAACCGTGGATGAGGAGGACGGGCGGACCGGCCGGGTCGCCCGCGTCGAAATAGGCGAGATCGAGCCCGTCATGGCCGAAGCGGTCCATCGGTACGCGGTCGAGGTTCATGGCTTGCCCCTCAGTGAGCCGGCTTGTCGCGGCGCGATTGCGGCGAAACGTCTACACATTCCCCATCGCCATCTATATGCTCCGGCACGAAAAACAAACGGCAAACGGGAGTGCGCGCCATGGCCGGCCATTCGATACCCCACTACCAGAACGACGCCGGACACGATGCCGTCGAGATCGGCGTGAAGGAATTCATGTGCGTCGGCGCACGTCCCCCCTTCGACCATCCGCACGAATTCCTCGACATGGGCGACGATGTCGAGAAGGTCTGTCCGTACTGCTCGACGCTCTACCGGTACGATGCGTCGCTGAAGTGGGACGAAACGCGCCCCGAGGGCTGCGAATACATCGACCAGGCCGCCTGATCCCGGAGGTCGGGCACGATTTCATGACCAAACGGCACATCGCCGTCGTCGGTGCCGGCATCGCCGGATTGACGGCGGCGATCGCATTCGCGCTGCGTGGTTTCGCCGTCACCGTCCTCGAGCAGGCCCCGGCGCTGAGCGAAGTCGGCGCCGGCGTTCAGCTTTCTCCGAACGCGGCGGCGATCCTCGACCGGCTCGGCCTGCTCGAAGCGGTGGCTGCACGCTGGCAGGAGATCGATCACGTCTCGCTCGTCTCGGGCCTGTCGCTGCGTCCGCTTGCGCAGGTGCCGGCCGGCGCCTTCGCCAGAGACCGCTGGGGTGCGCCTTACGGGGTGATCCACCGGGCAGCCCTCCAGACGGTGCTGCTCGATGCAGCCCGATCGATGCCGGATTGCCGGATCTTGACGGACAGCCATGTCGAGGCCGCCTCGCCGCCGGCGCTCTGCCGCGCCATACGATCGACGATCGGCATCGAGCCCGATCTCGTCGTCGCCGCCGACGGGGTCTGGTCGGCCGTGCGCGGATCGATGCCGCGCGGCGCGCCGGCGCGGTACGCAGGCATGGTCGCGTGGCGTCTGCTCGCGCACGCGCGGGCACTGCCGCCCGGCATCGTCGAGCACGGCACGACCACGGCCCTTCTCGGACCCGGCAGCCATCTCGTCGCCTATCCGGTGGACGGGCTCGACACGATCAACGTCGTGGCACTCGTTCCCGGCAATGCACCGGCAAACGGCCGGCATGCGGCCGCCGGCACGACCGCCGATCGCGACGCCGTCGCGAAAGCCTTCGCCCGCTGGCATCCTTCGATCCGTACGCTTCTCGAAACGGCACGCGAGCCCACCGCCTGGCCCCTTTATGAGGTAGACGAGACGCCGTGGCGGGCGGCCGGCAGGGTCATCCCAATCGGCGATGCGGCGCACGCCATGATGCCCTTCGCAGCGCAGGGTACGGCGATGGCGATCGAGGACGCCTACGACCTCGCCGCGACATTCGAGCGATCCGGTGTCGATGCCCTGGGGGATTTCGTCCAGCGCCGTCGCGAACGGGTGCGGCGCGTACGGGCCCGCACGGCCTTCAACCGCTTCGCCTATCACGCACGCGGCCCCTTCCGCTTCGGTCGCAACCTCGTGCTCGCCGGCCGGCCGGCCGAACGGCTCGCCGGCGATCTCGACTGGCTTTACGGCTACCGCCCTCCCGGATTTTCCTGAAAGGTGATCGCCCCGGGATCAGTGCAGGATCGCGATCAGTGCAGGATCTGGCTCAGGAAGAGCTTCGTGCGCTCGTGCTGCGGGTTGTCGAAGAATTCCGCTGGCGCGTTCTGCTCGACGATCTGGCCCTGATCCATGAAGATGACGCGGTTGGCGACCTGCCGCGCGAAACCCATCTCGTGCGAGACGCACAGCATGGTCATGCCTTCCTCGGCAAGGCCGACCATCGTGTCGAGCACTTCCTTGATCATCTCCGGATCGAGCGCCGACGTCGGCTCGTCGAAGAGCATGACCTTCGGGTTCATGCACAAGGCCCGGGCGATCGCCACGCGCTGCTGCTGGCCGCCGGAAAGCTGGCCCGGATACTTGTTCGCCTGTTCGGGAATGCGCACGCGCTCGAGGAAATGCATCGCCGTTTCCTCCGCCTGCTTGCGGGAGAGCTTGCGCACCCAGATCGGCGCCAGCGTGCAGTTTTCCATGATCGTCAGATGCGGAAACAGGTTGAAGTGCTGGAACACCATGCCGACCTCGCGGCGCACCTCGTCGATCTTCTTCAGGTCGTCGGTAAGTTCGATGTTATCGACGACGATGCGCCCCTTCTGGTGCTCTTCGAGACGGTTGATGCAGCGGATCATCGTCGACTTGCCCGAACCGGACGGCCCCGCGATGACGATGCGCTCGCCACGCATGACGCGCAGATTGATGTCGCGCAGCACATGGAAATCGCCGAACCACTTGTTCATGCCGACGATATCGATGGCGACTTCGGTATCGGAAACCTCCATCTGCGTGGGTTCGGCGCGGGTTTCGACGGCGGCGTCTGACATGGTGCGTTCTTTCCCGATTTTCTTCGAGCGAGGCCGGTTTCAGGAGCGATGGCCCGTATCCAGGCGACGCTCCATGTAGCGTGAATACTGCCCCATCGAGAAGCAGAAGACGAAATAAACTGCGGCAGCGAAGCTGTAGGCGGTGATCGCCTGAACGGGGGTCGCCCAGTCGGAGTCCGAAAAGCTCGCCTGAATTTGCCCGAGGAAGTCGAACAGGCCGATGATGAGCACCAGCGTCGTGTCCTTGAAGAGGCCGATGAAGGTGTTGACGATGCCGGGAATGACGATCTTCAGCGCCTGCGGCAGGACGACGTTGCCCATCATCTGCCAAAAGCTCAGGCCGAGCGCCTTCGCACCCTCGTACTGGCCCTTGGGGATCGCCTGAAGCCCGCCGCGGATGACCTCGGCCATATAGGCGGACGAGAACATCGCCACGCCCACCAGCGCACGCACCAGCTTGTCGAAATTGACGCCGTCCGGCAGGAAGAGCGGCAGCACGACCGAGGCCATGAAGAGTACCGTAACGAGCGGGATGCCGCGCCAGAACTCGATGAAGATGATCGAAAAGAGGCGCACGATGGGCATGACCGATCGGCGCCCGAGAGCGAGCACGATGCCGAGCGGAAGCGAGACGGCGATGCCGGTCACGGCGATCACCAGCGTGACGAGCAGCCCGCCCCAACGCGCGGTTTCGACATAGGGCAGCCCAAAATCGATTGCGGTGATCGCGACGAGGACGAGAAGCACCGCCATGACGACGCCGATCGAAAGCAGCACCGGTTTCGGATTGCCCTGGGTGCCGCGCACGATGGCATAGGCGATGCCCATGATCACGGCGGTGAGGATCAGATAGTCGACGACGAAGGCCGGAAAGGACCGGCCGAGCGCGGAACCGGCGATCAGGAAGCCGTTCCAGCCGACATGGCCGCCGGTCAGGAGGACGAAGGCCGTGACCGGGAAGACCACCAGCATGAAGATGATGTTCGCGCGCTTGAAGGGCGCGGCCGGCACGAGAAGCGGCGCAAGACTCGCGAAGAAGAGGACGAAGACGACGTCCACCCGCCAGCGCTGCGGGATCGGATAGAGCCCGTAGATAAACTGCGGGAAATAGGTTCGCACATAGGCGAAGCACCCCCCGAACCAGCCGTTCGGCTGCGCGCCGCCCTGCGCCTGGGTAAGGCAGACCTTGCGCCCGCCCCCCTGCCAGACCCCGTCGATCAACACGAAGTCGACCGCCGGAATGAGGATGCTGATGACGATATATATGGCGATCAGGGTAGCGATCGCGTTGATCCAGCTCGAAAAGAGGTTTCGGCGCACCCAATGCAGCATGCCGTCGCCGCTTCGCGGCGGCGCTGCCTCGGAAAGCATCTCGCCGCGCACGAAGCTCATATCGGTGTGTTCCTCGATGCCGCTCATGATCTCAGCGCTCCGCCAGCGACATCTTCGCGTTGTACCAGTTCATGCCCGCCGACGTGATCAGCGAGATGGCGAGATAGGTCAGCATCGTCATCATCAGGATCTCGACCGCCTGCCCCGTCTGGTTGAGCGCGGTGCCGGCGAAGACGGAGACGAGGTCCGGATAGGCGATGGCGACGGCCAGCGAGGAATTCTTCGTCAGGTTCAGATACTGGCTCGTCAGGGGTGGGATGATGACCCTGAGCGCCTGCGGAATGACGACGAGCCGCAGCGTCGTGCGCGGCCGCAGGCCGAGCGAATAGGCCGCTTCCGTCTGGCCCGTCGAGACCGAGAGAATGCCGGCGCGCACGATTTCCGCGATGAAGGCGGCCGTGTAGCTCGCAAGCGCCAGGAAGAGCGAGATCAGCTCGGGAAGCACCGTCGTGCCACCGGTCGGTCGGAACGTGCCGAGCTTGGGCAGATCGAAGCTCAGCGGCAGGCCGGCGATGAAGAAGGCGACGATCGGCAGGCCGAGCACGAGGGCGGCGACCCATTTGCCGATCGGACGGCGCTCGCCGGTGCGCATTTGATGCGCCTTCGCCCGGCGCAAAAGCACCATCGACGCGACGATGCCGACGACGAAGGCGAGGATCGGGATCCAGGACAGCGCGCCGAACACCGGTCTCGGCACGAACATGCCGCGATTGTTCAGAAGGCCGAATACCCCGAGGGAAACGCTGTCCCGTGGGCTCGGCAGGAGCCGCAGCACGCCGAAATACCAGATGAAGATATGCAGAAGCAGCGGAATGTTGCGGAACACCTCGACATAGACCGAGGCAACGCCGCGCACCAGGAAGTTTCGCGACAGCCGGCAGACGCCGACGATGAAGCCGAGGATCGTCGCGCAGACGATGCCGATGATCGACACGAGCAGCGTGTTCAGGAGACCGACGAGATAGACGTCGAGATAGGTGGAATCACCCTGGGTGTAAGGGATCAGCGCCTGACTGACACTGAAGCCGGCCGTATCTTCCAGAAAGCCGAAGCCCGAAGCGATGTGCGCCGCCCGAAGGTTGGCGAACATGTTTTCCAGGCCGACGACGACGATATAGACGACGATGGCCAGAAGAACGATCTGGTACGCCCAGCCGCGGATCTTCGGGTCGTTGAAGAACGCGACCTTGGGCGGCCCGGCGTTCCGCGAAACGTCCTGCAGCGCCATGCAGCCTCACTTTGTTTCGAACCGCTCGCCGGGTGCGTCGGGCCATTGTTCGGCCCTTCGTGTTCCCATGCACCTGTCGACAGCGGCTGGTGTTCCCCGCCCGCTCGTCCCGGAGCGGATCTTCCTTGGTTGGCAGGCCCGGGCGGAATTATCCCGCCCGGGCCCCGTCTCGAACCGGCGCGCTGCCGGTCCCTGCACGTTCCTAGCGGATCGGCATGCCGTACTGCAGGCCGCCGTTCGTCCACAGCGCGTTCTGGCCGCGGTCGATCTTCAGCTCCGTCTTCGGACCGAGATTCTCCGCGAAGACCTCGCCGTAGTTACCGACGTCCTTGATGATGTTGTACGCCCAGTCCTTGTCGAGGCCGATATCCGTTCCGAAATCGCCTTCCTGGCCGAGAATGCGCTGGATCTTCGGATTGTCGGAACTCTTCATCTTGTCGACGTTCTTGCTGTTGACGCCGTAGAGTTCGGCCTCGAGCTGCGCGTAGTGCGTCCACTTGACGATGTTCAGCCACTGGTCGTCACCCTGGCGCACGACCGGACCGAGCGGCTCCTGCGAGATCGTTTCCGGCAGGATGACGTTGTTGTCGGGGTCCTTCATCTTCAGCCGCTGGGCGTAAAGGCCGGACTTGTCCGTCGTGTAGACGTCGCAACGCCCCGCATCATAGGCCTTCACGACCTCGTCGGACTTCTCGAAGGCGACGAGTTCGTAGTCCATGTTGTTGGAGCGGAAATAGTCCGCGAGGTTGAGTTCGGTGGTCGTGCCGGTGTTGACGCAGACCGAGGCGCCCGAAAGCTGCTTGGCCGACGAGATGTTCATGTCCTTGCGGACCATGAAGCCCTGGCCGTCGAAGTAGTTGACCACCGAGAAGTTCAGGCCGAGCTGCGTGTCGCGGCTCATCGTCCAGGTCGTGTTCCGTGCGAGCAGGTCGATGTCGCCGGACTGAAGGGCGGTGAAGCGCTCCTTGGCCGAAAGCGGCGTGAACTTGACCTTCTGCGGATCGTTGAAGATCGCCGAAGCCACCGCCCGGCAGAACGCGACGTCGATGCCCGACCAGTTGCCCTTGTCGTCCGTGCTCGAGAAGCCGGGCAGGCCCTGGCTCACGCCACACTGCAGGTAGCCCTTCTTCTTGACGTCGTCGAGCGTGGCGGCCGTCGCGGCCTGCAGGCCGTAACCGAAGACAACCGCCGCACTGACGACTGCCGTAAGAAGCGTTTTTTTCATACGATAGAACCTCTCCTGTTCCCCTGTCCGCGCACCTTCGTCGAGGTGCACGTGCTCCTGCGGAACGAACGGACGGCGGGGAGAAAGCCTCGCCGCCGTTGCATTCCGAATGGGGATCACAGGACGAAAGCCCCCTGAACGTCAAGTTCACACAGACAGAAATCACCCGATAAACGCCGAAATTCGCGTTTCTGCCGTGTAAAACAGCGTCCCGCCTTTCATTTTTGCTGCACCTGCTTAATGTTCGAGCGAGCGCATGAGCGGTCGCTTTCATGCCACATCAGTTCAAGAGACGAACATCGGGGAACAGAATGGCCGACACGGCGAAAACGACAGAAAAGAAGGGCGCCAATACGCGTCTCGCGCATGCCGGCTACGAGCCGCGCGGCTTCCACGGCTTCGTGAACCCGCCGGTCGTCCACGCCTCGACCGTGCTTTATCCCGATGCGCGCACCATGGAGGCGCGCGACCAGAAATATACCTACGGCCTGCGCGGCACGCCGACGACCGAAGCGCTCGCGAGCGCGATCGACGAACTGGAAGGTTCGGCAGGCACCATCATCGTGCCCTCGGGGCTGGCGGCGATCACCGTGCCCTTCCTCGGCGTGCTTTCGGCAGGCGACCATGTGCTCGTGGTCGATTCGGTCTATTCCCCGACGCGCAATTTCTGCGACACGATGCTGAAGCGCATGGGTGTCGAGACGACCTATTACGACCCGCGCATCGGCTCCAGCATCGCGGAGCTGATCCGCGACAACACGAAGCTCGTCCACACCGAAGCGCCCGGCTCCAACACGTTCGAGATGCAGGATATTCCCGCGATTGTCGACGCCGCGCACGCGCGCGGCGTGCTCGTGTCGATGGACAACACCTGGGCGACGCCGCTTTATTTCCGCGCCCTCGACTTCGGCGTCGACCTGTCGATCGACGCCGCCACGAAATACCCCTCCGGCGCGTCGGACGTCCTGCTCGGCACCGTCTCGGCCAACGAAGCGGCCTGGGCGGACCTTCGCCAGTCGCAGCTGACCCTCGGCGTATGCGCGGGGCCGGACGATTGCTACCTCGTCATGCGGGGTCTTCGTTCCATGGGCGTGCGGCTCGAGCGTCACCGCCTGAGCGCGCTCGATCTCGCCGAACGGCTGGAAAAGGCCGAGGGCGTAGCGCGTGTGCTTCATCCGGGTTTGGCGAGCCACCCCGACCACGCGATCTTCAAGCGGGACTTTTCCGGATCCTCCGGCATCTTTTCGATCGTCCTCGACGCCCCGGACCCCGAAACGCACCGGGCCAAGGCGCACGCCTTCCTCGACGCACTGGAAATCTTCGGTCTCGGCTATTCCTGGGGCGGCTTTGAAAGCCTCGCCGTCCATGCGAGCCTCGACGACCGGACGGTCGCCAAGCCGCCGGAAGAGGGTCCGGTCATGCGCCTGCAGATCGGACTGGAAGATCCCGACGACCTGATGCGCGATCTCGACCGCGCGCTCGAAGCCACGGCGAGCGTCTGAGCGCGCAACTTCTGCGGCCCGACGGCCTTCATGAAAGGCAGGCCGGCCACGTTTTATGGCCGGCGGCATACTTCAAGCGATGCATGGGCTCTGCAACGCGGGCAGTCGCGTCGTTGCTTCACGATCCGCGAGGCGTCGGTCACCGGTCTTTCTCGATGGCCGACGATCCTCCACGTGGTCGCTGCTGCCGGATGAGGGGCGCCCCTCCTCGCCAATCCTCAACGTGTAATCAGTTGACGGCGTCCTTGAGGCCTTTGCCTGCCGTGAACTTCGGGACGTTGCGTGCCGGAATGTCGACCGCGGCACCCGTGCTCGGGTTGCGGCCCTTGGAAGCCTCCCGGCGCGAAACGCTGAAGTTGCCGAAGCCGACGAGACGCACGTCGCCGCCGTTCTTCAGCTCCGAGGTGATCGCCTCGAATACGGCGTCGACGGCCGAGCCAGCCTCTGTCTTGGCGATCCCCGCCTTGTCGGCGACGGTCGAAACGAGTTCGTTCTTGTTCATCAATCCCACCTTTCCTGCTTGGTTTGAACACTCTCCGAGAAGGTGCACGCGAGTTTAATTGGAGTTACCCAAAGCTCAACGCACGTAAAGAGGTGACAACCGCAGTTTTCGCGGCTTTCCACTATGGTGTGGCAAAAATGAAGGCCGGCGCGATGCCGCGCCGGCCTTCCAATGCGAAAAAAGTGCCTGCATCCGCCTCTCAGTGAGCGACGGAGGGCCCGTCCTCGACCGACTCACCGCCGGAAAGCCGGGGCTTCTCGTCCAGGGTCGGCTCCCATTCGATCGGCTGTGGCATGCGTACGAGCGCGTTCTGGAGCACTTCGCCCATCCGCGCGACCGGCACGATCTCGAGGCTGTTCTTGACGTTGTCGGGGATCTCCGGAAGGTCCTTGGCGTTCTCTTCGGGGATCAGCACCTTCTTGATGCCGCCGCGAAGGGCGGCCAGAAGCTTCTCCTTCAGCCCGCCGATCGGCAGCACGCGCCCGCGCAGCGTCACCTCGCCGGTCATGGCGACGTCGCGGCGAACGGGAATGCCCGTCATCAGCGACACGATCGAGGTCGCCATCGCCGTGCCGGCGGAAGGCCCGTCCTTGGGCGTCGCACCCTCCGGCACGTGCACGTGGATGTCGCGCTTGTCGAAGATCGGCGGCTCGATGCCGAAATCGACCGAACGCGAGCGCACGTAGGAAGCGGCCGCCGAGATCGATTCCTTCATGACGTCACGCAGGTTGCCGGTAACGGTCATCCGCCCCTTGCCGCCGGGCATCATCGCGCTCTCGATGGTCAGAAGCTCGCCGCCGACCTCCGTCCAGGCGAGCCCCGTCACGACGCCGACCTGGTCCTCGGTCTCGGCCTCGCCGAAGCGGAAGCGCGGAACGCCGAGATAATCGGCAAGATTGTCCCGGGTGACGTCGATGCGCGTCGCGTCGGTGCGCAGGATTTCCGTCACGGCCTTTCGGGCGAGCTTCATCAGTTCGCGCTCGAAATTACGCACGCCCGCCTCGCGCGTATAGGTGCGCACGGTATCGCGAAGCGCCTCGTCGCTGACGGAAAACTCCTTGTCCTTCAGCGCATGCTCCTTGAGCGCCTTGGGCAGGAGGTGGCGCCGGGCGATCTCGACCTTCTCGTCTTCCGTGTAGCCGGCGATGCGGATGATCTCCATGCGGTCCATCAGCGGCGCCGGGATGTTCAGCGTGTTCGCCGTGGTGATGAACATCACGTTCGACAGATCGTACTCGACCTCGAGATAGTGATCGGCGAAATGCGAGTTCTGTTCCGGGTCCAGCACCTCGAGAAGGGCCGACGATGGATCGCCGCGGAAATCCATGCCCATCTTGTCGACCTCGTCGAGCAGCATGAGCGGATTCTGCTTCTTCGCCTTCTTCATCGACTGGATGACCTTGCCGGGCATCGAGCCAATATAGGTGCGCCGATGGCCGCGGATCTCGGCTTCGTCACGCACGCCGCCGAGTGCCATGCGCACGTATTCGCGCCCCGTCGAGCGGGCGATGGACTTGGCGAGCGACGTCTTGCCGACGCCGGGCGGACCGACGAGGCACAGGATCGGCCCCTTGATCTTCTTCGCGCGCGACTGGACCGCCAGATACTCGATGATCCGCTCCTTGACCTTGTCCAGACCGTAATGGTCGTCGTCGAGCACTTGCTCGGCCGCCGAAAGGTCGTTCTTCACGCGCGAGCGGACGCCCCACGGGATGGAAAGCAGCCAGTCGAGATAGTTGCGCACCACCGTCGCTTCGGCGGACATCGGGCTCATCTGGCGGAGCTTCTTCATCTCCGCCTCGGCCTTGTCGCGCGCTTCCCTGGAAAGCTTCGTCTTGGTGATGCGCTCGTCCAGTTCGGCCATCTCGTCGCGGCCGTCCTCGCCCTCGCCGAGCTCCTTCTGGATCGCCTTCATCTGCTCGTTGAGGTAGTACTCGCGCTGCGTCTTCTCCATCTGGCGCTTGACGCGCGAGCGGATGCGCTTTTCCACCTGCAGGACGGAAATCTCGCCTTCCATGAAGCCGAGCGCCATTTCCAGGCGCTTCTTCACGCTGGTGGTCGCCAGCATGTCCTGCTTTTCCGGGATCTTGATCGACAGGTGCGAGGCGACCGTGTCGGCGAGCTTGGAATAGTCCTCGATCTGGCTTGCCGCACCCACGACCTCGGGCGAGATCTTCTTGTTGAGCTTGACGTAGCTTTCGAACTCGGAAACGACCGAGCGCGAGAGCGCCTCGATCTCTACCTCGTCCTCGTCGGGCTCCGGCAAGTGGTGCGCGTTCGCCTCGTAATACGATTCCTGCTCGGTGTAGTGCTCGATCTCGGCGCGCTCGCGCCCTTCGACGAGAACCTTCACGGTGCCGTCCGGCAGCTTGAGGAGCTGCAGCACGTTCGCGACGGTGCCGATCGGATAGATCTCGGAAGGGTCCGGATCGTCGTCGCCGGCGTTCATCTGGGTGGCGAGCAGGATCTGCTTGTCCTCGCCCATGACTTCCTCGAGGGCGCGGATCGACTTGTCGCGGCCCACGAACAGCGGAACGATCATGTGCGGGAAGACGACGATGTCGCGCAGCGGAAGGACGGGATAATTCTGGCTCTCGCCGGCCGACCTTGATGTGTCGTTCATGAGTATTCTTCCTCTTCCCCGGCCCGAAGCGAGCCGGCGTTCGGGACGGCATGCATCCCGTGGACTTTCGTTGTCCGACACGTGGCGTGCAGGCGAAACGGTTTCAAGACCGGCCCCGGTACGCCAAGTCGATGACTTCCGGCATTCCCTGCGTCATCGAAGCGAAAAGACGGGCGCCGCCGAGCCGGCAACGCCCGTCCTTCAAGGCCGAATGGTCTGAAAGGGCTTCGCTCACGCGGTCGCGTTGCCCTTTTCCTCGTTGCGCTCGGCGTAGATATAGAGCGGCCGGGCGTTGCCGTTGACCACGTCGTCGGAGATGACGACCTCCTGCACACCCTCGAGCGCGGGCAGTTCGAACATGGTGTCGAGAAGGATCTTCTCCATGATCGAGCGCAGCCCGCGGGCGCCGGTCTTGCGCAGGATCGCGCGCTTGGCGATCTCGCGCAGGGCGTCCTCGTGGAACGTCAGTTCGACGTCTTCCATCTCGAAGAGGCGCCGGTACTGCTTGACGAGCGCATTCTTCGGTTCGGACAGGATCTGGATCAGCGCGTCCTCGTCGAGGTCGTCCAGCGTCGCGATGACGGGCAGACGACCGATGAACTCCGGAATGAGGCCGAACTTCACGAGGTCCTCCGGCTGGAGATCCTTCAGCACGTCGCCGATGCGCCTGTCCTCGGCCGCCTTGACCGAAGCGCCGAAACCGATCGAGGTCTTCTCGCCGCGCGCCGAGATGATCTTGTCGAGGCCGGCGAACGCGCCGCCGCAGATGAACAGGATGTTCGTCGTATCGACCTGCAGGAATTCCTGCTGGGGATGCTTGCGCCCGCCCTGCGGCGGCACGGAGGCGACCGTGCCCTCCATGATCTTCAGCAGCGCCTGCTGCACGCCCTCGCCCGAAACGTCGCGGGTGATGGACGGATTGTCGGACTTGCGGGAGATCTTGTCGACCTCGTCGATGTAGACAATGCCGCGCTGCGCCCGCTCGACATTGTAGTCGGCCGATTGGAGGAGCTTGAGAATGATGTTCTCGACGTCCTCGCCGACATAGCCCGCCTCCGTCAGCGTCGTCGCGTCCGCCATGGTGAAGGGGACGTCGATGATACGCGCCAGCGTCTGCGCAAGATAGGTCTTGCCGCAGCCCGTCGGGCCGACGAGCATGATGTTGGACTTCGAAAGCTCGACGTCGCCGGCGTTCTTCGCGACGTGGTTCAACCGCTTGTAGTGGTTGTGCACGGCGACGGACAGGATCCGCTTGGCCGAGAACTGGCCGATGACGTATTCGTCGAGCGTATGGAGAATGTCCTGCGGCGTCGGCACGCCCTCGCTGGACTTCACCATCGAGGACTTGTTCTCCTCGCGGATGATGTCCATGCACAGTTCGACGCACTCGTCGCAGATGAAGACGGTCGGACCGGCAATCAGCTTGCGGACTTCGTGCTGGCTCTTGCCGCAGAACGAACAGTAGAGCGTGTTCTTCGAATCGCCGCCGTTGCTACCGCTGACCTTGCTCATTTCCAATTCCTTCCAGCATGCCGGACGTCTTGCGCCCGGCCGTTCCAAGGCTGCGGACCGAAATCCTTGACCCCGGCCCCAGCGAGGAGCCGAAGGCCCGGACGACGCCCGGCCCTTTCACAGGCACTTACGCAACGCAATGAATGTAGTGCCGCGCGATCAACACAGCCTTAACGCACGGTTCTAACGCATTCCGGGCGTCTTGGAAGCCCGGAATGCATGAAAACGCACATCTTCGATGCGTCGCTACGCGCCTCAACTGGTTTCCGGCTTGTCGCTCTCCATCGCCTCGCGCGAAGAGATGACCTTGTCGACGATGCCGAATTCCTGCGCTTCGTGCGCCGTCATGAAATGATCGCGATCGAGCGTGCGTTCGATCGTTTCGTAGTCCTTGCCGGTATGCTGGACATAGACCTCGTTCAGCCGCTTCTTCAGCTTCACGATGTCTTGAGCGTGACGCTCGATGTCGGAGGCCTGGCCCTGGAAGCCACCGGAGGGCTGGTGGACCATGACACGTGCGTTCGGCGTGGCGAAGCGCATATCCGGGTGACCGGCGCACAGGAGCAGCGAGCCCATCGATGCCGCCTGGCCGACGCAAAGCGTCGATACGGCGGGACGGATGAACTGCATCGTGTCGTAGATCGCCATGCCCGCGGTGACGACACCACCCGGCGAATTGATGTAGAGCGCGATCTCCTTCTTCGGGTTTTCCGCCTCGAGGAAGAGGAGCTGCGCGCATACGAGCGAGGCCATCTGGTCCTCGACGGGACCGGTGATGAAGATGATGCGCTCTTTGAGGAGGCGCGAGAAAATGTCGTAGGAGCGCTCGCCGCGATTGGTCTGCTCCACGACCATCGGCACGAGCGCCGCGGCGGTATCCACCGGGTTTATCATGAAATCAAGCACCTTTGCCATTTCCGGCCGATCCGCACGCCACACGCGTGAATCGGGTTTTGCTTCTGCCCTGCCTACATAGAGTCTCGCCCCCCGCTTCTTCAAGCGTTCCAAAGCAAGAGCCTTTCGAGCGCGCGATGGATGAGGATTCTGGCGGGGACGAATGCCGCTCCATAAACGAAAAACGGGCCGCTCGAAAGCGACCCGTTCGTCCGTTGGCTTCGCCCGGAATTCCGTCCGGCGCGATCCGTTCAGGTCTGCGCGCGGCGTGTCGTCTCGGTGCGCGAGATCGCTTCCTTCAGGTTCGCGTCGCGGCCGTAGACGTCGTCGAAATATTCGACGGCTCCGCCGTTCTGCGGCCACGCCGTGAAGTAGGCGAGGAAAACCGGGATCTTGTGCTTGACGTCGACCGCCTGGTTGCGACCGCTGGCGATGTACTGGTCCACCTTGTCGCGCGAGATGCCCAGAACCTCCGCGGCCATCCCGCGCGGATCGTGCATGCGCACGCAGCCATGGCTGAAGTCGCGTACGCTATGCTTGAACAGGTACTGCGACGGCGTGTCGTGCAGATAGATCGCGTGCTTGTTCGGGAAAAGGATCTTCAGGCGACCGAGCGCATTGTCGTCGCCCGGCGGCTGGCGCACGGCGAAGCTCTTCATCGAACCGATCTGGTTCCAGTTGAACTGCGTCGAGGAGACGTCCTTGCCCTTGTAGGTGAGCTGGTAGCCCATGCGGTCGAGATAGGCCGAGTTGCGGCGCAGCTTCGGCAGCATCTCGTTCATCATGATCGATTGCGGCACGCCCCAGTACGGGTTGAACTCGACCGTCTCGATCTCGTCGGAGAAGAAGTTGGTCTGGTGATCCTTCTTGCCGATGATGACCTTCGTCTTGAAGGCTTCCTTGCCGTCCTTGTAGAAGTCGGCGACGTAGGCGGCCTGATTGACGAAGACGCGCTCGGCGGGAAGGACGCCGGGAAGCCAGCGCGCCCGCTCCATCGAAAGCTTGAGCTTCTCGATCTTGTTCGCGTTGGAGAAGCCGGTCAGCGCCGATACGGTGTTGGGTCCGACGACGCCGTCCGCGCTCAGCCCCTGTTCCTTCTGGAACGTGCGGACCATGTGCGAGATGTCGCGGGTGTAAAGGTCGCTGCCGTCATAGTCGGCGAGCGTGTCCGCGTATTTCGAGTGCAGATCGTCCGAACCGTTCTGGCGCAGGGCGGCGACCACCTTCGATGTGTTCGGGTCGCGCTGACCGACCTTGATGACGAGGCTTGAGGGAAGCGAGATGACCGGACGACTGCCGTCCTCGCGAAGCTTGGCGAGCGCCTGCTTGAGCGCGACGAACTGTTCGCCCTGCGGGTTCTCCCTCTTCAGCCATCGTGCGGCATTGCCGTCGTTCGCCATCGTGTCGAGCGCGGCTTCGAGGTCGACCTTCTTGCGCGGAAGGTCGTGATAGTCGGAGAGCCGGTCCGGCGCCACGCGGCCGCGGTGCGCATCGAGCGCATAGGTCAGTGCGGCGCGGGAGAGCTCCATCTCGAAACGCATGAGCGCCTGTTCGCGGCTCGAACCGGACGACGCGCCGGAACCCATGCCGCGCTCGGAAGAACCGGACGGATCGGTGACGAAGCTGCCCTCGCCGCCGTCGTTCATTCCGGACATCGACTGGTCCGCGTCGCCGCCGATGGCGCTCGCGTTCTGAAGGCCGGCCTGCCCGCCGTCGGCGTTCGGCATCCCGGACACCGTCGGACGGTTCGGCATCGAAACCGCGTAGTCGGCCGGATCGAGGCCGACCGTGTCGGCGTTGGCGAGCACGTCGAGAACGGCCTTCGCCTTCTCGTTCACACGTCCGTCGCTGACCCAGATGAAGCTCGGATCGCTCGCGTAATGCGCCTTGATCGCAGCCGCGACCTCGGGCAGCGCCCGCAGGCGCATGTCGGCGAGATCGGCGCGGGCGGACAGGAAGGCGCTATCCGTCGTACGATTGTCGGCGGACTGCGAAGAATCGCCCGAACCGTTGCCGATATCGTCGATCGACCCGGTCGTGACGGAATCGGCGAGATCGGAGAGCGGAACCGTCACCAGCTTGTCCGGCTCGTAGCTGTGGACACGCGCCGGTTCCGGCTTGTCGACCGCCACCGGGGTCGCCACCGAGGACGACGTCGAGGAGACGTTGGAAGACGAGTTGCCGTAATTCGAACGGCTCGGCGCCTTCGGTGGCGGCGGAAAGTTTCCGTGCCCGTGATGGCGCCCGCTGCCGCCGGCGAATATCTGGTCGAACACGCCGGCATGCGCCGCCGGAATTGCCGTGAGTGATACGCTTGCGGATAGTGTCGCCACCAACAAAGTAGCGCGACCATTCCTGTTCAATCTCATACTGCCCAACCGTTTCGTTTCCGCCGCGGCCTGACGCCCGGTCTTCCAAACGTGTACGAAGCCCCTGAAGGGTTGATACTAGCTTAACAATCGCCTCGACGAAACGAACGACGACCCCGAGACCTTTGTTTCATCATCCCCATGGCAAATCTGCCACGCGGAACCCCGCATCGGCTGCAACGATGTCGCATAATTAAGATCAGGCTAACAAAATAGTGTCACATTTCGATACG
Organism: Pararhizobium mangrovi; assembly: GCF_006516965.1. Classification (GTDB taxonomy): domain Bacteria; phylum Pseudomonadota; class Alphaproteobacteria; order Rhizobiales; family Rhizobiaceae; genus Pararhizobium_B; species Pararhizobium_B mangrovi. The sequence continues at coordinate 274,540 of NZ_VHLH01000001.1, read as the reverse complement.
GCAACGCATCGGCTGGGGGTATGCGATGGCGAATGCGAAATACACCGTAAAAGGGGATAGCGGGATCGGGCCTCGTGTGCTTCAGACGCTGAGCGACATGAACCTTTCCGCCATTCCACGCAATTACGAGCTCGTCTACGAGGCCCATAGCGGCAACAATCCCGAACTCGCCCGTGCGCTGGCCAAGTTCGACGGCAATCCGACGCAGGCGGATCTCGACCATCTCGGCGAGACGGCGCTCGAAGGCCATAACCGGTTTTCGATGGTCCGCAGCGCGCAGAAGAAGATGTCCTCCCAGCTCGAAAGCGTTCTCGGACTGCTGCGCCGGGAACAGCAATCGCTCGGCGCTTACGGCTCGATCCTCGAAAAGGCGCAGGATCAGATCGGCGCGCTCGCCGCGACCGACAGTAACCTCCTGCGCGCCATGGTTTCGACGCTGAGCGAGGCAACCGACGAGACGATGGACAAGGGCAAGGCGATCGCCGACTCCGTCACCGCCCATTCGATCGAGATCGAGGACGTGCGCCAGGAACTCGAGACCTACAAGCGCATCGCCAATACCGACAAGCTGACGCGGCTGGCCAACCGGAGGGCCTTCGACGAAATCATGGCGGACCTCTTCGCCATGCCCGGCAGGACCGCCGATGCGACGTTGATCCTCATCGACATCGACCACTTCAAGCATCTCAACGACAGCTACGGCCATCCCGTCGGTGACCGCGTGCTATCGATCCTGGCAAGCGTCATGCGCAACCAGACGCCGCACGGCTGCGTGCTCGCACGAACCGGCGGCGAGGAATTCGCGATCGTCACGAACGGGCTCGACGAGGAGGCATCGGACGCGCTTGCCGAAAGCGTGCGCCGCGCCGTGGAGACGACGCCGCTCCAAAACCGCAAGACGGGCACGAACTACGGCCCCGTCACCGTCTCGCTCGGCGTGTGCGCCGGCACGCTCGCCCGCGATGCGGAAGATCTCTACCGCAAATGCGACGCCACGCTCTACGCGGCGAAGGCGGAAGGGCGAAATCGCGTGCGCCGGTATCGCCACGTTCCGCACGGCGCCAGTGGCGGTGCACGCACGATGTACCGCTGACGCGACCGGTCGGCACGACGCCCGCCGTTCCCGCTTCGGGCCCGCTTCGGGCCCGCTCCGGGTCGGCTTCGAGCCCGCGTCGGGCCGCCTTCAGCCGGTGTCCCTGCCGAGCCCCTTCTCCGCCAGTTCGTTCAGGTAGGCAGCCCAGCGCTCCTCGCGATGGTCGCCGAGATCGCGCAGATAGTCCCAGGTGAAGATACCGGTTTCGTGCATGTCGTCGAAGACGATGCGCACGGCGTAGCTGCCGACGGGCTGCATCTGCATGATCCCGACGTCGCGCTTGCCCGCCACGGTGATGCGCTGTCCCGCTCCATGCCCCTGCACTTCGGCGGACGGCGAGTTCACCCGCAGCAATTCCGCCTCGATCGTGTGGTGCACGCCGTCGGTGAAGACCACCGTCAGCCGGCGGCGGTCCTTCGATACCTTCAGTTCGGCAGGCCAGGCGGCCGGATCGCCGTTCATGGCATTTCGCTCCCTTCTTCGCTTCGATCTGCCGCGGCCCGGCCTTGACGCAAGCGGCATGGACCGCAACATACCGCGCAACGGAGATCGAATATCATGACCATGCCGCTCATCGTGCCGCCCGAAGGCGAGGACGATCGATTGATCGACCCCTTCGGCCGGGAAATAACCTATCTGCGCGTGTCGGTCACGGACCGGTGCGATTTTCGCTGCACCTATTGCATGGCCGAGAACATGACGTTCCTGCCCAGGCGCGACCTCCTCTCGCTCGAGGAACTGGAGCGCCTGTGCAAGGCGTTCATGGACAAGGGCGTGCGCAAGCTGCGCCTGACCGGCGGCGAGCCGCTGGTGCGCAAGAACATCATGTCGCTTATCCGCGCGCTTGGCGCGGAAATCGAGACCGGGCGGCTCGACGAGCTGACGCTGACGACCAACGGCTCCCAGCTGACGCGCTACGCGGACGATCTCGCCGCCGCCGGCGTGCGCAGGCTCAACATCTCGCTCGATACGCTCGACCCCGCGAAGTTCCACGAGATCACCCGCTGGGGCGACTACGACAAGGTGATGGCCGGCATCGACGCGGCCCAGCACGCAGGCATGAAGATCAAGATCAATACCGTCGGGCTGAAAGGCTTCAACGATCGCGAGATCCCGTCGATGCTGCGCTGGGCGCACGGGCGCGGCATGGACATGACGGTCATCGAGACCATGCCGATGGGCGAGATCGACGCCGACCGGACGGATCAGTACCTGCCGCTTTCGAAGTTGCGCGCCGACCTCGAAGAGGAATTCACGCTCGAGGACATTCCCTTCAAGACCGGCGGCCCGGCGCGCTACGTGCGGATCGCGGAAACCGGCGGCAGGCTCGGCTTCATCACGCCGATGACCCACAATTTCTGCGAGAGCTGCAACCGGGTACGCCTGACGTGCACGGGCACGCTCTTCATGTGCCTCGGCCAGGAGGACGCGGCCGACCTGCGCGCACCGTTGCGCGCGAGCGAGGACGACCGGCTCGTGCGCGAGGCCATCGACGAAGCGATCGGCCGCAAGCCCAAGGGCCACGATTTCGTCATCGACCGGGCGAACCGTCCCTCCGTCGGCCGGCACATGAGCGTGACGGGCGGCTGATCGTCGGCAGTGTGACGGACCATCCGTCGGCTCTTCCCGATCAAAAAAGGCCCGCGCGGCGAACGCGCGGGCCTTTTTCGTCGTCGCTCTTCGAGCGTCGGACGTATCAGGCGGCCTTGATGACCTCGACGAGCTCGACGTCGAAGACCAGGTCGCGGCCGGCGAGCGGATGGTTGGCGTCGACGGTCACCGTGTCCTCGCTGACGTCGGTGACGACGATCGGCACCGGCTGTCCGGCCTGCGTCGTCGCCTGGAGCTGCATGCCAGGCTCGGGATTGATTTCCTCGGGAATGGCCGAACGCGGCAGTTCCTGCACCTGTTCGGGCCTGCGGTCGCCGTAGGCCTCGGCGGCCGGCACGGTGACGGTCTGCTTGGCGCCCTCGTCCATGCCGGCGATCTCGCGGTCGAGACCGTCGATGATCTGGCCCGCGCCGAGCTCGAACTGCAGCGGATCGCGGCCTGCGGAAGAATCGAATTCGGTGCCGTCGCTCAGCCGTCCGGTATAATGCACGCGAACGGTGTCGCCCTTTTCGGGTTTCGTCATCGTATTGCTCTCTCTGTTATTGCGTCTGCGTTGCTCGTTACCGGCCGGCCCAGCGCGGAAACTGAAAGAGGCCGACCACACCATGGGCAAGACACGAGACCTTGCCCGCCTGCTCGGATCCCCGTCGGCGGCGCACAGGGCGCATCGTCGAGGATCCGTAATGCCAGACGGCACGAGCCGTCCATGATGAGCTTGAACGGACGGGACCGCGGAGCGTTCCGCAACGTCTCCGGTTTTCGCCGGTGACGGAAACCCGAAGTGGAAAGGACGAACGCCATCGCAAGCCCGCCCGACATATCCGGCTGCATCCTGGCTGGCGGCCTCTCCCGTCGCATGGGGCGGGACAAGCCGCTTCTCAACGTGGATGGCGAGACCCTGATTTCGCGTGTGATTGCCCGGCTGCGCCCGCAGGTCGCCCGCGTGGCGATCAACGCCAATGGCGATCCGGCACGCTTCGACGCCCTCGCCTGCCCCGTCCTCGCCGACCCCTTTCCCGGACATCCGGGACCGCTTGCCGGCATCCTCGCGGCGATGGACGACGCCGGAAGCGCCGGATACGAGCGCGTGGCGACCGTTGCCGCCGACACGCCGTTCTTCCCGTGCAATTTCGTCGAACGCCTTGCCGCCGGCGATTCCGCCGTGATCTCGGTGGCGGCAAGCGGGGAGCGCGTCCATCCCGTCTTCGCACTCTGGCCGGTCTTGCTCGCACCGGCGCTGCGGGATCATCTCAAGGACGAGGGCGATCGCTCCGTCATGCGTTTCGTTCGCGCGCAGCGCCATCGCATCGTCGCGTTCCCGCCGTCGTCGGACGGCGGCGACGCGTTCTTCAACGTCAACACGCCGGAAGATCTGGCCGTTGCCCGGCGCAGGGCCCAAAGTCGAGAGAAGAGCTTCGACGGCGAGGTGTGACCGCGTAAGAGCATCTTGCAGCCGGACTGATCGTGTCCGGCGTCGCGAACAATGCATCAAACAACGAGATCGTGCGCCGAAACTGATTCGATCAGGTCCAGCACGCCAGAAGAAAGCCTCCTCCAGGACGGAAAGCGCGAACCATGACGAATACCGACACCGAGCAGGCATTGGCCGAAGCCTACGACCGGGCGCTCGCGCTCGAAAAGGAGGGAAGCTTCGATGCGGCGGCGCTCGCCTACCACGAGGTGCTGGCGCTCGATCCCGAGGATCGCGCCGGCGCCACCGTGCGTCTTGCCAGCATGGGCCGCGGCGCCACGCCGCCCAAGGCGCCGGACGCCTATGTCTCGACGCTCTTCGACCAGCATGCGGAAGTCTTCGACGACGTGCTCGTCGACCAACTCGGCTACTGCGTGCCGCTACTCCTGCGCGAGCGGCTACAGGCCGTTGGCCGGACGCGCTTTGCCCGCCTGCTCGACCTCGGTTGCGGCACCGGGCTCGCCGGCGGTGCGCTGCGCGACATGGTCGATCACGCGACGGGCATCGACCTCGCCGAATCGATGGTCGCACTCGCCGACGAACGCGACGTCTACGACGACCTCTATGTCGGCGAAGTGGTCGATTTCCTGACCGAGATCGAGGAGCCGGCATGGGACCTGATCGCGGCGACCGACGTGCTGCCCTATCTCGGCTTCCTCGAAACCTTCCTCGCGGGCGCGGCACGCTGCAGCGAAAACGGCGCGATCCTCGCCTTTTCGAGCGAGACGCTGCCCGACCAGGCGTTTGCCGGCGCGCCCTTCAAGGTCGGCCCGCAACAGCGCTTCGCCCATGCGGAGAGCTATGTGCACATGGCGCTGACGGAAGCGGGCTTCACCTGCCTCGAAGCCGGCGAGATCGTCGTTCGCCAGGAAAGCGGCACGCCGACGCCCGGCCATCTCTATCTCGCCGAGCGGCTGTGACGCTCAATCGGCCGGCACAAGGCGCCAAACGCCGAGATCGCCCTTGCGATAGGCTGCCGGGTCGGTCTGGATGGTGATCGCCTCCACCTTTGCCCAGGGGCGGGCGAAATCGCGATAGTGCGGCGAGAAGACATTGCCGGACTGGCCCGTCGTCTGGATGTAGGTGGAGGCGTCGAGGTCGGAGAGGTCGAAGAGCCCGCGATAGCTCGCCGCCGCGACGTTGCCGTAAGGATCGTCCTCGTTCGCCACGTTGGTGACGCCGCGATCGAGCGTGAACGGACCGCCGGGGCTCGGCACCTCGACGTCGAAAAGCTTTGCCAGACCCGGCACGCGCGAGAACGGGCGGTGTTCGCCCCTTGCCATGTGCGCGGTGCCCCAGCGCCATGCCGATCGGTCGGGACCGTAGCGCGTGGCCAGGTCCGCCAGCGCTTGCGACAGCGCGGTGGCGAGCACGTCTCCGCAGGTTTCGTGCGCCCGGGTGCCCTTCTCGTCGCACCAGTCGCGCGCCGGATCGCTGCCGAGCGCACGCTCGAGCGGCACGATGCGGATGCGGAACCAGCGATCGAAGGCGGGGCCGAGATCGTCGGCGAAGATGTCGCGCGTCGCAGCCCGCACCCAGGCGAGGAAGATCAGCGGTTCGGCTTCGTCGCCGCGCATCCGTCCGTCCCAGGCCGCGAGCTTGGCGAGCGTGCCGCGATCGACGTCCCCGCGGCCACGAACGAGGGCGAGCATGCGCGGCTTGATCGCCAGCAAGCCGAGCGAGAGTACGTCGGCCTGCGCGCGCCGCGAGGTCTCGAGCGTCTGGTCGTCGGGCCCATGGACGATGAGCTGGTCGATCCGGCGCTGGCGGAACGGCTCCTCCCAATCGAAGGTGAGGAAGGGTTTGTAGTCCGGACCGACGATCTTGGCGTTCGCCGTACCGATGGCGCCGACCGGCGGGTTCTTAGCCTGCGGAAGATCCTCGAAGGGAATGGTTCCCTTCCAGTCGTAGCGGGCGAGCCATCCGGGCACCGGCACGCGCCCCATGATGGTGTTCTGCGGGTCGCGCACCGGCACGCGCCCGGCGGCGACGAAGCCGATCGACCCCTTCGTGTCGGCGACGACCATCGACTGCATGGGCGTCACGAAATCGCGCATCACGTTCTTGAAATCGTCGACGGTATCGGCATTCCACAGGTCGAAGCCGGCCATCGCAGTCGTGTCGTCGGAGGCGAGCGCCGTCCAGCCGAGCGCTGCGACCGTGTCGTTCGGCAGGTACGAACCGAGGCCCAGGAAGTCGTGCGGGAGAACGGGCCCATGGCGCGTCGCGCGCCGGGTGAAGACGACGTCCTTTCCGCCCGCCACGCGGATCGTCTCCCTGCGCGTGTCGAAGGCGCGCCACCCGTCCGGCGTCAGGTACCGTTTGGGATCGTGCGGATCGACGCGTTCGACGAAGACGTCCTGCACGTCGGCACCCGTATTCGTGAAGCCCCATGCGATGGACGTGCCACGCCCGAGCAGGACGAAGGGGGCGCCCGGCAGCGTCACGCCCGTCAGCGTACGCGGCTCTTCGCCCGGACGCTCGACGCGGAGGTCGGCGAGATACCAGATCGACGGTGCGGCGAGCCCCAGATGCGGGTCGTTGGCAAGGATCGGCAGCCCGCTCTTCGTCCGGCTTCCCGACACCACCCAGTTGTTCGAGGCGCCGCGTCGCTCGCTCCAGCCGGTATCGATCCGCTCGATCGCGGCCCGCTCGTCGTTCCGGCCGATCGCGACCGGCGGCAGGGCGAGAAGCCTGCGAAGATCCGGCAATGGCGGCGGCCGGTCGCCCTCGAGCGGCGGCATCAGATCGTCGATCTCCCGGTCCGAAAGACCGAGCGCGGCGAAGGCGAGCCGGCTCGCCTCGTCGCCGACGTTTTGCGCAAGACCGACGGACATCATCTTGATGGCGATCAACGCGTCGGCCGCGCTCCACGGTTCCGGCTCGTGGCCGAAGACGACGAATTCCGGCGAGAACTTCGCGCCGAAGGCCGGTCCCGGTCGGTCGATCCAGGCGTTCACGCCGTGCGCATAGGCTTCGAGCGCGGCGCGCGCTTCCGGCGAAAGCGCTTCGAGCGAACGGCGCGCGGCACCGGCGATATCGAGGGTGCGCAGGAAAACGTCCGTATCGACCGTCGGTGCGCCGAAGATCTCCGAAAGCCGCCCCTCGCCGGCCATCCGCGTCAGTTCCATCTGCCACAGCCGCTCCTGCGCGTGGACGAAGCCGAGGCCCGCGAAGACATCGGCGCGGCTTTGCCCGGTGATGTGCGCAACGTCGTTGCGGTCGCGGGTGATCGTCACCGGGCCGGCCAGACCGGCGATGCGCATCGTGCCGGAAGGCACCGGCAGCGAAGCCGAAAGCCAGAAGAGCGCCACGACGGCAGCGGCGAGGAGAAGCGGGAAGACGAGAAACGACAGCTTGCCGAGCGCTTTGAAGAACCGGCGCATTGGGTTATGCCTCGACGCGAACGACAGCGAGCACAGTTGTGCAGGAGGGACGTGGCAATGGCAACCGTCGCATTCATCGGCCTCGGCGTGATGGGCTATCCCATGGCCGGGCACCTGAAGAGGGCCGGACACGAGGTCCGCGTCTTCAACCGGACCCGCAAGAAGGCCGAGGCCTGGGTGTCGGAACACGACGGAACGCTTGCAGAGACGCCGGCGAAGGCGGCCGAGGGGGCTGAGTTCGTCTTCACCTGCGTCGGCAACGACAACGATCTTCGCTCGGTGACGCTTGCCGAGGACGGCCTCTTCGAATCGCTCGGCGAGAACGCCGTCTACATCGACAACACCACCGCTTCGGCCGACATCGCCCGCGAACTCGATGAAGCAGCACGTGAAAAGGGTGCCGCCTTCCTCGATGCTCCGGTCTCCGGCGGTCAGGCGGGAGCGGAGAACGGCAAGCTGACCGTGATGGTCGGCGGCGAGCAGGCAGCCTTCGACAGGGCGAAGCCGGTCATCGACGCCTATGCGCGCATGGTCGGATTGATGGGCCCGGCCGGTGCCGGCCAGCTGACGAAGATGATCAACCAGATCTGCATCGCCGGCCTCGTCCAGGGCCTCGCCGAAGGGCTGCATTTCGGCAAGCGCGCCGGCCTCGACATCGAAAACGTCGTCTCCGTCATCTCGCAAGGGGCAGCCGGGTCGTGGCAGATGGAAAACCGCTGGAAGACGATGGATGCCGGCGAATACGACCACGGCTTCGCGGTCGACTGGATGCGCAAGGACCTTTCGATCGTGCTCGCCGAAGCGCGCAACAACGGCGCACAGGTTCCCGTCGCCGCCCTGGTCGACCAGTTCTACGCGGAAGTGCAGGCAATGGGCGGCAACCGATGGGATACCTCCGCCCTGCTCGCCCGACTGGAACGGTAGGTTCTGCGGGCTCGGCAGCCCGGGCCCCTAGGGCCTTTCAGGTCGGGTCGTCGCCTGCGGGTGGGATCCCTGCCGTGTCGCCATCGTCGTCCCAGCCATCGGCACGCGTGCCCGCACCACAGGCGCGGGCAACGACTTCGCGCACGTCGCGGATCGGGGCCGGGACGCCATCGCCCCTTTCAAGCGCGGCTGCGATCTCGGCATCGATGACGGCGAGCATACGCTTCAGGTCTGCGACCTGGACGCGGCGGTCGGCACGCAAATCGTCGACGAGCTTGCCCAGGACATCCTGCATTCGGGCGACATAGGGCCTTTCAGGTCTATACGGAAGCGTTTCGGCGGGCGCTGCCATTTGCCGCGGCGAATTTTCTGCGACAAACTGGCGCCCGGGCGTTGCGTTCGCTGGACAGAATTTCGTATCGAGGCTAGAAGCCGCGGTTCGGAGGGAACTCGATGCACGATGAGGGTCCTGGCGCGAACGCGGCGCGGGGAGTGCATGTCGCCCATAAGGGCGGCGCGGGTTTGGAGAGGAAGGTTCCAAGGTGAGCGAGCACGAAACGACGGCCGATTCGGAGCACGAACCGAACCGACGCGATTTCCTGTACCTGGCGACGGGCATGGCCGGCGTGGTCGGTGCCGCCTCGCTCGCATGGCCGTTCATCGACCAGATGCGGCCCGACGCTTCCACGCTCGCCGCCGCCTCGATCGAGGTCGACATCTCGAGCCTCGAAAAGGGTTCGACCCTTCAGGTGAAATGGCGCGGCAAGCCGGTGACGATCCGTAACCGCACCGACAAGGAAGTGCAGGAAGCCAAGGACGTCCAACTTTCCGACCTGAAGGATCCGGTGGCGCGCAACGCCAATCTCGATGCCAACGCCGATGCGACCGACATCAACCGCTCCGCCGGCAAGGGCAAGGAGAACTGGTTCGTGATGATCCAGGTCTGCACGCATCTCGGTTGCATTCCGCTCGGCGAACAGGGCGAGTTCGGCGGCTGGTTCTGCCCGTGCCACGGCTCCGTCTACGATACCGCTGGGCGCATCAGGCACGGTCCCGCACCGTACAACATGGAACTGCCGCCCTTCGACTTGACACCGGGCAAGACGGTCAGGATCGGCTGAGGGAGAGAGCATCGATGAGTGGGGATCATTCGACCTACGCACCGCGTTCGGGGTTCACGAAGTGGATCGACACGCGTCTGCCGCTGCCGCGGCTCATGCACGACAGCTTCGTTTCCTATCCCGTGCCGCGCAATCTGAACTACGCCTATACGTTCGGCGGCATTCTCTCGATCATGCTCGGCCTGCAGATGCTGACCGGCATCGTGCTCGCCATGCACTACGTCGCCTCGACCGACCAGGCGTTCACCTCGGTCGAGTTCATCATGCGCGACGTCAATTATGGCTGGCTGCTGCGCTACCTACACGCCAACGGCGCGTCGTTCTTCTTCCTCGCCGTCTACCTCCACATCGCGCGCGGTCTGTATTACGGCTCCTACAAGGCGCCCCGCGAGCTTCTGTGGATCCTCGGCGTCGTCATCCTGTTCCTCATGATGGGCACCGCCTTCATGGGCTACGTGCTGCCCTGGGGGCAGATGTCGTTCTGGGGCGCAACGGTCATCACCGGCTTCTTCTCGGCCTTTCCGGCGGTCGGCGACTGGATCCAGCGGCTCCTGATCGGCGGCTTCGCCGTCGGCCAGCCGACGCTCAACCGCTTCTATTCGCTGCATTACCTGTTGCCGTTCATGATCGCCGGCGTCGTCATCCTTCACATCTGGGCACTCCACGTGACGGGGCAGACCAACCCGACGGGCGTCGACATCCGCAAGAAGACCGACACCATTCCGTTCACGCCCTACGCGACGATCAAGGACGCGCTCGGCATGTCCGTGTTCTTCCTCGTCTTCGCCTATTTCGTCTTCTACATGCCGAACTATCTCGGCCATGCGGACAACTACATCGAGGCGAACTCGCTGAAGACGCCGGCCGAAATCGTGCCCGAATGGTACTTCCTTCCCTTCTACGCGATGCTGCGCGCTATCACCTTCAACCTCGGGCCGATCAACTCGAAGCTCGGCGGCGTGCTGACCATGTTCGCCTCCATCCTCGTGCTCTTCGTCGTGCCGTGGCTCGATACCTCGAAGGTGCGCTCGGCCGTCTACCGGCCGGTCTACAAGGTGTGCTTCTGGCTGTTCATCGTCGATTGCCTGCTTCTCGGCTGGTGCGGCTCGCAGCCGCCGCAGGGTGCGATCGTGCTGACCGCCCAGCTCGGCACGCTCTACTATTTCGGCTTCTTCCTCATCATCATGCCGCTTCTCGGCCTCGTCGAAAAGCCGAGGCGACTGCCGAACTCGATCACCGAGGCGGTGCTTTCCAGGCGCCAGACTTCGGCCGGTCGTCCGGCGGGTGCGACCGCCGCGCCCGAAGACCGCGGTTGAGGCGAGAGGGAGGGAAAAGACGATGAAGAAGCTTGTCGCAGCCGCACTGGCGATCGGCCTCGCAGCACCGCTCGCAAGCGTTGCAGCCGGTGCCGCGGACATTCCGCACTACCCGATCAAGGACCCGCCGCGGCTCTCCTGGTCCTTCGCCGGTCCGTTCGGCACATGGGACAAGGGCCAGCTCCAGCGCGGTCTCAAGGTCTACACCGAGGTGTGCTCGGGCTGCCATTCGCTCAACATGGTCGCCTTCCGAAATTTGACGGATCTTGGCTACAGCGAAGATCAGGTGAAGGGGTTCGCCGCTTCGCACCAGGTGACGGACGGCCCGAACGACCAGGGCGAGATGTTCAAGCGGCAGGGCAAGCCGAACGACTATTTCCCCGCCCCGTTCGCCAATACGGAAGCCGCCGCCTACGCCAATGGCGGCGCGGCACCGCCGGACTTTTCCACCATCGCCAAGGCGCGCGCGGTGGAAAGCGGCTTCCCGGGCTTCGTCTTCGACATCTTCACGATGTACACGACGAAGGGGCCGGATTACGTCCATGCGCTGCTGACGGGCTATCAGGACCCGCCGAAGGGCATGCGCGTCCCGCAGGGGGGCTACTACAACCCCTATTTCCACAGCGCGGCCTTCCTGAAGATGCCGCCGCCGCTCTCCGACGGCGTCGTGAAGTACGACGACGGTACCCCCGAGACCGTCGATCAGTACGCCAAGGACATCGCGGCCTTCCAGATGTGGGCGGCCGAGCCGCACATGGTCGAGCGCAAGGAGACCGGCTTCGTCGTCATCATCTTTCTGGCGATCTTCACCGTTCTCATCTATTACACGAAAAAGGCGATCTATTCGCGCCTCGACGATCACTGATCGCCGGGAGCATCGCCGAGTTCGACGACAAGCGGGCGCCGGGAGCGCCCGTTTTCGCGTGCGGCCAGCTGTGTGAGGAGACGAACCATGTCCGATCTGTCCGACGAACTGACGAAGGCGATCCGCACGATTCCCGACTATCCGAAAGCGGGCGTGCAGTTTCGCGACATCACGACGCTGCTCGGCGACGCAGGCGCCTTTCGCCGTACCGTGGACGCGCTCGTCCAGCCCTATGCCGGCCGGTCGATCGGCAAGATCGCAGGCATCGAGGCGCGCGGCTTCATTCTCGGCGGGGCAGTCGCGCACCAGCTTTCCGCCGGCTTCGTGCCGATCCGCAAGAAAGGCAAGCTGCCGCACGAGACCGTGCGCGTTGCCTACAGCCTCGAATACGGCATCGACGAGATGGAGATCCACCGCGACGCCGTCGCCGAAGGCGAGGAAATCATCCTCGTCGACGACCTGATCGCGACCGGCGGCACGGCGGAAGCGGCCGTCAAGCTCCTGCGCCAGATGGGGGCGAAGATCGTCTCGGCGTGCTTCGTCATCGATCTGCCGGATCTCGGCGGACGCGCCAGGCTCGAAGCGCTCAACGTGCCGGTGAACACGCTGCTCGCCTTCGAGGGCGACTGATCATTTCATCCGCCGTCCAGACAAACCGATGAGCAACCTGCGTATTGCCCTCTACCAGCCGGACATACCGGGCAATACGGGCACGATCCTGCGCATGGCGGCGTGCCTCGACCTCACGGTCGACCTGATCGAGCCGGCCGGCTTCGTGCTCACCGATCGCGCCCTGAAACGGGCCGGGATGGACTATCTCGCCGAAGCGCGACTGGTGCGGCATGCGAGTTGGGAAGCGTTCGAAGCATGGCGACGTGGCGAGGGTCGCCGGCTCGTGCTTTCGACCACGCACGCCGCCGGATCCTTCCTCGACCATGCGTTCGCCGGCGACGACGTCCTGCTCATGGGACGCGAAAGCGCGGGCGTTCCCGAGCACGTCCACGCGAAGGCCGACATGCGCATTCGCATTCCCCTCGCCGAGGGAAGCCGCTCGCTCAACGTGGCGGTCGCCGCCGGCATTCTGGCCAGCGAGGCGCTGCGCCAGACAAAAGGCTTTCCATCGATGCGCGGATGACCTATCCGACCTGGCTCGAAAGGACGCTCGCGCTGTGCGGCGCGCGCATTTCGCCCCATACGCGCGCATGCAGGCCGCCGGCGCGTTCGCCGCTGAAGGCGTAGCAGCTGCCGCCTACCCGCTTGGCGACGTACATCGCCGTATCGGCGCTGCGCACCATGGCCTCGACGGTGGTCGCGTCGCCCGGATACGCGCTGATGCCGATGCTGGCCGAGACGTTGGTCGCGGAGCCCGGAACGGCGTCGTCGATATGGCAACTGCGGATGATCGCGCGCGCCGTCGCCTCGACGTCCACACGCTCCACGGCCGACATGGCAACCACGAATTCGTCGCCACCGAAGCGCCCGACGCAGGCGTGCGTCCCGGCCGCCGTGCTTACGCGCGACGCCGCCTCGACAAGCAGCCGGTCGCCGGCGTCGTGGCCGAAGGTGTCGTTGACGGCCTTGAAGCCGTCGAGGTCGAGATAGAGCACGTAGACCTTCTCTTTCTCCCGTGCCGCCTCGCCCATCATTTCCTGCAGTGCTTCCTCGAAGGCCGTGCGGTTGAAGACGCCCGTCAGCGAATCGTAGCGCACCAGCGTGCGAAGCCGCTCCTCGCGTTCGCGGTGTTCGATGAGCACGCTTGCGAGATCGGCGGTCTCGGCCAGAAAGACCCGATCCTCCTCGGTGAAAGGCGTGCCGGGTTCGAGCAGGATCGACAGCGTGCCGAGCCGATGGTCCGGCCCCGCCATGATCGCGGTGTTCAGGAACACGCGGCCCGCTCCGTAGACGTCGATGTCGCGGCGAAGCGTTTCCCGGTGCGCGCCCTCGCCGCCGATCGCCGCGACGCGTGCATGGCCGCGCGGATCGGCGAGCGCGATGCGTACCGTCCACCGGTCGCGAAAGGCGGTCACTTCCTGGGCGAGGTCCTGGAGAAGCTCGTCGAGCGCGCTGCCGCGCGCCAGCTTCTGCATGATGCGGTTGCGCCCTTCGATCACGCGGGTGGCGCGCTCGTGCGCGGCGATCTCCGCGTTGAGGTGGCGGTTCGTCTCGGCCAGTTCGCGGGTGCGCTCGCCGACCTCGCCGTCGAGCCGGGTCAGCATGTCGGCAAGCTCGGATTGAAGCCGGTTCCGCTCGGCGGTCGCGCTGCACAGAAGCAGGCCGGTCAGGGCGAGCGCCGCGATCAGGTATTGCAGCGGAAGGATGGCGTAGTTCGCCTGCGCGACGGCGATGAACGGGCCGTGCCCCATCGCCGTCAGGACCGTGGCGATGACGGTTATCAGAAGCACCGTCATCGATACGACGAACGCGTTGCGCCGCAACGCCGCCCAGACGACGATCGGGAAGAGGACGAAGCCGACCGGCAGCGCGATCCCGTCCGTTGCGAAGAGGCCGGCGGTCACCAGACCGGCGACGAGGAACACGGCGATGCTTTCCGGCTCGATCACGTGCCGCGTGTCGACCTGGCGAAAGAGCATCAGCGTCAGGATCGGCGTCACCAGGAATATGGCGCTGAGATCGCCGAGCATCCATCTGACCCACAGGAGGCTCGGCCCGTCGAAACCCGTCCTGCCGGAAAGGTGCAGGACGAGCGACCCGAAGAAGACGCTGTAGAGCCCGGTGCTGACGGCGGTCGCGTAGATGAAGCGGAAGACCGGCCCGACGCGTGCGAACATGTGTGCCGGATCGTGCCGACGCCCCATGAGATGCTGCAGCACGAGAGGCTGCGTACCGTTCAGGATGGCGATCGCAAGACCGATGAGCACGGGCGTACCCATGTGGATCTCGCTGGCAAGCGAGCCGATGACGAGACCGGGAACGACCTGCCAGCCGAACCGGAAGACGAGAGCGACGGCAAGACCGGTGGAAATCCACACCGGAACCCACCAGTCCCATGTGCCGCCGGCGGGCATCATGGGAACGAACGCGACGCTCAGCCGAACGCCGGCGAAATAGGAGACGGCCGCCAGAAGAACGAGCCCGAGACCGGATGCCAGCGAACCGGGGCGCATGCGCGCTGCAGCTTTACGTAATGGATCGGTCATCGAGGCCCTCTGCTCGACGAATGCATGCACGCCAAAGGTAAAGCCAAAGTGAACCGCTCGCCGGATTTCCCGCCAAGGTTGTCGAAAAAGGCGTGTCAAAATGTACGAGGGTCCGTCCGTTCAATCCGCGGTCGGCAGGCGCCGCATCGTGAACTCGATATGGTCGTCCGGCAGCTGCCTCCAGCTTTCCACGGTCGTCCAGTAGGCGGCCTTCGGCCAGGTATCGAACCATTCGCGCGCCTTGGCGCGAGCGTCCGCGCGCGGTAGTCGGAAGGTCTCGCGCACGAAGCTCGAAGCCGGATCCTGCCGGCGCTCACGCGCACGGGCGATCTGCCGGCGCAGGCCGTTCATCGGTGGAGGAGAAGGCACTCTGGTCATGAAACTCGAAACGCTGCTCAAACCTTCACGACAAAAGGGTAGCGCGCCGCATGCACTTTTGCGAGTCGTGGACGCGACGCACGAGCGACCCCAAGCGACCCCAAGCGACCAATGACGAGGAAACGCCATGGAAAAGCCGGAACTGCCGAACGGGCTTCCCGACGAGCTCGATGCCAAGAAGGAAGCGGCGCGCGCATGGTTCGAGACGTTGCGCGACCGGCTGTGCGCAGCGTTCGAAACGCTGGAGGACGACCTTTCCGGCCCGCTGTCCGACCGCGCTGCGGGCCGCTTCGAACGGCGCGAATGGGACCGCGGCGAAACGGGCGGCGGCGGAACCATGTCGATGCTGCACGGTCGCGTCTTCGAAAAGGCCGGCATCCACACCTCGACCGTCTTCGGCCAGTTCTCGCCCGAGTTCCGCAACCAGATCCCCGGCACCGAGGAGGATCCGAACTTCTGGGCGTCCGGCATCTCGCTGATCGCCCATCCCGTGAATCCGAACGTGCCGACGGTGCACATGAACACCCGCATGGTCGTGACCAGCCGGCAGTGGTTCGGCGGCGGCGCGGACCTCACCCCGGTGCTCGAACGCCAGCGCAACCAGGAAGACGCCGACGCGCAGGCCTTCCACCACGCGATGCAGGCGGCGTGCACGTCCCATGCCGTCGCCGACTACGACCGTTACAAGCAATGGTGCGACGATTATTTCTTCCTGAAGCACCGCAACGAGCCGCGCGGCATCGGCGGTATCTTCTACGACTACCTGCACTCCGACGAGGAAGCCGGCGGATGGGATGCGGACTTCGCCTTTACGCAGGATGTCGGACGCGCGCTCGAACGCGTCTATCCGCAGATAGTGCGCCGGCACTTCGACACGCCCTGGAGCGAGGCCGAGCGCGAGGAACAGCTCGTGCGGCGCGGCCGCTACGTGGAGTTCAACCTGCTCTACGATCGCGGCACGATCTTCGGCCTGCGCACGGGCGGCAACGTCGATTCGATCCTCTCCTCGATGCCGCCGCTGGTGCGCTTCGCCTGATCGCGTGCGTGCCGCGAAACGGGAACGATCGACCCATCGCACCGTTTTCTCTGTCGTGAACGAGGAAGGAGTCGATCATGAAGACCTTTGAATGCGGTTCACTCGTACCCGGCTGCGAATGGCACACCAGTGCCGAGGAGGAGGCGGAGATCGTCCATCGGGCGGTCGACCATCTGCGCGAGGTACACGGCGAACGCGTCATGCGCGAATCGATGGTCGAGAACGTCAAGCAACGCATCCACGACGACGGCAGCGACCGCGCGGCTTGAGGCTGCCGAGTTCGCATACCGGACGGAAGCAATCCCGACGCCGCGAACGATCCGCTTGAGCCGGCATCGCGCGGCGTCTCACTCCGAGCCGATCGCCTCGGGCAGCCTTTCGAGCAGCGCATCGCGATCGAGCCGGAAATCGCTGTCGAGCCACGCCGCCTCGAGCCGGGCCAGGATCCGGCCCATGCGCGGCCCCTCCTCCACGCCCTGCTCCTTCAGGTCCGCGCCGCCGAGCGGCATGGACGGGCGACGCCATTTCTTGGCACGCTCGATCAGCCGCGACATTGCGGCCGCTTCCACCATCGCCTTCGAATCGGTGATGGCGCGTCCCCGTGCGGAAGCGAGCTGCAGCTTGAGCCGGTCGATCACCGCCGGCGGCTTGTTGGCATAGAGCAGCCGGTCGAAGGCGGCGTCCTTGATGTCGTAGGGAACCTGCGGCGCCTCCGCCCAGTCCTCGAGGCGATCGGCTTCGGCGCGCGAGAGCTTCAGCCGCTTGGCGAGCGCATCGAGCCGTTCGGTCTCGGGCGGGACGATCGCCATCAGCCGCAAAAGCGCATCCGGGTTCCACTTGAACGCCTTTTCGGTGCCGACCATCGCGGGCACGGAATCGATGCCCCATTTTTCGGTTTCCGGCAGCACGGCCGTCAGCACGCCGGACTGGCGCATCCACAAGAGCGCGCGGCCGGGGTCCGGGGCGGCCAGAAGCTTGCGGGTCTCGCTCCACACCCGTTCGGCGGACAACCGGGCGATCTGGTCCTTTTCGCGCGCACAAGCCTTCAGGCCTTCCGGCTCCGGCCGGCCGGAGCCGTACCAGGCAAAGAAGCGGAAGAAGCGCAGGATGCGCAGATAGTCCTCGGCGATGCGCGTCTCGGGGTCGCCGATGAAGCGCACCGTTCCCGCGGCGAGGTCGGCAAGGCCACCGACCGGGTCGATGACCGCGCCGTCGGCATCGGCATAAAGGGCGTTGATCGTCAGGTCCCGCCGCTCGGCATCCGCCTGCCAGTCCGTTCCGAAGGCGACCGTCGCATGGCGACCGTCCGTCTCGACGTCGGAACGCAGCGTCGTCACCTCGTAGGAGTGGCCGGCGATGACGAGCGTCACCGTGCCGTGCTCGATGCCGGTCGGCACGCTCTTGAGGCCCGCCTCCCCGGCGCGCTCGATCACGGCCTCCGGCTTCAGTGTCGTCGCCAGATCCACCTCGTCCACCGGCCGGTCGAGGAGCGCGTTGCGCACGGCACCGCCGACGACGCGCGTCTCCGCCTCGTCGCGGTTCAGGAGCCGCATGATACGCTGCAATCCCGGCTCCCGGAACCAGGAATCCCGGCCAACGGCGGATCGGATCGTTCGTGTCAAGCGTAGAGCCTTTCGTAAAGCGTTCGGATGATGCCGGCCGTGATGCCCCAGATGAACCATTCGCCGTAGGGCATGGTGAAAAAGTGGCGCGATTTCCCCTTCCACTCACGGCTGCCGCGTCCGTGGTTTCGTGCGTCCATAACGAAGGACAGTGGCACTTCGAAGACCGCGGCCACCTCGGCGGGATTGATTTTCGTGCTGAAGCCGCCGTCGACGAGCGCGATCACCGGCGTGATGCGGAATCCGGTCGCCGTCAGGTAATCCGGCAGGCGCGCGAGCGTCTCCACCAGAGAGGGGTCGAGGCCGATCTCCTCGTTCGCTTCGCGAAGGGCAGCCGCTTCCGGCGAGGCGTCGCCCGGATCGATCCCGCCGCCGGGAAAGGCGATCTGGCCGGAATGCTTGCGCAAACTCGTGGTGCGCTGCGTGAGGATGATCCGGGCTTCCGCGCCGGTGTCGATGACGGGCACGAGCACCGCCGCGTGGCGAAGATCCTCCCTTTCCAGTTCCTCGATCATGGAGGGATTGAGCCGATGGTCGCCGGCATAGGTGGAAGGATCGGAAAGGGCGGATCCGCGCTTCGCGATACGCCGGCGAAAATCCGCCGCGGTGAACGACCCCGGATCGGAAATGTCGCTCATTGCGCCAGTGCGTCCAGCGTGTCCCTCGCCATGATGGGGAAGACGGCACCGCCGGAGCGAACGGCGAACATGGTGCGCCCGTCGATCTCGATGTCCTCGCCCCGCTCGACAAGTTCGTACATGACCGCGCGTGAGACGAGCGCTTCCAGCCGGCCGCGCACGTGCAGATAGGGCTTCACTTCGTCCATTCCGCTTTCGAGCGAAAAGCGCAGCGCATGATCGTGCCCCGCCTCGATCACGTCACCGGTCGTGGTGCGAAAGGTCAGCACCGGCCCGTCGTCGCGCGTCTCGCACTGCATCTCGACAGCGAGGAAAGCGGCATCCTCGACGGTGATCGCGAGCTTTTCCACCGGCGTGACGAGATAGGTGCGCCCGTCGGCGTCCTTGCGCAGGACGGTCGAAAAAAGCCGCACCAGCGCCGGCCTTCCGATCGGCGTGCCCTGATAGAACCATGTCCCGTCGGCGGCGATCACCATGTCGATCTCGCCGCAGAAGTCCGGCTCCCACTTTTCCACGGGCGGCAGACCGCGACCGCGTCCCGCACCTTCCCAGGCGCGGGCGACGAGCGCGTCCAGCCCGCTTTGCGCCCCGCCGTTCGCCGCACCGTCCTTCGTCAGATCGTCCCTGGCCATTACCACCACAATTTCTCCAAGCTCCGCAGATAGTGATCGTTCACGGCTTTGCCTGCAATTCCTGCTCGAATAAGCTAAACCGGCATGCCGGGCAAAGCCCCGGCGACGATGGCATCCTTCGACAAGGGCGCCAGTCCAGGCAACCCAGACGCGGGAGATCGTGCGCCATGGGCATCCAGCAGACCAGCGAACATGCCATGAGCGAGAAGGAGATGGTCGCCGCGGCCGAATCCGCTCTCGAAGACATCGCCCGCGTGCGCGAGCATGTCGGCAGCGTCATCTTCGGCCAGGAAGCGGTGGTCGAACGCTCGCTGCTCGCCATCCTCGCCGGCGGCCACGGTCTGCTGGTCGGTGTGCCGGGACTGGCCAAGACGAAGCTCGTCGCCGCCCTCGGCACGGTGCTCGGCCTCGATTCGGGCCGCGTCCAGTTCACGCCGGACCTCATGCCTTCCGACATCATCGGCACCGAAGTCATGGACCAGGACGCCAGCGGCCGGCGCTCCTTCCGCTTCGTGCGCGGGCCGATCTTCGCGCAGCTCCTGATGGCCGACGAGATCAACCGCGCCTCGCCGCGCACGCAGTCCGCCCTGCTCCAGGCCATGCAGGAATATCACGTGACCGTGGCCGGCGAACGCAACGACCTGCCGAAGCCTTTCCACGTGCTCGCCACGCAGAACCCGCTCGAACAGGAAGGCACCTACCCCCTGCCCGAGGCACAGCTCGACCGCTTCCTCATGCAGATCGACGTGACCTATCCCGAGCTCGACGCCGAGCGGCGTATCCTGACCGAAACCACGGGCACGGAAGATGCCGAGGCGACCCCCGTCATCACGGGCGAGCGCCTGCGGGAGATCCAGATGCTCATCCGGCGCATGCCGGTGACGGAAAAGGTGGTCGACGCCATCCTTTCGCTCGTGCGTTCGGCCCGGCCTGGCAGCGGCAACGCCGAGACGGACCGGCACGTCTCGTGGGGCCCGGGCCCCCGCGCCGGCCAGGCGCTGATGCTTTGCACGCGCGCCCGCGCGCTTTACGAAGGACGCCTGGCGCCTTCCGTCGACGACGTTCTGGCCCTTGCCCATCCGGTTCTCCAGCACCGCATGGCACTCAACTTCGCCGCCCGCGCGGAAGGCATCAGCATGCACGACGTCATCGATTCCCTCGTCGCAGCGGCACGGGGCGACTGAGCGGCGCGATGGCCAGCCTCGGCCGCAGCGTCTCGCGCACCGCCAACACCGAAGCGCTGGCCCGTGCACGCCAGCGCGCGGCCCTCGTGCCCGATTGCCTGGTCGAGGCGAGCCGCATCGCGCACACCGCGGTTTCGGGCTGGCACGGCCGGCGGCGGCGTGGCACCGGCGAGAATTTCTGGCAGTTCCGGCCCTACACCGTCGGCGAAAGCGTCGCGCGGATCGACTGGCGCCGTTCGGCCCGCGACGACCACACCTATCTGCGCGACCGCGAATGGGAAGCGGCACATACGCTCTGGCTGTGGTCCGACCCATCGCCATCCATGCTCTTCAAGTCGGATCTGGCGCGCGCCTCGAAGGAGGCGCGCGCGCTCGTGCTTCAACTTGCACTTGCCGAAGTGCTCGCGCGTTCGGGCGAACGCATCGCCTCGCCGGCGATCATGGAACCGACGGCCCAGCGCAACGCCGCCGAACGGCTGGCCGGTGCCCTCGTCCAGGCGCAAGACACGGCGGCCTTTCCCGATTTTCTCGATGCCGGCCGGTACAGCGAGGTCGTCCTCGTCGGCGATTTTCTCGACGAGCCGGAGGTCACGATGGAGCGTCTCGCGCCGATCGCCCGGCGCGGCATTCGCGGCCACGTCGTCGAGGTCTGCGATCCGGCCGAAGAGGTCTTCCCGTATGCAGGCCGGACCGAGTTCCGCGATCCCGAAACCGGTTCGAGGCTGACCGCCGGGCGCGCGGAAACCGTCGCCGAGGATTACCGCCGCGCCTATCTCGCGCGCCGCGAGACGCTTGCCGGGCGGCTGCAGCGGCTCGGCTGGACGTTCCTCACCCACCGCACCGACCGTCCGGCCTCCGAAGCGCTCATCGCCGTCCATATGCGCCTGTCCGGCGATCCCGCCGGCGGGCGGAGGAGCGCCTAGATGCTGCCGCTCGCCTTCGGTGCTCCGGCCGTGCTGTTCGGCCTTCTCGCGCTCCCGGTCATCTGGTGGCTGCTCCGGCTGACGCCACCGCGCCCGCGCAGCGAGGTCTTTCCGCCGCTGCGCATTCTGGCGGCGGTGCTGAAGAAGGAGGAAACGCCGGCCCAGAGCCCGTGGTGGCTGACCGTGCTGCGCATCGTCATGGCCGCCCTCGTCATCCTGGCGCTTGCCGATCCCGTCCTCGATCCGACGTCCGGCACGGTCTCTTCGCGCGGGCCGCTCGCGCTCGTCGTCGACAATTCCTGGTCGACCGCGCCCGACTGGCAACGCCGCGTCGCCGCCGCCGACCGGCTGATCGACCAGGCCGCCGACACCGACGTGCCGGTTTCGCTGACCTTCACCGCAAGCCGCGACAACGATCCGACGCCGACGAGTGCCGCGAATGCGCGCGAGCGCCTGCGCGCGGCCCGGCCGCAGCCGATCCCGCCGGCACGCGAACGCGCGGCTGCGCGCTTTACCGAGGCGTTTTCCGGCACAGCACCCGGCACGCTCGCCTTCATCGCCGATGGCATCGCCTCGAACGGCGGCGAACAGGCGTTTTCCCGGATGATCGCAACCGGCCCGGCCGATATCCGCCTGATCGAGGGCGATGGAAACCCCGTCGCCATTACCGATGCCGACAATGGCGCGGACCGTTTCACCGTTTCGGCCACGCGGCTCGACACGGACGGCGCGGAAAACCTCGGCCTCGACGCATATGACGCCAAGGGGCGGTCCATCGCGACCGGCCGCCTGCATTTCGACGCCGGCTCCGCGACGGGAAGCGGCGCCATCGACGTTCCCTTCGAACTGCGCAACGATTTCGCCCGCATCGGCATCGCGAGCGTCGCCTCGGCGGGCGCGAGCTACCTGCTCGACGACAGCGACCGCCGCCGGCGCGTGGCGCTCGTTTCCGGCGCACCGAGCGACAATGCGCAGGAGCTTCTTTCGCCGCTGCACTACATCGAGCAGGCGCTTCAGCCCTACGCCGATCTCCTGAAACCGGAGGACAGCGACCTTGCCCAGGCGATCCCGAACCTCTTGAAGCGCAACCCTTCGGTCATCGTCATGGCCGACATCGGAACCCTGCCGGAAGACGTCTATCCGGCGCTCGAAAAATGGATTCGCAACGGCGGCACGCTGCTGCGCTTCGCCGGCCCGCGCCTTGCCGGCACGACTGCGAAGGATCCGCTGGTGCCGGTTCAGCTTCGCGCCGGCGAACGCGCGCTCGGCGGCACCATGTCGTGGAGCGAGCCGCAGCACCTCGCCGCGTTCTCCGGCTCTGGCCCCTTCGCCGGCATTCAGGCGCCGCAGAACGTGACCGTCAGCCGGCAGGTGCTCGCCCAGCCCTCGCCCGACCTCGAAGAGCGCACCTGGGCGAGCCTTGCCGACGGCACGCCGCTCGTCACCGCAAAGACCGAGGGGGAAGGCCGCATCGTGCTCTTCCACGTGACCGCGACGCCCACCTGGTCGAACCTGCCGCTTTCCGGCGCCTTCGTCGAAATGCTGCGCAAGACCATCGCGCTTTCCAAGGCAAGCCCGACGGGGGGCACCGACAACGGAAGCGGCGTCGACGCCGGTGCACCGCAGAGCCTGCCGCCCTATCGGCTGCTGAGTGCGGAAGGCATTCTCGTCGAACCTTCGGGCGACGCCCGCCCGGTGACGCTCCGGAAGGGAGCGCTACCACGCCCCACGCTCGACAATCCGCCGGGGCTCTACGGCACGCAGGACGGCTTTCGCGCGCTGAACCTCATGCGCGCGGGCGACACGCTGGAACCGCTTGCCATGCCGGAAGCCGCCGACATCACCCGCACGCCGCTCGTCGACACCGCCGCCCGTGCGCTCAAGCCGTGGCTCTTCGCGCTCGCCATGCTCCTGCTTCTCGTCGACAGCGTCATCGTGCTCGTCATGGGCGGCGCGCTCTCCACCGCCCGGCTCGCCCGTGCAGGGCGGAGCACCGGCGCCGCATTGCTCCTCGCATGCCTCGGTGCGGGGCTCTGCGGGCTCGGGGCGCCCCGTCCGGCCTTCGCGCAGGAAGACACGGGCAGCGACGCCAGCACCATCCTCGACAAGATCGACACCACCCATCTCGCCTACGTCGTCACCGGCGACGAGGCGGTCGACCGCATCAGCCGGGCGGGCCTCGAAGGGCTGTCGCGCTTCCTCACCAACCATACCGCGCTCGAACCCGGTCCACCCGACGGCGTCCACATCGACAGCGACCCTCTTGCCTTCTATCCGCTGATCTACTGGCCGATGGCGCCCGACGCCGCCATGCCGTCCGACGCCGCGGTCGGCCGCATCGACGCCTACATGAAGAACGGCGGCACCGTGCTCTTCGACACGCGCGACCAGCTCGGCAGCCTCGGCGGTGACGGCGCGGTCACGCCGCAGACGCAGCGCCTGCGCGCCATTCTCGCCAATCTCGACGTGCCACCGCTCGAGCCCGTGCCGGACGACGACGTGCTGACCAAGGCGTTCTACATCCTCAGGAGCTTTCCCGGCCGCTACGCCGGCGGCAGGATGTGGGTGGAAGCGACGCCCGACGACGAGGGACGCGCCGACCGGCCGGTGCGCGCCGGCGACGGCGTTTCCTCGATCGTCATCACCGGCAACGATCTCGCCGGCGCATGGGCCGTCAATGGCGACGGCTCGCCGCTCCTGCCGACCGTGCCGAACGATCCGCGCCAGCGCGAGCTCGCCTATCGCGTCGGCGTCAATCTCGTCATGTACACGCTGACCGGCAACTACAAGGCCGATCAGGTGCACATTCCCGCCCTCCTCGAACGGCTGGGGCAGTGACGATGAGCTTCGCCTTCGACCCCCTCCTTCCCGTCTGGCTGATCGTCGCGGCGGCCGTCGCCGCCGCCGTGCTCGTCGCGCTCGGCCTGGTGCGCGGCGTCCGGGGCACGGCGATCCGCGCGATCGCGCTTGCCGCCCTCGTGCTCGCACTCGTCAATCCGGTCCTCTTCCAGGAGCAGCGCGATCCGCTGAAGAGCGTCGTCGCCGTCATCGTCGACCGCACGCAGAGCCAGCAATCGGACGAGCGCCGGCGGGAAACGGACGCGGCGCTGGCGCAGGTCAAGCAGAAGCTTTCGCGCTATCCGCAGTTCGAGGTGCGCGTCGCCGAGACGACGAACGATCCGGGCAACGATTCCCCCTCGAGCCGGCTCTTCGAGACGCTCTCCTCCACCCTGCAGGACGTGCCGACGGCGCGTGTCGCTGGTGCCATCATGATCACCGACGGCGAGGTTCACGACATTCCGTCGGATGCCGGCGCCCTCGGCTTCAAGGCCCCCGTCCACGCGTTGATCACCGGCCACGAAGGCGAGACCGACCGGCGCATCGAGGTCGTGCGCGCACCGCGCTTCGGTATCGTCGGCGAGGAACAGACGATCTATTTCCGCGTCAACGACGACGGTAAGGCGTCTGGCGATACGGCCGACGTCGACATTCGGCTTAACGGCGAAGAGACCGCGCGCCGCTCCGTGCCCGTCGGCGAACAGATGCCGTTCACATTCAAGGTGCCGCGCGGCGGACAGAACATCGTCGAGTTCTCCACGCCCGTGCTCGACGGCGAGATCACCCCCGTCAACAACGAGACGGTCGCGCTGATGGACGGCATCCGCCAGAACCTGCGCGTGCTGCTCGTTTCCGGCGAGCCGCATTCGGGCGAACGCTCCTGGCGCAACCTGCTCAAGGCCGATCCGTCGGTCGACCTCGTGCACTTCACCATTCTGCGCCCGCCGGAAAAGCAGGACGGAACGCCGATCGACGAGCTTTCGCTGATCGCCTTTCCCACGCGCGAACTCTTCGTCCAGAAGATCGACCAGTTCGACCTGATCGTGCTCGACCGCTACCAGCGCCGCGGCGTGCTGCCGATCCTCTACTACGACAACATCGCCCGCTACGTGCGCGACGGCGGTGCCCTGCTCGTCGCCGCCGGTCCGGAATACGCCGGCTCCGACACGATCGCCGACACGCCGCTCGCCTCCGTCCTGCCGGCGATGCCGACGGGTTCGGTCGCGGAAAAGGGCTTCCGTCCGCGCCTGTCCGACGCGGGGAAGAAGCACCCCGTCACCCGCGACCTGCCGGGTGCCGGCACGAACCCGCCGGACTGGGGCCGCTGGTTCCGCACCATCGACACGCGCGACCCCAAGGGCGAAACCGTGCTGACGGGCGCCGACGACGAACCCCTGCTCGTACTCGACCGTGTGGAGAAGGGCCGCGTCGCCATGCTGCTTTCGGACGACGGCTGGCTCTGGGCGCGCGATTTCGAGGGCGGCGGGCCGTATGTCGATCTCTACCGGCGCATCGCCCACTGGCTGATGAAGGAGCCCTCCCTCGACGAGGAGGCGCTGCGCGCGAGCGCCAAGGGCCACGACCTCACCATCGAGCGCCAGACGATGGGCGACAGCGCGCCGGACGCGACCGTAACGATGCCGGACGGCTCGTCGCGGACCGTGCCCCTGAAGAAGGCCGAGCCCGGCCTTTATCGCGCCACCATGCGCGCGCCCGAAACCGGCCTCTTCACGGTCAAGGAGGGCGACAAGACGGCACTTGCCCATGTCGGCGCCGTCAACGCACCGGAATTCCGGCGAACCGTCTCGACGACGGAACGCCTCGCTCCCATCACCGACGCGACCCACGGCGTCGACACCCGCGTCGCGCCGTCGGGCGGCAGCGTCGAGACACCACCGATCATTCCGGTCGACGGCGAGGTGCGCTCGTCGAGCGGCAACCGCATCGCGCTCCAGGAAAGCGGAGAATCGGTGCTGAGGGGCGTGAACCGCATGCCCCTCTTCGCGGGCTTCCTCGGCCTCGCCATCCTCCTCCTCGCCCTCGGCTCGACCTGGTATCGCGAGGGCCGCTAGCGCCGTTCATTCTTCGGTGGAAAACCAATCTCGGCTACTGAAGGCAAACCCGTGACGGTTCCTTCTCATCTCTTTATTCTCAAACGAGGCCGTCGTTTCCTCTCCGACGTCTTCCTCACGCACCGACGTCATCCTCGGGCTCGACCCGAGGATCTAACCACCTTTCCCACCGATTAAGGTGTCGGGTGTGCGCAGTACTGCTCGGCACGCCGCTCGTATGGCACCGGGGTCAGATCCTCTGGTCGAGCCTGAGGATGACGGGTGGAGAGGGTGGCCATCCTTTCGATAGGCCATGCTTCTGCGGCCGTCCGGAAGGCTCATCGTCAGCGTTCCCGACAGAGATCAAACGCTTATGGAGCGCTTCCGGTTCGCTCGGAAGCGCTCCTCGAGCCGTCGTTCAGAGACCGAACGTCACATGCCCTTCGTCGTCGATCGGCCAGCCGGGGTTCCAGGCGATTTCCCAAGCGTGGTCGTCCGGATCGGCGACGTAGCCGCGGAACCCGCCATGCGGCGGGGCGTCGGCGGCGCGAAGCAGCGTGCCGCCGGCTTCGATCAGCCGCTCCATCGCCGGCTCGACGTCCTCCTTGCCGGCAACGTTGTGCGCAAGCGTGAAGGCGCCCGGGCGCACAAGGCCGGTGCGGTTCATGTCGGCTTCGAGTTCTTCCTGCGCGAACAGGCCGAGCATCAGCCCGTTCATCTGGTAGAAGACGATGCTCTCGTTCTCGAAGACCGGCTCCCAGCCGAAACCTTCGGCGTAGAAGCGCCGCGAAACGGCGAGGTCGGCGATACCGAGGGTGATTACGGAGATCTGCTGTTGCATGCCATCAACCTTTCGTTCGCCGCCGCGGGAGTGCGGAAGCGCTGAAGGCCATGGGACTCGGATCGCATTGCGAAATAACGCAGATCGCGTCGCGACGGTCAGGACCCGCACCAGCGGGGGCCGGGCCAACCGCACCGGCCTCTCCTTTTCTGACGCATCAAAATTAGCCGATCGCTCCATTCGCGGCAACGCCAATTACGGCTGCCATCACGACGGACACGCGTGCCTCACCATTCCGACGAGACGACCGGCGACGTCGGACGCGTTCGCGGCGACGAGCACGCGATGCGGATCGACGGGGCCGGGAAAGGCGAGTGCGCCCGCGGGCAGGACGGGCTCGAAGCCGAGCGGGCGGTAATAGGGCGGATCGCCGACGAGCAGCACGGCCTCGCTGCCGGCCTTTGCCGCCGCAGACCGTGCGATGCGCACCAGTTCCCGCCCGATGCCGAGCTTCTTGTGCGTCGGTCGCACGGCAAGCGGGCCGAGGAGGTGCCCGCAAACGCCGCCCGCAAGAACCGGCGTCATGCGCACGGAGCCGACGATCGCACCGCCATTGGCGCACACGAAGGAAAGCCGGCGGTCGTGCGGACCCTGCTCGCGGATGCGCTCGGCCGCACGCGTGAAGCGCCCCGGCCCGAAAGCCTCTTCGTTGATCGTCTGGATGACGGTTTCGTGCGAGGGGTCTTCGCTCAGGAAGACGAAATCGGAAATCGGCATGCTGGCCCCGGCGGGATGAGAAAACGGCACAAAGCGTCGCTCGCGTTCGCTCGTGCACGAACGCGCCGGATCAGCTTCGTCGCCGGTTCTCCGCTTTGCTCATCGGCCCTTCCCGTCTCGAGGCGCTGTGCGGGTAGCACGCTCCCTCCCCCGCTTCAACGCAAAAACGCACCGTTCATCGTCTGCACCCTCGCATCGGAACCGGCATGCGATACCTTCCGTTGCATCCAAAGGAGGTTCGACCATGGGCAAGCTCGTCGACGGCGTCTGGCACGATGTGTGGTACGACACGGAAAGCAACAAGGGCCATTTCAAGCGCGAAAGTGCGGGCTTTCGCAACTGGATCACGCCCGATGGAAGTGCGGGACCGAGCGGCGAAGGCGGCTTCGAAGCCGAGGCGGGACGCTACCATCTCTACGTTTCCTATGCCTGCCCATGGGCCCACCGCGCGCTGATCTTCCGCACGCTGAAGAAGCTCGAAAAGGCGATCGACGTCTCCGTCGTCGACTACTTCATGGGCGAGAACGGCTGGGCCTTCGTGGGTCGCGACGGCGGCACGCTCGATCCCGTCAACGGCGCGGACTTCCTGCACCAGATCTACACCAAGGCCGATCCGCACTATACGGGTCGCGTCACCGTGCCGACGCTTTGGGACAAAAAACGCGGGACGATCGTCTCCAATGAATCGGCCGACATCATCCGCATGTTCAATTCGGCCTTCACCGAGCTTTCCGCCGGCACGCCGGACTACGATCCGCCGGAACTGCACGAAGAGATCGAGGCCGTGAACGAGCGCGTCTACCACACCGTCAACAACGGCGTGTACAAGACCGGCTTCGCCACCGAGCAGGACGCCTACGAAGAGCATTTCCTCGAACTCTTCGACACGCTCGATTGGCTGGAGGATCGCTTGTCACGCCAGCGCTACGTCGCCGGCGACCGGATCACGGAAGCCGACTGGCGTCTCTTCACCACGCTCGTGCGTTTCGACCCCGTCTATTTCGGCCACTTCAAGTGCAACCGTAGGCGCCTCGTCGACTACGAGAACCTGTGGGCCTATGCGCGCGAGCTCTATCAGGTGCCGGGCGTAAAGGAGACGGTGGATTTCCGCCACATCAAGAACCACTACTATATGAGCCATCCGATGGTGAACCCGACGCGGATCGTACCCCTCGGCCCCGAAATCGATTTCGAGGCCCCGCACGGACGCGAGACGATGCGCGCTGCGGCGTAATCTGCAGCGCGCCCGCTCACCAGTACGGCGAGGCTTCGGCCTCGCCGGCAACCTCGGCGAGCCGGCGTCGCGTCGCCTGGCTCGTGCCTTCGGGCAGCGCATCGAGGGCGAAGAAGCCCGCCTCCCGGATTTCGCTGTCGGATTCCTTCGCCGATGTCTGGCGGGCGGCGTCGCACCGGTAGAACAGAACGTGGTCGCGCCGGCTCGTCGCGCGGTTGAAATAGACCGCGAAAAGCTGCGGTTCTCCCGTCAGTTCGAGATTGCCTTCCTCGCGCAGTTCCTTTTCCAGCGTCTCGCGTGCCGCCTCGTCGCGCTCCACGCCGCCGCCCGGCATGTGCCAGCCGGCGATGTAGCTGTGGCGCACGAGGAAGACCCGTCCCGCCTCGTCGAAGACGGCCGCACGCACGCCGAGCGTCATCGAACGGGTCAGGAGGAACCACACGTGCAGCATGCGGATCGTCGCCCACTCCTTGATTGAAGGACGCTCGCCGTGCACTGTCTCGGCAACCTCGCCTTGCGGCGTACCCGTAACCCCGCTAGGTCTCATGGAATGTATCGTCTTTCCCACATTTCCGATGTCCATCTCGGGCCCCTGCCCTCCCTGTCGCTCAAGGAGCTCGCCTCCAAGCGGATCACCGGATACGTGAACTGGAGGCGCAACCGCCGCAAGCTCCTCGTCGGCGACGTGCTCGAGACCCTGCTCGAAGACATCGAAAGCCGCAACCCGGACCATCTGGCGATTACCGGCGACCTGATGAACCTGTCCACCAAGGACGAGATCACCGCCACGCACGCCTGGCTCGAGGCGACGGGCGATCCGCACAAGGTCTCGATCATCCCCGGCAACCACGACGCCTATGTGCCGGGCGCCTACGAGCGCATCTGCAAGGCCTGGCGGCCCTGGATGTCGGGCGACGAGGCGCATACATCCGTCACCGGCGACAAGATGTTTCCCTATATCCGCATCCGCGACAACGTGGCGCTGATCGGCATCTCGACGGCGAACGCGACGCCGCCCTTCCTCGCCAGCGGCTATTTCGGCCGCGGCCAGGCGCGTCGTACGGTCAATCTGCTGCATTACGCGCGCGAGAAAGGCCTCTTCCGGGTGGTGATGATCCACCATCCGCCGATGCGCGACCTCGCTCCCTGGCACAAGCGGCTGATCGGCATCCGCCGCTTCGCCGCCACGATCAGCACCGGCGGCGCCGAACTGGTCCTGCACGGCCACACCCACGAGGACACGATGCACTGGCTCCACACGCGCCGCGTGACGGTGCCGGTCGTCGGTGTTCCATCGGCAAGCCAGGGTGCCGGCGGACGCCGCCCGCCGGCAGGCCACAACCTCTTCGTCATCGAGGGCGAACCCGGCGCCTGGCAGTGCCGGCGGGAAAGCTACCGCTTCCAAAAGGACATGTCGGGCCTCCACATGCGCTCCAGCGACGACCTGTCGTCGACGGCCGTCGCCAAAGCCCGCGAACACCGCCCGATCGGCCAGTCCTGAGCCACACCGGCCCTCCCCGCGTCATCCTTGGGCTCGACCCGAGGATCTAACCCCGCCACCGCTTTCTCGGCGTCGAAGGTCGAGACCCGAGCGATCGGCGGGACATGACTTGCTACCGCGCAACTCCGGTCGTGTTGCAACGTCATCCTCGGGTCGAGCCCGAGGATGACGTTGCGGATCCTGGCCGGACGCGTCGTGGCCGGCTCTTCTATCTCACCCCGCTTCGAGCACGCGGTTCGCCGCCGCGACCACGGCTTCCATCGAGGCGGCCGAGATGTTCGTGTTCACGCCGGCGCCGAAGAGCTTTCCGCCGGGATGCTCCATCTCGACATAGCTGATCGCCGCAGCGTTCGAACCGCGCTGCAGGGAATGCTCGGAATAGTCCGCGACGGCCATTTCGACGCCGACATGCTTCGACAGCGCATTCACGAAAGCGTCGAGCGGGCCGGTGCCGCGCCCTTCGATCGTCGTCTCCACACCGTTGTCGACGACCGTCGCCTCGACGATGCGCCGTCCCCGGACTTCCGGATCGGCGAAGGAATGATGATCGACGAATTTCAGGCGCGCATCCGGCTGGTCGACATAGATGCGCATGAACGTCGCGTGGATCGCCTTCGAAGGCAGTTCCTTGCCCCCCTCGTCCGTCATCGCCTGAACGATCTCGCGGAACTCGATCTGCAGGTTGCGTGGCAGGTTCAGCCCGTAGTCGGCCTGCAGGACATAGGCGATGCCGCCTTTGCCCGACTGCGAATTGATCCGGATGATCGCTTCGTAGGAACGGCCGACGTCGCGCGGGTCGATCGGCAGGTACGGCACTTCCCATTCCGGCTTGTTGGCCTCGCGGATCGCCTTCATGCCCTTGTTGATGGCATCCTGGTGCGAGCCGGAAAACGCGGTGTAGACGAGTTCGCCGACGTAGGGATGGCGCTCGTGGATGCCCATCTGGTTGGCGTATTCGTAGACTTCCTTCATGTGCTCGATACGCGAGCAGTCGAGTTCGGGATCGACCCCTTGCGTGAACAGGTTCAGCGCCAGGGTGACGAGATCGACGTTTCCGGTGCGCTCGCCATTGCCGAAGAGCGTTCCCTCCACACGATCGGCGCCGGCCATCAGGCCGAGTTCCGTGGCGGCGATGGCGCTGCCGCGATCGTTGTGAGGATGGACGGAAAGAATGACGGAGTCGCGCTTGTCGAGCTGCCGGCTCATCCACTCGATCTGGTCGGCGTGGACGTTCGGCGTCGCCATCTCGACGGTCGCCGGCAGGTTCAGGATCAGCTTGTCGTCCGGCGTCGGCTGCACTTCCTCGATCACCGCGTTGCAGATCTCGAGCGCGACTTCCAGTTCCGTGCCCGTGAAACTTTCCGGCGAATACTGGAAGCGGTAGCCTTCCTTGCCGCCGGCCGCAGCGGCGGCCATGTCGGTGATCATCTTCGCCGCGTCGACGGCAATCTGCTTGATGCCCGCGACATCCTTGCCGAAGACGACGCGCCGCTGCAGTTCCGAGGTGGAATTATAGAAATGCACGATCGGCCGATGCGCGCCGGCGAGCGACTCGAACGTGCGGTTGATCAGTTCCGGCCGGCACTGGACGAGCACCTGCAGCGAGACGTCGCGTGGCACGTCGCCTTCCTCGATGCACCAGCGCGTGAAGTCGAAATCGGTCTGCGATGCGGCCGGAAAGCCGATCTCGATCTCCTTGAAGCCCATGTCGAGCAGCAGGCGCATCATGCGCGCCTTGCGGTCGTGGCCCATCGGGTCGACCAGCGCCTGGTTGCCGTCGCGAAGGTCGACGGAGCACCAGATCGGTGCCTTGGTGATCTGGCGCGAGGGCCAGTGACGGTCCGGCAGGTCGACGCTCGGATAGGCATGGTATTTCCGCGCCGCGCTCGGCATGCCCTTCTTGCCGGCACGCTCCTCGACGCTCGACGGACGCCCCTCGACGGGTGCTTCGAAACTCTGATCGCTCATGATCGCTTCACTTCTGCTGGTTCCGGCAAACGCGTCGTCGCGCGAAAGATCCGGACTATCGACGAAATTCGGTTGGGTGAGCGAGGAGCGGGCGCCGGCGCGGCGTTATCGGCCGCCGGGCGCTCCTCTCAGGAAACCCGGCAACCGCGGATAAGGCCGAGGAGAAGAAGCGAGTTCAGCGCGCATGCATGCGGCGTCCGGCCGGAGAAGCCGTACGAAAAACCGCCAGGAAATGCTTCGATCGCGCCATGCATGGGTAGCGATATAGCCAAGACCGGCAAACGACGCAACCTTCCTGCTTCGCACGCGGCCACTGCGACCATATGTTTCGCGGGTGAGATCCCGGCGAGCCTTGCCCTGCTTGCGCCCGTGGCCTCGGCGTCGCACCCTTCGCGCGACCGTCGAATCGCGCGGAGGATCATGCGCCGCCATGGCAATGCCGAACTACTACGCCCCGACCGGCGGCCATCCGCCGCAGACCGACCTGATGACCGACCGCGCCGTCTTCACCGAGGCTTATGCCGTCATCCCGAAGGGCGTGATGCGCGACATCGTCACCAGCGCCCTTCCCGCATGGGAGCGCACGCGGGCCTGGGTGCTCGCCCGCCCGCTCTCGGGCTTCGCGGAAACCTTCGCGCAGATGATCGTCGAAGTCGCCCCCGGTGGCGGCAGCGACCGGCCCGAGCCCGACCCGCAAGCGGAAGGCGTGCTGTTCGTGGTCGGCGGCGAGCTCACCCTGGGGCTCGAAGGAACGACCCATCGCCTTGCGCCGGGCGGCTACGCATTCCTTCCTCCGGCAACCGACTGGCAGGTGAAGAACGACACCGAAGAGCCTGTGCGTTTCCACTGGATCCGCAAGGCCTACGAACCGGTCGAGGGGATCGACGCACCGGAGGCGTTCGTCGTCGACGAGGCCGATATCGCGCCGACCCCGATGCCCGGAACCGAGGGTCGCTGGGCGACCACGCGCTTCGTCGATCCGACCGACATGCGCCACGACATGCATGTGACGATCGTCACCTTCGAGCCGGGCGCCAGCATTCCCTTCGCCGAGACGCACGTGATGGAACACGGCCTCTACGTGCTCGAGGGCAAGGCCGTCTACCGCCTCAACGCCGACTGGGTGGAGGTCGAGGCCGGCGACTTCATGTGGCTGCGCGCCTTCTGCCCGCAGGCCTGCTACGCCGGCGGGCCGGGCCGCTTCCGCTACCTGCTCTACAAGGACGTCAACCGCCATATGCCGCTCCGCCGGGCACCGTGACGATGGACGACGTCCCGGCGATCAGTGGCCTCGCGACGCTGCTGCGGCCGATCTACGAAGGCCGCAACGTCGATCCCCTGCGCGCCGAGCGCATCGAACGCACGAAAGCAGACCCGGCCGATGTCGGCGCATGGATCGATCTTTCGGTCCTCCTGCAGGCCACCGGGGAGCGCGCGACGGCGCTCGAGATCGAGCGCGCGGCGACGACCGTCCAGCCGGTCTATCGTCGCGTCCACGGCACCGGGAAAGGACCGCGCGTCGCAATCCTCGTCGCCTGCGGCGACATGATGGCCAACACCCCGGTCGACTTCCTTCTCGAAGGATCCGACGCCGTCGCCTTCCATTGCTATGTCGATGCGAACACCGAGGCCCCGCCGCAGATCCCCGATCTCGCCGGCGCCATCCTCGCGATCGGCCCGAGCGACGCCAATGCCGGGATCCTCGCTCGGTGCGCGAATCTCGTCGAGGGCTGGAAGCATGTCCCGCTCCTCAACGGTTCGCCGGACCGGATCGCCGCGCTCACCCGACAGGACGTCCCGGCCCTGTTGCAAGGAAGCCCGGGCATCCATGCGCCGGTCGCCGTGGACGCCGGGCAACCCATGCTCGCGGCGATCGCCGAAGGTTCGGGCACCCTCGCCGATCTCGGCGCCGGCATCGCCTATCCCATCGTCGTGCGTCCGCGGGATGCGCATGGCGGCCAGGGTACCGCCCGGATCGAGGACCGCGCCGGCCTTTCCCGCTACCTTTCCACACAGGCCGAAGACGCCTTTTCCGTTTCCCCCTTCGTCGACTATTCGAACGCCGACGGGCTCTACCGCAAGCAGCGCATCGTCTTCATCCGCGGTCGCCCCTTCCCCGTGCATCTCGCCGTATCCGACCACTGGATGGTCCATTACCTGAGCGCGCGGATGGAAGAACGCGACGAGCGACGCCTCGAGGAGGCACGCTGGATGGAAGCGTTCGACACCGATTTCGCCGGGCGACACGCGCGCGCCTTCGCGGCCCTTTCGGCGGCGATCGGTCTCGACTATTTCGGCATCGACTGCGCCGAGATGCCGGACGGCCGGCTTCTCCTGTTCGAGGCCGATACCGCGATGATCGTTCACGACTTGGATTCGCCGTCCGTTTTCCCCTACAAGCGTGCGGCGATGCACCGCCTGTTCGGTGCGTTCCAGGCCGCGATCGGCGCGGTTTAGAAGATGCCCGGAAGGGTGCGAAAGGCGGCATGACCTACGCGGAAATCAGATCGGCCGCCAAACGCTGGCTCACCTACCTGCCGCTGGAGCCGCGCGTCCTCGCCGGCGTCGGCATCGTCGCCGGCCTGATCCTGGCGCTCGGCAAGATCATCGAGGATGTCGTCGAAAACGAAAGCGGCGCCTTCGACCGCACCGTCCTGCTCGCGCTGCGGGTTCCCGGCAAACTCGGCACGCCCATCGGCCCGGCCTGGCTGAAGGGGGCCGTGACTGACATCACCGCGCTCGGCAGCCCGACGATCCTCACCATCGTCACCGCGATCGCCGTTGCCTATCTGCTGGTCGCAGGGCGCGTTCGGCTCGGGCTTCTCGTCGGCCTTTCCGTCGGCGGCGGCGCCATCCTCGAGAAGCTGCTGAAGCTCGGCTTTTCGCGGGCGCGTCCCGACATCGTTCCGCACCTCGTCGACGTGACGACGCACAGCTTTCCGAGCGGCCACGCCACGCTTTCCGCCGTCACCTACCTCACCCTCGGCGCGCTGCTCGCCCGTGCGCAGGTCAACTGGCGGCTGCGTTCCTTCGTCTTCGGCTGCGGTCTCTTCATGACCGTGCTCGTCGGCTCCAGCCGCGTCTATCTCGGCGTGCACTACCCGACGGACGTGCTGGCCGGCTGGTGTTTCGGTTCGCTCTGGGTCTGCCTGTTCTGGCTGATCGCACGGCGCTACACGCGCTAGATCCTTTCAGGTTCATACGGAAACGCTCTGCCGACCCTGTTTGCGTCAGGACCGAGACGGATGGCGACGAGCGTACTGGTGGTACGGTCGAGCCTTCGTCGAAGCGTCATGGTGCAAACAGGGTCGGCCCGAAGGGTTCGACCGTGCCGCCCTCCCACTTTGTTCGGCGATCTTGCCCGATGAACCACATCGCGCTGCGATCGCCTTCGCGTGGGAAACCGGCACGATCGAACAGAGCGCTTCCGTATAAACCTGAAAGGCTCTCGGCCCAAAGCACGGGCGACGAAGCGGGTTCGGCGATCAGACGTCCGCGCCGACCCGGGGCGGATCTTCCGCGACGGGTGCGTCGAGCGACTGCAGCTCTGCGGCCGGCCGGCCGTCGATGCGCTCGATGAGGGCATGGGCGAGCGTCTTTCCCGCCTCGCGGATGTTCTCGAAGGTCACCATCATCTCCGGGCGGAACCATTCCAGGACGTCGGCGGACTGCTTGGAGACCATGTCGACGTCGCGACCGAGCTTCAGTCCGGCCGCCTCGATCCCCGGAACCGCGCCGATCGTCGCGCCGCCCGCGCAACTCACGATCCCGTCCGGGCGGTGGCCGCGCGCCATCACCGACTGGATGTAATCCTTGACGTCGGGGATCGTGTCGTCGATCGAAACGCCGGAAAGCACGATTTCCTCCGCATCGACCGCTGCGACGGCATCGGAAAACCCGCGCTGGGTGTGGGTGTAGTAGGTCAGGTGCTTCGGCGGCGCGAGCAGCGCCAGCCGCCGCCGGCCGCGCGCGACGAGGCGCTTCACCGCGTCCACGGCAAAGACGTAGTTGTCGAAGTCGTGGTAGGCATGGATGCCGTTTCGCTCCGTGCGCCCGTGCGTGGCGAAGGGAAAGTCGCGCTCCATCATGTATCGCACGCGCGGATCGTCCGGCTCGGTGCGCGAGATGATGACCCCGTCGGCGGAGCCCGTGTCCAGCACGTAGCGTACCGGTTCCATCGGGTCCTGGCCATGCCGGTAGGGCGTGACGATCAGGTGGTACGGCGTTTCGGCGAGCGCCTCGGAGATGCCGCAGATCATCTCGCTCGTCAGGCCCATCACCTCCTCCTCCGTCGGCAGGATGAGGCTGATGACGTAGGTGCGCCCGGTGCGAAGGCGCACGCCTGCCCGGTTCGGCGTGTATCCGACCTGGCGCGCGACGAGGCGAACCCGCTCCTTCGTCGCCGCGCCGATGTCCGGCGCATCCTTGAGCGCGCGCGAAACCGTCGTCACGCCGAGGCCAGTCATGTAGGCGATGGTCTTGAGGGTCGGCCGGGATTGCTGACCGGGGGGTTTTCCCGACGTGCCGTGAGATCGTACCATGACGCCTCCTATCCGCCGACGGCGACCCGGGCTAGGCGAGCGGCACGTTTTCTTCTTTCAGCGGGACATTGGCTGCAACGATACAGTGGTTTGTTCACGGAAGATAGATCGTGTCAGCCGCGCGTTTTCTGTGCCGCACCGCGGCAATAATTGCCACTTTATCGCCCTGCACTGCAGCAAATCCTGTCGTCCGACGGAAACTCGGGATCCGGCGATTGCCAAGCGCTTCAGTTTCTCTTACCGTTTACGGCAACGTTTCAGATGGGAGGAGACAATGATGCGTTCAGTGACGAAGTATGCCCTGCTCGGCACCGCGATGGGTCTGCTCGCGGCGGTACCGGCCGCCGCCCAGAGCAGCGGATCGGACGGCGGCAAGGACAAGGCCGAGGTCATCCACTGGTGGACGTCGGGCAGCGAGCACGCGGCGGTCGAACAGTTCGAGAAGGCGTTCGACGCACAGGGCGGCAACTGGGTCGATGCCGCGGTCGCCGGCGGTGGCGGCGATGCGGCACGCACCAACGGCATCAACCGGATCGTCGGCGGCAACCCGCCCGACGCCATGCAGTTCAACACCGGCAAGCAGTTCGACGAGCTCGTCCAGAACGGCCTCCTGCGCAATCTCGACCCGCTTGCGCAGAAGTACGGCTGGAAGAAGGAGATCAACCCGGTCCTCCTCAGCGCCGTGACCGAGGACGGTCACATGTATGCCGTGCCGGTCAACATCCACTCCAACATCTGGCTGTGGTACTCCAATTCAGCGCTCGACAAGGCCGGCGTGAAGCCGCCCCAGAGCTGGGACGACTTCTTCAAGGATGCCGACGCGCTCAAGAAGGCCGGCATCATTCCGCTCGCGCAGGCAGGCGACGCGTGGACGCAGGTCCTCACCTTCTTCAACGTGCTCATCGGTGAAGGCGGCAAGGACCTCTACATGAACGTCGTCAAGGACCGCAGCGCGGACGCGATCAAGTCGGACGCCTTCATGAAGGTCGCCCAGACCTTCGGAAAGCTTCGGAACTACGTCGACGACGGCATGCAGGGCCGGCAGTGGAACCAGGCGATCGCGCTGGTGATCGACGGAAAGGCCGGGTTCAACTTCATGGGCGACTGGGCAAAGGGCGAGATCACCCACGACGGCAAGGTGCCCGGCAAGGACGTCGGCTGCATTCCCGGCCTCGGCCACAACGCCTTCTGGATCGGCGGCGACGTCTTCGTCTTCCCCAAGAACGCCAAGGACGAAAAGGGCCAGGACCTGCTTGCCAAGGTGATGCTCGAACCGAAGGTCCAGGTCGCCTTCAACAAGGAGAAGGGGTCCGTGCCGGTCCTGACCGACATCTCGACCGACGATCTCGACGCGTGCGCGACGAAGGGCGTCAACCTCCTGAAGAAGGAAGACTACGTTCCGAGTTCGGACATCCTGATCTCTCCGGACCTGACCGGATCGCTGACCGATCTCGTCTCGTCCTTCTTCACCGACAAGAGCATGACGCCCCAGGCGTTCGTCGACAACTTCGCGGACATCATGGCGAAATAGGCCGGCAACGGTTTGCGGCGGGCGCCACGGTGCGTCCGCCGCCTCGCGAAAAACGTCTTTGGCTCGCTCCGGTTCGCGCCGTTCGCCCGCCCGAGGAGGTCTGGTCCCCGTGAAACCGCGTCGATTGCGCAACGTCGCCGCCCAGACGGCGCTCATTCCGTCCTGGCTGATCGTGATCTTCGCCTATATCGGCACGATCGCGTGGACGATCCGCATCTCGTTCACGAGTTCCGGCATCTTCCCGCATTACGACTGGGTCGGCCTGAAGCAGTACGACCGGCTCT
Source organism: Pararhizobium mangrovi (assembly GCF_006516965.1). GTDB lineage: Bacteria > Pseudomonadota > Alphaproteobacteria > Rhizobiales > Rhizobiaceae > Pararhizobium_B > Pararhizobium_B mangrovi. The sequence goes on along the minus strand of NZ_VHLH01000001.1, from coordinate 235,676 downwards.
TCGACAGCCATCGCTGGGTCGTTTCCGTACAGAACCTCGCGATCTTCGGCGTGATCTTCATCGTCGGATGCCTCGTGCTCGGCTTCCTGCTGGCCGTCTTCCTGGACCAGAAGATCCGCGGCGAAGGCATTCTGCGCACCCTCTTCCTCTATCCCTACGCCATGTCGTTCATCGTCACCGGCCTCGTGTGGCAGTGGATCCTCAACCCGACGCTCGGTATCGAGCAGGCGATGCATGCGTGGGGATGGTCGAGCTTTTCCTTCGACTGGCTGGCCCGCGGCGACCGGGCGATCTATCTCGTCGCCTTCGCCGGCATATGGCAATCGGCGGGCCTCGTCATGGCGATCCTGCTCGCCGGCCTTCGCGGCATCGACGAGGACCTGTGGAAGGCCGCCCGCGTCGACGGCATACCGGCCTGGCGCATCTATCTCAGCGTCGTGATCCCCATGCTTTCGGGCATGTTCGTCACCGCGCTCGTCCTTCTCGGCATCGCCGTCGTCAAGGTCTACGACCTCGTCGTCGCCATGACCGGCGGCGGCCCGGGCATTTCGACGGAAGTGCCTGCGAAGTTCGTCATCGACTACCTCTTCAACCGCCAGAACGTGGCGCTCGCGACCGCTGCGGCGAGCGTCATGTTCGTCGCCGTCTTCGTCGTCGTCGGCCCGTGGCTCTACAGCCAGTATCTGCGCCGCCGGCCGGGAGAAGCCTCGTGACGCACACCGCCGCCGAAACCCCGCGCGGCCCGAAGCCGCAGCGCATGACCGCCGGGCGGATCGGCCTCTACGCCTTCCTGCTCGTCTCGGCCGTGTTCTTCCTCCTGCCCTTCTACGTGATGCTCGTCACCTCACTGAAGACCATGCCGGAGATCCAGCACGGCAGCATCTTCGCCCTGCCTTCGAAGGCGACCATCGAGCCGTGGATCGTCGCCTGGTCGAAGGCGTGCACCGGCGCCAATTGCGACGGCATTCGTGTCGGCCTCCTCAATTCCTTCGAGATCCTCGTGCCGAGCGTCATCCTGTCGATCGGGCTCGGCGCCATCAACGGCTATGCGCTGTCCTTCTGGCGGCCGAAGGCCGGCAACATCGTGCTGACGACGCTGCTTCTCGGCGCCTTCATCCCCTATCAGGTCTTCATCTATCCGCTGGTGCGGATGCTTTCCTTCGTCTCGCTCTACAACACCCTGCCCGGCATCGTCATCGTCCACACGATCTTCGGCCTGCCGATCATGACGCTGCTCTTCCGCAACTACTACGAGGCCATGCCGGCCGACCTCTTCCGCGCCGGGCGGGTCGACGGCGGCGGCTTCTGGACGATCTTCTTCCGGCTGATCCTGCCCATGTCGGGGCCGATCCTCGTCGTCGCGCTGATCCTGCAGGTGACGGGCATCTGGAACGACTTCCTCTTCGGGCTGATCTTCGCCGGTCGCCAGCACCTGCCGATGACCGTGCAGCTCAACAACGTCGTCAACACGACGATGGGAACCAAGGCCTACAACGTCAACATGGCCGCCACCATCCTCACCGCTCTCGTGCCGCTCGTCGTCTACTTCGTCTCCGGACGCTGGTTCGTGCGCGGCATCGCAGCCGGCGCCGTCAAGGGGTAGACCGATGGACACTTCCGTTGCCGTTCGCGACCTCAAGATCAGTTATGGCGCCCTCGACGTCATCAAGGACCTCCAGCTGGAGATCGCGCGCGGCGAATTCCTCGTCCTGCTCGGCCCGTCCGGCTGCGGCAAGTCCACCCTTTTGAACGCCATCGCCGGCCTCATCGACGTCGCCGACGGCGAGGTCTGGATCTCCGGGCGCAACGTCACCTGGGAAGAGCCGAAGGATCGCGGCATCGGCATGGTGTTCCAGTCCTACGCGCTCTATCCGCAGATGTCGGTCGAGAAGAATCTGAGCTTCAGCCTGCGCGTCGCGCGCCACGACAGGGCCGACATCGAACGGCGCGTGGCGCGGGCCGCCGAAATCCTGCAGATCGAGCCGCTGCTCAAGCGCAAGCCGGCGCATCTTTCCGGCGGCCAGCGCCAGCGCGTCGCGATCGGCCGGGCGCTCGTGCGCGACGTCGACGTCTTCCTCTTCGACGAGCCGCTGTCGAACCTCGACGCCAAGCTGCGCGTCGATCTGCGCGTCGAGATCAAGCGCCTGCACCAGCGGCTCGAAAACACGATGATCTACGTCACCCACGACCAGATCGAGGCGCTGACGCTCGCCGACCGCATCGCCGTCATGAAAGGCGGCGTCATCCAGCAGCTCGACGATCCGCTGACGATCTACAACCGCCCGAAGAACCGCTTCGTCGCCGAGTTCATCGGCTCGCCCTCCATGAACTTCTTCGAAGGCAGCATCCTCGAAAAGGACGGCCGTCGCGTCTTCGATGCGGACGGCATGAAGGTGCCCCTTCCCTGCGACCTCGCGCCGAAGGTCGAACCCGGACGCGCGGTGTCGCTCGGCGTCCGGCCGGAACATATCCGCATCGGCGAGATGGGTACGAACAGCGACGAGGCCGCGCTGCGCGGGACGATCGACATCGAGGAGCCGATGGGCCCGGATACGCTCGTCTGGATCAGGACCGGCGAGCGCACGCTCGCAGCGCGATGCCCGGCCGATGCGCGCTACCCGCCGGGACAGACGGTTCCCTTCGTCTTCGACATGCGCTTCGCCTCGATCTTCGACGCAAAGAGCGGAGAGCGACTTTGACGTGCATTCCGGCCACCGGCCGACCCCTTTCCTGAAGACCCCGGAACCGCCATGGCCACCCATACCAAAACCGACGCCCTCGACCTGTCAGGCATCTGGGACCTTTCAAGCGAGGACGGCGCGCATGCCTGCCGGATCGATCTGCCGGGCGACGTGCACTCGGAGCTCCTTGCCGCCGGCATTATCGAAGACCCCTATGTCGGACGCAACGAATACGCCGTCAGATGGGTCGCCGAACGCGACTGGCGCCTTTCGCGAACCTTCGCGCTCAGCGACGAACAGGCTTCGGCCGGCGACTGGATCCTCGACGTCGACGGGCTCGATACGGTCGCCGAGATCGCCGTCAACGGCGTTGCGGTGCTCGCCACCGAGAATACCTTCCGCCGTTACCGGGAGAACGTCGCGAGCGCGCTTCGCGCCGGCGAGAACCGCATCGACATCGTGATCCGCTCGAGCCTTTCGGAGGGTGCCGCCCGCTACGCCGCCCAGCCCTTCCCCGTGCCCTATCACGAAGGCAATTCGCCCCTTCCCCACGGCAACATGCTGCGCAAGCCACAGAGCCATTTCGGCTGGGACTGGAACATCGCCATCGCCCCGCTCGGGCTCTACGGCGAGATCGTACTCCGGCGAACCGGCGCGGCCCGCATCGAGGCGCTCGCCGTGAGCCAGGAACACGACCGGCAGGCGAAGACCGTCGCGCTGACGCTGACGATCGATCTCCACGGCGAGACGGCCGGCACGCTGCCCATCGACATCGCGGTCGCCGGCGTCGAACGGCATGTGGAATGTCCGCTCGCCCCCGGCCACACGCGTGTCGTCGAGACGATCGACATCGAGGATCCGTCCCTGTGGTGGCCGGCCGGCGCGGGCGATCAAACGCTTCATACGCTGGTCGTCGAAACGCCGTTCGAACGGGAGGAGCGGACGATCGGCTTTCGCGAGATCCGCCTGATCGACGAGCCGGACGAGGCCGGTCGGCGCTTCGCCTTCGAAGTGAACGGGCGCGAAATCTTCTGCCGCGGCGCCAACTGGATCCCCGCCGACGCGCTCTTCTCGCGCTCCGGCCGCGCGAAGACGGAGGGCCTGCTGCGTTCCGCCGTCGCGGCCAACATGAACATGATCCGCGTATGGGGCGGCGGCTTCTACGAAAGCGAGGACTTCTACGATCTGTGCGACCGGCTCGGCCTCATGGTCTGGCAGGACTTCATGTTCGCCTGCAACCTCTACCCCTCGACGCCGGACTTCCTCGCCGAGGTCGAGGCCGAGGTGGACCATCAGGCACGTCGCCTCTCCTCCCATCCTTCGCTGGCGCTATGGTGCGGCGACAACGAACTGGTGGGCGCGCTCACCTGGTTCAAGGAATCGATCGCCGACCGCGACCGCTACCTCGTCAGCTACGACCGGCTGAACCGCACCATCGAGCACGCGTTGAAGCGCGCCACGCCGCAGGCGCAATGGTGGCCGTCGAGCCCGGCGTCCGGCGTGCTCGACTATGCGGATGCGTGGCACAAGGACAATTCCGGCGACATGCACTACTGGTCGGTCTGGCACGAGGGAGAATCCTTCGACATGTACCGATCCGTACGTCCGCGCTTCTGTTCGGAATTCGGCTTCCAGTCCTTCACCTCGATGCCGGTGATCGCGACCTTCGCCGGCGAGCGCGACATGAACGTCTCAGCGCCCGTCATGGAATCGCACCAGAAGAACGCCGGCGGCAACGCCCGCATCGCCGAGACGATGTTCCGCTATTTCCGCTACCCGGAAGGCTTCGCGAACTTCGTCTATCTGAGCCAGATCCAGCAGGCGCTCGCCATCCGCACCGCGGTCGACGCCTGGCGCGCGCTGAAACCCCACTGCATGGGCACGCTCTACTGGCAGCTGAACGACACGTGGCCCGTCGCCTCCTGGGCGAGCCTCGACTACGGCGGCCGCTGGAAGGCGCTGCACTATCTGGCGAGGCGCTTCTTCAGCCCTGTCAACGTGGTCGCCATTCCCTCCGCCGACAACGACCGCTTTTCCTTTTCGGCGATCAACGACACGACCGATCCCGTCGCCATCTCGCTGACGGTCTTCGCGCTCGATCCGGCAAAGGGAACCCGCACGCTTTTCCAGGCCGAAACGCGATGCGGAACGGACGAGGCCACGACTTTCGCGGAGGTCGACGCCGCCGATCTCGCCCACGGCGAGATGCTGCTCTATCGCTGGACGGCCGACAACGGCATGGCCGGCGGCGAGCATCTGGCGCCCGCCACCTACAAGGGCCTCGAGCTGAAGGCCGCCGACATTCGCATCATGAGCGAGGCCCGCGCCGACGGCACGACCGGCCTTATGCTGACGAGCGACGATCCCGCGCTCTACGTCTTTCTGGAAACGTCGACGGAAGGCGTCTTTTCGGATAACGCGGTGGACGTGCTGCCCGGCGAACCGCTCGGCATCGTCTTCATTCCGGCCGTGCCGGGCGAGGCCCCGGCAGATCTTCGCATCTACGATCTGCAAGCCAGTTCGGCCACGCCTTCCGCTCAAGGAAACCACCCATGAAACGCTCCGAAATCAACGCGATCATCCGCGAAAGCGACAGCTTCATCCGTTCCTTCGGCTACGTCATGCCGCCCTTCGCCTATTGGTCGCCCGACGAAATGAAGACGCGCGTCGGCGACGACGCCAAGGCGATCGACGCGGCCCGCCTCGGCTGGGACATCACCGACTACGGCGCCGGCGACTTTTCGAAGATGGGGCTCTTCCTCTTCACCGTGCGCAACGGGCGCATGGACGACCTGAAGAAGGGCAAGGGCATGCTCTACGCCGAAAAGATCATGATCTCGCGCAAGGACCAGCTCTCGCCCATGCACCGGCACGAGCTGAAGGCCGAGGACATCATCAATCGCGGCGGCGGCACGCTCGTCATCGAGCTCTACGAAAAGGCGGCCGATGGCAGCCCCGACCGGCAGAGCAAGGTGACAGTGCCCTGCGACGGCGTCATGCGCACGCTCGAAGCGGGCGGCCACCTCAAGCTCGCTCCCGGCGAGAGCGTCACGCTGATGCCGGGCATCTGGCACGCCTTCTGGGGCGAAGGCGAGGACGTGCTCATCGGCGAGGTTTCCACCGTCAACGACGATGCGACCGACAACATCTTCCATGAAGACATCGGCCGCTTTTCCACCGTCGAGGAGGACGAGGCGCCGCTTCACCTTCTCGTTTCCGACTACGACACCTGGCTCTGAGGAGCCGCGAAAAGGGAGGAATGGCCGTGCCCGAGTTCAATTACCAGCTTTACAGTTCACGTGAATTTCCGCCGGTCTCGGGCACGCTCAGGATGCTTCACGAGGCCGGCTATTCCGGGGTCGAAGGCTACGAGCCGCTCTTTGCGGGAATGGACGACAGCGCCCTTTCGCGCCTGAAGGGCGAGCTCGACGACTACGGCCTCGCCATGCCGACCGCACATCTCGGCCTCGATCTGCTCGAAGGCGACATGGAGCGGGTGCGCGCGATCGCCGACGCCCTCGGCATCGAGGCGATCTACTGTCCGCATATCGCGCCGGAGCGACGACCGGGCGACGCATCCGGCTGGAAGGCCTTCGGCGAGCGGCTGGAAGCGGTCGGCGAGGCGGTGCGCCAATCGGGCCATTCGTTCGGCTGGCACAACCACGATTTTGAGTTCACGCCCCTTTCCGACGGATCGCTGCCGATCGAGCACGTGTTCGCGGATGGTTCCGGGCTGGAGTGGGAGGCCGATATCGCCTGGGTCGCCCGTGCCGGTGCCGATCCGTTCGCGTGGATCGACCGTTTTGCCGACCGGATCACGGCCGTCCACGTCAAGGATATCGCGGCACCGGGCGAAAACGCCGACGAGGACGGCTGGGCCGATGTCGGCGACGGCACCCTGCCCTGGCGCGACCTGATGCAAGCGATCGGGAAGACGCGCGTGCGCCACTACGTCATGGAGCACGACAAGCCGGCAGACGACCGCCGGTTCGCGACCCGCTCCATCGACGGGGCGAAGGCGCTTTCGGCGTAATCGATCTGGACCAGGGGAGGAATGGCGATGACGAAAGAACTCGGGATCGGGATCGTCGGCTGCGGCTACATCTCGAAGACCTACTTCACCCTCGCTCCGCTCTTTCACGGCATCCGCATCGTCGCCTGCGCGGATATCGATCCGGCCGCCACAAAGGCGCGCGCGGAAGAATACGGCGTCGCGGCGCAGTCGGTGGAAGCGCTGCTCGGCAACGGTAAGGTCGACATCGTCGTCAACCTCACCGTTCCCTCCGCACATTTCGAGGTGACGAAGGCCGCCCTTGACGCCGGCAAGCACGTCTACTCGGAAAAGCCGCTGGTCCTGTCGATGGAAGAGGGCGAGGCGCTGCGCAGGCTCGCCGACGAGAAGGGTCTCGTCGTCGCCAGCACGCCGGACACGTTCCTCGGTGGCGCGCACCAGCACGCCCGTGCCGTGCTCGACGAGGGCCTGATCGGCCGTGTCGTTTCGGGCACGTGCCACGTCATGAGCCGCGGCATGGAGCACTGGCATCCCAATCCGGACTTCTTCTTCAAGCCTGGCGCTGGGCCGATCCTCGACGTCGGCCCCTATTACGTCGCCAATCTGATCAATCTGATCGGCCCCGTCAGGCGGGTCGGTGCCCTTACCTCCATGGCCCGTACCGAGCGCGAGATCCTGTGCGAACCGCGCAAGGGCGAGATGGTCGCCGTCGAGACGCCGACGACGATCCACGCCCTTCTCGAATTCGAACAGGGCGCGACCGTCACCCTTTCGGCGAGCTGGGACGTGTGGACGCACGGCCACGCGCCGATGGAACTCTACGGCACCGAAGGCTCGCTCTTCGTTCCCGACCCGAACTTCTTCGGCGGGCCCGTCGAGGCCGCCCGGCAGGGCGCGGCCATCGCGCCGCTCGAAGCCTGGGACCATCCGCTCGAAATCGTGAACCAGGAACACCCGGACGGGATGAAGGCGAACTACCGCACCGTCGGGCTCGCGGAGATGGCGGACGCGATCGTCGCGGGGCGCGAGCCGTGTTGCTCGATCGACCGGGCACTCCACGGCGTCGACATCATGACGTCGATCCTGCGGTCCGGCGAGGAGAAGCGTTTCGTCGAATTGACGACGACGTGCGAACGTCCGCCCGCCTTCGGCGTTTCGAAAGCCAGGGCGCTTCTCAAAGACTGATCGCCCGCCCTTTCACGAACCAAGCGGAGACGCCCCATGGACTGGCACCCTGCCGAAGACCGCTACGAACGCATGACCTACAATCGCTGCGGACGCAGCGGCCTCAGATTGCCGGCGATCGCGCTCGGCCTGTGGCATAATTTCGGTGGCGACACCGAGCACGAGCGAAAGCGCGCCATCTGTCGCACCGCGTTCGATCTCGGCATCACCCATTTCGACCTTGCCAACAACTACGGTCCCCCGCCCGGCTCGGCGGAAGAGGCTTTCGGTGACATCCTGAAGACCGATTTCGCCGGCTATCGCGACGAGCTCGTCATCTCCTCCAAGGCCGGCTACGACATGTGGCCCGGCCCCTACGGCAATTTCGGAAGCCGCAAATACCTGATCGCAAGCTGCGACCAGAGCCTGAAGCGCATGGGCCTCGACTATGTCGACATCTTCTACTCCCACCGCTTCGATCCCGACACGCCGCTGGAAGAGACGATGGGCGCGCTCGATGCGATCGTGCGCTCCGGTCGCGCGCTCTATGCCGGCATTTCCTCCTACAACTCGCAGCGCACGCGGGAAGCCGCCGCGATCCTGAAGGATCTCGGCACGCCCTGCCTCATCCACCAGCCGAGCTATTCCATGCTCAACCGCTGGGTGGAGGACGACGGGCTGCTCGATACGCTCGAGGATCTCGGCGTCGGCTCGATCGTCTTCTCGCCGCTCGCCCAGGGCATGCTGACGGACAAGTATCTAGGCGGCATTCCCGAAGACAGCCGCGCCGCGCAGGGCAAGTCGCTGAAGAAGGACTTCCTCGACGACAAGAACGTCGAAAACATCCGCCAGCTCGACGCCATCGCCAAGCGCCGCGGTCAGACGCTCGCGCAGATGGCGCTCGCCTGGGTTCTCCGGCGCGGCCGCGTGACCACGGCCCTCATCGGCGCCAGCCGGCCCGAGCAGGTGACCGATTGCGTCCGGGCGCTCGACAATCCCGACTTCACCGATGCCGAACTCGACGAGATCGAGACCTACGCCCGCGAGGCGGACATCAATCTCTGGGCGGCATCCGCCGAACGGCAGGGCCCGAAACGCTAAGCGATGAAGGTATCGAAACGCGAGAAACCCCGGACGACCATCGCCGTCCGGGGTCTCTTTCGAATTCGGGGAATGCGGATCGGTTCAGCGCGAAGCCATCTGAATGGTGAGGTCGGAAAGGTCCTTCACCACGATGATACGGTCCACCCTGCCCTTCTTGAAGGCGTTCAGGAACTTGTCGTAGTTCTTGAAGACGACGCAGCCGTTCGACTGGCCGGGCCGGCCGCGCAGCATGTAGGTATGCGCGAGGAACCCGTCGCGGCCGAACCTGTTGCGGCCGTCGCTCGGCAGCATGCGCACGGCACGCACGCCGTGGAAGAGCTGCTTGCGCATGGTCAGGTCGTAGATGTTGGGCGGCGTCGGTCCGCGGTTCTTGCGATCGGCGTAGCGCGGCGTGTCGGTGAACTTGCCGAGGCCCGAATGCGCCTCCAGCTTGTCGCCGCCCGGCATGTAGACCACGGCGTTCTTGATGTCGTAGACGGCCGTCTTGCCGTCGGTCTGCTGCAGCGTCGCGAGCGGGCTCTTCGGCAGTTGCGGACGCGGCGAAGGCACCATGTCGGGGCTGGCATAGGCGAGCGTCGCAGGGCCGAGGCTCGGCTCGCCGTCCGCCGCCGGCTTTCCATCAATACCATCGCCCGAAAGCACTTCGCCGAAGGCCTGGGCGGCGTTCGAAGCGGCATCGCTGCGCGAGGTGTCGAGCGGTGCGAGCCCCGGCAGCGGAATATTGGCGAGTGCCACTTCGGTCGCGAGGCCCTTCTTGGCCATCGCCTTCAGCGTGCTCAGCGGCGTCATCCACGGCCGCGTGTCGAGGCGCGTGGAGCGGCTGATCCTGACCAGGCGCATGTTGCTCGGCAACGTCGCACCGCGAAGCGCCGTCGCTTCCACACGGCCGCTGCGACCCGATTCCACCGCACTCATGCCCTTCGGCATCCATTGCGCGACGTCGGTGCCGGCGGGTGCCTCGGCCCTGTCGGCGATCGGCGCCAGCGAGCTCTCGATGACGGGCGTGTGCTGCGTGCCGCCGGGCACCAGCAGGTCCGTCGGATGCAGATCGGCAAAGCCGATGCCCCCGGCAAGGACGACGCCAAGGCCCATTCCCGCGCACATACTGCGGCGAAACAGGCGTCTGGAGCGATCTGGGCGCACGGTCGCGTCATGCGGCGCGCTGCCGTATGGGCTTCGAATGTCCACCATTTCATCCCCTGTCCGTAGGGCTGGAAGCCCGTCCGGTCATCATGTCCCTCGGTCGATCCCTGATGGGCCGGCTATACCGGTCCCACGCGGCCAGAATCGATCAACTTGGTAACCAAGGTCTTTACGGCTGCCGACTTTTTGGAAGCGACCGCAGCGGATGCGGCGACGCCCCGGGTTCCGACAAGCCCGAAAAAGACGACGATTTTGCGACAATGTGTTTGAAAAGACACAGATTCGTCAAGGGCGAAAGGAAAACGGTCGGAGCGCACGCCCATCCGGGGCGCTCGAAAAAAAGATCGGCACGGCGCTTTTTCAGTGCGCCGTGCCCCGTTTCGGCAAGCGTCAGTCGGCGTCGACCACCGCCTGGCACTGCTCTCCGAGCCCCTCGATACCGAGGCGAACCGTCTGGCCCGCGCGCAGGAAAACCGGCTCCGGCTTGATGCCCATGCCGACGCCGGGCGGCGTGCCGGTCGAGATCACGTCGCCGGGCTGCAGGCTCATGAAGTGAGAGATGTAGGAGACGAGCTTCGAGACGGGAAAGATCATCGTCTCGCTGGAGCCGTCCTGTCTGGTCTCGTCGTCGACGGTCAGCCACATCTTCAGCTTCTGCGGATCGGCCACCTCGTCGCGCGTCACGAGCCACGGGCCCAACGGCCCGAAACTGTCGGCGGACTTGCCCTTGACCCACTGGCCGCCGCGTTCGGCCTGGAAGGCGCGCTCGGAGACGTCGTTGACGACGCAGTATCCGGCGACGTGCGCCATCGCGTCCGCCTCTTCGACGTAGCGCGCCTCGGTGCCGATGACGACGCCGAGCTCGCACTCCCAGTCCGTCTTCTTCGAGCCGCGCGGGATGACGAGATCGTCGTTCGGCCCGGTGATCGCGCTCGTGGCCTTCATGAAGAGGATCGGCTCCTCAGGGATCGCCGCCCCCGTCTCCGCGGCATGGTCGGCGTAGTTCAGCCCCACGCAGATGAACTTGCCGACGGCCCCGACGCACGGACCGATCCGCTCCGGCGTCTCGACGAGCGGCAGGCTTTCCGGATCGAGTGCGAGCAGACGGGAGATCGCGTCCGGCGAAAGCGTCGAGCCGGCGATGTCGTCGACATGGCCGGAGAGGTCGCGGATGGCGCCGTCGGCGTCGACGAGCGCCGGACGTTCGCCCCCGCGCGGACCGTAGCGAAGCAGTTTCATGGGTCGTTTCCGATGCTTGGTTCGTTGGGATCCTCCGCCGGCGCACACTGCGCCGGCGATCGGCAGGTTAAGGCGAAGCGTTGCGGGAAGCAAAACGCCACGGGGGTTCGTCAGGCGCGCCGCTACGAGGCCTGCGGATAGTTCGACGGGAACATCGCCCGGCGCGCATCCTCGTCCATGTCGGTCTTGAAGGCATGGTCGGCGCCGACCTTGCGCGCCCGCGCGGCGGCCGGACGTGCCTCGACCGTATGGAAGAGCCGGCGAAGATTAGGAAACGCCTCCAGCGCATCGTTCGAACCCGGCAGTGCGCGGTTCGCCCGGTCGAGCCAGCCCCAGGCGGACATGTCGACGATCGAATAGACGTCGCCGAGGATGAATTCCCGTCCGTCGAGATGCGCATCGAGCACGGCGTAGTGTCGCTCGACCTCGCGCCGGTAGCGGTTGATCGCGTAGTCCATGCCTTCGGGTGCGGCCATCTGAAAGTGCACGGCCTGCCCCGAATAGGGGCCGATCCCGGTGGCGACGAAGAAGAGCCAGGACAGGAGCTCGGGGCGGTCTTCCGGCTCGCCGAGGAAATCGCCGTGCTTTTCCGCAAGGTAAAGCAGGATCGCGCCGGAATCGAACAGCCGCGTTTCGCCCTTCGGCCCATCAGTATCGACGATCGCCGGCAGCTTGCCGTTCGGATTGATCCTGCGAAACGCTTCCGCGTGCTGCTCGCCCTTGCGGGTGTCGACGGGAACGACCTCGTAGTCCATTCCCGATTCCTCGAGGAAAAGGGCGACCTTCGCCGGGTTGGGCGTCGGGTGATAGTAGAATCGGATCATCGCTGCCTCGCTTCGCCGGCGGCACGCGGGAGATCGCGCACGCACCTGCCTTCCAGAGAGCGCCCGCGGTTCGGGTGCCTGCGAAACCTATACGGGTCCGGCTGCGAACTCGTCCAGTTCCTCGCCGGTTTCGGCGTCGACGCTGACGAGGCTGACCCGGTAGCCCCACAGCCGGTTGATGTGGCGAAGCGTCGCCTCGCGGCCGCGGTCGGAAAGCTCGACGCCGCGGCGCACCGTATGGACGAGCTTGAGGTGGCGGTTGCCGAGCAGATCGGCGTCGGCCACCTGGATATCCGGCTGGTTGGCGCCGACATCCATGGAATCGGCCAGCAGCGAGCGCACCCGGCGATAGCCGCGCTCGTCATGGATCGCCGCCACCTCGTAATGGCTGGCGCCCTCCACGTCGCCGAGCGCGAAGAGGCGGAAATCGCGCATGACCTTGGGGCTCAGGAACTGGCGCACGAAGGATTCGTCGCGGTGGTTCTCCCAGGCGTCGAGCAGCGTGCCCCGCCAGTCGCCATTGCCGGCGATGTCGGGAAACCAGTCGCGATCCTCCGAACTCGGCTCCGTACAGATGCGCTGAATGTCCTGCATCATCGCGAAACCGAGCGCGTACGGGTTGAGCGCGCCGTATCGCGGGTCGTCGAACTCAGGCTGGAAGACGACGTTGGCGTGGCTCGCGAGCAGTTCCAGCATCGTGCCCTCGTCGACGCGGCCGCGCTCGAAAAGCGTGTTGAGGATCGTGTAGTGCGTGAAGGTGGCGCACCCCTCGTTCATCACCTTGGTCTGGCGCTGCGGATAGAAATACTGCGCCACCACGCGCACGATACGCACGATCTCGCGCTGCCAGGGTTCCAGAATCAGGCTGTTCTTCTCGATGAAGTAGAGCAGGTTTTCTTCGGGAAGCTTCAGCCGGCGACGGCGTTCCTGCGCATCGAGCCCGCCCTCCCCCTGTTCGTCCTCGCCGGCGCGCTGCGGCAGCGTGCGCCAGATGTCGTCGAACGTCTTTTCCTCGTATTCCAGCCGTTCCAGCGAACGCAGCCGTTCGCGCTCGGCCGAAAGGCGCGGCGGCCTTCGGTAGCGGAAGACGCCCTGCCCCATCAGCGCGTGCGCGGCGTCGAGGATCGATTCGACGGCGGCAAGCCCATAGCGTTCCTCGCAGCGCGCGACATAGTCCTTGGCGAAAGCCATGTATGACAGGATCGCGTTCGCGTCGGTCCATTGCCGGAACAGATAGTTGTTCTTGAAGAAATGGTTGTGGCCGAATGCGGCGTGCGCCGTCACCAGCGCCTGCATCGCCATGGTGTTTTCTTCCATGAGGTAGACGATGCAGGGATTGGAATTGATGACGAGCTCGTAGGCGAGGCCGCGATGGCCCTTGCGGTAGCCGGTCTCCTCCTGGACGAAATGCTTGCCGAAGGACCAGTGGCGGTACATCAGCGGCAAGCCGATCGACGAATAGGCGTCGAGCATCTGCTCGGAGGAGATGATCTCCATCTGGTTGGGGTAGCAGTCGAGCTTGAGGTCTTCCTTCGCCACCTCCTCGATCGCGTCGTAGCTGCGCGAGAGCGTGTCGAAGGTCCAGTCCGAACCCTCGAAGAGCAGGCCGCCGGTGGTGCGGGAAGTCATCGTCGCCTCCTCGAACCGTCTATCCGTGCCCGACGGACTGATCCTTCGCGAACAGCTCGCGAAAGACCGGGTAGATGTCGGCCGGCTCGGCGATGCGTGTCATCTGGAAGGTCTCCCAGGCTTCGCTCACCTGTTTGTATGCCTTCCAGAGCGCGGTTCCGTTCTCCGTCGTGCGGAAGATGTCGCTTTCGCGTCGGTCGATGATCTCGACATAGGCATAGTACTGGCACAGCGGCATGATGTCCTGATCGAGCATGGCGATACAGCGCCCCGAATCGTCCCGGCTGTTGTCGCCGTCCGAGGCCTGCGCGGCGTAGATGTTCCATTGGTCGAACGGATAGCGCTCGTCGATGATGCGCTTCATCTCGGCAAGCGCGGTGGAGACGATCGTGCCGCCGGATCGGGTGGAATAGAAGAACGTTTCCTCGTCCACCTCGCTCGCCTCGTGCGTATGCCGCACGAAGACGATGTCCGTGCGCTCGTAGCGCCGCGACAGGAACATGTGCAGGAGCACGAAGAAGCGCTTGGCGAGGTCCTTCTCGCGCTCGCCCATGGAGCCGGAGACGTCCATCAGGCAGAACATCACCGCGTTCGCGTTCGGGATCGGCTGCTGCTCGAACCGGTTGAAGCGGATGTCCATGGGATCGACGTAGGAAACGCGGCGTCGGCGGCGTTCCAGCCGGTCGAGTTCTTCCGTCAGGGCGGCGATCGTACGGCGGCGCGCCTCGCTCTTCGGCTTGGCCTCTTCTACCGCGATGCGTGCGACAAGCGCGTCGATCTCCTCGCGTTTCGGCCGGTTCAACGCGAGCCGGCGGCCGAAGCTGTTCTTCATGGTGCGCGCGACGTTGATGTTCGTCGGCGATCCGCTGGTGGTGAAACCCGCCCGGCGCGGCTTGTAGCGGATCGCCTCCTTGAGGTTCATCTTCACCATGTGGGGGAGTTCGAGATCCTCGAAGAAGAGGTCCATGACCTCCTCGCGCGAGAGCACGAAGCGGAAGTCGTCGTCGGCGTCCCCGCCCGAGCCCGGTTCGCCGCCGCTGCCCTGCCCGCCCCCGCCGCCCGGCGGCTTGCGCAGCTTGTCGCCGGGGCGGAACTGCTTGTTGCCGGGCAGCACGTGTTCATGCTCGCCGCTCGTCGGGTCGAGCGAGAACGACGGTTCGCTCGTTCCGCGAACGGGAACCGGCACGGAGTGCTTGCCGTCCGCATCGCCGATGCGTCCGGTGCGGATCTGCTCGTTGATCGCTCGCTTCAGCTCGTCGCGGGCCCGGCGAATGAAGCGCTGCCGGTTGCCGAGGCTCTTGTCCTTCGGATTGAGGCGGCGATCGATGTAGTTGGGCATCCGATCCTTTCTGCCGAAGCAGGCTTTCGCATCGTGACGGTCGTCGAACGGGGCCGATCAGCGGATCGATCTACCCCGCCTTGTTGACCCGCATGTACCAGTCGACCAGCCGGCGGACCTGGCGCTGGGTATAGCCACGCTCCATCATCCGATTGACGAACTCGGAATGCTGCTTCTCGGTGGCGCTGTCCTTCTTGGAGCCGAAGCTGATGACGGGAAGCAGATCCTCGACCTGACCGAACATGCGCTTCTCGATGACCTCGCGCAGCTTTTCGTAGCTCGTCCAGGACGGGTTCTTGCCGCCGTTGCGTGCCCGCGCCCTGAGCGTGAACTTCACGACCTCGTTGCGGAAATCCTTCGGATTGGCGATGCCGGCGGGCTTTTCGATCTGCGAAAGCTCGGCATCGAGCACCTCGCGGTTCAGGATCTGTCCCGTATCGGGATCCTTGAAGTCCTGGTCCTCGATCCACGCATCGGCGTAGGCGATGTAGCGGTCGAAGAGGTTCTGCCCGTACTCGCTGTAGGATTCCAGATACGCCTTCTGGATCTCGTAGCCGATGAACTCCGCGTAGCGCGGTGCGAGCTCGGACTTCAGGAAGTCGAGATACTTCGCCTCCGTCTCCGGCGGGAACTGCTCGCGACGGATCGCCTGTTCGAGCACGTACATCAGATGCACCGGATCGGCCGCCACCTGCGCGGTGTCGAAATTGAACGTCGCGGAAAGCACCTTGAAGGCGAAGCGGGTGGAAATGCCTGTCATCCCCTCGTCGACGCCGGCCGCATCCCGGTACTCCTGCACCGACTTCGCCTTCGGATCCGTATCCTTCAGATTCTCGCCGTCATAGACGCGCATCTTGGTGAAGAGCGGCGAATTCTCGTGCTCGGAAAGCCGCGTCGCGACGGAAAAGCGCGCGAGGATCTCGAGCACCTCCGGCGCGCAGGAATTGCTTGCCAGCTCGCTCTCGCGAAGCAGCTTTTCGTAGATATGCTTTTCCTCGGTCACGCGCAGGCAATACGGCACCTTGACCACCTGGATGCGGTCGAGAAAGGCCTCGTTGTTGCGGTTGTTGCGAAACTGCAGCCATTCCGATTCGTTCGAGTGCGCGAGCACGATGCCCTGATAGGGGAACGCGCCGAAGTTCTCGGTCCCGTTGTAGTTGCCCTCCTGCGTCGCCGTCAGCAGCGGGTGCAGCACCTTGATCGGCGCCTTGAACATCTCGACGAACTCGAGCATGCCCTGCGTCGTGCGGTTCAGCCCGCCCGAATAGGAATAGGCGTCCGGGTCCGCCTGGTTGAAGTTCTCGAGCTGGCGGATATCGACCTTGCCGACGAGCGCGGAGACGTCCTGGTTGTTCTCGTCGCCGGGCTCGGTCTTGGCGATGCCGATCTGGCGCAGCCGCGATGGCACGAGCTTGATGACGGAAAAGCGCGAGATGTCGCCGTTCAGCGCATCGAGCCGCTTGGTCGCCCAAGGCGACATCAGCCCCGTCAGCCGCCGGCGCGCGATGCCGTACTTTTCTTCCAGAAGGTCGCCCATGCGGTCCGGCCGAAAGAGGCCGAGCGGGCTTTCGAAGACGGGGGAGATCTCCTCGCCGACCTTGAGCGTATAGATCGGCTGCTCTTCCATTAGCCGCTTCAGGCGCTCGGCGAGCGAAGACTTGCCGCCGCCGACCGGGCCGAGCAGGTAGAGGATCTGCTTGCGCTCCTCCAGCCCCTGCGCGGCATGGCGGAAATACGAGACGATCCGCTCGACGGTCTCCTCCATTCCGTAGAAGTCGGCAAACGCCGGATAGATCTTGACCGTGCGGTTGGCGAAGATGCGGCCGAGGCGGGCGTCCTCGCTGGTATCGATCAGGGCGGGTTCGCCGATCGCCTTCATCATGCGTTCCGGCGCAGTCGCGTACATCGACGGGTCGTCACGAGCAGCAAGCAGGTATTCCTGCAAGCTCATCTCCTCGTGGCGCTCGCGGCTGTAAAGTTCGGAAAAAAGATCGAAAACATCGGTATCGTGCATCGGCATGCAATTCTCCCGTCGTCTTGGTCAGGGACAAGAACGCGCTGTTCCAAACAGACGAAGGACGTCGCTGGCAGAAGTGCTGGCCGATCGGAACCCGTGCGCTCTCTGGCGCGCGGCGTTTTCGTTACTTACGGGCGACCTATGTGCCCGAGCCGGATTCCGAGACGTTGGCATCGGCATCACTCTCGTGCCGGTTAAAGTCTCTCCGATTCGCCCTTCGATGAACTATATAGTGTTCTTGCGGATTTGGCACGTGAACATTCCGCAAGATTCTCTTGCATCGCCATTTTGTGAAGGGGCCCGGTTCCACGCGCGGCAGGCCGCGCCATATGCCGGTTCGAACGCGATCGGAAAGCGCTTCGGCCACTCGCGCCGCCGGCGCACCGAGCCGTGCCCATTCGCAAGACCACGAACGGAGTCTCGACCATGCATCCAGCCCTTGCTTCCGGAAACGTCGCCCTCGTCAGCGGCGGCGCATCGGGGATCGGCCTTGCCGCCGCCAAGCGCTTCGCCGGCCTCGGCATGTCCGTGTGCATCGTCGATCTCGGCGACGAACGGCTTGCCGAAGCGCGCGAGGCCGTCGCCGACGAAGCGGCCGAGGGCGCCGAAGTCGCGGCATTCGAGGTCAACGTCGCCCGGCTCGAAGCCGTCGCCCGGATCGAGGAGGATATCCGCGCGCGCTTCGGCGGCGTCGATGTCCTGATGAACAATGCCGGCGTGCAGCCCGGCAGCGACGTCTTTGGCCCGCGCCAGAACTGGCAGCACGTCATCGACGTCAATCTGTGGGGCATCGTCAACGTCGCGCAGACCTTCGTGCCGGCGATGATCGAGCGCGGGCGCGAGGGGCTCGTGATCAACACCGGGTCCAAGCAGGGCATCACGACGCCGCCCGGCGACCCGGCCTACAATGTCGCCAAGGCCGGCGTGAAGGCGTTCTCCGAAGCGCTGCAGCACGACCTGCGCAACCGGGAAGGCTGCCGCGTCGAGGCGCGCATGCTCATCCCGGGCTTCGTCTTCACCCCCCTCACCCGACCCGGCGAAAGCGAGAAGCCGGACGCCGCCTGGACCCCGGAACAGACGATCGACTTCATGTTCGAGCGTCTCGACGCCGACGATTTCTACATCCTGTGCCCGGACAACGACGTGACGCGCAGGCTCGATGAGCGCCGCATCCTGTGGGCGGCCGGCGACATCGCGGAAAACCGTCCGCCGCTTTCGCGTTGGCATCCGGATTACGCCGCAGCGTTCGACGCCTTCGTCGACGAAGGCTGATCCTGCCGCCCGGCCGACGGCGAAGGCATGTCGCCCGCACGCCTTCGCCGTTCGCTTGCGTCCATCCCGGCACGCCCTCAACCGTCGCTTAACCCTTTCCGCAACAACGGTTTCCTTTTCCCCGAACGCTCCCCTACAGTTTTGAGAGGGGGCGCACATGCGTCTGTGATCGGAACAAACGAGCAGCGCATGTCGAGCGTGGAAAATGTCAGGGTACCGGCTCGTTCTCTCCGGCAGACGGCGGCACACGGGCGCGAGACGATCACCGTCGGCGGACTGCCGATCGCGGTGCTGGATCGCGCCGACGCTGCCCGGATGATGCTGAGGGCCGCCCGCGAGCATCCCCGCGGCGATCGCCCCCTCGCCTATACCTCCGCCAACGGCGAAGTGCTTGCACACTGCGACCGCGACGACGCGATCGCGGCCCTCTTCGCCGAGGCCGACCAGATCGTCGCCGACGGCCAGTCCCTGGTGCTCGCCTCCCGGCTTCTGTGCCGCGTCTCGCTGCCGGAGCGCGTCGCGACCACCGACCTCTTCCACGATGCGGCGCGCCTTGCCGAGACCGGTGGCGAACGCTTCTACATGTTCGGCGCCACGCCGCATCATGTCGAAAAGGCCGTGGACGTCGCACGCGCGGCCTATCCGCAGCTCGACGTCGTCGGCTTCTCGCACGGCTACCTCGAAGGCGAGGCCCTTTTCGCCAAGCTCGCCCAGATCGACGCGCTCGCGCCCGACGTTCTCTGGCTCGGCCTCGGCGTTCCGCTGGAGCAGCGCTTCATGCGCGAGCATGGCCACCGCCTGCCGAATGTCGGCATGATCAAGACGTCCGGCGGCCTGTTCGACCATCTGGCCGGCAAGACCCGCCGCGCCCCGCTCGTCTTGCAGCACATGAGCCTCGAATGGCTGTGGCGCATGATGCAGGAACCGCGCCGCCTCGCCGGACGCTACCTCGCCACCAATCCCCGCGCGCTCCTCGCCATGCTCCGCCGCTCGGCGTAACGCCACGTTTCGGCGATCGCGAAACCGTGGCGTAACGCTTTCGCGCCATGGTGGAACGGTGACCGTATCCGTTCCGCGAGGAGACCCATGCCCGGCATCGAAATTCACGTGCCGTCGCGTCGTCCGCGGCGCTGGCAGGTCGAAATCTGCGAACGTCTGGCCGCAGTCGGCCATGCCGTAACGGTGCGCCTCGTCGAGGAGCCGCGTGCCGCATGGCCCGTCATCGCGGCGGCAAGCCTTGCGTTCGAATGGCGAATGGCCGGCCGAAGAAGCGAGCCGCTCTTCGCCGTGCGTGCGCCGATCGCCGCCAGCGGAAACGACCGACCCGTCGACCTCGTCGTGGATCTCGCCGGACAGCGAAAGAACGCCGCGGCGACCACCTTCGCGCTCGCCGCTTCCGGGCGGAGCTTCGAAGCCGACGCCGCGGCGACGCTTGCCGCCGGCGACCTGCCGCAGATCACGCTGCTTCGCGACGGCATGCCCGTTGCCCACGCGGCCCCGATGGTCGATACGCCCTCCTCCGTCGCCCTGGCGCTGGAAGACGTCCTCGCACGCGCCGTCACCCTCGTCGTCGCTCAGGTCGCCGCACTCGATCCAGCCGCGGACGTCGTTGCGCCGGAAACCGCGGTGCCGGGGCAGGGCCCCGCCGTTTCGTCCTTTGCCCTGCAATACCTCTCGCATGGTGCCCCCCGTCTCGCGCGCGAGGTTCTCCGCCGGGCCCGCTACCGGCAGGCGCACTGGCGGGTCGGCTATCGCTTCCACGAAGGCCCGGGCGTCGCCGAAACCGGTGCGCTCGGCACCGGGTGGCAGGTTCTACCCGACGACGGCACGCGCTTTTTCGCCGATCCGTTCGCGTTTAACGACGGAAACGGCTTTCATCTCTTCGTCGAGGATTATCCGCACGCCACCGGCAAGGCCGTGATCTCCCACGTCGCCTTCGACGGGAATGGTCGCACTTCGCAGCCGCGTCCGGTGCTCGAAGAGGCGCACCACCTTTCTTATCCGCAGGTCTTTGCCCGCGACGGCGCGATCTGGATGCTTCCCGAGGCGAGCCAGAGCCGCCGCCTGACCCTCTATCGCGCCGATCCGTTCCCCGATCGCTGGCGACCGGCCGCGACCCTTGTCGAGGACCGGGAGATTTCGGACGCGACGCTGCTCGAACACGACGGCCTTCTGTGGCTCGTGGCGAGCGAACGAGACGGTTTCGGCAGCACGTCGGACACGATGGTCGTCTTCCACGCCGATCGCCTCGAAGGCCCGTGGCATGCCCATCCGGCGAACCCGATCCTCATCGATCGAAGGCGCGCCAGGCCGGGTGGAGCGTTCGTCATGGCGAATGGCCGGCTTGCCCTGCCGGTTCAGGACGGAACGCTCGGCTATGGCGGCGGGCTCGGCCTCGCGGCGCTTGAACGGCTCGACACGCAGGCCGTGCGCTTCGGCAAGCCCTTGGCCATCGGCACGGCCGGCGACTGGCCGCACCCGATGGTCCATACGCTGAACCGCGCCGGTCCGCTGGAAGTGATCGACGGCATCGCGCCCATGCGAAAGCGATAGCGGGAAAAGCGGCCCCTCGGGGGTCTACGGCGTAAGCAACGCTTCGTAGCCCGCGCACATGCGCTCCGGCGCATAGCGTTCCACAAGCCGCCTGCCGGCAGCGGACAATCGGGCCGCGAGCGCGGGGTCCGCCCGCAGGCGCGCGATCGCCGCCGCCATGCCGGCCGCGTCGTTGGTCTCGGCAAAGATCGCCGCCGTTTCTCCATCGTCGGTCGTCAGCACCTCCCGCAGCACGTCGAGGTTCGACGAGACGATCGGCAGACCGGCGATCGCCGCCTCGACGACGGAAAGCCCGAAGCTTTCCGAGCGAGAGGCGAAGACGTAAAGATCGCCGGCTGCGAGAAACGCTCGAACCTCCTGCGGGGACAATTCGCCGACGAAGTGCACCCGTTCGGCGATGCCGTTCTCGCGGGCGAACGCTTCGAGCCCCTCGCGGTCCGGTCCCACACCGGCGATCGCCGCGTGCAGATCGCCTTCCTTCCGCAAGGCGCCAAGAAGGGCGATCTGGTTCTTGCCCGCGACGAGCCGGCCCGTCGTGACGGCAAGCGGTACATTGCCGGGCAGATCGAAGCGCTCGCGGGCGGATGCCTTGTCGTGGAGCATGTCGGCACGCTCCACGCCGTGATCGATCCGTTTCAGACGTGCGCGATAACGCGAAGGAAATCCGGCGAACTGCGCTTCGTTCCAGGCCGAATTGACGATGTTGGCGTGGTAGAGACCGGCGGTGCCCATCGCCTTGTCGACCTGCGAGATCAGGCCGGAAACCCCCTTTGTCTGCGGCTGCCTGCTCTGGTTGGCGACGATGCGCGGCACGCCGGCGAGCCGAGCCGCGAACGTGCCGAATAGATTGCCGTAGTGCTGGTAGGTGATGACCGTCTCCGGCTTTTGCGCACGGAGATAGCGCACGAGGCCGGCGACCGCGCGCATGCGCCCGAACGCGCCCGCCGGGGCCTCCTGAAGGACGAAGTCGGCGTATGGATCGGCGTCGTAGGCGTCGGTCTTCCGGTACATGAAGACGGTGCGCACCGAATGGCCGCGCGCCCGGAGCCCGGCACCCACCATGTCGGAAACGCGTTGTGCCCCGGCCGCCTCGGCCTGCGTTTGAACCTGTACGATTCTCATGCGCTGCGCTCGCAATGTGCCGCCTCGGCTGGCGGGCGTACGAAGCCCGACAGACCGAGGAGCGAGGTGTCGACGCCGATCGCCCTTCGCGCAAGCACGACGGCGATGACGTTCCAGATGGCGACCGTCGCGCCCATGGTGGCGGCTGCCCCGAGCGGCCCGAAAAGCCAGGTCCCGAGCGCCGTTGCCGCAAGCCCGACGAGGTTCGCGACCACCACCAGGTTGAGGAGGGTCCCCTGCAGGCCGGTGAGCTGCATGACGAGGTTCACGGGTCCGCAGGCAGTCGCCACGGCGGTCCCGAGCGCGAAGAGCACGAGTACGGCGTGCATCGTCGCCGTGGCGTAGGACGGATCGAAGATCGCCAGCACGAACCGGCCGAAGAAGACGAAGACAACCAGCGTCGCCGCCGCCACGGCGAAGCCGCCGAGCGCGGTGAGCCCTGAAATTTTCTGCAGATGCTCGCGATCGCCGCCGTAGAAGGAAGCGGAAATCTGCGGTGCGAGCGCCTGATTGATGCCGGAAAGGGCAAGCGCGGCGAGCCGCGTCGTGCGTTCGGCAACGAAGATCGGGCCGGCGAGCGTGGGGCCGAGGATCGCTGCCACGAGCAGCGTCGATACCTGCCCGAGGCCCGCGGGAAGCGACGTCGCGCCCCACAGGCCGAGCGTCACCTGCGTGAACTCGCGCCGCTGACCGGGCGAAAGCGTGCCCCGATCCGCCCGCACGGTCTGCGCGAGGAGCTGCACCGTCTGCGGCAACGTGACGAGGAGAAGCGTCGTCCCGGCGACGAGCGTGATCGTCGCCGCATGAAGGTGCATGCCCATGCCG
Organism: Pararhizobium mangrovi; assembly: GCF_006516965.1. Taxonomy (GTDB): domain Bacteria; phylum Pseudomonadota; class Alphaproteobacteria; order Rhizobiales; family Rhizobiaceae; genus Pararhizobium_B; species Pararhizobium_B mangrovi. The sequence goes on along the minus strand of NZ_VHLH01000001.1, from coordinate 212,752 downwards.
GCGCCGGCCGCCACCAGCGCGATGACCACGGCGCGCCAGATCACGTCGCGCGGCAGGAGCGCGAAGACCAGCACGCTCTTCGAGCGCAGCGCGCCCGAGAGAAATTCCGACCAGGAAAGCGCAAAGCCGAGCAGCCCCGCCGTCATGCAGAGCGAACGCCATTCCGGCGTATCCGACCCGATCCACGGTACGAAGCCGACGGCGAACGTCAGGAGTGCGGCGATGAGCGAGCCTGCGAATGCGACGGCGATCGCGCGTGCCATGAAGGCATGCGCCGATGGAAGGTCGCCCGTTTCGGCATATTGCGGCCAGAAGCGCAGGACCGTCGACTGCTGGCCGATGCTTGCGAAGAAGGAGACGAGGCTCGCGCCCGCGAAGGTCGCGCTGAACAGGCCGAACTGTCGGGGATCCATCGCCATGGCGATCGCCGCGAACATCAGGAAGGAAAGGCCGGCGCTGGAAAGCTTGATGGCACCGGCAAGCGCCCCGCCCCGCATCAGCGCGCCGAGCGGCGTCTTTCCTGTCACGATGTCGACGATCGAAGCCACGTCGGTGCCCGCCCTTTTCGTTTTGCCCCGTACTGTAGGCACGATCGGGTAAAGTCTCTTTAAACGGATCGGTTGTAGGAAGGGTGCATTCGTCCCGTTTCATGCCGGTCGCCTGCAGCGCCGCGCATGCCGGGCAAGCGCAGTGCGCAGGGAAAGCGACCATGACCGATACCAGCCGGACCGATCACGGCCTGCCGCCACTCCTCGACGTTCGTGCCCTCGTCCGTACGCTGTGGCAGCGCAAGCTTCTCGTCCTGGCGACGATCGTGGCACTCGTCGCCGTGGCCGTCGCCTACGTCGCGCTGACGCCGCCGATCTACACCGCCAACGCCTCGATCCTCGTCGATCCGCGCAGTTCCAAGGCGACCAATTTCGACGGCGTCCTGCCGGGCTTCGGCGCCGACAGCGCACAGATCGCCAGCCAAGTATCCGTTATCGGTTCGCGCGACCTCCTGAAGAAGGTCTTCGACGCACAAGGGCTCGCGGATGCACCTGAATACACCGATCGCGGCCTGAAGGCGAAGATCGAGAGCCTCTATTCGCAGCCGGAACCGGTTTCCAAGGCCGCCGCCTTCCAGAATTTCCGCGATCACGTCACGGTCAACCGCGAGGGGCTGACCTACGTCATCGACGTGTCCGTCTCCTCGCTCGTACCCGAACGTGCCGCCGCGGTCGCCAATGCCATCGTCGCGCGCTACAAGGCTTCCCTCGAGAGCGAACAGCAGACGGCCAACAGCGAAGTCACCCGCTTCCTCGATACGAAGATCAAGGGTCTTCAGGGCAACGTCGCCGACGCCGACCGCAAGGTCCAGGACTTCAAGGACAAGCACGACCTCTACGATCCGGACTCCGGCGGCACCCTGCAGTCGCGCATCGACCAGCTCACGACCCGCCTCGGCAACGCCCGCGACCGTGCGGACCAGGCGAGCGACCGCTACCAGCAGGCGCTCGATGCGGGGCATTCGCCGGAAGACCTCGGCAAGCTCGCCGACATCCTCGATTCGCCGACCGCCCAGACCCTTCGCCAGCAGTACAACAGCGCATCCACGGCGCTGGCGAACGCGCGCTCGAACTACGGCGACCGCCACCCGCGCGTGCGCCGCCTGCGGGCCCAGCTCTCCAAGGTAGAAGGGCTCGCCTCGCAGGAAGCCGAGCGCATCACGCGCAAGCTCAAGGCCGATCGCGACCTTGCCGCCACGAACGTCGACAAGCTGAAGGCACAGCTTTCCGAGTTGCGCGCGCAGACCGACACGGCAAACCTCGACCGCGTGAAGCTGCGCGAACTCCAGCGCAACGCCGACGCCTCGCGCAGCGTCCTCGACGATTTCCTGCAGCGCTCGCAGCAGACCTCGCAGCTCAAGGGCATGCAGCTTTCGCAGGTGCGCGTCATCGAAAGCGCGGCACCGCCCGTTTCGCCGACATGGCCGAAGACGGGGCTGATCCTGCCCGTCAGCGGCGTGCTCGGCCTTCTGGCCGGCTGCAGCCTCGCCCTGCTTCTCGGGCCGAAGGGCGACCACGGCGAAATGGCGAGGGCATCCGGCCCGGAAACGACGCCGAGCGGCTGGCGGGAGGGCGATGCCCGCCATGCGCTCGCCGTCTCCACCGCCGCGCCGGCCCTTGCCGCACCGGCGGTCGCAAACGAGCGAACGGCCGGCGAAGCCATCGCCGATCTCGGCGTCTATACGCTGCCGATCGCAGCGACGGCCTCGGCGCGCACCGGCATCCGCACGCTGCGCCGCGAGCTTGCCGGTTCCGAGCAGTCGGAAACCTCGCTCCAGGTGCTGCGGCTCCTGCGCCGCATCCTCGGCCGGCTCGACGATCACGCCGAACCCTTCGTGCTGTCCGTCGCCCCGCTCGTCGAAGGGTCCGAGCACAAGCTCGCCGCCGCCCTCGTCGGCCTCGGCCTGCGCCAGCTCGACGAGCGCGTGCTCGTCGTGGAGGTCGCCGCCGACGACGACCAGCCCGGCGCCGCCTCGTCCATTTCGGCGCGCCGCGGAACGGCAATCTTCACGGATCAGGCGAGCGGCCTCGAGACCATCGTGCTCGCCCGCGACGCGGAAGGCACCGAAGGCTATCACGATATCCACGCATTGCTGGATCAGATCGGCAACGACTTCGACTTCGTCGTCATCGTCGCCGCGTCCACCTCCTCGCGCGACGAGAGCTTCGCGCGCATCGAGGCGATCTCGGATCTCGCGATCACCGCCTTCGCCTCGACCACCGCGAAAGAGCGGGCAGCCGACGATCTCGGCGCGCGCGACGACGATGGCACCGGTCCGCAGCGCGCGGTGATCGTCGTCGAACGCAGCGACGCCGGCGACCATTCCGGCTTCCGCCCGCGCCTCGTCTCCTCCGGAAAGGACGACGAACGCCGCGCCGGTGGCCAAGGGCATGGACTGGGCTGATCCGTTGGCCCAAACGCGCGCCTTCCCCACGCTCGACCGCCGGCGTTTCACCACGCTCGCGCTCGCCGCGGCCGGCGCACCGCTGCTGACGGCAGCCCGAGCCTCGGCGGCCGGCAAGCCCCTTGCCCCCTCGCACGGCTTCAATCTGCCCGGATGGACGGATACGGATGAAGGCAAGGCACCGAGCCGGCCCGTGCTCGAAAAGCTCGCCCGTTTCGGCTTCCGCTCGATTCGCCTGCCGATCGACGGCAATCCGTTCGCGGCGGGCGGCAGCAAGGCCTCGGATGCCGCCACGCGGGTTCGCGGCGCACTCGGCCTTCTTACCCACGCGGGCTACACCGTATCCGCCGACCTGCACCCTTCCGGCGCGCTCTCGGATGCGCTCGAGAACGACCCGAAACGCGGTGCCGACATGGTCCGCTCGGCATGGCGCGCGCTCGCTCCGGTCGTCGCCGAATTTCCCGCCGGCAAGGTCGCGGCCGAACTGCTGAACGAGCCGCCGATGGAGCCCGACGCCTGGCTCGCCCTGCGCGACGCGCTCGCCAAGGCGATCCGCGCGCAATGCCCGTACCATACGCTGATCTGGGGTCCGGCGCGGTATCAGGGCGTCTGGGAATTCGACGGCACGCCGCCGCTCGCCGACGACAACGCGGTCGCCGCCGCGCACTACTATTCGCCGATGGCCTTTACGCATCAGTGCGAGAGCTGGAACGATTCACCGCTTGCCCGCCTGAAAAACCTGCCCTTCCCCGCGCGCCGGGACGATCCGCGCGTGGAAGCGCTCGCTCGCGAGTTGAAGGCAAACGACGACGCGAAGGCCCTGAAGATGCTGAACGACGCGTTTTCGGACCCTTGGACGCCAAGCGCGATCGAGAGCGATTTCGCGGGCCTTTCGAACTGGTCCGAACGCCACGGCCAGACGGTGATCCTGAACGAGTTCGGCGTTCTCGACTTCTGCGCCGACGAGAAAAGCCGAACCGCCTGGATCCGCGCCGTAAGGCGGGCGGCCGAAAGGCACGGCATCGGCTGGACGTATTGGGAACTCGATCAGGGCTTCGGCTTCATAGAGGACCGCCGGTCGCCGGAAGGCTTCGATCGGGCCGTCGTCAAAGCCCTGCTGCCGAACGCCTGAAGCCGGCCTACTCAGGCGGCCTGGGTCGCGGAAACCGCGGCCTCCTGATCGTAGGCGCGCGAATCGACCTTGAGATAGGCGAGCTTCTCCTCGGCGATCACCACCGCCTCGGCGACGCCCGGCACCTGGCGCAGCCGCTCGGCGAGCTTTTCCGTGTCGCCCGTCCCGTCGATGCGCACGAGACGCGTCGAGAGGTAGCTCGGCTGGCGCATCGTCACGGCGAGCCCGAGCCATACCAGCGCCACGGCCGCCGACAGCGCGAACACGGCCGGATCGCCGGCGACCTTGTGCGCCCAGCCGCCGAAGACGCCACCCATGAAGATGCCGATGAACTGCGAGGACGAATAGACGCCCGACGCCGTGCCCTTGGCAAGTGCCGGCGCCGTCTTCGTCACCAGCGAAGGCAGGCTCGCCTCCATGACGTTGAAGCCGGCGAAGAACACCGTCAACGCGATCAGCAGCCCGGCGACGTTCGTTCCCGCGAGCATCAGCACGATTTCCGCAACCGCCATCGCGGCGATTGCGGCGACGAGCACGCCCTTCATGTGCCGGTACTTCTCCGCGACGATGATCGCCGGCACCATGACGACCACCGAGACGACCAGCACCGGAAGGTAGACGATCCACTGGTTGTGCGCCGTCAGGCCGAGCGAGCGATCGAGAAGGTCCGGCACGACGAGGAAGCTCGCCGTCAGCATGGCGTGCAGCGCGAAGATGCCAAAATCGAGCCTCAGCAGTTCCGGATCTTTCAGGACCCGCCCGAGCATCGCCGGCACGGCCTGCGCGTCGCGGTGCGAGACGCTCGCCTCGGGCTGCGGCACCATGAAGAGCGTGATTGCGATGCCGACGAAGCCGAGGACCGCCATCAGCCAGAAGATGCCGGAAACGCCGATCAGGCTCGCAGCGATCGGTCCGGCGACCACGGCCACCATGAAGGCGACGCCGATCGTGATGCCGACCGTCGCCATCGCCTTGGTGCGGTTGTCCTCGCTCGTCAGATCCGCGACCAGCGCGAGGATGACGGAACCGACGGCGCCCGCCCCCTGCAGCACGCGCCCGACGACCACGCCCCAGATCGAGCCGGAGAGCGCCGCGATCACGCTGCCGATGATGAACAGCACGAAGCCGAGCACGATCATCGACTTGCGCCCCACCCGGTCCGAGATCAGCCCGAACGGGATCTGCAGCAGCCCCTGGCTCAGCCCGTAAATGCCGAGCGCGAGCCCGATCGTATAGGCCGTCGCGCCCTGCAGGCCCTGCGCGTAGTCGGCGAAGACCGGGTAGATCATGAAGAGCCCGAGGAGGCGGACCGAAAAGACCGCCGCCAACGTACCCGCCGCGCGTGATTCCTGCTTGTCCATGCGTGTCGTGCCCCGTCGCGTTCGGCCTGGTCGCGTTCGGTCGGAACCTAGCCTCCGGCCGGCTAAGCGCCTAGTGGGGAAGGCAATGTGACGCGGCGCACGCGTCCCGCGGCCGGTAGGCGCGATTCCGCCGCATACGGACGCGCCGTGTCCGATCATGCCGCTCGACCCGCGAAAAGGCAATCCGCGCACCATGCGCATCGTGCCGGATCGCCGCCGGCCGGGCAGAAAGCGAAGATGAGCCCGCGATGCGTTCGTCCGCCGCACGCACGGGCTCGCCGGTCCACCCCGCGTCCTGCCGAAAGCCGTGGCGCATAAGAACCGTTTATTCTCCGTGGAAAACACGCACCGGTTCCGAAGACAACCGCCTTACGCTCTCGATCTTCACGACATCATCCCCACCCACGAACGTCATCCTCGGGCTTGACCCGAGGATCCAATCACCCCTCACCACGATTGCAGTATCGGGTGCCCGCAGTGCCCTACCGCCCGAACTCGATCCGATACGCCGCGCGTATTCCGACGGGGTCGGATCCTCGGGTCGAGCCCCAGGACAACGGTGAAAAGCGTTGGCCGTCCTTTCGACCGTTTCCGATTCCAATGCCGCGCGAAAGCGACATTGTCGGCCATTCCGACGAAGGATAGACCGCTCTACGACCGCGGGATCACTGAGATCTTGCCGCTGCGCTCCAGCCTGGCCTCGTGCAACTCGTCGACGCCAGCGATCGCGCTACGCCGTGCCGCCTCGGCGAGATCCGCCTCGCTCACCCCATGCCGTCGCATCGCCCCACGGTCGAGTTCGCCGTCACTTACCAGCGTTACGGACGTACCCTTGATGATGAAGCCGAGGGGATGCCAGCGCGCCGCTGCGTGTGCGAAGAGCCAGTAGACCAGGAGCAGCACGAAGCTTGCGGCGATGGTCGGAAAGAACGCGGCGTTGGCCGTCATGGCGCGGCTGAGGTTCGATCCCATGATGACCGCGACGAGGATGTCGAGCGGCGTCTGCTCGCCGAAGGCACGCCGACCAAGCAACCGGATCATCGCCAGGCCGAGCACGAAGGCGAGCACCGCGCGCACGCATTCCTGCCACCATAGGATGTGGTGGGCGTCGGTCCCGATCAGGGCGTGGATGACGGTCATGGCACGGCGCGTCCCGGAAGGCGGATCGTCCGGCGAACCCGCCGAAACCCGTGATGGTTCCCTCGTTGGCGCGGGTGCGACGGCATGTCGACCCCCGCATGCCGTACGGCCGACCGGCACCAGCGTTACCGGCGGCGAAACGTGCCGCACGCACGCCGTCGGTCACAGTCGACACGCGTCAAACACATCCTCAGTGATTGTCGCGCGGAATACCCTTGGTCTGGGCGATGCGCTGATAGGCGACCGCCGGTTCGAGTACGGCGCCGGTTTCCATCTGGCCGACGATGGCGCGCTGGATCTCCTGCCACGGCGTCTGGTGTTCGGGGAAGGGATACCCGCCCTTCCCCTCGAGCGCAGTACGGCGTTCTTCCAGTTCCGCGTCGGAAATCAGGATGTCCGCCGTGCATTTCTTCAGGTCGATGCGCACGCGATCGCCCGTCATGAGGAGAGCCAGCCCTCCGCCGGCGGCCGCCTCCGGCGAGGCGTTGAGAATCGACGGGCTGCCCGACGTTCCCGATTGCCGCCCGTCGCCGATGCAGGGCAACGAATGGACGCCCTTCTTGATCAAGTAGTCCGGTGCCCGCATGTTCACGACTTCCGCCGCGCCCGGATAGCCGATCGGCCCCGCCCCGCGCATGAAGAGCACCGAACTCGTGTCGATCTCGAGCTTCGGATCGTCGATGCGCGCGTGGTAGTCCTCCGGCCCGTCGAAGACGATCGCCCTGCCCTCGAAGGCATATGGATCGTCGGGGTTCGTCAGGTAGCGCTCGTGGAACTCCGGCGAGATCACGCTCATCTTCATGATCGCCGAAGAGAAGAGGTTGCCCTTGAGCACACGGAACCCGGCGCGCTCCTTCAGCGGTCGGTCGTAGGGGCGGATCACGTTCTCGTCGACGATCTCCACGCCGCGGCAGTTCTCGCCGATCGAGCGGCCGGAGACCGTCTTCGCGTCCACATGGATCAGCCCCTGGCCGATGAGCTGGTTGACCACGGCCGGCACGCCGCCGGCATGGTAGTAGTCCTCGCCGAGATATTCGCCGGCCGGCTGCAGATTGACGAGCAGCGGAATGTCCTCGCCCTCGGTCTGCCAGTCGTCGATGGAAAGCTCCACGCCGACGTGGCGCGCGAGCGCGTTCAGATGGATCGGCGCGTTGGTCGAGCCGCCGATCGCCGAATTCACGCGGATCGCGTTGACGAAGGATTCGCGCGACAGGATGTCGGAAGGCTTCAGATCCTCCTCCACCATGCCGACGATCCGCTTGCCCGTGCGCCAAGCCATTTCCTGCCGGTCACGATAGGGTGCCGGGATCGCCGCCGAGCCCGGAAGCTGCATGCCGAGCGCTTCGGCGAGCGAGTTCATCGTCGTCGCCGTGCCCATCGTGTTGCAGTAGCCCGTCGACGGCGCGGACGAGGCGACGAGTTCCACGAAGCCCGCATAGTCGATCTCGCTGGCGGCCATCATCTCGCGCGCCTTCCACACGATCGTGCCGGAACCGGTGCGCTGGCCACGGAACCAGCCGTTCAGCATCGGCCCGACGGAAAGCGCGATGGCGGGAATGTTCACCGTCGCCGCCGCCATCAGGCAGGCGGGTGTCGTCTTGTCGCAACCGATCGTCAGCACGACGCCGTCGATCGGATAGCCGTAGAGCAGTTCGACGAGCCCGAGATAGGCAAGGTTGCGGTCGAGCGCGGCCGTCGGGCGCTTGCCGGTCTCCTGGATCGGATGCACCGGGAACTCGAGCGGAATGCCGCCCTCCTCGCGAATGCCCTCGCGCACGCGCTTGGCCAGTTCCAGATGGTGCCGGTTGCAGGGGCTGAGGTCCGAGCCCGTCTGCGCGATGGCGATGATCGGCTTGCCCGACTGCAGTTCTTCCCGGCTGATGCCGAAATTCATGTAGCGCTCGATATAGAGCGCCGTCATGTCGGGATTGTCCGGGTTGTCGAACCAGGCGCGTGAACGCAATTTGCTCGGATCCATGGCGGTGTCGAGCTCCTCCCGGCAGGCTTCTGAGTTTCCGCGCCCGATATACACCAAACACCTGACGGCGCAAATCGCTGCAACCGTTCGTTGGGGCATCCTGCGACGATCTGCGTGCTGGCGGAACGGGCAAGCCGTGCGTACCGGAACACCGGACCGGATGGGTGCCGCGGGCTCTGCCGCGGAAACGGGTTGCCATGACGGCCGACCGCGTTACCCTTTCATCCGTAGGGGCGGCAAAGCGGGGCCGGCATGCGAGCGGGCAGCGGCGCCAGGAGGAATACGATGAAGATGCTCATGAAAGCCGTGGCTTTCGCCACCGCCATGCTGACGGCGAGTTCGGCCTTTGCCGCGTCGGCGCTCGTCACCAACGACTTGAACCTGCGCACGGGCCCCGGCACCGGCTATGCGCGCATCGCCGCCATGCCGAACGGGGCGATCGTCGACGTCGTCGGCTGCACGCGCGGCTACAACTGGTGTCGCGTGCACTGGCGCGGCCGCGACGGCTGGGCCTCGTCGCACTACCTCGCCCAGCGCGAAGGGCAGTATCGCCGCCGCGCCTATTCGAACTACGGCGCCGAGATCGGCATTCCGCTCATCGCCGGCGCGGTCATCGGCGGCGCGCTGATCGGCGGCGATCATCACCACTACCGACACTACCGTCATGATCGCCATCACGGGCGCTACGACCGTCGCCATTATCGGGGCCGGGATCATCATCGCGGTCGCGACCATTACCGGGGCCGCCATTTCGGACATCGCGACGACAATCGCTGCCGGGGCGGCTACCTGCGCCATCACGGCAATTGCTGATATCGCCCGGCCGGCTTTCGATGCGGGCCGCCGGAGGCAACCGGCGGCCTTTTTCATGATCGCGCCGCCCTTTCCTCGCGCCTCGACTCTCTCCATATTGCCGCCATGGCCCGAGCATCGAAGACCAAGACCCGCGAAGACGAAACCGGCTTCGGGGAGGCCCCGCAGGCTCCCTTCGAGGGCGCACCCCTGAAGGGCGGCGTCGCCGATTGGGCCGAACAGATGGCCCGCGAGGCCGAAGCGGAATCCATCGAAACCCGCCACGACGTCGCCTCAAAGGCCGGCAAACACCGCCGCCGCGCCGCCGCCCGCACCGACGATGCCGAAGACGGCAACGTGGACGCCGGTCAGGCACAGGCGGGGACAAAAGAACGAGCAAAGCGCAGCGGACAAGCGTCCGCCGGCCGGTCAGCCCGCGCCCGCGCAGGCCAGGGCGAAGCCCGTACGGCCGTGAGCGAAAAACAAGACAGCACCGAACAAACCGACGCCGACAACGAGGCGACCCCGAGCGAAGCGAGGCAAGGCCAAGCGGCCGCCGCCGATCGTTCGGCGCCCCGTCCGGAGGCCAGCGCGAAGCGCGGTGCGGCCGCGAGGACAAAGAAAGACTCCTCCACCTCCTCCTACTCCAAGACCGCCCGCGGCACCTCCATGGGCGGCTCGACCGACCCCAAGACCCGCGCCGGCGCCGGCCTCAACGCGGTCGCCGGCATGGACGTCGACCTCGAGGATGCGGAGAAGCTCTCCCCCTCCGGCGCCACCGCCACGGTCGAGGCGCTGTCGGATCTCATCCAGTCCGGCAACCCGCTGCACAAGAACGGCCAGATCTGGACGCCCCACCGCCCCGCGCGCCCGGAAAAGTCCGAGGGCGGCGTCGCGATCCGCATGGAGACCGAGTACCAGCCCTCCGGCGACCAGCCGACGGCCATCGCCGACCTCGTCGCCGGCGCCAACGAGAACGAGCGATCGCAGGTGCTGCTCGGCGTCACCGGCTCCGGCAAGACCTACACGATGGCCAAGGTCATCGAGGCGACGCAGCGCCCCGCCGTCATCCTGGCGCCCAACAAGACGCTCGCCGCCCAGCTCTATTCGGAGTTCCGGAACTTCTTCCCCGACAACGCCGTCGAGTACTTCGTCTCCTACTATGACTACTACCAGCCGGAAGCCTACGTCCCGCGCTCCGACACCTATATCGAGAAGGAATCGTCGATCAACGAGCAGATCGACCGCATGCGCCACTCCGCCACCCGCGCCCTGCTCGAGCGCGACGACGTCATTATCGTCGCCTCCGTCTCCTGCATCTACGGCATCGGCTCGGTCGAGACCTACACGGCCATGACCTTCCAGATGGCGATCGGCGACAAGATCGACCAGCGCCAGCTCCTCGCCGATCTCGTCGCCCAGCAGTACAAGCGCCGCGACGCCGATTTCCAGCGCGGCTCCTTCCGCGTGCGCGGCGATACGATCGAGATCTTCCCCGCCCACTTGGAGGATGCCGCCTGGCGCGTCTCGCTCTTCGGCGACGAGATCGATTCCATCACCGAGTTCGATCCCCTCACCGGCCACAAGACCGGCGATATGCAGTCGGTGAAGATCTACGCCAATTCGCACTACGTCACGCCGCGCCCGACGCTCAACACGGCCATCGCCTCCATCAAGCAGGAGCTCAAGGGCCGCCTGACCGAGCTCGAGGCCGCCGGCCGCCTGCTCGAGGCCCAGCGCCTCGAACAGCGCACCAAGTTCGACATCGAGATGCTGGAGGCCACCGGCTCCTGCCAGGGCATCGAGAACTATTCGCGCTATCTCACCGGCCGCAAGCCCGGCGAGCCGCCCCCCACCCTGTTCGAGTACATCCCGGACAACGCGCTGCTCTTCGTCGACGAGAGCCACGTCACCATTCCGCAGATCGGCGGCATGTATCGCGGCGACTTCCGCCGCAAGGCGACGCTCGCCGAATACGGCTTCCGCCTGCCGTCCTGCATGGACAACCGGCCGCTGCGCTTCGAGGAGTGGGACGCCATGCGCCCGGCGACGACGGCCGTCTCCGCCACCCCCGGCGCCTGGGAGATGGAGCAGGCCGGCGGCGTCTTCGCCGAGCAGGTCATCCGCCCCACGGGCCTCATCGACCCGCCGGTGGAGATCCGCCCCGCCAAGACGCAGGTGGACGACGTGCTGGGCGAGATCCGCGCCACGGCCGACGCCGGCTACCGCACGCTGTGCACCGTGCTCACCAAGCGCATGGCCGAGGACCTGACGGAGTACCTCCACGAGCAGGGCATCCGGGTGCGCTACATGCACTCCGACATCGACACGCTGGAGCGCATCGAGATCATCCGCGACCTGCGCCTCGGCGCGTTCGATTGCCTCGTCGGCATCAACCTGCTGCGCGAGGGCCTCGACATTCCCGAATGCGGCTTCGTCGCCATCCTCGACGCCGACAAGGAAGGCTTCCTGCGCTCCGAGACGTCGCTGATCCAGACCATCGGCCGCGCCGCGCGAAACGTCGACGGCAAGGTCATCCTCTACGCCGACAACGTCACCGGCTCCATGCAGCGCGCCATGGACGAGACCGGCCGCCGCCGCGAGAAGCAGCTCGCCTACAACGAGGAGCACGGCATCACGCCGGAATCCGTCAAGGCGAAGATCTCCGACATCCTCGACTCCGTCTACGAGCGCGACCACGTCCGCTCCGACATTTCCGGAGGCGGCAAGAACGGCAAGGGCTATGCCGCCGGCGGCCACCTCGTCGGCAACAACATGGCCGCCCACCTCGAAGCCCTCGAAAAGGACATGCGCGACGCCGCCGCCGACCTCGATTTCGAAAAGGCCGCGCGCCTGCGCGACGAAATCAAACGCCTCAAGGCCGCCGAACTCGAAACCATGGACGACCCCATGGCCCGGCAGGAGGCGAAGGCTGCCGAACGCGGAAGAAAAGGTGGGGAAAAAGAACGAGCGAAGCGCAGCAGGCAAGCGCCCGCCGGCGCCGATGCGCCGCCCCGTACGGAGGCCAGCCCGAAGGGCGGTACGGCCGGGAGTACAAGACAAGACTCACCCGTGAGCGAAAACCAGACTCCCGTGAGCACAGAACAAGACCCATCGCAGAGCCCCACCAGCTACTTCCGCAAGAACGACCTCGACGAAATGACCGTCGGCCGCACCGAAAAACCGGTCCGCGGCCTCGTCCCGGAAAAGCCGGCCGATCCGGATGATTCGAGCAAGAGGCGCCGAGCGCCCGAGGCGCGAGAGGGATCGGAAAACAAGAGGCGTGGAGAGGCGCATCCTCGACAGGGAAGCGAGAACTCCGCGAAGCCGGTCAAGCGCGAGCAGATCGGCCGGGGTTCCTACGAAGACCCGAGCGAAGAGCTCCAGCGGAGACGTCGGCCAAAAAAGAGTGGGCGGCCGGGAAAGTAGGGCGTTAGTAGTTTTTACTATTGAGAAGAGCTTCCTTGCCGTTCAAAATTAGCGGATGTTGGGATGGTAAACCCGCAGCATGCAAAACGCCGAGACTACCAGCAATCTTTCCTCTATTTTCCTTTGCGAACGCGGCGTCTAATTTTGCGCGATGAAACAAAGCCCTAGTTCTCTTCCGCCATTCACGGGGAGGCTGCGGAAAATCATTGATATTTAACCCTGTAACATTCATTGCAGCGCCGAAGCCTTTGAAACGCCTCTTCCTTCGGCTTTCAATAAAGCCACCCAATACAATCTGTTCGTTCACCGCGTCGGCAAACTCTAAAGGAATACGCTCTTTCGAGGAAAAAGTAATATCGTCGGCATATCGAGTATACTTATATCCATACTCATAAGCAAGTTTTAAAAGTCTTTTATCTAAATTCCCGGCAACTATATTTGATATAGCAGGGCTAGTTGGCGCTCCTTGCGGAAGCTCGCCTCTATAAGTCACCAAGTTCGAAAGCTGCTCGGCCACTTCTTGATTGTAGCCTATAGATAACCACATACGATAGACATTTTGTACTTTGATCGACGGAAAGAATTCCTCTAAATCAGTCTGAAAGATGTGATGGGCGCCGGAGTGCATCTGGGCGTTGAAATACGGACCCCTTCCTGAAATGAATGCCGTGACGCAGTCATTGTTTTTTACCTTTGATAAAATGTTGTCTAAAATAAACCAATGTATGACTTTAAGATACGTTCTGGGCGAATTAATTATTCTAGTACTGCCGTTTGCTTTCGGGAGACAAAAACTTCTATAATGCTTATCTTTTCTTATAAGAATAGAAAATATTAACGATGGTGTGACACCAACTAATTCTGCAAGACTCACTTCGTCCACGAGAGGAGCTATCCCACGAGACGCAAGCCGCATAATTTCGTCATGCCGTTCAGGTGGGTTTGCTTCAGCAAGAACGGCCGCGTTAGCTAGCTGATCGGGTGGTAGAAAAAAGCTGCGGGATGGCATCGCAAATACCAGTCAATACGACTGCTTAAGCGCGCGTTTGGGGGAACTCGGCGAATTTGGCGCTCGTCGGCAAATTTGCCGAGTTCCCCCAAACGCGAGCCCTTATAAACCAAACCACAAAACCAGGATGCCGAAACAGCAACCTATGCGAAAATTCTGCCATCCCGCGCTTCATATTATAGCTTTCCGTTTCTCTTTAATCAAGAATAACCGTCGGTTATCGAGCTGGTTTCCGATGGGCTGCATTCGCACTATTTCTACCCCTGCTCGTGTAAGGTAATAAACACCTTTTCTGGGCGATTGAACAAGTTTCTGCTCTCTCGAAGCAGCATGAACGCGTCTAATTACCCCAGTTTTTACCAATTCTGAAGCGGATTCCTCAAAAAGATCCACCATTCCCTTCTCGATATCTTGTATTCTGGCTGGCTGAAAAACAGATAAAGTGACCAAATACATATAAGTGGAATTCGTTCTGAACTTAGCCAACCCTGTAATTACTCCCGATTTTCTTTATTCGTATACGCTCTACAAAATCAAAGACAATATTATATGCCTCTTGCGTATCTTCGTAGTCAATAAAACTAACTATAGATCCATTGTTTGATGCCTGTATTGCCGGTCCGTGATGTATGTAACCCGGCTTTCTTTCAAATTTCCTATTCATAAGAACAAGCATTTTCGGAGTAACTTTATTCATTGCTGCAAAATAACCTAATTCACAGAATGATCCAGGGCTACTCGGAATAATAATCACGGCGTCACAATAATCACTTACGTGAGCGGCTTCGGCAGTGGCCGCTTCAAAAAGTTTCCTAAAATTCTTTTTGTATATCTCCTGTAGCTTTTTGCTTTCGCCTATACTTACATAATCACCATATTTATCCTCTATCTCATGGTATAGTTTATAACGTAAAAAAGATGCGCCTTCAAATAACTTTTTAGAAGGAGCACGTGAATTATTCGGATCGATGAATGGCCCGCCTAAAAAAATTTGAAGTTTACTTTTTTTCTTTCGGGCTTCTAGGTCTATATTTTCGGTGTCTAGGGGAAGCGGCGAGGGCACAGGTTTTCATATCACTGTTCTGAACAATTTGATAAATTCAGAGTAGTGTAATGTCGGCGCGTCATGCAACCTCAAAAGCCCTATGTGCGGCTCACTCGATGGAAAATATGCGCGCCATCGTCTCGCTTAACTTTTGTGTCCGCCTTATCACTGCCCTCACCCTCCTCGCAACCACAGCGGCTCAGGTCGAAACCACCCAACGTACCGTCACCTACCCCGTCCACAGTCGGACCGGCATCGCGCTCTAGCGGTCGATCGGGGAGAACGGGCCGAAGATCGGCGGGCGGCGGACGATCGCGCATACTGGGTTCGACCTGACATAGACACGCGACTACCGCGTGCAGTCGGGCGGCGCCTGCCGGCTGGCCGTCGCGTTTTCTGTACAGCACATCGCGGCGATCGAAGCCATCAACCCGCACTGGCAGGATCTGCGCTGGCAGTTGCTGTGAAGGTCGAAACCCCTCCACCTCCGTCATTCCTATGCTTGCCTGCCCCCGTGCTCGACACGGGGGTCACAGGAATCCATACCGTTCCGTCATCAACATGGGCATGCCATCGAGACCGCCCCGACGCGGTCAGTGGAACGGGCACGTCATCGAGAGCATCCCGACGCGTTGAGCGGAACGGAATGGATCTCTGTGTCGAGCACAGAGATGACGAGTGGAGGGGTTGGCCGCAAAACAAAAGGGTACGAGGAAGCGCACCCTCCTTCGCAGGGAAGGACGAATCCAGCTGCGAAGAACCTTACACCCAAACCAACCTTCCCACCCCGCGCGCACCCCGCTACCATCACCCATGCGCTGCACCCTGACCGCCCTCACCCTGCTCGCCACGACAGCCGCCCAGGCCGAAACCACGCAGCGCACCGTCACCTACCCCGTCCACGGCCGGACCGGCATCGCGCTCTATCGGTCGATCGGGGAGAACGGGCCGAAAATCGGCGGGCGGCGGACGATCGCGCATACCGGGTTCGACCTGACATGGACGCGCGACTACCGCGTGCAGCCGGACGGCGCCTGCCGGCTCGCCGTCGCGCGCCCGCACCTCGTCGTCACCACCACCGTTCCGAAGGCCCCGGCGGACCTGCCGCCGGCGCTTGCCGCAAGCTGGAGCCGCTTCGCCGAGGGTATCCGCACCCATGAGCGCGTCCACGCCCGCGCCATCGCCGCGATGGTTGCCCGTATTGAAGCGTTCTCCACCGGCCTGACGGCCCCGGCCGATCCGGACTGCACCAGGGTGCGCCAGAAGCTGCAAGCCTTCCTGGCGAAGACCATCGCCCGCCACCGCGCCGAAAGCCGCGCCTTCGACAAAGCCGACATCGCAGAGGAAGGCGGCACCATGCGCCAGACCATCCTCGACCTCGTCAACGGCCCCTAGAGCATTTCGAGCCAAAGCGAGATCGCTTCGGCGTCGGATAATGCGACACAGCAAAAAGCTGGAGCATTTCCGGTGAACCGGAGTTCACCGGAAATGCTCCAGACCGGCCGTCGCGGCCCGGTCCGCACGAAATTCCACCCCTTTTCCATCCCCGCCCCCGAACCCCGTGCCACACTCCGCTTGCCCTTGCCGGGTCGGGACGTGATCGCGAGACGTTCGGTTCATGCGGCAGGGGTCGGCGCTTCCGCCGGGGCGTAACGTGCGCACCGGCTGGAGAGGCCTCGAAGAATGGGTCCCCCCGGCTACTACGGGCCGGTTCGCCTGTGGGGCGTGCAAGGGGGCGGCGGCGGGTTTCGATCCGCTCGGGCCGCTTCCGCAGAGGACCCGGAGCCGAGGTCTGGTAGGGCAGTAGCGGTAAAACGCGAACCCCGACGAACGCCGGCGGGGCGCGCCAGTCGCGCCATACACATAAAGACATCGGCAGGCACGGCCATCGCGCCCCGCTCCCGACGCTCTTTCGCCTTTCCGAACTCCGGCCGCATCGCGGCGCGGAGGGCGACGTGCTGCCTGCTCCCCACCCACGCCGCAAGACGAAAGGATCCGCAATGGCGAAGAACCCCTTCCCCCTCGGCAAGGCCGCGATGGCGAAACGCAACGCGCGCCATCGGCGTATCCAGTTGATGACCTACGCCCACGCCGCGATGATGTTCCGTGTGCCGGCCGACCATTTCGGCCTGTGGCGCACCTGCCGCGCCCGCGCCTGCAAGCGCGCCCGGCGCTGTGCCGCCAAACCCGTGCTCGGCCGCGCCGACGTCGAATGGCCCGTCCCGCCCTGCATCGACTTCTCGAACGTCGAGACCGCCCGGGCCGTCATGCGCGAATGCACCCTCCACCGAAGCTGGAACCCGCCGCCTCCCTCGGCCCCGCAGCTCCCGCCGCCAGCCGACGATGCGCCGCGCGCCGCCAACGCGCATGCCGCCGCGCTGCCGGAAGACGCCGGCTGCGAATCCGCCGAAACCATAACCTGCGCCGACGGCCCCAGTGCTTACGGTCCGCCTGCCAGCGGGCCTCGCGTGCGATGACCGTTTTTCCGCCCTCGCCGGTCGCGTCCTCCCCTTGCCCTCCGTCCCGTTCGCCCTCGATATATCCGGGCAAACATAACGGAAGGAAAGAACCATGCGGCTCAGCGCACGCAACGTCATGAAGGGAACCGTCGTCGGTCTGGAGAAGGGCGCGACGACCGCCCATGTGCGCATCGACATCGGCGGCGGCACGGTCGTCACCTCGTCGATCACCAACCAGGCCGTCGAAGACCTCGGCCTCGCCGAAGGCAAGACGGCCTACGCCGTCGTCAAGGCCTCGAACGTCATGGTCGCGGTCGACGACTGACGGTGCGCGAAGCGGAGTCCGGCATCAGTCGAAGTCCTTGCGCATCGTCGCCATGCCACCGGATTCGCCGAGCTCCTCGAAGCCGGCGGACCGGTACATCTTGAGCGCCGGCACGTTGTCGAGCTCGACCTTGAGCATCAGCGTCAGCGCGCCGAGCTCCTTTGCCGCCCCCTCCGCCAGCGCCGCCAACTGCTGCCCGGCATTGCCGCGAGCCTCCGGAGCCACGAACACGTAGACGAGGTTCCTCACCTCCGGCCCGACGCCAACCCGCAGCGCAAAGAACCCGACATCCCGCCCCGCCTCGTCGACAAGGTAGAACGAAGCGTCGTCCACCTCCTGCAACCATTGCTCGCGCCATTCCAGCGGATCGATCGGATACTTCGCATGCGGGTTGACGAGCGCCAGCTCCTCGCGATCCGTGACCATCGCGGCCAACGGATCGAGGTCGAAGGGTTCGTTGCGGCGGATGGTGAGCGCGCTCATGGATGGCTCCGGATTGCGTTCGGTGCTGCTCGCCCGGGCCTCGCATGCCGCGCCCCCGCGAGACAAGGCCCCCAAGACGGATCGCCGGGAACAGGAACGGCATCATCGCAGTTATTTTCGTGGTTCATCACCAACGAGGATTGATCCATGAAACGCAGACAGATGATTGCCGCTTTCGGCGCCGCCGCGGCGACCCTGCCGGTGCTCGCAAGCGCACGCGCGGCTTCCTCCGCGCCCACGCCGAAGGAAAAGCCCGGCGAAGCGACCGCGAAGGCGGAAACCGCCAAGCAGCCCGCCTCGACACCCGCAAGCAGCGACCAGGAAACCTGGATGAAGATGACGATGGCGATCGGCTCCATGTCGCTGCTCGCCAGCCGCGCAGCCGTCGACGACGCCAGGAACGCGGCCGTGAAACAGTTCGCCAAGTGGGAAGTTTACGAGCAGGAGACGCTCGCCGACGTGTTGACCTCGATGCAGGATTCGGCGCCCGCCCCGCAGGGCAAGCTGCAGCCGCCGAGCGATGCCGAGGCGAGAAACCATCTCGACGCAAAGATGAAGGATCAGCTTTCCGAGCTGAAGCAGAAGAAGGACGCGGCCTTCGACAAGGCCTACATCCAGGCGCAGCTGACCGGCCACAAGAAGCTTCTGACAGTGCAGGTCAACTTCCTGAAGGTCGGCCAGAACCGCGAGAGCCTCGACGTCGCGAAGATCGCTCGCGCCTATATCGAACAGCATATCGACCAGCTGCAGGCATTGCAGTCCAAGATCGGCTGATCGTTCGAAAGCGGCCGGTGCTTGCCCGCGCCGGTCGCAACCTGCCATGGTCGACGGCAAGTGCATATGCGTATGGCGTGTTCGCCCGCGCTCTGACAGATTGCCGAACGAGAGACAGCGCCGGGCCGACGGCGCGAAGAGACGGAGAACGACTGGATGGTTGCCGCCTCCCGCGAGCGCGCCGACACGAACGCATCGCCCCACGCCCTGCCGACACGGTGGGCCCATGCGGGGCTCGCCATCGCCGTTCTCGTGCAGCTCGCCACGAGCCAGTTCATGCAAGGGCCGCGCGACAACGGCGGCGACTGGCTTTTCACGATCCACGAGATCTCCGGCATCACCGCCCTCGTCTTCGCCTTTTCCTTCTGGCTCGTCGTCGCGCTGCGCCGGCGCGGAACGTCGGCCGGGAAGCTGTTCCCATGGTTCTCGGGCCGGGGTTGGCGCCTGCTCGGTGGCGATATCCTGCGCCATGCAAAGGCGCTCGTGCGCTTTCGCCTGCCCGAATACCAGGAGCACAGCCCGCTCCCCTCGGCGATCCACGGCCTCGGCCTGCTGCTGATGAGCGGCATGGCGGCGACCGGGTTCACGTGGTTCTTCTTCCATCTCACCGGATTGCCGGGCGGCGGGATCCCGCATGCGGCGATGTTCGTCCATCACCTGTTCGCCAATCTCGTCTGGGCCTATCTCATCGGCCACGGCCTGCTCGCGCTCGTCCATCATTTCGCCGGCCAGGCTTCGATCGCCCGCATGTGGTCGGTCCGGCCTTCGGGCCGATCGGCCTGAAATGCAGGCTTCATTAGCGAATGCCTTGCTTTTGTCACGCTTGAATGGCATATCATCTTCGTTCGGGTACCGACTGACCCGGAGACTGGACAGCTTGCTTGAGACGTTCTTTCCCCGCGATGTAACGATCCGACGAACGCCGTCACCTTTAATCGGACGGCTCGCCACCTGCCCGCTTCAGGGCGACATGACACACGGGGAACAAGGACTTTCCCAATGGCTACTGGTACAGTAAAATTCTTCAATCAGGACAAGGGCTTCGGCTTCATCACGCCGGATGATGGCGCGAAGGACGTGTTCGTCCACATCTCCGCCGTCCAGAACTCCGGCATGACCATGCTTTCGGAAGGTCAGAAGATCTCCTTCGACACCGAGCCGGACCGCATGGGCAAGGGCCCGAAGGCCGTCAACATCCAGGCTATGTAATCATAGCCGGATAGCGGACCGTTCGGTCCGCGGACGATATGGCGGCCTGGGCCGCCATATTTTTTTGCGCTTTCAGCGCAGCCCTATGATCTTCGAAGCCACGTCTCGGCGATGAGATCATCGCAGGCGCACCCTTTGCCGAAGAGCCGCAGACCTTACGAGCAGCGCCCCTCGCCTGCCACGGTGTAACCCTTCGAACGGGCCTCGCAGGCGTTGGTGAACGTCTTCTGGGCACTGCCCTTCTTTCCACAGACCGGAACGAAAGCGCGGCTGCACGTCGCTCCGCCGGCCGATGCGCCGGCGCTACTAGCCAAACCGCCACCGACATCGACGATGGAACTGCCCGCGCCACGGCCGGGCCGGTTCGCACTTCGGTCCTCCCCGCCATTCGGCTGGACGTTAGCGCCGGCATCACCTGTATCGCCACCGCCCCTGCATTCGCTCTGATAGAGGATCGAATAGCCGGACGTTCGCGCCCGGCAGGCATTCGGGAAGGTGCGCGTTTCGGTGCCGCTGCGTGCGCAGACGGGCTGATAGACCATGGCGCATGCCTGGCCCTGCCCGGCCCCATAGCCGGGTCGCGCGCTTTGCGGTCGCCGGTCGTCTCTCCCGTTCCCGCCGTAGCCGCCACCGGCGTCGTAACCGCCACCTGGCGAGCCGCCCGCAAAGCCGCCGTTCCCGCTACCGCCATATCCGTCGTCGGCGGACGGCTGACCCGCGCCGCACTGGCCGTCCGAACGCACGTCGTAGCCCGACGCACGGGCTTCACAGGCGTTGGGGAAGGTGCGGCGGTCCGCGTTTCGCACCGCGCAGACCGGCCGATAGATCCGCGCGCACGCCTGAACCGGTCCGGAAGGGGGCGCGGAGCCGAGCGGCGCGCGCACCGGACCCTGCGTACAGGCCGTCAGCGCCAGGAGCGTGCCTGCCCCGAACGCCTTCCATCCATTCTTCACCACCCCAGCACCCCTTCTTCTTCTCGATATCCATCGCACGCTACAAAGCCGCGTACCGGCCGGCAAGCGCTTCCGCGATCGCGGTCAGGCAGCCGCCGAGTTTCGTACGTCGGAAAGTTCGGCAAAGGCTGCGGCGATCACTTCCGGTCCCGCATCGCGGCGCGTCGCTTCGGACGAAAGGACCTGGCGGTAACGCCGGGCCCCCGGAACGCCCTGAAAGAGCCCGACCATATGCCGCGTGACGTGGATGAGCCGACCGCCGGCGGCGATGTGGCGCTCGGCGTGCCGCATCATCGTCTCGCACAATTCCTGCCGATCGACGATCCGCGGATCGCCGAAGAGTTCGGCGTCAATTTCGCCGAGCAACGACGTGTTGTGATAGGCCGCGCGCCCCAGCATCACGCCATCCACGTGCTCAAGATGCGTTTGCACGTCCTCGATGGTGCGGATGCCGCCGTTGATGCCGACGAAGCGGTCCGGAAAGGTCTGCTTGAGGCGATAAACGCGCCCGTAGTCGAGTGGCGGCACATCGCGGTTTTCCTTCGGCGAAAGGCCCTGAAGCCACGCCTTGCGCGCATGGACCCATAGGGCGTCCGCATTCGCATCGAAGACCCCGCCGGCCAGATCGTCGAGCGCCGTCTCCGGGTTCTGGTCGTCTACACCAATACGACACTTCACCGTGACGGGGATGGCGACCGCGCGCTTCATGGCATCGACGCAGGCGGCGACGCGGTCGGGCTCACGCATCAGGCACGCTCCGAACGTGCCCGATTGCACCCGATCGGACGGACACCCGACATTCAGTCCGATCTCGTCGTAGCCGAAATCCTCGCCGATGCGCGCGGCCTCAGCGACACGCTCGAGCTCGCTGCCGCCGATCTGCAGGGCGATCGGATGCTGCTCCGGCTCGAAGCCGAGGAGGCGTCGACGGTCGCCGCGAATGGCGGCTTCGGCAACGACCATTTCGGTATAGAGCAGCGTCCGCCGCGTCAGCGCACGATGGAGCGCGCGGCAATGAACGTCCGTCCAGTCCATCATCGGGGCTACGGCGACCAGTCGATCGGTATCGTAGGGCGCGGGTCGAAGCATGCGTCGTTCCCGTATGCGAAGGGCAATGCCCTGCCTTATGGGGTGGAAAGACCTGCCATGCAACGCCGGGCCGAACAGGCAACCGCTGCTTCGTTCGCTCCGCCTGCACTGAGAACCGGCGCGTCGACGACGGAATGCCGCAGCGCCGTCATGCCCGGCTCGAGAAACTTGACAGCTACGCTCGCGTTTGCACATTGGTCATCGAGAGCCAATCGGTCACGGTTCGTCGGATTGCGCGGGTCGGGTCCCGCGTTCAGCGGTTTGGAAGTTGAGATGATCGTCTGCCATTGCAATCTCATCGCGCAGAAAGAGATCGAGGACACCATCGTCGAGATGCTGGACGAGGATCGCTGGCAACTCATCGTTCCGGCAAAGGTCTATCACGCCATGGGTAAGCGCGGGCGCTGCTGCGGCTGCTTTCCGAACGTGGTGGACACGATCATCCGGGTAACCCGGGATTATCATGCGGAAAGGCATTCGACCCCTTCCGAAATCGTCGACTTCATGGCACGTCTCGAAGAACTGAACCGAAAAGGCAGGAGATGCGTGCATGAAAGGCGAAGCAAGGATCATCGAGCGGCTTAACGAGGCGCTCTTCCTCGAACTCGGGGCCATCAACCAGTACTGGGTGCACTACCGGCTGCTGGAAGACTGGGGCTACGGGCGGCTCGCGAAGAAGGAACGCGAGGAATCGATCGAGGAAATGACCCATGCCGATCGCCTCGTCGACCGCATCATCTTCCTCGAAGGCCATCCGAACCTGCAACAGGTCGCGCCGCTGCGCATCGGCCAGAACGTCCGCGAAGTTCTCGAATCCGATCTCGCGGGCGAGCGGGATGCCGTCGCTTCCTATCGGGAATCGCGCAAGATCTGCAACGAGCTCGGCGACTACGTCACGCAGCGTCTCTTCGAGGATCTGCTGACGGACGAGGAAGGCCATGTCGACTTCCTGGAAACGCAGCTCGCTCTCTTCGACGACCTCGGACCGCAGAGCTACGGGCAGCTGAACGCCAGGTCGACGGAAGAAGTCGAATCGTAGATCCGGCATGATTTCGCCGGCGCGAAAATACCGCGCCGGCGAAATCGCACAGCCATTGCCGGTCCAAGGTGGCTCGTTTACCGGCCGCCCCGCCGTTTCCCCGACGGAATCGGCATACCGCTGACGATCACCGTCGGTGGTACTCCCGGCGCGATCCAAATCCATCGGGTTTCACGAAGTAGGACGAACGAGATCACGCCATGCTAGCGATCGGGTGCCTTTTTCCATTCATGCTGTTGATCGGCGGCGCCATCATCGGCGGCGAAATGGGCGGTGCCACGCAGTCGCTGATCGGCGCGATCATCGGGCTGGTGATCGGGATCGCGATACCGGCGGCCGCCTACGGATTGTTCTATCGCGCCAATCGCGACAGCCATAGGAAATAAGAAAAGCGTCGGCTTCCCAGTACGGACGCCGACGCTTTCTCTTCGTTCGTGATCTTTAGAGCCGATCAAGCCGTCGGTTCAGCCGAGCACTTCCTTCACGGCTTCGGCGGTCGCGTCGACAATGGTCTTCGCCTCGTCTTCCGTCAGGCAGAGCGGTGGCGCGAAACCGAGAATGTCGCCCTGCGGCATTGCCCGGCCGATGACACCACGCTTGAGAAGCGCTGCGGCGACCGCCGGACCGGTCTTCTTCGACGCGTCGAAGAAGGTGCGGTTCGCGCGGTCTTCGACGAACTCGACGGCGCACAGCATGCCTTCCCCGCGAATGTCGCCGACATGGGGGTGGTCGCCGATCGCCTCGTTCATCAGGCGATTGAGCGTCTTGCCGACCGTACCGGCGTTTTCGACGAGGCCGAGCTTGTCGATCAGTTCGAGATTGGCGACGCCGGCCGCCGCGCCGATCGGGTGGGCCGAATAGGTCCAGCCATGACCGATCGGTCCGCTCTCGTCGGAGCCGCGCATAAGGCCTTCCCACACTTTGTCGCCGATGATGGACCCCGAAAGCGGCGCATAAGCCGACGTCAGGCCCTTGGCGATGGTGATGATGTCCGGCTTCATGCCGTAATGATCGGAACCGAACATGGTGCCGAGACGGCCGAAACCGGTGACGACCTCGTCGGCGATCAGCAGGATGTCGTACTTGTCGAGCACGGCCTGGATCGCGCTCCAGTAGCCTTCAGGCGGCGGCACGATGCCGCCGGTGCCGAGCACCGGCTCGCCGATGAAGGCGGCGACCGTCTCTGGGCCTTCGGCAAGGATCATTTCCTCGAGCTTTTCGGCACAGAAAGCGGAGAACTCTTCCTCGCCCATGGAAAGGTCGGGGCGGTGGTAATAGTACGGCGCCTCGGTGTGCTTCACCTGTTCGAAGGGAAGATCGAACTTCTTGTGGTAGAGGTGAAGGCCGGTCAGCGAGCCCGTCATCAGGCCCGAGCCGTGATAGCCGCGCCAGCGCGAGATGATCTTTTTCTTTTCCGGCCGGCCGAGAATGTTGTTGTAGTGCCAGACGAGCTTGATGTTCGTCTCGTTGGCATCCGAGCCGCCGAGGCCGAAATAGACCTTGCTCATGGCGGCCGGCGCACGGTCGAGGATCATCTTCGAGAGCGTGATCGAGGCCTCGGTGCCGTGACCGACATAGGAATGGTAATAGGCCAGTTCCTTCGCCTGCTTGGCGATCGCCTCGGCGATCTCCTCACGGCCGTAGCCGACATTCACGCAGTAGAGACCGGCGAAGCCGTCGAGCAGCTTTATGCCATCGCGATCCTCGATATGGGCGCCCTTGCCGCCTGTCAGGATACGATTGGCGGCCTCGCCGCGCGCGAACTGCGCGAGATGCGTCGAGGGATGAAAGAAGGACTCACGGTCCCATTCCGCCAGTTGATCGTTCCTGAGCATCGTCTTTTCCTTTTCGAGCGTGCGTTTGTCGGCAACCGTCTCAGCCGATGTCGCGGCAGACATACTTGATGTCGGTGAAGGCCTCCATGCCGTGGCGGGATCCTTCCCGACCGAGCCCGGAGAGCTTGACGCCGCCGAAGGGGATCGGCGCGCCGGTGATCTTGGTCCGGTTAACGGCAACCATGCCGTATTGCAACGCGCGCGAGATGCGGGCAATGCGCGCGGCGTCCTGCGTATGCAGATAGGCGACGAGGCCGTAATCGGTGTCGTTGGCGCGGCGGACGGCCTCCTCCTCGTCGTCGAAGGAGGCGATGGCCGCGACCGGCCCGAAGGTCTCTTCGTGGAAGATCAGCGATTGCACGTCGACACCGGCAAGCACCGTCGGCTCGAAGAAGAGCGGGCCTTCCGCGTGGCGATGGCCGCCGACGAGGACCTTCGCACCGCGTCCGACGGCGTCCTCCACCTGTGCGACGAGCTTTTCGACGGCGCGCTCGTGCATCATCGGGCCGATATCCGGATCGGTGAGGCCACGGCCGACGGTGAGTTCGGCCGTACGCCGTGCGAATTTTTCGCAGAATTCGTCGTAGAGCGGCGCTTCGACCAGGATACGGTTTGCCGCCAGGCAATCCTGTCCGGAGGTCGCGAACTTGGCGATCATGGCAGCCTCGACCGCCTTGTCGACGTCGGCATCGCCGAAGACCAGGAACGGCGCATGGCCGCCGAGTTCCATGACGAGACGCTTCATCGTGTCCGCACAGTCGCGATAGAGCTTCTGACCGACGCCGGTGCTGCCGGTGAACGAGAGTGCGCGCACCCGCATGTCGGCCGACCAGGCCGAGACGATCGGCTCCGGCGCACCGGTGACGACGTTGAAGACGCCGGCCGGGAAGCCCGCACGATCGGCGAGTTCGGCGAGTGCCAGCGCGGAAAGCGGCGTTTCGCTCGCCGGATGGCAAACGACCGTGCAACCGGCGGCAAGTGCCGCTGCGGCCTTGCGGGTCAGCATGGCGGAAGGGAAGTTCCACGGCGTGACGAGAGCGGCAACGCCCACGGGCTCGCGGGTGACCTCGAACTCCGCGTTTTCGAGAGCCGGCGTGATGCTTTCGACGGAAAGCCGCTTGGCCTCCTGCGCGTAGTAGTCGATGAAGTCCGCCGCATAGGCGATCTCGCCGCGCGCCTCGGAGATCGGCTTGCCCTGCTCCAGCGACATGATGAGTGCGAGGTCTTCCATCGCCTCGATCACCAGCGCGTGCCACTGACGAAGGACCGCCGCGCGCTTCAGCGCGATCAGGCCGGACCAGTCGGGGAAAGCGCGCGCGGCCGCGTCGACGGCACGCGTGGCGTCCTGCTCGCCGAGCGCCGGGACGCTCGCGAGCCATGTGCGCGCGGCCGGATCAGCGACGTCGAAGGTGTGGCCATCCTCGTGTGCGCGCCATTCGCCGTCGATATAGGCGAACTCGCGCAGGAGCCGCGGATCGGCGAGCCCGCCGAGATCGGCCGAACGCACGGTCTTGCGTAGATCCGTAGCCTGGATGCCCATGGAATCAGTCTCCGCTTTTCATTCGATGGGAAGATGTTAGGCGGCCGACCGAAGAAAAGCCTGCTGAATTGCCGGTGCCGAGAGACGGCTCTTCTGTTTTTCCGCGATTGCGAAGAAGACTCTTCGCCGGACGGCCATGCTCAGGGGTCACGATCGGGCCCGGCCGATAAACTTCGTCCGGAGAAGGCCGATTCAGGCGACGGAGGCGCGGTCCCGGCGCGAACGCACGGCTTGGCCGAACGCTTCGAAGAGCGCGCGATTGAGGGGGTTCGTCTGTGGATCGTATTCGGCGTGCCACTGGACGCCGAGCGCGAAGCCCGGCGCGTCGGCAATACGGATCGCCTCGATCGTATCGTCTTCGGCAATGCCCTCGGCGATGACGCGCCCGCCGAGTTCCAGCGCAGCTTGGCCGTGCAACGAGTTCACGCGGATCTCGTCGCTTCCGAACAGATTGGCGAAGACACCGTCGGGCGTCAGCCGCACGGCATGGCGGTCGGCGAAGACGACGTCGGGATCGGGATGGATCTCGCCGGTTTCCAGGCGCGGCATGCGATGGTTCATGCGCCCGGGCACGTCGCGGATTTCGGGGTGAAGCGTTCCGCCGAAGGCGACGTTCATCTCCTGCATGCCGCGGCAGACGCCGAAGAGCGGCACACCGCGCCTTACGCACGCCTCCACCAGCGGCAGGGCCAGCGCATCGCGTTGCTCGTCATAGGGCTCGTAGCGCGAATCGACCTCGGCATGGAAACGCGTGGGATGCACGTTGGCCCGCGCGCCGGTCAGCAGGATCCCGTCGACGCTGTCGAGGAGGTCCTCGACCGACACGAGGTCGGGGTCACCCGGAAACATCAGCGGCAAGGCCCCGGCGACCTCGGCGACGGCACGCATGTTGCGCTCGCCGACCGTCTGCGCCCAGAACCGGTTCTCGATCTTGAAGGCGTTGCCGATGATGCCAATGATGGGTTTGGTCATCCATTCCCTCGTTTTCGGGCTGCGGGAGCGTCGTGGCCCGTCACGTGCGCGCAAGATGCGAATGCCGCATACACCCCATCACGAATAGCGTCCGGCAGGGACGCCGCGCAAGTGCCGCAAGCCGGCTTATTGCCGCAGTGCACTATTCATGGCCGTGATCATTCAGGACCATCATCATTCAGACAGGCATCATTCGGGATCGGCTTCGGGAAGCTGCCGAATATTCGTGCCGGTCTTCACCGGCTTCGTGACGACGTGCGTGTAGTAACGCCTCAGCCCGATATCGGCGACGAGGAGCCGGTCCACGAGCCGCTGATACGCGTCGATGTCCCGCGCGACGACCTTGAGGAGGTAATCCATGCCGCCGCCCACACCCCAGCACTCGACGATTTCCGGCGTATTCCGGATCACGTCCTCGAAACGCTCGACGTCGTCCGACCGGTGGCTGTCGAGTTGCGCCTCGACGAAGACCACCGTCGAGGGGCCGAAAAGATCCGGTGCCACACGTGCGCCGTACCCTTGGATGATACCGGCCTTTTCAAGCCGTTTCACGCGTTCCCAGGTCGGCGTCGGCGAAAGGTTCACCCGTGCGGCGAGCGCGGCGGAGGTGATGCGGCCCTCCTTCTGAAGGATCGAGAGGATCTCGAGATCGCGTTCGTCCAGGCGGAAACGTCCCTTCGCGGTCATCGGCCGGTGTCTTCCCTCTCGTGCCGGCGCGACGATGCGCATGCGGATGATTTCAACGAATGCCGGAGCGGGCTCGCCTTTTTGTCACGCGTTCCCGTGTCCGGCGTGCCTGGCTGCACACGGCCCACCGCCGGATGCTGCGACGGTAGCAAATCGCCACGGCCGTTCAAGCCGTCTTCCGGTGAAACCTCAGGCTTCGGATGGGGCGTCGCCGGTATCCAGACCCTCGATCCGGTGCGCGCCGGTAAAGACCTCGAACGCCGAACCGCGCGCGCGCGCCAGAAGGGTGATGCCCGCCTCGACCGCCGTTCGCACGGCGAGTGCGGTCGGCGCGGAGACGGCGATCAGAACGGGGCTGCCCGCGACGGCGGCCTTCTGCACCATCTCGACCGAGACGCGACTGGTGATCGCCAGCGCACCGGCCGAGGCGTCTTCGCCGTTTCTCGCCATCGCGCCGACGAGCTTGTCCAGCGCGTTATGACGGCCGACGTCCTCGCGCGCGAGAACGATGCCCCGTTCGGCCGTATGGAACGCTGCCGCGTGCACCGCATGGGTTTCGCCGTGAAGCGGCTGATGCCCGGCGAGCCCCTGCATCGCGTCCAGAACCGATATGGCCGGAAGCCGAAACCCTTCCGCTCCGACACGCGGAACGGGTCGCTTCGCTTCGGCGATGGTCTCGATCCCGCACAGGCCGCAGCCGACGGGGCCGGCCATGCGCCGCCTTCGCGCCTGCAGGGCCCGGTCGGCGGATGCTACGAGCGCCATGCGGCAGTCGATCCCGTCCTC
Source organism: Pararhizobium mangrovi (assembly GCF_006516965.1). Classification (GTDB taxonomy): domain Bacteria; phylum Pseudomonadota; class Alphaproteobacteria; order Rhizobiales; family Rhizobiaceae; genus Pararhizobium_B; species Pararhizobium_B mangrovi. The sequence goes on along the minus strand of NZ_VHLH01000001.1, from coordinate 183,762 downwards.
GACCTCGACGATCTCGAGTTCGGCAATCTCGCCCGGCTTGGAAACGATCCCCTCGGTAAGCGCAAAGCCGATGGCGAAATCTTCGAGATCGGCAGGCGTCGCCATCAGCACCGCATAGGACGAGCCGTTGAACGACATGGCGACCGGCGTTTCCTCCGGCACGCGCCGAGTACCGCGGCGGATCGCGTCCGGGTTCCAAACCACGCGGGAAAGCGCATGACTGGCTTCGGGAAGCGGCATGCGACGTTCCTTCCTTCACCGGTCGATCGTTTCGCGCTGCCGCCGACCGTGGTTCTGGAACGGTCACGATCCCTGGCCGGACGAAGGCGCGGACAAACGACAGCGGGAACGCCGCGATCAGACGCTTCCGAGCCCCGACGGCGCGACCTTACGCCTTCGATGCAAGGATGGCGACCTCGGCCGCGGCGACCGACGGAAGCGGCATGCCCCAGCAGCGAACCGGGATTTCCTTCTGCACACCGTTGCGATGATTGAAGAAGCCATGGTCGCGACGCGGCACGTCGGCCGATCGCACAAACGCGGTGCGTGCCACGACCGCAAGGCGTGGCGGTTCGTTCGGCTGGCTCTTCATTACGACCTCCCGCGCCGTTTCGCCGCAACAGGCGAGGACGACGGCGCCACTGACCCGGTTAAGGACTTTGACCAAACTGCGACCGGCCGTCAAGTCGCCATGGGCAACGCCTATCCGCCCCATGTCCGTTCGAGCACGCGCAGCCAGTTCTCGCCGCTGACGAGGCGGATCGTCTCTTCGGAATGACCGCGCTCGCGCATGGCGCGCTGCAGGGCGGGAAGACCGGCACAGTCGCCGATCTCGCGCGGGATGGAGGCGCCGTCGAAGTCCGAGCCGAGGCCGACATGCGCTTCGCCCATGACGCCGATCATATGGTCGATGTGGTCGACCATCGTCGAAACCGGCGTATCGGCGTTCATCTTCCCGTCGGAACGCAGGAAGCACGCGCCGAAGTTCAGCCCGGCGATGCCGCCGCTGTCACGCACGGCAGCGAGCTGTTCGTCGGTAAGGTTGCGCGGATGGGGACAGAGCACATGCGCATTCGAGTGGCTGGCGATCAGCGGCGCGTCGCTGATTTCCGCCACGTCCCAGAAGCCGCGTTCGTTGATGTGGGAGAGATCGACGGCGATGCCGCGCGCATTGCAGGCGCGCACGAGTTCGCGCCCCTTCTCCGTCAGCCCCTCGCCGGTATCGGGACCGGCGGGAAACCGGAACGGCACGCCGTGCGCGTAGAGCGTCGGCCGGCTCCACACGAGGCCGAGCGAACGAAGGCCGGCGGCGTAGAACACGTCGAGCGCACGGAACTCGGGATCGATGGCTTCCGCGCCTTCGAAATGAAGGACCGCGGCGATGGCGCCGGCGTCCATCGCCGCACGGATGTCGGCAACGCTGCGGCAGATGCGAAAGCGGCCCGCCGATGCGCGCTCGATGCGCACGAGAAGCGCGATCATGGAAAGCGCGTCCGGCAGGGCTGCGGCCTGCTCGATCGCTTCGGGCAGCGGCATGTCGTAGTCGAGACCCTCGCGTTTGGGTCCCTTTCGACGCGTCTTGCGTCCGCTCGGCGGCACGAAGACGGCGAAGAGGCCGCCCGCCAGACCGCCGGCATGCATGCGCGGCAGGTCCATATGCCCGCCCTCGCGACCTTCGAGGAAGGCGCTCACCGGATCGTCGAACTTGCCGAAGAGCAATTGCAGGAGCGTGTCGTTATGGCCGTCGAAGACGGGAGGGAGATCGGATTCCGGCATGCATGGTTTCCTGTTGGAAGGACGGTGGGCGGCGGTGCGGGCCGAAGGAAAGAGATTAGGGCGCGCAGGCCGCGCAGGTTCCGCGGATTTCGACGATGGTGCGCTCGGGCGCGAAGGCCTGTTCGCGAGCCCAGCCTTCGAGGCGCTCCTCGACACCGGCATCGGAGAACTCGCTGACCTTGCCGCAGGTCTTGCAGATGGCGAAGGCGATCAGCCGGCTGCCATGTTCGTGCGGATGGGCGCAGGCGACGAAGGCGTTGACGCTCTCCAGCCGGTGGGCGAGGCCCGCCTCGATCAGCTTGTCGAGCGCACGGTAGATCTGAAGCGGCGCCTTCAGGCCCTCGCCGCGCAGCGAATCAAGGATCGCGTAGGCGCTGAGCGGGCCTTCGGATGCGCTCAGCGTATCGAGCACGAGCGCCTGATTGCGCGTGAGATCGCCGCGCTCGGCGCCGGTATGCGCATGGGAATGCGGTGCCACGGATGCACTTTCCTGTCTTCGATCCACGGGAGGCCGCCCTTCGCGGCCCGTCCCTACAAGGTAAGGGCCGGCGGCGGCGGCACAAGGCTTTCTTCGCCAAGGACGAAGTCACGGGCGGAATGCCGGTGCAAGCGGCGTGCCGGACGAGGGTGTGTACGGAAAAGCGGCCGCGATTGACGGGGCTGCGAAGTTCATGTCTTCTGCGGCCAGACAAACGAAGCGGTCGGACGATCAAGAACTGCCGACGGGGAACGACATGCACGATACGGCATCCGGCGCCGAGGCCGGACTGCTCGAGGTGCGCGGACTCGCCAAGAGTTTCGGCGGGCTGCGGGCCATCGACGACTGCACCCTGAGCGTGCGCAAAGGCACCATCACCGGCCTCATCGGCCCCAATGGCGCGGGCAAGACCACGCTCTTCAATCTCATCACCGGCTTCTTCCAGCCCGATGCTGGAGCGGTGCGCCTCGACGGCGACGACATTACCGGCCTGAAGCCGAACGCGATCTTCGACAAGGGGCTGTGCCGCACCTTCCAGACGCCGCGCGAGCATCCGACGATGTCGGTCCTCGAAAACCTGATGCTCGTCGCCTCGAACCAGACGGGCGAACAGTTCTGGAACTGCTGGTTCCGCTCGGGCGCGGTGCGCCGGCAGGAAGAGGAGATCCGGGCGAAGGCGATGGAGGTGCTCGAATTCGTCGACCTGACCCGGCTCGCCGACGAATATGCGGGCAAGCTTTCGGGCGGCCAGAAGAAGCTCCTCGAACTCGCACGCATCCTGATGACCGAGCCGAAGATCGTGCTTCTCGACGAGCCGGGTGCCGGCATCAACCGCACGCTGATGAAGCGGCTTTCGGAAAACATCGAGACGCTGCGCGAAGAACGCGGCATCACCTTCCTGCTCATCGAGCACGACATGGATCTCGTCATGCGGCTTTGCGACCCCGTCATCGTCATGAGCGAGGGGCACAAGCTCATGGAAGGGCCGCCTGAAAAGGTGCAGAACGACCCGCACGTGCTCGAAGCCTATCTCGGAGGGCAGTATGCCGGCGCTGCTGACGGTTGACACCATCTCCGCCGGCTACGGCGACAGCGAGATCCTGCACGACGTCTCGATGGAGGTACACGAAGGCGAGATCGTGTCGATCATCGGCCCGAACGGGGCCGGCAAGTCGACGCTGATGAAGACGGTCTTCGGCCTGCTCCACCCCAAGAAGGGCTCGATCCGTTTCGGCGAGCACGACATTTCGCACCATTCGCCCTATCGCATCGTCGAGGTCGGCATGTGCTACGTGCCGCAGGTCGCGAACGTCTTCACCGACCTGACGGTGGAGGAAAACCTCGAGATGGGCGCCTTTCTTCTGAAGGGCGGCGACATCGGCGCGCGCAAGGAGCGCATCTTCGAGCTTTTTCCACGGCTGAAGGAGCGCCGCCGCCAGCGCGCCGGCAAGATGTCCGGTGGCGAACGGCAGATGGTGGCGATGGGCAGCGCGCTGATGCTCGACCCGAAGCTCGTGCTGATGGACGAGCCTTCGGCCGGGCTCTCGCCGAAGATGGTCGAGGTGATCTTCGAGCGCATCGCCGAAATCAACCGCCAGGACGGGCCGGCGATCCTGATGGTCGAGCAGAACGCGCAGCTTTCGCTGCAGATGGCCCATCGCGGCTATGTGCTGGCAAGCGGCGAGAACCGTGTCGAGGGGACCGGCAAGGACCTGCTCAACGATCCCGAGGTCGCGCGCCTCTACCTTGGCGGGTAAGGCCGGCATCCGTGACGATCGAAGGTCGAGAAATGGAGTGGTCATGAGCGCGAACGAAGCGACGGCATCCGAAGCGGGTCCGGCCGGCATTCCCGCGGCGGGCAAGCGGCGGCGCGACATCGCGGCGAGGCTGCGCAGCCGGCCGGTCTTCGCCGGCATCCTCGTCGTGATCCTCGTCCTTTTCTGGGTGGCCGGATACGCCAGCGGATCGTCGTTCGGCGAACTTCTGTCGCTGACGGTCTGGGGCGTGATGCTCGGCGGCATCCTCTCGCTCGGCGCGATGGGCGTGACCCTCGTCTACGGCGTGTTGAAGTTCCCGAACTTCGCGCATGGCGCACTGCTGACGATCGGAGCCTACACCGCCTATGTCGTCGCCGGGCTCCTGCCGCAAGGGGCGCCGCTCAGACCGTTTTCCTTCGGTTGGGAACTCATCGTCGCGATGATCGTCGCCCTGCCCGTCGTCGCGATCGTCGCGCTCGTCGTCGACCGTATTCTCTTCCGCCGCCTGCGCGGACGCGACGCCTCGCTCGTGCTCTTCGCGATGGCTTCGCTCGCGGCAACCTTCTTCCTGCGCAGCGTCGTCTACCTGATCTGGGGATCGGACTTCTACTTCTACTATCCCGGGCGCGCGAATCCGGCGCTTCACCTGCCTTTCGACATCCGCATCCAGGCCGATCAGATCTTCGTCTTTGCGCTGGCGATCGCGCTCGTGGCGGCGACCTACGTCCTTCTCGAGCGCACCCGCATGGGCAAGGCGATGCGCGCGACGGCGAACAATCCCGATCTCGCGCAGGTGCGCGGCATCAACACCGAGCGCGTCATCGCCTGGACATGGCTGATCGCCGGTGCGCTGGCGGCCGCCGGCGGCGTCATGTACGGCCTCGCCTCGCAGCTTCGCCCGGAGATGGGCTTCTTCCTGCTCCTGCCGATCTTCGCCTCGGCGATCATGGGCGGTCTCGGCAGTCCCGTCGGTGCGCTCGTCGGTTCGATCATCATCGGCATCGCCGAGCAGCTTTCCGCCTCCTTCATCAATCCGGCCTATGGCCCGGCCGTCGCGTTCGTGCTCATGATTCTCGTGCTCGTCGTGCTGCCGCAAGGCCTCTTCGGCCGCTCCGGGGAGTAAGCGCCATGACCGATGCCGAACTGGCCAAGGCCTCCCTCATCTTCGTTCCGCTCTTCCTGCTCGGAATGATGGTCATTCCGGTGCGCGCGATCTTCAGGGTTCCGCTCGCCGTGGTCGCGGCCTTCGTCGTTTCCCTCCTGCTCGTCGCCGGCCTTGCCACCGGCACGCTCACCTATCTCGTCTCGTTCTCGACGATGGCGGCGATCTACGCGGTGCTGTGTCTCGGGCTCAACAGCCAGTGGGGACTTTCGGGCCACGTGAACTTCGGCGTCGCCGGATTCTTCGCCATCGGCGCCTTCACGAGCGCCCTCTTCACGACATCGATGCCTTCCGGCGCGCTCGCCGCCTATTCCAAACAGGCGTTCGGGCTCGAAATGCCGTTCCTCGTCGGCGTCCTTGCAGCCGGCATCGTCGCGGCGATCATCGGCTTCCTCGTCGCGATCCCCGTGCTTCGGCTTCGCACGGACTTCCTGGCGATCTCGACGCTCGGTATCGCCGAGATCATTCGCCTGATCTTCCAAAACGAGCGGTGGCTCGCCAACGGGCCCCAGCCGCTGCGCGGCATTCCGCAACCGCTTTCCTGCGCGCTCGCGCAACCCGCCTGCTCGTGGCTGCCGCAGCCGATCGTCGACTGGCTCGCGCCCGTCGGCCCGCGAAACTACATCTTTCTCTATTTCGCGATCGTCTCGATCATCCTCGCCGTGATCTACCTGCTGCTCGAACGCATCTCCCGTTCGCCGTGGGGTCGCGTCCAGCGCGCCGTGCGTGACGAGGAGAATTCCGCGGCGATGAACGGCAAGAACGTCACCGGCTTTCGCATCCAGACCTTCGTGATCGGCTCGTTCATCATGGGTGTGGCCGGCGCGCTCTATGCGCACTACACGGTCAGCATCGACTACAGCCACTTCAACCCGCTGTTCGCGACCTTCATCGTCTGGGTGATGCTGATGCTCGGTGGCAGCGGCAACAACAAGGGTGCGATCCTCGGTGCCTTTGCCGTGTGGGCGGTGTGGACGGGTACCGCCTTCCTGATCGATTTCGCGACGCCCGCCATGCAGGCGATCTCCTCCGACCTGCCCTCGCGCAGCGCCTATTTCCGCTGGCTGCTGGTCGCGATCCTGCTCGCCGCGATCGTGCTCTTCCGTCCGCAGGGCCTGATCCGCGAACGCAAACTCGTTTCGGACTTCCTGGCCCGCAATACACGCAGGAAGGCGTGAGCGGCGTTGCCTTACGGCCGTTCGTTTCCGGCGAAGACACACGGTGGCTCCGCGAAGGGGATCGGATAAGCCCCCCTGCGCCATGACGTCCTCTTCATGCAACCGGGTCCTCCTCACGCGCCGACGGCATCCTCGGGCTCGACCCGAGGATCGAACCACTTTTCCACACGATCGATGTCTCGGGTGCCTGCCGTACGCTCGGTCTGCGCTTCCTTCGGCACGCCGATCGTTTCGAGACGGGGTTGGATCCTCGGATCGAGCCGAGGATGACGAAAAGCAAGACAGTGCCGTCTTCCTGGCGGGTCTCGCTCCCATGGCTGCGCCGAGGTGACAGCAAGGTTGTGTTCCCTACGACGGGCATCGCCTCATCAGACCACCGGGAACGAAAAAGCGGGCGCCGATCGACGCCCGCTTTCTTTTTCGGCTTCGAAAACCGCTGGATCAGGAAGACGGGATCTCGGAGGCCGGAACGACCTTGACGGTTTCCGTTCCGTCCTTGGTGAACTTCCAGATGCCGACCGGCGTCTTCACGTCGCCGTTCTCGTCGAAGTTCACGGAGCCGCCGGCGCCGACATAGTCCACGTCCTTGCCGTCGGCGATCGCCTGGATACCCTTGGTGATCGCATCCTGGCTGCCGGCGACGATCTTCTCGCCGGGATCGTTGGCGACCGGCCGCATGTTCTGCGCGAGAACCTTGCCCGTGATGTCGCTCGCCTGCTTCTTGCCGTCGGCAACCGCCTTGGCCATTGCGAGGCCGATCACGATGGCCGCGTCGTAGGTCGTCTCGGTGAAGGGCGGGATGCGGTCGTGGCTGAAGGCCTTCTTGTAGGCGTCGGCGAACGACTTGTAGGACTTCGATTCCGGATCGGCCGTCGGCACCGTGCCCATCTTGCCGTTCAGGACGTCGCCGCCGACGGCCTTCATGACTTCTTCCGACCGATTGGCATCGGTGAACTGGAAGTTCGTGAAGTTGAAGATGTCACGCGCTTCCTTGAGGATCGCGGCGGTGTGCGCCGGATAGGTCACGGCAACGACGAGTTCCGGATCGCCGTCGAGTGCGGTCTGGATCTGCGACTTGTAGGTCGGCTGAACCTCTTCGGGGTGCGCGACCTGCTGCAGAACCTTGCCGCCGCGCTTCTCGAAAGCATCCGCGAACGCGTTCGAAAGGCCCTGGCCGTAGGGGTTGTTGATGTAGATCGTCGAGACCTTCGAGTATTTGTAGTCCGATATGATCTTGCCCGCGGCAAGCTCTGCGGCGACGACGCCCTGGAGCGCGTCGGAGGGGCTCGTGCGGTAGAGAAGGTCGGTGTCGGCATCCTCCGGCAGCACCGAGATCAGCGGCGACGTGGCGCCGTTGGCGACCTGGAGCACGCCGGCCGGGATCGTCACCGACGTCGCGACGGCGACGGTCACACCGCTCGACCAGGCTGCGATCAGGGCCGGAACGCCGTTGGCTTCGACCATCTTGCGCGCCGCGCTGATGGCGGGCGTGGGAAGCGTTGCGGAATCCTCGGTCATGAGGCTGGCGATGATCGGACCGCCGAAAGCCTTCTTTGCGGCCTCGTTGATCTGGTCGACCGCCATTTTGGCGGCGTCGCGGTAATATTCACCGTATTCGGCGCCGGAACCGGTGAACGGAACGAGCTGGCCGATGGTGATCGCCGGCGGGCCGTCGGCCGACCATGCGAAACGGGGCAGCACCGCATTGAGGGAGAGTGCCGCACCGGCCGCCGTCGCGCCCTTGAGCACCGTCCGGCGGTTCGTGAATATCTTGCCACCATTTTTATCCATGAGATTCCCCTCGGTGTGAATTGGCAACACCGGCTCTTTCCGATGCCGCCCGATACGATGATGGGGCAGCGGCGGATGGTCAAGCGGCAAGGACGGCCGGATTACGACCGATCCGGCGATCAGCCGGCGGCACGACCAATTTTCGCGTCGCGGTCGCCTGCGAAGGTTTCGCCCGAAGTGCGTGTCCCGGCCCGGTTCGCGACCCCTTCGCCGGATGCCGATCTGCCTCCCGAAAAGGCGACCAGCCAGCGGGTGACGTTTCGGCGGGCGGATACCGGCGTCAGCGTATGATCGGCCCTAGAGAGGGTTCGCATCGTGACGCCCGGCATGGCGGCGAGCCTGCGGCCTTCCGGACCGAAATGCCGCTCGATCTCGCCCTCGCTCAGATCGCCCTTGCTGACGACGATCATCACCTCGACCCCGCGCTCGCTCAACGCTCGCATTGAGCGCTCCACGGGGCTTCCGGCAACGAGGCGAAGCGGCGAGAAGCGCGGCAGTGTAGATTTGACGCCCTCGAGACCATGACGCACGGTCCGCCGCGCAGCCTTGGCGGTGACGGTCCGCCAGTGCCGGAGGCGCGATGCCGGCCTCTCCGCTTCGGCAACCGCCGGTTCTGCGGGACGCGCTGCCTTCGAGGTCTCGTAGGCCTTCCATACGGTCATATCGAGCGCGTAGGAAGCGTTCCAGGCAAAGCACAACGGATTGATCATGGTGATGCGGCGTATGCGCGGATCGATGCGGGCTGCCTGGAAAGCCTGAAAGGCCCCGGAGCACAGGCCGATGACGCCGGCTCGTGAGAAGCCCTCGCCTGCGAGCCAGTCCACCGCGCGAACGACATCGTGGCGCGTGCGGCGATCGTAGAGGAAGACACCGGGAACGGCCGGTTTCTCGCTCTGGCCGAGACCCGGCAGATCGATGCGCAGCGAGGCGATGCCGGCGGCAGCCAGCGCCCTCGCCATGTCGACGTTCTGACGTGCCCAGCCGACGTGCGGCACGGCGCCCGAATTGAGGATCAGGACGGCTTCGTCGCTCGCCAGCTCGGCGGCCGGCCGACAGAAGACACCGCACATGCGCGCCTCCCCTTCGATCAGGATCGGCCTTTCGCGCCACGTCTCGTGGGCGAGCCATGCCGGTTCACGCATGGGAGCATGCGAACGTTCGCTCCCCGCCCTCGGCGCGATCCAATCCGTGCACGTCGCGATGACCGTTTCGGGAACGAGGCTCGCGGTCGGATCGCACATCAACGCCGCATAGCCGCCGAACGGCGTCAGCGTCAGCGCGGTGCCTGCCGCCTGGAACCGTTCCGCGGCCCGTGCGAATGCCGGCGTCACATCGCGCGGCACTGCAAGCACGTCGGTGGCGACGCTTTCGCAGGCCATCGGGCCCGGCAGGTCGCGAAGGTCGGCAAGCGTCTGCGCGGACATGCGAAAGCCGGCCGCTTCCAGCCCGTCGAAAGCGGGTTCTTCCGTCGCGGCGGCGTTTCGCCCGTCGATCATCGCGGCGAGGCCGGCGAGTTCGCGCACATACGCCTTGCCGGACGCAGGCGGTGCCAGAAGCACCATGCGATCGACGTCTTCGCGGCGCACGGCCGTCAGGGGCGCCAGCAGCGCGCCGAGGCGGAAGCCGACGAGGGTCACACGGTCGACGCCGGTTTCGCGCCGCAGGCCGTCGACCGCGCGGTCGATGCTCTGCGACCAGCGTGCCACTCCATCCTGCAGGGTGTGGTCGCCGGCCGCGTCGCCGCAACCCGGATAGTCGAACTGAAGCACGGGAACGCCGCGCGCGGCGATCGAACGGGCGAGCTGCGTCAGAAAACGGCGACTGCAGAGATCCTCGAAACCGTGGGCGCCGGCGATCACCACGCCTTCGCGGGCATCGCCTTCGTGCAGCCATCCGATCGTCCTGTCGAAGACCAGCGGCCTCATGCCACGCACGCCCGCTCGGCTTCGCCGCCTGCCATCTCTTCGTCTGCCATATAGAAGACTTCCTGCAATGCGTTGAGCGCGCCGACGCTGCCCGACGGACGCCGACCGGACGTTTCCCGCTCCGCAACGAGGCGCACGGAACGCGTGCAACCGGGAAGCAAGTGAAAGCCGTTTTCGCTGGCGCGGAAATACGGATCCTCGATCGTCACGGAATAGGCGGCGCGCGTGCACGAGAGTTCGAGGAACCAGCCTTCGCCGTCCTGCACGACGTTCACGCGAAGGCCGGTCTCCACCTCGGTCGTCAGTGCGCCTTCGAGCACGTGGAAGCCTTCGGCGAGCACCGCACCGGCGCAATCCTCGAAACGGACGACCGAAAGCTCGTGCTGCGCCGGACCGAAACGATAGGCGTGGCCGGCATCGAAGAAGGCGCCGAAGAGTTCGAACGCGGGAACCGACATGGTCGCATGGGGTTCGAGCGAGACGTCCTTGCCGCCTTCGGCAACCGGGGTGCGCCCATCGCGCAGGCAGGTGAGCACGACCCGTCCCTGGAGATGCCGGGGACCATCGTTGAGAAGGTGGACCACGAGGCCGTTCACGCCCTCGTCCGAAACGACAAGGCGCAGCGGCGCGAAGGCGCGCGCCAGCGCGTGCCAGACCGATTTCGGCCGGCGGGTGGAATCGACCGCGCCCCAGCCGGCACCGGCCTTGAGATCCTTCCAGAACCACAGGAGCGCTCCGCCCGTCTTCGAGCCGGGGCGACGCCACTCGTCGATCGTGCGCTCGACGATTTCAGCCGTGACGGCGCGCGACAGCGTCAGGTAGCGCTCGGGATCGACCCGACGCAGGCGTGCCGGGTCCATGCCGAAAAGCATTAGGAGATAGTGGTCGCGCACGTCCTCGAAATCCCAGGATGCGCCGGCATCGCGCGGGACGCCCGCCTTCCAGCGCGGATCGTGCACGGGCGGCAGGCCGGCATTGCGCTCGAGCGTCGTTCGCTCCGGTACGTTCGCGAAAGCCAGGCATTCGCTGGCAAAGCGCACGTCTGCACGCCGCGCGTCCTCGAGCGGCCGGCCATAGGCGCCGACGCCGTAATAGTGCGAGGGGCCGCAGTCGGAGACGAAAGGCAGGCTTCCGCCCGCCGGCGAAGAGGCGACGAGGACGAGGTCCGGGCGGAGCCGGTCGGCAAGCGGGCGCACGATCCGGTCGAACCAGGGTTCGGGATCCATCGAAGCGGGCAGCCCCATCATCGTCGCCTGCTGCGCGATCTCGCTGCCACCACACAGCACGACGAGCGACGGCGAGCGGCACAGGCGCCGCAGCAGCGCTTCGACTTCGCCGGCAAGGTCGGCGCACCACGCCTCGTCCCTGGCCGGATAGTCGAAGTTCGCAAGCATCAGATCCTGCCAGACGAGGATGCCGAGCTCGTCGCACACGGCGTGGAACGCGTCCGATTCATAGACGAACGTGCCGCCGATGCGCACCATGTTGCAATTGGCTGCGATCACGCCCGCAAGTGCCTCTTCGGCTTCCGGGCGACCCTGAGGCAGGTTCACGGGATCGCTCGGCGTCCACACCGCGCCGCGACAGAAGACCGGAACGCCGTTGACGACGAGGCGGAAGTCGCGCCCGTCGGCGCCACGGTCCAACACGATGCGGCGGAAGCCGACACGGCCAAGCGCATGCTCTGCGCCGTCGAGATGGACGGTGACGGGATGCAGCACCGGTGCGCCATGGGTATGCGGCCACCATGCGGCGACATCGGGTATCGCGACATCGGCGACGAGGCGCGTCGGCGCCTGGCGTTCGAGGTCGGCAGTAACACCGGCGCAGGTGACGCTCGCAGGCGCGGCGGCAAGGTCCGGATCGGCGAGATCGAGCACGACCGCGAGCCGTCCGGTCGTTCCCTCGAGATCGGCGCGCAGCGTATGATCGAGGATGGTCGCCTCCTCGCCCGCCGATACGAGGCGCACCGGGCGCCACGGGCCCACGATGTCGAATTTCGGCGACCAGCCCGGCATGTGGCCGAGCAGCGTGGTGCGCACGAGCCTCAGCTTCTGCTCGTCGATCATCGCCGGGCGCCAGCGCGCACGGGGGCCGCGCAAGCCTTCGAGGTGACGGTCGAGACTGCGAAACGCGACGAAGAGCGTCTCGCCGCCTTCGAGCGTGGCAGTGACCTCATGCGGGGCGAACATGGTTTCGCAGCGCTTCAGAAGGCGATCGTCCAGGAAGATTTCGGCGATCGTCGCGAGCCCCTCGAAGACGATGCGAACCGGACCGGTTTGCGTGAGCGGGCAGCGATACCAGACATCGCGGCCATGGAGCGGGTCCGGCGCCTCGCGCGAGAAACGGCCATGCATCTCCAGCGTGCCCGCCGCGGTACCCGGGCAATCGGCCGTGAGCCATTCGGCATCGGCAGCGATCGCCGTGGGCCGTTCCCACTCGTCGGCGGGCGAAAGGGCCAGCGCCCAGCCGGTATCGAGCAGCGTCCCGCGCTCGTTCAGGAAGCCGACCGTCACCGTTCAGGCCGCCCGCGAAGAACGCGTGTCGGAAAGCGCCAGATCGAGACTGGCCGTTAATCGGTCGTAAGCCGTCACGAGCGGATCGAGCGTGTCGCCGAGCCCATCGAAGCGACGGCGTGCCATCGCACGGGCGAGCTTGAACTGCATCGTCTTCGCGCCGTTGGCAATCGTTCCCGCCTGCGCGCCGGCGGTATCGAGACCCGTCACGCCGTTCTCGCCGAGCCAGGCGAGATGGCTCTGCAGCAGTTCGAAATTCGCGCCGAGCTGGCGCAGCGTGTTGAAGGCGTAGGCGTGGAAATAGTCCGGCGGGCGGTCGGCAAGTGCGGCCATGTGCGCGTCGAAGACCGCACGATAGGCGCCAACCGGGTTTTCCGCCGGCCTCCGCGCCGCATGGTGGCGAAGGAGCGAGAGGCTCGTTTCGACCGGGTCGCTCGCGGCGGCGGTCCTGTCGAACTTCACGAACTCGCTATAGGGAAAGAGCGGCAGGCCCGTTTGCGCCGCCCGGTCGGCGAAAAGGGCTGCGTAATCCTCGCCTTCGAGCTCGAAATAGCCGGCGTTGTGGAAATAGCCCATGCGGCGGCGCACCGGATCGATCGCGTTGACCGCGACGGTCGTCTTGGTGTGGGCGATGCGGTAGCTCACGCCCTCGGTATCGGGCAGATGAAACGCATCGAACTCAACGAGCGGCAGCCGGCCGCGATCGATCTGGACGCCGATGTGATCTTCCAGCCGGTCGAAGATGGCGAGTTCCTGGATCTCAAGCCCATAGAGCGTGGCAAGGTCGCCGGTCGGGAACTTGAAGAACGTGAACTGGTCGCCCTCGAAGTCCTGCGCGAGCGTAAAGCCGAGCGCGGCTGCCGGTTCGTGTCCGGCGGCACTCAGCACCTCGATCAGGAGATCGACATAGCAGTTCGTCTCCGGCCACGCGCGTTCGAGATCGTGCAGGCGATGCGCCGCGTATGTCGCGGCCGTGATGCCGGGGATGACATGGCGCATGGCTACGCGCTCCAGAGCGCTTCGCGCACGTTGGCCGGCCAGCGCTTCACGTCCATGCCGTGATGGCGGAAGAGCGCAATCGCCAGGCGTTCCAGTCCGAAGCCGACGCAACCGGAATGGCAGGTGCTGCCGTCTGCGAACTTCAGGCCCCAGGTCTCTCCGAAATGGTCCTGATGGTAGTTGAAGCTGAGGCAGGCCGTCGGCTTTTTGAGGCTCGCGACCGGGATCAGCAGCTCGAACTTGAGCCCCTGCTCGCGCTGGCTGGCGGCCATCATCTTTCCGCCGCGGCCGAAGAAGGGATCGTTGGCGGCATCGACCTCCATCGGCAGGTCCAGCGCCTCGATCATCGCGCGCCCGCGCTTCAGCCAGCTTTCGCGGAAGGCGCTTACCTGCTCGGCGGTGCCGATGCGCACGTATTCGCGCATGCGGAAGAGCTGCATGCGGGCGGGATCCTTCGAAGGCTCGTGGCGGAAGCAGTACGAAGAAAGCGCGAAGAGAAGCCCCTCGTCGGGCACCGGACCGCGCGCGGCGACGGTCGGATAGAGCGGGTAGCAGGCCGCCGGCGTCATCGCGATGCCGGTCGATTCCTGCATCTCCGTCCAGTCGTCGCCGGTCGCCATCTTGCCGAGCAGCTCGGCATGCTCGCTCTCGCCGCCCATGAACGAGTGCACGCAACCGGCAAGCTGCGGGAAGCTCTTCATGTAGCCGCTCTTTTCGAGTGCGGGGCGGCTCATGCCGGGCGGGAAATGGATGCGCGTGGCGCCGTCCTTTTCGCCCTCGCGCAGCACCATCGCCTCGAAGCGCTCGATCACCTCCTCGAAGTCGCCGGAACGACCGTAGAGGCCGTCGATGCCGGAATCGAAGAGCACGCCATTGTCGAAGAGGTCGTCGAGCAGCGATTTCGCGTCGAATGTCTTGGCGTCCATCATCAGTCCCCAAGGGTCGTGTCGAAACGGCTCATCAGGAGCATCGTCGACGTGTTCGTGAGTATGCGGTCGTTGGAGATCATGACGGCCGCGGAAGTGACGTCGCGAAGGTGCCGGCCGACGCTGAACGGCGTGCCGTTCTTGTAGCCGAGGATGCCGGTGACGAGCATGGCATGGCGCACGACTTCGGCGGCCTTTTCGCTGGAAGCGACCTTCAGCGCATTGATCTCCGCGGCGAACGCCATGGTGGAAAGCGCTTCCTCGTCGCCGAGCGCGGCTTCGTAGCGCGCGATCGCCGCGCCGAGATGGCCCTTCATCTCCTGAAGCTTTGCGGCCGCCTCCGAAAGCCGAAGCGCACCGGGCGGCATCGCGTTCGGCTGCTTGCGGGCAGCCTGCTTCACGAATGCCTGCGCGCGGGCGAAGGCGTCGGCTGCGATCGCGAACCAGGCCGATGCCCAGAAGACATGCGAACTGGCGAGCATCGATTGCGCGGCGATCTCCGAGAATGGCTTCGGCAGGATCTGCGCCGCGTCGCCCTCGGCAACCAGATGGAAGCCGTCGGAACACGTGCCGCGCATGCCGAGCGTATCCCATACGGACGTGCGCTCCAGGCTGCGGTTTTCGTCGGCCGGAATGACGACGAGGACCTGATCGGAACCTTCCGCCTCCGGCGCCCGGCGCGCGGTGGCGAGGATCGCGTCGGCATGCATGCCGTAGGAGATGACCGTCGCTTCCTTCGTCAGCGAGAAGCGTCCGTCCTTCGTCTCGACCGCGCACAGGCTGTGGCGAAGATTGCCGCCGATGCCGGCTTCCGTCGTCGCCGAAGCGAGCAGGAGCTGCTCGTCGGCTGCGCGCTGCATGAACGCGCGGTGCCACGCGCTGTCGGTGCCGTGCATGACGAGGCTCGATGTCTTGATCTGATGCATCGCATAGATCATCGCGCTCGATCCGCACGCCTGGCCGAGCTGGACGACGAGATCCGCCACATCCCGGATGCCGAGCCCCTCCCCGCCGAGGGCGACGGGAACGGCGACGCCGAGCAGGCGCTCGCGCTTGAGTGCCGCCACGGTCTCGGCGGGAAAGCGACCTTCGCGGTCGACCGCGTCGGCGAATTCGGCGGCAACCGCCGCGACGCGGCGCATGCGCTCGCGCGGGCTATCGCCAGGATCGTTCGTCTGTTCGGCGCGCATGGCCCGATCGAGCACGTTCATGGCTCAGGCCGCCTTGCGGGTCAGTTCGGCGACGGCGGTCGACACGTTGCCGAGCGTTGCGAAGGTACGCCGGTTCAACATCGTTTCCGGAAACTCGATGTCGAAATGCTCCTCCAGCGCCAGCATCATCTGCACGGACGCGAAGGAGGTCAGCCCGGCTTCCGGCAGGTTGGCATCCTCCGGCAACGTGGCGATGTGCGGTGGGATCATGGCCGTCTGCGAGAGAACGGAACGAACTTGCTCGATCATGGAAAAGCCCCCTTGTTTTCCCCGAAGGAATGTCAAGGCCAACTTACCCCATGCAACCGGACGCAACGTTAACGGTCCGAGCGATCGTGCCGGATGGCTAATGCAGCGTTACTGAATTCGGAAGCATGGCGCACCGGATCGATACGGCGCGAAGGACAACGCGCAACGTGAGACTTCGGGTTGCACCAGCCGCTCGATAACAGCCTTGAGCATATATAGCCGTTACTATAGGTCTTGACGCGGCGCTAAGATGTTTCGCCGTAGCCGAATGACGTTCGCGGGGGAGGCTCCATGACGAGGTCGACTGTCGGAAAACCGGCCTCGCCGGTGATGATGGACGCCAAGAGTCACGCTGCGGGCTTCCGCAAGGCGCGGGACGCACGCCGCAGCGAGCTGATCGAGGACTACGTCGAACTGATCGCCGACTTTCTCGAAACGGGCGGCGAGGCACGGCAGGTCGACATCGCGGAGCGCCTCGGCGTCGCGCAGCCGACCGTCGCCAAGATGCTGACCCGCCTTTCGGACGAAGGGCTGATCGTCCGCCGCCGGTATCGCGGCATCTTCCTGACCGACGAAGGCCGCGCGCTCGCCAAGCGCACGCGCGAACGCCACCATATCGTCGAGACGTTCCTCGCCGCGCTCGGCGTCAGTCCGGAAACGGCACGCACCGACGCCGAAGGCATCGAGCATCACGTGAGCGAAGAGACCCTTGCCGCGTTCAAGCGCTTCATCGTGCGACCCGGCAATTCCTCGCGGGAATAGTGCGGCAACGGTCGCGTTCGTCATGGTGCGTCAATCGCACCGTACGTCATTTGCCACCTCGACACGCCGTTCGTCTTGACAGTTTCGGTCCCGCCGCCAATATAGCCAAAGCTATTTTAATGACATTCGTCAATCTTACGATATGACGAAGGGCCTCGATCGAGGCCGCAAGCGAACGGACACGATGGGCCAAGTAATCGAGCGGGCACCGGAAGCGACGGATCCGCTTCCGGGAGAAAATGCGACGGTGCGCGCGGCGCAAGCGGCGCTTTCGGGCAATCAGCGCGGACTGAAGGGGCTTCTGCCCTTTCTCGGACCGGCGTTCATCGCTTCCGTCGCCTATATCGATCCCGGCAACTTCGCCACGAACATCCAGGCCGGCTCGAGCTACGGCTACATGCTGCTTTGGGTCGTCGCGCTTTCGAACATCATGGCGATCCTCGTTCAGGCGCTTTCGGCAAAGCTCGGCATCGCGACGGGGTACAATCTGCCGGAGGTCTGCCGGCAGCGCTTCTCGCGGCCCGTCACCGTCGGGCTCTGGCTGCAGGCCGAACTCATCGCCGTGGCGACGGACCTTGCCGAGTTCATCGGCGGCGCGCTCGGCCTCTACCTGCTTTTCGGCATTCCGCTCTTTCCGGCGGCGCTCATCACCGGCGTCTTCTCCTTCGCGCTCCTGGAACTGCAACGACGCGGCTTCCGCTCTCTGGAAGCGGGCATCTGCGTGCTGCTTGCCGTCGTCGTCGTCTCCTTCGCCTATCAGGTCTACATGGCCAAGCCGGACGGCGGCGCTCTGCTCGAAGGCATGCTGGTTCCGCGTTTCGACGGCGCCCCAAGCCTGCTGCTCGCCGCCGGTATCCTCGGCGCGACGGTCATGCCGCACGTCATCTACCTGCATTCCGCGCTGACGCAGCGCCGCGTCGTCGGACGGACGAACGAAGAACGCCGCGCCATCTTCCGCTTCGAGTTCATCGACATCCTCGTCGCCATGCTGATCGCGGGCCTCATCAACGGCGCGATGCTCGTTATGGCAGCGGGGCTCTTCTTCGACGGCAACATCGTCGTCTCCACGCTCGAAGGCGCTTCGCACCAGCTCGGCGAGCGCGTCGGCGGTCTGGCGCAGTTCCTCTTCGGGCTCGGCCTGCTGGCGAGCGGCTTTTCCTCCTCTTCGGTCGGCACGATGAGCGGCCAGATCGTCATGCAGGGCTTCGTGCAGTACCGTATCCCGATCTTCCTGCGCAGGCTCGTGACGATGGCGCCGGCGCTCCTCATCATCGGCGTCGGCGTGGACGCGACGACAGCGCTCGTCATGAGCCAGGTCGTGCTGTCCTTCGGCATTCCCTTCGCGCTCGTCCCGCTGGTGCTCTTCACCAGCGATCGCAGCCTGATGGGTTCGCTCGTCAACCATCGCATCACGACCCTTCTCGCATGGCTCGTCACGTTGGTGATCGTCACGCTCAACATCTTCCTGCTCTACGAGACGGTCTTCGCCGGCGGCATATGAGGCGCAGCGTTCAGGGCTGGAAGCGATAGAGGTACATCGTCGCTTCGCCCGCCATCCGGCCCCTGAAAACGCTTGCTTTCCCGGATGTGGGCGGCGTGGTCGACAGGCGATAGCCGCCTCTTCCAGCCCCGCCGGCGGCCGCATCTTCCTCGGACATGCCAGCCTTGGCATTTTCCTCTGACATGCCAGCCGTGGCATTTTCCTCTGACATGCCAGCCGTGGCATGGGCCGGATACTGCATGTCGTAGACGCGACGGTCGGAAAGGGTCTCGCGCAGAAGTGCGACACCTGAATTGACGGCGACGGGCCGGCTGCCCGGTTCCTCGTGCAGCGCCGCGATCGCGCGGGCGATCGGCGGCGGGGCCGACGGATCGAAGTCGAGGGTGGAGGCGAGCGCGATGCTTTCGCCGGCAAGCATGGCGACAATCACCGCCGCCCGCATGCGGCCGCCCCACGGCGCGAGCACGACGAGCAGGCCGCCGAGTGCGACGACCGGAGCGAGATGCCGCAGGCTCTGCGGGTTCTGCATGACCAGCGTCCACACGAGATGCGCCGTCAACGCACCGGCGATCGCGACGAGGCGCGGCGAGCAGCCCTTGAAGGCGGTGCAGCACCGGACGAGCGCGAAGGCGATGGCAGCGGCGATGAGCCAGGCACCCGGGACGGCCCCGATCGTCGCGAACCAGTTCGGCGAGGCGGTCCGGGAGAACATCGTGTTGCCCCAGCCCGTCGTATGGCCGGCGACGAAATGGGTGCCGGCCCACAGGTAAAGCGGGCCTTCCAGCGCATAGAGGACGGCGAGCGTCGGGACCACGACGAGACCGGCGCCGACGATCAGACCGGTCCGCCATCGGGGCACCAGGATCACGAGCGGCAGGAATGCGCCCGCGAGCAGGGCCGCGTCGGAGGGACGGCAACACCCCGCCCATCCGATGGCCAAGCCGGCAATTCCGGGCGCCAACCGTGAGTCCTGCCCGGCCGGGGGCAAGACCGCGAGACCGAGGAGCAGAAACGCGATGCCGCTGCCGTCGGAAAGCATGCCGAGCGCCAGGTCCGGCAGCAGCGGCATCGCGAGCATCAGTACAAATGCGGGAATGGCACCGTTCGGCCGTTTGCGGGCGACGACAAGGGCGGCGAGCGGCGGCAGCGCTAGTGCCAGCACGACGGTCAGCCAATAGAGTGCTGTGACCGGATCGCCGTGCGCGAGCGGAAGAAAGAGACGGCCGAGCGCGACGAAGCCGGGATAGCCGGGAAATTGCGGCGCGAAATCGAGGATCTCGAAATGCGTGAGCGCACGCGAGAAGAAAAGCGCGTCGTCCGACGGCAGGACGGCGGGATGGGCGAAGAGCCAGATCGCGTATCCGGCATAGGCAAGGACGACCGGTGCCCAAAGCAGCCCTGCCAGGTTTTGGCCGGGCACGACGATGGAGAAGGGCCGGACGGCAGCCTTCACCCGCTCGAGCCTGCTTCGGGCGCGGACGGCTTCAGCGCGGCGAGCACGTCCTTGCGGGCCTCGGCCAACGCCTTGGGGTCCGGATCCTTGGCACCGACGCCGAAGAGCCCCGGATTGCCGATCGCGTCGAGCGCGCGTTTCAGACCGTCCTCGACGGCTGCACGCGGCTTCGGCTCGAGGTCGCCGGCCATGGCCTCGTAAAATTTCTGCGCCTTGACCACCAGCACCTTCGCGTTCTGGTAGTCGTCGATCTGGTCGCGCGCACCGTCGAGCCGGCGTTCGATCTCGTCCACATAGGCACGACGCAGCAGGCTCTTCAGCACGTCGCCCTTCTGTGCGGCGAGTGCCTTGTCGAAGGCACCGGCGATGCCCTTGTCCTCGTTGGCATCGAGATAGGCGATGTCGCTCTTCATGCCGGCATAGGCCTTGCGAACCGACTGCCAGTCGCCCTTGTCGATTCCGGAAAGCAGCGCCTCGCGATTTTCGATCAACGGTTCCTTGCCGGCGGCGGCATAGGAATACGCCGCGGCGGGCGAGGCTGCGGCGAGGATGAAGAGTGCGAATACGGCAAGTGCGCCGAAAAGCCGGAATTTCATGCGATGCTCTCCGTTTCGATGACGGTGCGTTCGTTGCGATGGTCGTGGATCGCGGCGCGACGGTCGTCGCCGGCAATCAGCGCCTCGCCGGCCATCTGGCCCATTTCCATCGCCGCGTCGGTGAAGACGTACCGGAACGTCCCCTGTCGTCCGCATTGCACGAGATTCTCGAAGCGCGCCAGATGCGTGAAGGCGCGCTGGCGTTCGGCCTCGTAGCCGATCGCCATCAGCGGATAGGCGTTCGGCGCGCGCACCGAGAACATTTCACCCGTCGCCAGAGCGGGATCGATGCCGAGGCGTTCGAGATCGGCTGCGATGCGCGGGAAAAGCGCGTCGTCCGTCATCGTCCAGAGATCGTCGCCGGGATCGCAGGGGATTTCGAGCATCAGCGAACTCATGCCGGGCGGCGCCATTTCCGGCGAGCGGCGCTTCGGCTCCTGCAGGCGCGTGGCGATCATGTCCGGATCGGAAAGGTACTGCCAGGTGAACGGTGAGACGTTCTCGACCGCCATCGCCATGTTGAAGAAGCGCAGGCCACGGAAGCGAAGCCGGCTTTCCCCACCGGTCAGGCGAACCATGGCGGGCAGCGGAACGGTGGAGATCACGGCATCGCATGCGAAGGCACCGTCGTCGGTTTCCACAGCGTGGATTTGCCCGTCGCGGGCGGCGAGACCGGTAACTGTGACGCCGGCGTGCAAGCTCGCGCCGGCGCGTTCCAGCCGGGCTGCCAGCCGCTCGAAGATGACGCCGAAGCCGTGGCGCGGATAGCGATAGCTGCGCGCATAGGTGCGCGGCCCCTTTCCGGCACCGGGAAGAAGCAGGCGGGCGACCTCGCGCAGGTCCACGAGGCTGATGCGCTGTTCCGCCCAGTCGGCGGAAAGGTCGTCGGGCTCGATGCCCCAGAGCTTGCGGGTATAGCCTTCGAAGAACGTACGATAGAGCGTGCGCCCGAAGCGGCTCTCGATCCAGTTCGCGAAGCTGTCCCCCGTTCGCCGTTCCCGTTTCATGGCCATCGCGCCGAGATCGCGCGCGACGCCGGCCATCATGCCGGCGGGCGCGTTCTTCACGAGATTGGCGAGCGACAGCGGGTACTCGTAGACCCGTCCGCCGAGGCGGATGACGCTGCGCCGTTGCGCCGTCAGCAGATCGTCGCCCAGAAGCTCCTCGACGAGCTTCAGCAGGCTTTCGTTGTGGGTGATGAAGCGGTGGCCGCCATAGTCGAACCGGTAGGTACCTGCCCTGCCCTTGAAGGTCGTCGTGCCGGCGAGGCCGCCGATCGCGGCACCGCGCTCCAGAACCGTGACCGCGACGCCGCGCTCGGCGAGCGTCAGCGCGGCGGTGAGGCCCGCGGGGCCGGCGCCGATAACGACGACGCGCTCAGGCCGGCTTCGGGGCATAGCCGCGCCTCCAGAAGGCGAGCGCCACGACGAGATAGAGCGCCCAGAGCGCGAATTGCGGTGGCGTCGGCGTCGCGTTGTAGCCGAAGAGGCCGCGCAGGAAGGAGCCGACCCCGCCATTGTCGGAAAGCACGCCGGAAAGGTCGAACAGCGGTGCCGTCGGACCGGGAAGCATGCCCGCGCCTTGCAGGACGGCGATCGCCGAACCGAGAAGGCCCGCGGCGATGACGATGAGGAGCAGGCTCGTCCAGCGGAAGAAGGCGGCGAGCGGCACGCGGCGCGCGCCCTTCATCAGTACGAAGACGACCGCGATCGCCGCGGCGAGGCCGACGAGACCGCCTAAAAGCGAAGGCGACTGGCCGCCATAGGAAAGCGCGGAAAGGAAGAGCACCGTCTCGATGCCCTCGCGCCAGACCGAGAC
The DNA here is from genome assembly GCF_006516965.1 of Pararhizobium mangrovi. Lineage (GTDB taxonomy): Bacteria > Pseudomonadota > Alphaproteobacteria > Rhizobiales > Rhizobiaceae > Pararhizobium_B > Pararhizobium_B mangrovi. The sequence goes on along the minus strand of NZ_VHLH01000001.1, from coordinate 161,664 downwards.
GAAGGCGAGCACGGCGATGCCGACGACCTGATTGCCGGCGACGTAGTGCTCGAGCTGGCGTTTCGCCTCGTCGGTATGGGCGCGCGCCTGCTTCTGCATCCAGACCGCCATATAGGTGAGCACCGCCGTCGCCACGATCATGATGCCGGCCGTCAGATAGGCGCGGTACTCGTCGTTGTGGAACTGGTCGATCACCACCTGGAACACGAAGGCGGCGACGAGAGAAGCGAGGATCCCGGCGCCCACCCCGACATAGATCCATTTCGCGTAACCGCGCGCGCCGAGGCGGGTCAGGTAGGTAAGCAGGATACCGACGAGAAGGAAGGCTTCGAGCCCTTCGCGGAACAGGACGAGAAAGGTAACCAGCATGGATCAGGGCCGATCGATCGTTCGTGTGAGATGGGCCATGTCGACGATCTTCGGCAATGGCAGGTCGGGATAGCGTTTCTTGACCATTTCGCTCAATTCGCGCGGGAAGGTACGAAAGCGCAGCGTCGCCGCGACGTGCAGCGGATAGGCGACGTCGCGCGGCAGGGCATAGGTTTCGTCGCGATGGCCGTCGGCGGGAATGCGCGTGTCCTCCGCCATGCGCGCGAGGCGCCAGAACTTCAGGCCGACGTCGTGCGCCTTCTCGTCACCGAGCACCTTGTGGAAGAAGCGCGCGCCCTCGTCGACATGGCCGTCCTGGTCGACCCCGCCGGAGGTGAGAACCGTCCTGCCTGCGGCATCCTTCACGCTGAAGGCGAGCCACATCTGCCGGAAGTTCGAGATGCCACCCGGCAAGTCGTGGCCGGTACCGGTGTTGGCGACCCGGATGGTGACGGTCCCAGCCTTCCCCGGTTGCAGCGAAAGGCGTGCCGCGGATTTCAGAAGCGCGATCGATTGCGCGCGCGCTTCCGGATCGCGCAAGCCGACGATGTTGTACTGTGCGCCGGTGAAGCGGTGCGATACGACGTTCGCCTTCATCGCCCCGCCGTCCGTCGCCCGCCCGGGTACGTTCTCGCCGATGCGGTCGACGTCGGCATGCATGTGGCAATCCGCGCAGGTCCGGTTTTGCGCCGGATCGCCGGGCGCGTTGAAGGAGGAATGCGCCCATTCCTCGTAGGTCGAAATGATGTAGGCGCCGGTGCCCGGCGCGAACTCGGAGTGGCAACTGGCGCACAGCTTCGGGTTGCCGCCCTCGATGTGGTTCAGCATGGACTGCGCATGCTCTTGCGGTCGCGCGCGGATGGTCCGGTGGGCGAAGGCGCGCAGTGCCGCCCAATCGGAGTTTTCGCCGGGATAGGTCGGCCGGTCGCCGGGCGAAAGGTCGATGCTCGCATTGCCGGCCGAAAGCTGGCCGGAATCCTCGATCTTTTCCACGCGGTGGCAGGTGAGGCAGCCGGCCCCTTCGTCGGTGGCGTGGACATAGTCCTTCAGCCTTGCTTCGAGTGCCGCTCCGTCGGTGTCGAACATGCGCGAAGGCTCGTCCGTCGTGCGGCGCTTGCCGGAAAGAAGTTGCTGCGGAGCATGGCAGCCCATGCACCAGGCGCGGAACGGCTCGCCCTCGTCCTTGGCCGCCAGATCCTCGAGCGTCGCGTAATAAGGGTCGGACTGCGCCATGCCATGGTGCATGGAGTTCGCCCAGTCCTTGAAGATTTTCGAATGGCACTGGCCGCACAGAGCCGGGTTCGTCCACGCCTTCGCGTCGACGGATGCGCCGCCGTCCTTGCCGCGAAGCCACGTGGCGAGAAGCGGCAGATTGCCGTTCGACGTGACGTAGGCGTGGAGATCGCGCATCATCGCCTTCACCGTTTCGGAGGGATGCGCGGGGTCCGTCACCGGCGTGTCGAAGCGCGTGTCGTGGCCCATGCCGCCCTGCGTATTCTTGATCATGCGGATGTAGTCGCCGATGAAATCGCCGGCGACGAGGCGCTTGATCGAGCCGTGGCCGGTGAAGGCGGAATGGAACTTGTCGACCGGCGTCGCCTGGAAGAGCGCCTTGTTGGTGAAGTTGAAGCCGTCGACATGGCAGCTCGAACAGCTCATCCAGTTGTCGCCGGCCATCGGCGCGTCGGGAAATGCGGCGGTGTTTGCAAGGTCGAACAGCCGCTCGCCGCGCCGAGTGTCCGGATCGAGCGGATCGGCGGCGACGAGCTTCGCGAAATGCGCCTTCGCCACCTTTACCCGGGCGAACGGCCCGCTGCCGCCCGTCGAAAGCTTCGACAGGTCGAGGCCCATGGCGTTCTGCACGAAGATGTCGTCGCCGGAAACGACGAGGCCGCGTGGGTTCTCGCCCGGCAGGTGGCGATAGATCTCGACGGCCTTGGCACCCGCCGTTCCCTTGGCGTTCGCGGCGTCGATCGGCGGGGCGCGCGAAAGGTCGAAGACGCCGAGATCCTCGCTGCCGGCGAAGGTCACGTAAGCCTTGCCGCCATCGGCGGAAAACGCGACGTCGGCCGGGTTGGAGACGATGCGGGTGCGCTGGCCGTCCTCGACGATGTTGATCTGCTTGAAGAGCTGCTTGCGCCGCGAAAGCACCTCGTGCTCGGCGCCGGGCTTCAGCGAAAGGACGGAGATCGCCGGGAAGACCGTCGACTGGAACTGGAAGGGGTGATCGAAATTCCACAGGACGTGCGGGAGCCACGCCTGCTTGCCGTCCGGGCTGACGGCGATGCGATCGAGGCGCCTCGGGAGACCCTGTGAGACCGTCTCGTCCGTGTTCTGTTCGACGCCGAGGCGGATCAGCTTCGTGCGTTTGGCCGGCAGGCGCGTCGTATCGTAGATCGAGACCGCGCCGATCATGGAATGGCTGACGAGAAGGCGTCCGTCCGGCATCAGGGCCAGACCGCGCGGGCTCTCGGCGACCTTCATGTCGGCTTCGATCCTGCCGTCGGGCGAAAGCGCGTAGAGCTGGTCGCCTTCCGTGGCGGCGACCCAGAAAAGCCGGTTGCGCGCGTCGTAGACGATGCCTGCCGGACGGCCCTCGATCGCGATCGTGCGCTCCACCTTCAGCGATGCGCGGTCGAGCAGGACGACCCGGTTGCCGGTAAAGTCGCTCGCGGCGACGAGCCCGTCGTCTGCATCCACCGTCAGCGCCGTGATGTCGCCGCCAATGGCCGCCTCGGCCACACGCTTTCCCGTCCTGCGGTCGACGCGGCTCACCGAACCACCGTCGAAATTCGCCGAAAGCAGCGTATTTCCGCCGGCTTCGAGCAGCAGCGACGTGCTTTCGACGGCGGAAGATGCCTGCTTCGGCGCGGAGGCCGCCGGCATCGCAAGGCCGCCGAGGAAGCCGGCGACGAGCGCGCCGGTGACGAGCGCTTTCAGGAACGAAAAACGCCAGGCGTGCGCGGCGACGACGAGGATGACCGGCACGGCGAGCAGCAGGTGCAGGTCGTGCGCGAGCCCGCCCGCGAAGGTGCCGTTCCAGCCGACGAAGAGGAGGAAGGCGCCGCTTGCGAACATCGCCACGAAGACGAGTTCGAGAATGCGCCCGGTGATGCGCAGAAAGCGCTTGCGCGTCGTCGTCACCAAACCGCGATGGCTGATCCAGAAGGGAACGACGAGGCAGGGGACGAAGACGATGGCCGAGACGACGTGGACGACGAGCGCCCAGCGCACGACCGCCCAGGAAAGGCCGAAGGGGGCGAAAAGCAGGAGCCCGGTCGCGAGCAAGACATAGAGAGACAGTTCGGCCGGCTTCGCCAGCCGGCGCGAGACCTTCCATCTCCTCTTCGTCGGGCACGCGGCCAACGCCCCGCGCCTTGCGTCATCGATGCTCATCGCGTTCCGTTGCCGGCGCTCGACCGGCCCGCGTCGTCGCCCGCCGACACCGCGAAGGCATCAGCGGGCGAAACGTCTTCGATCAGTCGGTGGCGGCGGGTTCGACGGTCACCTTGCCGGCCATCACCGGCGCGGTGCCGTATTCGCCGCCGGCAGCGGTCAATTCCTTGATGCCGTTCCGGTTCACGTCGCCGTTGCCGCCCTTCACATAGTGCTCGCCGGTGTCGGCCAGCCATTCGGCGAGCTGCATACCGCGCCCGACCGTGTGGAACCAGGTCGTGTAATGCTGCGCAAGGGCTGCACGGTCGAGGCCCGCCGCGTTCTCGTCTTCCTGGTTGTAGAGCGTCTGCAGGAGCGCGCGCAGGCCGCCGCTGACGGCACCCGCCGTCCAGGGCGTGACGGTGAAGGGCTTGCCGGGCGTCGGGTTGTACAGACCGCTTCCCGCGTCGACCATCGTCTTGTTCACGGCCTCGTAGATGCCGCGTGCGGCCTTGCGGTACTTCGTGTCGTCCGTCGCGACGAAGGCTGCGGCGAGGCCGCGGATTGCGGCGAACTGCGTGCCGAGGGAATGGCTGTCGGAGGCGCCCTTTCCCACCGTGTAGCTGTCCGCCACGAGACCGTCGTCGCCGACGAGCTTGTCGACGATGAAGTCCGCCTCGTTCTTCAAGAGGTCGAGCGCTTCCTTGCCCTGTTCGGTATCGAGCGGCTTGCCGCTGGAAGCCGAGGCGTAGCCGACGGGCAGCGCGTCGATGGCGCGATGGTAGATGTCGAGCGCGACCAGCGAATAGGCCGCATCGAAGGCCGTGACCGTCTTGCCCTGCTCGCCATCGGGCCACCGGTCGACGAGCGTGCCGTCCTTCTTGTCGTAATGCAGGGTCTTCATGTTTTGGAAGACCACGTTCGAAAGCGTCTCGACGAGGGAGAACGGATCGTCCGCGCGCTCGTAGCCGCTTCGCTTCGTCGCGCGGTTGGCCTCCGGCGCTGCGGGGAACGGATCGCCGTCGAAGACCGCAAGGAAGGCCTTGTTCTGGTTCTCGTTCGCCGTGCGCTGGTCGGTATAGCCGTAGAGCTCGGCGAGCGGCCAGAGCATCATCCAGCTGGCGCGAAGCGTGGAGGCGCCGTCTTCCACCTTGAGGTCGCCGAGCGCCTTCACCCCGTTCTTCTGGGTGAAGTCGACCGCGACCTTGGCCGGGAACCAGACCGGATCCTTCGTGGCGTCGTAATCGGGCGAGATACGCGCGCCGAGGCTCTCGCCGTCGTAGCCGAAACGATTGCGCAGCATGAGCAGCCGGTCCCAGCTGATCTCGGTCAGAAGCATGCCGTTGACGCCGTCGGCAGCCGAAACGCCGAGCTTGTGCTTGCCGTCGTGGTCCATGTCGCTCGACGATATGTCGTCGACCTCGGCATCGCTCGACTGAACGTGCATGCCGCCGAGGAAGTCCTGCGCCCACATGACGTCCTTCAGCATCTCGCCGCCGACGGCAACGGGCGTGAAGGTGTCGTCCATTCCGCTGGCCTTCCAGCCGAGCGTGCCGTAGTCGCGGAAATAGGCTGGCGTTACGGCGTCGATCGACTTCTCATCGCCCGTGTGGGTGAGGATGTCGAGCTTCTCGCTGCTGACCGCCGAGACGTCCACCTTCTGGCCGAATTCCGGCATCGCATGCGCGACGGGGAAGGTGATCGGATAGAAGTTCTGCGGCAGTTCGTCCGGCGCGAAGCCGACCGAATCGGCAAGATGGATGACGCGCTTTCCGAGGTCCTGCAACGTGCCGCCGGCCTTGGCGTTGACCGGCCCGTTGGCGAGGTGCGGCCCCATCTTGGACTGGTAGTTCACCGCATACATCGCTTCCTCGGAATACTCGTAGGAGTCGATGCCGGCGGCGAAGTCGAACGCGTCCGGCTTGTCGGCCTGGTCGGGATCGAGCACGTCGAGATTGAGGCCGAGCCCTTCGGCGAGCGGCTCTCCGGAAAGCTCGTATTCGGTGTAGGCAAACTGCGATGCGCCGGTGTCGAACGTCTTGTCCGTCACCTTTACGGTGGCATCCTGCGCGAAGGCCGGTGCTGTGGCGATGAGGGCCGAGCAGCCGAGCAGAGCGGTTGCGAGGTGGCGAGGCATGAAGTGTCTCCCTGCAAAACGTTCGTCCGAGCCGAGGCGAGGCGCCACCCCGTCTATGGCGCAAGAGCTAGCACCGGGCCCAAACGAGCCGCAAGTGAAAATTGAGTGCAAGGGTCATGTTTTTGATTTGCCCGTCTCGACGGTCTTTCGCGGGGATTGCCGAAGGCTTGCGCAGACCCCGCCGCGATGGTGTGCTAGGTAACCCCGAGAGGTTTCATCCGCTGGCGAGAAGGCGAACATGCACGACCGATCCCCCTTGCGTCGCGGCGAAGGCGGCCGCATCCGCTTTCGCGCCGTGGACCATGCGAGCGCGATGATCGCTCGTGTCGAGGCGCTCGACGCCGAGCGCGCCGCGGCAATCTTCACGCGCTTCGACGCGGCGCGCATCGTGGCCGCTGCCGAAACCGTCGACCGCGACGCGGCGTTGGTACGAGCGCCGCTCGCAGGGCTCACCGTCGCGATCAAGGACCTCTTCGACGAGGCGGGCGAGACGACGACGGCCGGCTCGATCGTCCTTGCCGGAAAGTCGGCGGCGAGCGAGGATTCAACCGCCGTCTCTCGCCTGAAACGAGCCGGTGCGATCGCCTTCGGCCGGACGAACCTTTCGGAATTCGCCTATTCCGGCGTCGGGCTCAACCCGCATTACGGCACGCCGGGCAATGGGTTCGATCCATCGCGCATTCCCGGCGGCTCGACTTCCGGCGGCGCGGTGGCCGTGGCGCTCAAGCTGGCCGACGCCGCGCTGGGTTCGGATACCGGCGGTTCCGTGCGCATTCCCGCGGCTTTGAACGGGCTTGCTGGATTCAAGCCGACCCAGGCGGCGGTTCCGCTCGACGGCACGTTTCCCCTTTCGCCCAGTTGCGACAGCATCGGCCCGCTGGCGCCGAGCGTCGCCGACTGCGCGGCCCTTCATGCCGTGCTCTCGCAGAGCGAGCCGGACGGGCCCGCACGAACCGATCTTTCCGGCACGCGCTTCGCCGTGCTGCGAACGACCGTCACCGACGATCTCGACACGGCGGTGGCGGCGGATTTCGCGCATGCGCTCTCCGCGCTGGAAGCGGCCGGTGCCGAACTCGTCGATTTCGAAGCGGAGGAAGTGCACGAAGCGGGCCGCTCGAGCCGGGCGATCGTTTCGAGCGACGCGATGGACGTTCACCAGGCGCGGCTCGATACGCTTGCCGAACACGGTGACCCTCGGGTTCTGCGACGCATCCTCGGCGCGCGCGACTTTTCCGCCGACGAACGGCGCGAAGCGCACGAGCGGCGTGCGCATGCGATCGCCTCTTTCGCCGCGGGCCTTTGCGAATACGACGGTTTGCTGGCACCGACCGTGCCGACGGTGGCGCCGACGATCGCCGCCTGCGAGGCCGATTTCGACCGGACCAACGCGCTGATGCTGCGCAATCCCTCGATCTTCAACTTTCTCGACTGCTGCGCGGCGAGCGTGCCGATGCACGAGCCCGGCGCGCTGCCGACGGGGTTGATGATCGCCGGCACGGCCGGTGCGGACTGGTCGATCCTCGCCATTGCCGCCGCCGCCGAGCGCGCGCTTGCCACCATGCTCGCCTAGCGGCCCCGCATTCTTTCAACGGAGACGACCGCGTGACCCGCCTTGAAATTCGACGTCCGGACGATTGGCACCTGCACCTGCGCGACGGGGCAGTTCTCGAGGCGGTGCTGCCGGCGACGAGCCTGCATTTCGCGCGCGCCATCGTCATGCCGAACCTCGTGCCGCCGATCGTGAGCGGCGCCGAGGCTTCGGCCTACCGCGAACGCATTCTGCGCGCGCTGCCGGAAGGCCATGCCTTTACGCCGCTGATGACGCTCTACCTCACCGAGGAGACCAATCCCGACGATGTCGAGGCAGCCTTCACCGACGGCCTCGCCACCGCCGTAAAGCTCTATCCGGCAGGTGCGACCACGAACTCGCAGAGTGGCGTGCGTGACATCGAGCGGGTCCAGCCCGTCCTCGAGCGCATGGCGAAGATCGGCATGCCGTTGTGTGTCCACGGCGAGGTGACCGATCCCGCCATCGACATCTTCGACCGGGAGGCCGTCTTCATCGAACGCGTGCTGGCACCGATTCACGCGCGGCTGCCCGAGCTGAAGATCGTCATGGAGCACATCACGACGGCCGACGGCGTCGCCTATGCCCGCGAGGCCGACGAGACCGTCGCCGCGACGATCACCGTCCACCATCTGATGATCAACCGGAACGCGCTGTTTTCGGGCGGGATCCGTCCGCACTACTACTGCCTGCCGATCGCCAAGCGCGAGTTGCACCGGCTCGCACTCGTCGCGGCCGCCACATCGGGCGAGACGCGCTTCTTCCTTGGGACCGATTCCGCGCCGCACGTCGATCCGCGCAAGGAATGCGCATGCGGCTGCGCGGGCATCTTCACCGCACCGGTGGCGCTATCGTGCCTTGCGGAAGTGTTCGAGGCGGAAGGCGCCCTCGATCGCCTAGAAGCCTTCGCCTCGCTGAACGGCCCGGCCTTCTACGGCCTGCCGGCGAACGAGGACCGCTTCACCCTCGAACGCAGCGATGACGCGCTGCCCCTGCCGGCACCGTTGCACACCGACGACGGACCGCTGACCGTCTTCGACCCGCAGGTGCCGCTCCATTGGCGCGTCGCCGCGTCCTCGTAACAGAGGAACCGCTTACGCGGCGAACCTGCGTGAAGGAAGGTCGCATCCGGCGTGTATTGCGCGGCATCCGGCGCGGGGCTAGAGCCTTTCGGGATGATCCGGAGCGGCGATCGCCGCGAGCCGGACCACGGAAAGCCGTCGCATCGGCGGGAAGCGAGGTTTCATGAGTAAGCCGCCGCGCATCGCCGTTCTCGGCTGCGGCCAGTGGGGTCGCAACCACGTTCGCACGCTCGCCGGCCTCGGCGCGCTCGCCGCCGTCAGCGATCGCAATCGCGACCGGGCGGCCGAGTTCGCCGAAACCTACCAGGTACGCGCACTCGATCCGGAGATGCTCTTCGCCGATCCCGCGATCGACGCGATCGTCATCGCCCTGCCCCCCCACCATCAGGCCGAAAGCGCCGGTGCGGCGATTGCCGCGGGCAAGCACGTGCTCGTCGAAAAGCCGATCGCGCTTTCGGTGGACGATGCCGAGCGCATCGTCGATGCGGCACGAAAGGCCGGCATCGTCGCCATGACGGGCCATATCCTGCGCTACCATCCGGCCTTCGAAGCCCTTCAGGCGATGGTCGAGCGCGGAGAGCTCGGTACGCTCGGCTACATCCACTCGCACCGTGTCGGGCTCGGACGCTTCCATCCCGAAAACGATGCGCTGTGGGACATCGCACCGCACGACCTCTCGCTGATCCTCGCGCTTTCGGGCAGCGAGCCGATCAGCGTGCATGGCGAGGGCACGGCGGTGCTCGAGCATTTGAGCGACTTCGCGCACCTGCATCTCGCCTTTCCGGGCGATTTACGGGCACACGTCTTCACGGCGCGGCTCAACCCCTATCGCGAGCGCCGGTTGACCGTCGTTGGCTCCAGGGCAATGGCCGTCTACGACGACGTCGCGCCCTGGGCGCAGAAGCTCGCGGTCTACGAACACGATATCTTCAGGGATGCGAGTGGCTGGCGATCGGAAACACACGAGCCGCGTTATGTGGCGACCGCCGAACACATGCCGCTGACGCGCGAACTCGAACATTTCATCGCATGCATCGAGACGGGCGAACGCCCGCGCACGCCGATCGAGGACGGCCTTGCCGTCATTCGCATTCTGGAAGCCGGCACGGTGCGGCACGAACGCAGCGTCGAGTAAACCGGCAGGCTAGGGCCCGGCCTACGCCGCCGCCCCTTCCGGCATCGCAAGCACGGCGCGAAGCTTCGCCTCGGCGTCCGCGTTGCGCTCGGTGGCACGGATGATGCCGCCGCCAAGCACGCGCGCGCCCTGCCCTTCGCCATCGTAGAGCACGCAGGCCTGGCCGGGGGCGATACCGCGTTCGCCATCGTCGAACGCGACGCATGCCGCGCCGTCTTCCCTCACGGACAGATGCACGGGACGAGCCGGGCTCGTGGAGCGCACCTTCGCGTAACAGGCGAGCGGCCGCTTTTCGAGGGTCGCGAGCGGGCGATCGCCGAGCCAGTTCGTCTCGCGCAGGATCACCCGTTCCGTCGCCAGCGCCTCTCGGGGGCCGACGACCACGCGACGCGAACGCGCATCGAGGTGGACGACGTAGAGCGGCTCGCCTGCCGCCACGCCGAGCCCGCGACGCTGGCCGACGGTGAAGTTCAAGACCCCCTCATGACGCCCGAGCACGCCTCCGTCCAGATGAACGATCTCGCCGCCGAACGCCGCATCCGGGCGAAGCCTGGTCACGACATCGCTGTAACGGCCCTGCGGCACGAAGCAGATATCCTGGCTGTCCGGCTTTTCGGCAATGGCGAGCCCCATTTCGGCGGCCAGCGCCCGGGTTTCGGCCTTCGCGAGGTCGCCGAGGGGAAAGCGAAGATAGTCGAGCTGTTCCTGCGTGGTGGCGAAGAGGAAATAACTCTGGTCGCGCGCGGCGTCGGCCGGACGCAGAAGCACGCGCCGGGCCGGCGCGCCTTCGAGCGGCTCGGCCCGAGAGCGGATGTAATGGCCCGTCGCCAGTGCATCCGCTCCGAGTTCCCGCGCGGTCGCGAGGAGATCGGCGAACTTCACCGTCTGGTTGCACGAAACGCACGGGATCGGCGTTTCGCCGGCCGCGTAGCTTGCCACGAAGGGATCGATCACCGCCTCGCGAAAGCGTCGCTCGTAGTCGAGCACGTAATGCGGAATGCCGAGCGTTTCGGCCGCGCGGCGAGCATCGTCGATATCCTGGCCGGCACAGCACGAACCGGCGCGATGGACGCTCTCGCCATGGTCGTAGAGCTGCAGCGTGACGCCGACGACGTCGTATCCCTGACGCTTGAGAAGACCTGCGGCGACGGACGAATCGACGCCGCCGGACATGGCCACGACGACGCGCGTATCCTCGGGCTTTCTGTCGATGTCGAGCGTATTCACGGGAGACCGGCCCTGCATTCGCGAAGCAAACGGCGACGGCATTCTCGTCCGCGTCGCCTGCGGCGGCCCGCCTATACCGGCATTCGCGCGGCGCGGCAAGATCGGCGCGATCACTTAAGTCGGAGTTAATAGTCGTTCCGCAGCCAATTCAAATGCTTAACAAATTGATACGAGCCATTTAGCCAAATTTTAAGCCACAAGGACTAGCGTTCGAAGCTGCAAGGTCATCAGTGTGTAGAGAGTTTCGCATGACCGAAATGGTTCGCCCGCGTGTCAAATACGTCATCGGCCCGGACGGAAGTCCGCTGACGATCGCCGATCTTCCGCCGGCCAATACGCGCCGCTGGGTGATCCGGCGGAAGGCGGAAGTCGTGGCGGCGGTGCGCGGCGGGTTGCTCAGCCTCGAAGAGGCCTGCGATCGCTATACGCTGACCGTGGAAGAATTCCTTTCGTGGCAGTCGTCGATCAACGACCACGGCCTGGCCGGCTTGCGCACCACGCGTATCCAGCAATACCGCCATTAGCGGCTGGGGATACCGCCATTAGCGGCAGGATATACCGCCGTTAGTCACGCCCGATCTCGGTATCGGCGTTCCACTGCGCTCAAGCTTTCATCAGTTCTTACAAATCGATCCGTTCTGGAAATTGCAGTTCTCATGGAAACACCCGGCACGGTCTCCCGTGCCGGGTGTTTCCGTTTCGGGGCCATCTCGATTGCCGCAGTGACGCGGCTTGCGAACGATGACGTTCGTCAGCCGGCGCGGCTCGCCCTTGGCGTATGGTCGCGTTCCTCGAGTGCGGCTGCCCGTGCGTGTTCCGCCTCGGACTCCTCGAGTGCGATTTCGGCCGCGTCGAGCTGGATCTTCAGCTCGTGGATCGAACCCTGAAGATTGTCGGCACGCTGGCGGGCCGCCTTGGCGAAGGTCGGGTAGGCGAAATGGTTGACGTCGGAAATGCCCGCCCTCTTCTCTTCGCTTGCAATCTGGCTTTCCAGCTCCGCGGCCATGCGCTCGAACTCGTTCATCATCGTTTGTATCTGATCGAGCTGTCGTCGCTTCTCGCCGACCTGGAACGCCTTGAGCCGAACAAGGCTTTCCCGTGATTTCATGACGCAATACTCCCCACTGAGCGAAAACCCCTCGCCGTTCGCGTCGGCCGGAATGGCCGCCCTTGCCGACGTTCGATACCCGTACCGCGAGCCGATGCACGTCTAGGCTGCGCGCGGTAACCCTTCGTTTACGGGCATCGTTAATCATAGCGGGCATCGTTTAAGGCCCGGTAAATGCGAACGGCCGGATCGGCATGCTGGATTCCGCGAGTCGAAAGAGTCCTCTGAAGCTCTCGGTTGAAGTACTGGTTGAAATTTCAGAGCAAAAGATTCCTATGAAAAATCAGTGTTCTGATACCGAATTTTAAGAGTCGCGGAAAGCTTGCACAGCAAGATGAGGATTTGTTAACCATTGGGTGGCAGCCTCGTGTTCAGGCAACGACTGGATCCGTTTCGCGTAAGGGGGCCGAGCTCTTTCGGGCGGCGGAAAAGGGGAAGATTATGCGTGTTCTACTCATCGAGGACGACGGCGCCACGGCGCAGAGCATCGAGTTGATGCTCAAATCCGAAAGCTTCAACGTCTACACGACGGATCTGGGCGAAGAGGGCGTCGATCTCGGAAAGCTTTACGACTACGACCTGATCATGCTGGACCTCAACCTGCCGGACGTCTCCGGCTACGAGGTGCTGCGTACGCTCCGGGTCGCGAAGGTCAAGACGCCCATTCTCATCCTCTCCGGCATGGCCGGGATCGAGGACAAGGTGCGCGGGCTCGGCTTTGGCGCCGACGATTACATGACGAAGCCCTTCCACAAGGACGAGCTCGTCGCCCGCATCCATGCGATCGTCCGCCGCTCCAAGGGGCACGCCCAGTCGGTCATCACGACCGGTGATCTGGTCGTCAATCTCGATGCGAAGACCGTCGAGGTCGGCTCGCAGCGGGTGCATCTGACGGGCAAGGAGTACCAGATGCTGGAACTCCTTTCGCTGCGCAAGGGGACGACGCTGACCAAGGAGATGTTCCTCAACCATCTCTACGGCGGCATGGACGAGCCGGAACTGAAGATCATCGACGTGTTCATCTGCAAGCTTCGCAAGAAGCTCGCGACCGCTGCCGGCGGCAAGAACTACATCGAGACCGTTTGGGGCCGTGGCTACGTGCTGCGCGAACCCGAAGAGACGCAGGTCCTCGCGAGCGCCTGACGTCGGGCGCCGCTTCCAGGCTGCGCCACCGGCGCGGCCTCACTCCGATTTCCGAAAATTTTCAGGACGCTTCGCAGTTCGCCGCGGCGATCGGGCCGCTTCGACAGAGCAGCGATCGGGCCGCTTCGACGGTGCGGCGATCAGGCCGCCTCGACGTAGCGGCCGAAGGCTTCGGCCAGGCTGTCCCGGTCGAACGGCTTGACGAGAAAATCGTCCGCGCCGGCGCGTCGCCCGGCCATCATGTGCTTGAGGTCGGCCTTCACCAGGCAATAGTAGATGCGCACGCCCTCGCCGCCTTTCATGGCGCGAACGCGCGTGATCGTCTCGACGGCGTCTTCCATTCCAGCGTCGAGGATGATCGCATCCGGCAGACGTCTTGCGCACAGGTCGAGGGTCGTCGACGACGAACTCGCCTCGGCGACGAGGAACCCCATTCCGTTCAGGATGCGCTTGCCAACCTTGCGGATGACGGCGGAATCGTCGACGATCAGCATACGCTGCATAACAGCCTCCGTATGACAGGCTTCTCGCTGGCGACCTTCAGGTCACGGCCCGTTCTGCGGAATGAGCATGCATCGTCGGGCTCAAGATTTCGTAAGCGAACAGGTTTAACGAAGGGTTCGCGGTAGTCGCCGGAGCGTTGCGACGCCGGTCGCGGATAGCCCGACGGCGATCCGGTCGGGTCGTTCGGACGCATCCCGCGACCCGATCGGGAAGCATCGTCACCGCGCGTGGCATCGATCGGCACGGGTTCCGTTCGGAACCCTGCTGAAGCGTCCCGTTCTGCGCATCGTCCACGACGCCGGACTGGATCAGTCCGGCTTGAGAGCGCTCAAGCGCTCGTGGCCTCCGCCATCTCCGCCTTCAGGACGATCTCGCCCTCGCCCGGCTCCACGAGGATCGTCATGCCGCTCTCTTCGGCAAGCAGCACCGTGTAATAAGGCTGGACCGCGTGGGCGTCGACATCCTCTTCGAGCTCGCCGGAGAGGATCTCGCTGAACTTCGGCGGCACGCGGCACATGCGCCCGCTGGCCGTCAGACGGAAACGGGGATCCGTCTCGGGGTCCTCGATCTCGATATCGATCGTGCCGCCGCGCGGAATGGACCCGTAAGCGACGAGGAAGAGGTTGAGGAGCAGCTTGACGCGATTCTTGGGGACGATGGCGCGCGGTCCGCTCCAGCTCACCTCCGTCTTGCGATCGGCGCCGACGAAGTCGCGCACGACGGTCTCCGCCTCGCCCGTGTCGATCGAGGCACCGGCCGAGCCGGACGCGCCGAAGGCGAGCCGGGCGAATTTCAGCCGGACGGAAGCGTTATGGGCGCTCGAACGGACGAGTTCCAGCGCTTCTTCGTCCGTGCCGCCCTCTTCGAGCAGTTCGAGGCCGTTGTTGATGGCGCCGACCGGCGAGATGATGTCGTGGCACACCCGGCTGCACAGGAGTGCGGCCAGATCCGCCCCCTTGAGGGTGAGATTGGCATTGAGCGGCATGGCCTCTTCCTTCGCGAGACGTTCGTTGCGGTGCGGGCGCGCGCGGACGCGATCGGTACATGCGTGTGCCATGCGCGACGGCGCGAGCGGGCGGATACCCGATTCGCCTGACGCATACTGACACGATCCGTGGTAAACCGCCTATTAAGGCGCTGCCGGCAATATCGGGGTCGATCCCCCGCATGATGCGGGAGACGGCTTTGTCGGAGGTCACCGATGAGACTGACTTGTTCAGCGTTCAGATCGACATCGATCGCCGCTTTCGCCACGCTGGCGCTTGCGTGTTCCGCCGCCGCACCCGCAAACGCCCAGGAGCCGGTCAATTTCGGCTCGCAGAACGCCGGATCCGGCGCGCCGGCCGGGGGCTATGCCAATCAGGGCGCCTACGGCAGCCAGGGCTCCTATGATGGCCAAGGCACCTATGACGGCCAGGCGCCGACGGGCGAATATTCGCCACAGGAAATCGTCGACGCCGGCAACACCTTCTTCGGCCGCACCTCGCAGGGGCTCGCCAAGCTTCTGGAGCGCGCATTCGATCGCTACGGCCAGCCGAACGGCTACATTCTCGGCCAGGAAGCATCCGGTGCCTTCATCGGCGGCCTGACCTACGGCGAAGGCGAGCTCTACACCAAGAACGCCGGCTCGCGCACGCTGTTCTGGCAGGGACCGCATGTCGGCGTGGACTACGGCGGCTCCGGCTCGCGCATCATGGTGCTCGTCTACAACCTGCCTGCCGTCAACAGCGTCTTCGGCCGCTTCGCCGGCGTCAGCGGATCGGCCTATCTCGTCGCAGGCCTCGGCATGAACGTGCTCGCCCACGACCGCGTCATCATGGTGCCGATCCGCACCGGTGTCGGCGCGCATCTGGGCATCAATGTCGGCTACCTGAAGGTAACGCCGACGCCGACCTGGAATCCGTTCTGAGCAATTGCTCCGTCGTCCCGGCGCGCGGGCCGTAACTCCCGCACGCCGTGTGGCGCCCGTGGGCGGCGACGCTTGCCGCACCGTGGCAGGCTGTGATTTATGAGCCCCCGAAGGGGCTGAACAGGCATGGGGGCAAGAGCCCGACGATGGTGCGCGCGTGATCCAGTATGGCCTTGTCTTCGCTCTCGGCTTTTTCGCTGCGGCGCTCCTCGCGCTGCTCATCTCGCCGATTCTCCATCGGCGGGTGGTGGTGCTCACCGAGCGGCGCATGCGCGACACGATCGCGCTGACGGATTCCGAGGTGCGCGCCGAAAAGGACGCAGCGCGCGCCCGTTATGCGGGTGAAAACCGGCGCCTCTCGGTGATGCTCGCCGAAGAGCGACGCCGCCGCGAGACGACTGCCGGCGAACACGCCCGCCTGAAGGACGAGTTCGCAAAGGCGCGTCGCCAGCTGCGCGAACTCGATGGTCGGATCGGCGAACTCGTCGATGCCGGCGCGCGCATTTCCGCCGAGCTCGGGCAGGAGCAGGAGCACGGGGCGAGCATGGAAAACGATGTCACCGAGGCCCGCCACGACGGCGAGGCCAAGGCGCGGCGCATCGACACGCTCGTCACCCAGCTCGGCAATCTCAGCGCACGGATCGAGGAAATGCGCATCGAGATCGCCACGCGCGACACTCGCATCGAGACGATGCGCAGCCAGATCGACAGCCTGCGCACCGACCGACAGCGGTTGCGCGACGATCTTCGGCGTACGGAAACCGAAGCGCACCCGCAGACCGAGCGCGAAGGCGAAACGCAAGAACGGCCCGACGAACAGGTCGACAGGCCGCGCTCGCTCGACGGCCGGCTCGCCAGCCGTATCGCCGAGCTTTCGGACCGCGAGGCGGCGCTCGAACGCAGGCAAAACGACGACAGGCGTTCGCCTGCGACCGCTACGACAGATCAAATGGATGAATCGCGCGAGGAAATCTCCGCGGCCGTCGATCTTTCACCCGAAAAGCCCTCGGATATCGAACGGACCGAAACCATCGAGCAGACGCTGATGCGCGCCGAACGGGCCGTCGGCGACCTGATGGGCGGCAGATCGGAGCGGACGATGGATCGAACCGCGACCGGGGCCGCGATCGGCCACCGGGTTGAACGCCTGCGCAAGCGCCATGCCGCCCTCGTCGACGCCCTCGGCCGCGAGCGACAGGGCGAAGACGACCAGCAACTGCGCGAAGAGATCGCCGAAATCGCAGCGATGATGGTCGACCTGACCGCGCGCCGCGAAGGTGCGGCATCACCCATCCACGGCATTCTGACGCGCCCGGATGCTCAGGATGCGACCACGCATCCGAGCCTTGCCGAACACATGCGCCGCCGCATCGCGGAACGCAGCGAGGAAGAGGGCTGAGAGACGGCCGTCACACACCGAGGCGGCCTCGCGGATCACCGCTCCCGAAACGAAGAATGGATCGGTAGCGCGTTCGAAGCAGCCGACGCGGTGTCGAAGCACATTTCGATCCGATCGAATCGGGTACGGCGCTCTATCCGTTCGCCTCGTGCATCGTTTGCGATGCCGGACTGGACCAGTCCGGCGGGGAACCGCGCTAGCGGCTGCGTTTGCGCTGCTTGGCCGGTGGTTCCGGTTCGTTGGCCTGCGCTTCGATCCGCGCATCGCGTAGACGGCGCGTCTTTTCGATCCGCGCGGCGTCCTCCCGGTCCATGATTTCCCGGGAAATGCGATCGGTGGTCGCGGTCTTTGCTTCCTTGCGCGCGCCGGACGTCGGCGGCGATGCCTTGCTCGACATTCCACTTCCTCCTTGCATCGACCGGAAAGCTGAAACCGCCGGCCGAGATCGGGTGCGGCGGCCAATTCGGAGCCGCCGCTCTGGCATCGATTTTGAAGAAGGAAGGGGCGGGAAACGCCGAAACAATCATCCGCGACAAGATCGATCCCCTCCAAAGTAGGGCGCACGGGGACCATTGCAACCTCTACCGTTCAGACGCCCTTTCGCAGGTGCAGCAAAATACGTCTTGCGCTCGGCGCGTTCCTTCCATATACCATCCACATGGATGGAGAAGATGATGTCGAACGAACCTGTACGCCAGCGTGACCGCCTTCCCGAAAGCGAGAAGATCACGATCAATCTCGGCCCGGTGGACCTCGGGCGCATCGATCTTCTCGTGAACGAAGGCTTCTACGCCAATCGAAGCGACTTCATCCGCACCGCAATCCGGAACCAGCTCGCCAACCACGAGGAAACGGTCAACCGGACGCTCGACCGACACACCATGGAGCTCGGGCTGCGCGAATACACGCGTGCCGATCTCGAAGCGGTTCGCGACGCCGGCGAACGGCTGCACATCAAGGTCGTGGGCCTGGCGCGTATCGCCGGCGACGTTCCGCCGACGCTGGCCGAAGCGACCATCGCGTCCATCACCGTACTCGGATCGCTGCAGGCAAGCGCCGAAGTCAGGAAAGCACTTTCAGGCCGTATCCGTTAAACCGATCCATTCAAGGACCCCTCCGATGTCATCTTCCTTCAACGCCGCCATGCGGCAGGCGCTCGACCACGTGCGTGCACAGGATCCTGCCGCTGCAACCGAAACCATCCGCCGCGCTCTCGCCGGACAGACTGCGAGCGCCGCACCGGCGAACGATCGCGATCCGCCCGCTCGGCATCCGCAAGGACCGAGCGCGGATCATTTGAAGACGATCGAACACGATGCGCACGAGCCGATGCGTCGTGCGTACACGGCGAAGCCAAAAGAGACCGGCGGCAGGCCGGACGGTTTTGCCGGGGCGAACGCCGCGAAGGCATCCCGTGCGAGACGGCCGCTCAAGGAAACGGTCGACGGTCTCGCCGCGAGCGCGAAGCTCCGCGCAGCCTTTTCCGGCCTGCCGGGCGCCGCGCGGCGCACCGAGCCCGACTTGCCCGATGGCGCCGCGTTCCATGCCCGCAGCTTCGATTGCCCAGCCGGCACGCGCACCTACCGGCTTTACGTGCCGGCCGCGCTTTCGGGCCGGGCGGCCGGCCTCGTCGTCATGCTTCACGGTTGCCGGCAGACGCCGGAGGACTTCGCGCTCGGCACGCAGATGAACCAGCTCGCAGAAGAATACGGGCTCGTGATCGCCTACCCCGAACAGACCAGCCGCTCGAATGCTTCCTCGTGCTGGAACTGGTTCAACCCCGGCGACCAGGCGCGCGATGCGGGCGAACCCGCCGTCATCGCCGGCATCACCCGGGAAGTCGCTGCCGAGTTCGGCGTCGACCGCGCACATACCTTCGTCGCGGGCCTTTCGGCCGGCGGTGCCATGGCGGCCGTCATGGGCGAAACCTACTCGGACCTCTTCGCCGCCATCGGCGTGCACTCCGGGCTTGCCTTTGGCTCGGCGAGCGACGTCGCATCGGCCTTCTCGGCCATGCAGGGCAAGGCGCCCGGTCGCTCCGGCGGCAAACCGCGCACGGCATCGGCGAACCCGGTACGCACCATCGTCTTCCACGGCTCGCGCGACACGACCGTCAGTCCGGTAAACGCCGCACATATCGTCTCCGCCGCCACCGGCGCCGACTATGCGGCGAAGGAAGAGACGCAACACGCGGTGAACGGACGTTCCGCCAGCTGCAGCCGCGTTCGCGATGCGAACGGCAAGGTCCGCATCGAATCCTGGTTGGTGGACGGTGCCGGACACGCATGGTCGGGCGGCAACCCCGCCGGTTCCTTCACCGACGGCCGCGGCCCCGACGCCTCGCGCGAGATGGTTCGCTTCTTCCTCGAGGCATAGGGCCTGCGAACGCCACTCGCCGTGATCGGCCTTCCCACCCCATACCGATCACGGCGTCCCGGCGTTTCGGTCTCCATTCGAGCGATCGACGAGACAGGCGGCGTCCAGAACGAGGACATCACGGTAGCGGCCTTTTTCACAGGCCGCGGCATAGCGGGAAAGCGCACTCGGCCCGCTTTCGCCTGCCCGGCGTTCCCGCTCGGTAAGGTTCTTGCCGAAGAAGCCGCGAAAGTCGGCGGGGATTTGCGGTTTGCTCAGCGTCTGGCTGTGGACGAGCAGACGGTCGAGCCCCAGCGAACGGATCCGGTCCGCGAGCACGACGGGATCGTTCGTGAGCACGATGTCGCGGACGGCGTTCATGCGTGCCTTCAGGTGCCGGAAGTAGCCGAGCTGATAGGCGATCGCGAGTTCGCGGCTAAACAGTGTGGAGCGCTTGGTCAGGACGGGCGAAAAGTCGAGGTCGCCGACGAAACCGCCGACGACCGCATCTTTCGGCAGGGCACGGATGGCGGCGATCAACGCAGGATCGCGCGGCGCGCGCAGCGACGGCTTGACGACGGAAACGAAGACGAAGGCGAAAAGCAGCATCGCGCAACCGGTAGCGAAGACCGCTATCCGACCGGAACGGGTTCCCCGCACAATGCGCGGCCCGGCGATATCGCGGAGCCATTCGAACGCCAGCGGCCAGGTGACGAGACCGGGCAGGATGAGGAACGGGCGCGTATAGCGGCTCGGAAGATGCAGTTCGAAGAGCACCATGGCGGCGATCGAACCGCCGACCAGGGCGCTGACGACGATGTAAATCGGCAACGCCGAGGCGAGACGCCCCGTTTGCGACGTCGCCGGCCGGGCTTCTTCGGACGGGTCGCGCATGCGGGCGAACATACGCAGGAAGAGCACGACGGGGCCGAGGAGAACGGTGCCGATCAACCAGATCAGTTTCGGATCGGCAGGTCCCGTGCAGTCGCTGCCGACGATCCCTGCCCTTGCCCCGCTGAACAGACCGGCACGATCGCCGCACACGACATCCACCCTGCCGGCCGGCGTCAGGACGTTGTCGCGCCCGGTTGCGGAAAAGACCGGCATGTCCTTCGCGTCGGCAAGTGTCGCCGTCGGACCGAACGCGTCGCTGTGAAGGATGAACGGCGCGACACCGGCGACGGTGCATAACGCGGCGAAACCAACGATTGCGATCCGGAGTCGGCTGAAATCGAACATCGGACGCCGCCACGGCGTGAACAGGCTGAGTCCGACGACACCGCTCGTGGTGAGCGCGACTTGCGGATAGGTCGCCGCGAGGAAGAACTGCGCCACGCCGGTCTGCAGGATGCGACCCCGCGCAAGGCCATCCAGCACGGAGAGAAAAAGCAACGGCCAGAAGATGCGCGGTGTCGGCGAAACCGAATGGCGAACGCAAAAGTGCAGGACCGTGACGGCGGCTGCGAACCCGATGATCGGCTCGGCGCCGATCGCACGTACGAAACGGTAGGCCAGCCACGCGGTGGGCGGAAAGAGGAGCGCCGGCAGGATGCGGGCGAAGACCAGGGGTTCGATCCCGAGCCACCATGCCGCCCGGTAGACGGCACGAAACGCCCATGGACTGACCGAGGACCAGAAGTCCGCCATGAGATCGCCGTTCAGAAGGCCCGGATCGTCCCACCGGCCCATCCACGACAGGAACATGCGCGCATCGTCCTCGACGATACCGTGCGAGGCGAATGCTGCGACTAGGAAGACGACGCACGAGACGATGCCGGCAGCAAGGGTGAGGCCCAGCCAGAAGCGATCCTCGTCGCGGCGAGCGAGCCGTCCGGCGACGAAACTTGCGGCACGGTCGAGCCGGGAGGCCCCGCCCGCCGATACCGTCACGGAAGGTTTCCTTCCCCGGTTTTGCCGGCGGAGCGAAAGCGGCGCAACTGCGCGATGCCGGAGAGTTCCGCGATGAACGGGGCGCCGGCGACGGCTGGAATGACGTAGCGCAACGTCGCGAGAATGCCGAGGAGCGCTGCGGCAGCCGGGGTCAGGTAACCGGCGTAGAAGAAGACCAGCGCCGCGTCGCGGGTGCCAATACCGGCGAAGGTGAACGGCAGCAGGCCGACGAGGATGGAAAGCGTGGCGAAGGCCGCGTTCTTCAGAAGCGGCACGTGCGCATGCAGGGCGTGCGCGAACAGCCAGAACTGGAAGAGATGGCCCGCCCATATGCCGAGCGAGAGCGCGATCGTCGCGATGGCACGGCGCGGCCGGTGCCAGAACCATGCCGAGGCCTCGCGCCAGCCGGCCTCGAAGCCCGTGACGAGCCGCCTCAGGCGCGTCGGCATCCACCGGCCGAACGTGGCAAGAAGGAATGGCATGAAGGACAACGGCAAAATGACGAGGAGAAGCAGGAGACAGAGCCCGCCGACCGGCACGAGGAAGACGAGCATCGCCGGATGATCCGTCCCGACCTCGATCAGACCGAGCACGCCCCAAACCAGGAGCGACATCATGTCGAGCATCTTTTCGAGCACGACGATGGCGAAGGCGACGCCCGGGCGGAACCCGTGGCGGCGCACCAGCACCTCGCTCTTGGCAAGATCGCCGAGCTTGGAGGGAAGAACCATGTTCAACGTGCTTGCGGCGAGGATCAGCCGGTTCGCTTCGAGAAAACCGATGCCGTCGACCACGAGCAGCGTGAACCGCCAGGCGGTAAGCAGCGCAAGCGGCACGACCCAGGCGATCCCGAAGGCGAGCCAGACGGGGTCGGCGCTGCGCGCGGCCCGCACGATCCCGTCGATATCGACGAAGGCGTAGAGCACGGCGAGGATGCACGCACTGACCACCAATCCGATGAGCTTCTTCACGATGCCTCCGCCGTCAAGGGACGCGAGACGACCAGCGTTTCGTCGTCGCCGAGGGCTTCGAGCCTTTCCGTGAGGTCGAAGAACGCGACGCGCTGGCTCGGTGCGTAGACGCGCGCCATGATCGTCGTCATCGCGGTCTGGTGCGAGGAGATCCCGATGCGATCGACGTCGCCCCATCCCTTATGACTGGTAATGCGATCCTCGACACGCCATTCGTCCGCCTCACGCACAAGATGCCGCTCGAATGCATAGGGAGCGGCCTTTTTGCCGGTAACGAGCACCTTTTGCAGGAGGCGGCGGACGAGATCGGGGAAGAACCGGCCGAAACCCAGCATCAGAATGCGCAGGATCACGTTCTTGACCGGCGTCAGTCGGGCCTCCTTGCCCCAGCTCATCTCGCCGGAAACGACGATTCGGTGGTCCTCCACGCGGTAATCCGAACCCGGCAGACTGCAAACGGCCGCCTTGCCGGCCGCACGGTCTCGAAGCGTGACGCCCGTATCGCTCGCGACGAGCGCGCCGTCGCAAAACGCCTTGAGCACGCCACCGCGGGAAAGGGCTGCGACGAGCATGTCGCCGTCCGCGCGCTCGACGAACAGGCTGCACCCTTCGAAGACGCGCCGGCCGTCCTCCACCGAGGCGTATTCGGGTTCGCCTTCCTCGAAGCGATCGTGGCGCAGCGCCTTCAGCGTGAGGAGCCAAGACCAGAGATGATGACCGATGATGTGGTCGTCGGAATAGCACGGCGCCCTGCCCTCTACGAGCGGGCGAAGGGCGAGGTCGTTCACCTTCAGGGCAGCAGGATACCAGGCACCGGCAATTTCGAAGCCGTGCGGGAAGAAGTTCAGTGTCGAACGGCTCGAATATTCGCCGCCGACGGTGCCGTCCGGATGAACGAAATGGGCCAGGAAATCCACCGCGCGACGGATCGCCGGCCGCAGATCGAGGTCGGGCCGGCGCCGGTCGAGATCGGAAAGCAGACCGATCGTCAGCGAAAGGTAGCCGAGATCGGCGCCGCCATATTCGTCGAACCAGCCTTCCTCGTGCTGCCAGGAGACGAGGCGTTCGAGCCGTGTGCGCATCGCCTCCTCGAACCCTTCGTTCGGAAAACGTGCGTGCATCTGCGCCAGGCACGAAACGATGAGCGCTTCGTGGTTGGAAAGCCGGCCGCTCTCGCGGTGGGTCGCAAGCCAGCGGGCGCGACGCTTCAGGAAGGCTGCGACCTGCGGCTCCGGCGCGATCTCCATCGCCTCCAGCGCACCGAGAATGGCGAAAAGGGAGAAGGCGGCGGCGCCGGCGGCACGCTCGAAGGGGTAGTAGTCGTCGCACGAACCGTCCGCATGGGCCGAACGGGCCGCATAATCGATGGCGGCCATCACTTCGTCGCGCAGCACTGGATCGCGGTAGTAGGGGTTGCCCGGTATGTCCGGCATGGACCAGACGAGGGCGAGCGGCAGGACGAATTCCTGCGACATGCCGCAAGGGAAATCGAGAATGCGATAGTGCCAGTAGGCACGATCGAAGCAGCCATAGGTCGCGCTCACGGGCGTGCGGTCGAGAAGCGTGAGCAGCTTCGGGATTTCGGCGAGTACGGCCTTGGCGATCCCTTCGCGCATCGCTTCGGTTTTCATTCCGCCGACTTTCTGGGCCATCGAAGGTTCGCCGGCCGCACCCCGTTCATTTCCGGTCATTCGACATTCGATCTCCGCACTTTGGTCCTTCCGGGATGCCGGGCATAACGGTGTGCGGCGGAACGCCGGGGGTTCGGCTTTCTCCCCGTCCGAGGACGGATCTGGCGGGCGAGCATTCGGGAGCGGTCCAGTTTGCGGTTGACGGCATTTGCCGATCGAGGGCGACAGCTTCACCTACCCGCAGATCGGCGGACTTGACAATCGTTGACCTTGAACTCGCTCGTAGAATACGCCTTCCTCTCCCCAATGGGTCGTTTTACCGATGTGCGTATGACGAGCGCATCGCTGCTCGACATCGCAGCTAAGAGCGGATTTTGCGCTCGGGCATGGCGGAAACGGGCAAATATCTGGTATTCGGGGGATCGGGGCAGAAACGATCGCCCGTTCGAGCCTTGGAAAAGGGTTTCGGACGTTCGATCGGCCGAATGGCATCGGTCAGCACTCAAGGGGCAGGACGTGCGCAAGGGGGTCTGTTTAAACGATGAATGAAGACGGCATCGTCTTGACCGACGAGGGAACGCGCTCGCGAGTCTTGCGTTCCTACGACCTTCTGGACACGCCGCGCGAAGACGATTTCGACGATCTCGCCCGGCTTGCCGCCGATGTCTGCGGGACGCCGATCGCGGTGGTGAACCTCGTCGACACCGATCGCCAGTTCTTCAAGGCGGAGGTCGGGCTCGGCGTGCGGTCCTCGCCGCTCGAGACCTCGTTCTGCCGGCACGCCATGCTCGTCGAGGAAATGCTGATCGTCCCGGACGCCACCAAGGATTCGCGCTTCGACGGCAACGCGCTCGTCCATGACGCGGGCGGCCTTCGCTTCTACGCCGGTGCGCTTCTGCGAACGCCGGACGGTATTCCGATCGGCACGCTGTGCGTGCTCGACCATGCCCCGCGTACGCTCGACGACCGTCAGGTCAATGCGCTTCGCACGCTCGCGCGCCAGGTGATGACCCAGATCGAGCTGCGCCGCGTTCTCGGTGAGGAACGACGGGCGACGGAGGCCCTTCGCGCTGCGCAGGACCGGCAGAACCAGCTCGTGCGCGAGATGTCGCACCGAATGAAGAATACGCTTTCCATGGTGCAGGCGATCGTCACGCAGTCGCTGCGCCGCAGCGAGGACGTCGCGCAGGCGCGCGAGGCGATCTCCGCCCGCCTCGGCGCGATGGCTCGCGCGCAGGATATCCTGACGACGAAGGACACCTCCACGGCCCTGATCGGCGACGTCGTCGAGACCGCCCTTTCGCCCCATCGTACCGGCCAGGGCGGGTTCGCGATCGCCGGACCGCAGATCGAGTTGACCGCGCCCCAGGCGCTCGGCCTTTCGCTGGCCCTGCACGAGCTCGCCACGAACGCGGCGAAATACGGCGCGCTTTCGGTCGAAGATGGCCATGTCGACATTCGCTGGAGCGGCGGCGAAGAGGAGCTCGCCTTCGAATGGCGGGAGACGGGCGGCCCGCCGGTCGTTCCGCCGAACGAACGCGGCTTCGGCTCGCGGCTCATCGAACGCATCGTCGCCGCATATTTCGACGGCGAGACGAGCCTCGATTTCGATGCAGGCGGCGTGCGTTTCCGCCTTTTCGCCGGACAGGTAAAACCGTAGGCATTACGGCATGATAGGCCGCGTACCGGGCGGAAGACCGCAGATGCGGACGCCCGACCCCGAAATGTCGCCGGTCAATTATGGTTAATGCATCACTAAGGATTTCGCTGGACAGCGAGAATCAGCTTTGATTCACTCCATATCGCGATCGGAGCAAGGCGGTGCTTCGACG
The DNA here is from genome assembly GCF_006516965.1 of Pararhizobium mangrovi. Classification (GTDB taxonomy): domain Bacteria; phylum Pseudomonadota; class Alphaproteobacteria; order Rhizobiales; family Rhizobiaceae; genus Pararhizobium_B; species Pararhizobium_B mangrovi. Next base: position 136,030 of record NZ_VHLH01000001.1, on the reverse strand, counting down.
CGATACGGGGATACATATTGCGATGGCTGACGCGCATCTTCCTGGCGCCCACGGCTTTGCGTGGCGTCGGGTCCTGGCATCCATTCGCGGGACCGACAGGGAGCCCGCGGGCCACGCCAAACTCTTTGCCAAGCCGGCCTACCGGCATCTTCTGAGAGCCGAACCGCTGCTCAAGCGGCTGGTTCCGGTTCTCATCATCGCCTTCCTGGTCGTCGTGGCGGCGGCGCGGGTCGTCTCGCTCACGAGCAATCGCGACGAGCTGGTATCGGCCGCCAAACAGGCGACAGGGCTGACGGCGACGGCAGCGGCGAGCGCCCTCGCCGCCCATCCCGATACCATGCGTGCCGAACGACGCTGGCAGGTCGAAAACCTGCTCGGCGACGCCGTACCTCTCGACGGCGACAGCGAGCGTATCGTGCTGGTCGGCGACGCCGACGGTACGGTGTTCGCCACGAGCCCGCTCGGCAAGTTCCTGATCAACAGCGCGCTCGACGATCTGCTGGCGGACCACCGGGCGCTGCGACGCTTCGGGCGCAGCGCCGGCATCGTCACGCTCGATTATGGTGGCGAGAGCTACTTCGCAGCCCTGCGCCGCCTTCCCGACCAGAACGGATCGGTTCTCGTCATGATGCCGAGGGCGCCCGTGCTTGCCGACTGGCGCAACGGCGTGTCGCTGAACGTCACGCTCTTCATCGCGACGTCCAGCGTCCTTCTCATCATCCTCTACGCCTATTTCTCGCAGGCGACCCGCGCGAGCGATGCGGACGACCTCTATATGGAGTCCCATCGTCGCGTTGATACGGCGCTTTCACGCGGGCGCTGCGGGTTGTGGGACTGGGATCTGGCGCGCGGCCACCTCTACTGGTCCGGCTCGATGTACGAAATGCTAGGCCTGCCGCCACGCGACTGCGTTCTTTCCTTCGGCGAGGCGGCGGAGCTGATGCATCCCGACGACGAGGACCTCTATTCCGTCGCCCGCTCGGTCGCCAGCGGCGAGACGAGCCATCTCGACCACGTCTTCCGCATGCGCCACGTCGACGGCAACTATGTATGGATGCGTGCTCGTGCCGAGGTGGTGGACCGGTCTTCCACGCAGACGCATCTGATCGGCATCGCCATGGACGTGACCGAGCAGCAGCGCCTCGCAAGACGTTCGCGCGAGGCGGACCAGCGCCTGCTCGAAGCGCTCGAAAGCACGTCGGAATCCTTCGTGCTCTGGGATTCTGCCGATCGGATGGTGTTGTGCAATTCCATCTACCGTCAGACCTTCGGTCTCGACGAAGACGCGCTGTCGCCGGGCATGCCGCGTGCCGAGGTCGAGGCGGCGCTGAACCGACCTGCCATCCAGCGCCGGGTGACCGGTCAGGACCGCGATGGCCACTCGCAGACGAGCGAAATCCAGCTTGCCGACGGGCGCTGGCTGCAGATCAACGAACGGCGCACGCGTGGCGGCGGCATGGTGGCCGTCGGCAGCGAGATCACCCAGCTCAAGCGCAGCCAGGACCAGATGCGCGAATCCCGCAAGCGGCTGATGGGCATGCTCGACGACCTCGCCGCCTCGCGCCTGGCGCTCGAACGACGCACGCGCGAGCTTTCCGATCTCAACGCCGACTACCAGGCGGAAAAGGAGCGTGCCCAGGCGGCCAACCGCATCAAGTCGCAGTTCCTCGCCAACATGTCGCACGAGCTGCGCACGCCGCTCAACGCCATCATCGGCTTTTCGGAAATCCTGGAATCCGGGCTCTTCGGTCCGCTCGGCTCGGAGAAGTACGAGCAGTATGCCCACGACATCAAGGGAAGCGGAAACCACCTGCTCGGCGTCATCAACGACATCCTCGACATGTCGAAGATCGAGGCGGGTCAGCTGTCGATCGAGCGCGAGCCCATCGATCTCGCGCCGCTCGTCGAAGAAGCCCTGCGCCTCAACATCACGCCGGCGGAGAAGAAGGGCATCCACATCGACCGCTCGATCGCAGCCGGGCTTTGTCTCGAAGGCGATCGGCGGGCGATGAAGCAGGTGCTGATCAACCTCCTGTCGAACGCGGTGAAGTTCACGAAGGAAGGCGGCCATATCCGCCTGCGGGCGAAACGCAACGCGCGTGCCGTGACCGTGACGATCGCCGACAACGGCATCGGCATCCCGCGCCGCTCGATGGCCTCGATCGGACAGCCCTTCGAACAGGTCCAGAACCAGTTCTCGAAGTCTACCGGCGGTTCCGGCCTCGGGCTCGCCATCTCGCGCTCGCTCTGCGAACTCCATGGCGGATCGCTGCGCATCTTCTCGACCGAAGGCGAAGGCACGGTGGTCGCGTTGCGCATTCCGCTTGCGCCAGGCGAGCTTCACGACGCTCGGGCGGAAGCGATGGCCGCCGCCTGACTACGGAAGCGAGCCGGCGTCGGCGTCCGGCTCGCCGATCGCTTCGACGAACACGGCGCGCACTGCGCAACAGTGCTCTTCGATCCTGCCTTCGAGTTCGCGCACGTTTTGAGCTTCGCAGGCATGGCCGAGAAGATCGATCAGGCCGGCGGGCGCTTCGTCGGGTTCGAACGCGCCTTCGATGCAAAGCCGCACGAGCTGGCTGATCGTCGTATAGAAGGCATGTGCCGCGACGAGCGTCTCGGTTGCCTCGTTGCCGATCACCGCCGGCCCGTAAGCCTCGATCTGGGCAACGGTTCCCGTCGGGCGTCCCCTGCCCGGTCCGTCCGGGTCCGGCGCGGTGAGTGCAAGATACTGGGCGACGAACTCGATATCGATGAGCCCGCCCGGAACGAGCTTCAGGTCCCAGATGCCGTAGGGCGGCTTTTCCTGCTCGATGAGACCGCGCATGCCGCGCACCTCGTCGGCGACGGCGCCGGGCGTTCGTTCGCGTTCGAGAACGGTGGCGACGATCGCTTCGGCGCGTTCGCCGAGGTCGCGATCGCCGGCGACGAAGCGTGCCCGCGAGAGCGCCATGTGCTCCCAGATCCACGCATCGCGGTTCTGATAGGTGTCGAAGGCCGAAAGGCTGGTCGCGACCGGCCCCTTGTTGCCGGAGGGGCGCAGGCGGAGATCGACCTCGTAGAGCACGCCTTCGGCCGTCGGCGCGGAAAGGGCGGCGACGAGGCGCTGCGTCAGGCGCGTATAGTAGCGCACCGGGTCGATCGGCTTCTCGCCGTCGGACTCCTCGTAGCCCGGCGCGTGGTCGTAGAGCAGGATGACGTCGATATCGGAGCCCGCCGTCAGTTCGCGGCTGCCGAGTTTGCCGAGGCCGAGTACGGCGACGCGGCCATCCGCCACGCGGCCATGAACGCCTTCGATCTGACGGATCACCGCATCGAGCGCCGCGGTAATGACGCAGTCGGCGAGATCGCTCTGCGCCTCGGCCGCACGGCGCGGATCGATCGCCCGGCTGAGCAGCCGCACGCCGATCAGGAACTTCTGCTCGGCAGCGACGATCCGCAGCCGATCGAGCACCTCCTCATACGTCAGATCCGGATCGACGAACTCGGCGATCCGCCCGGCGATCTCCTCGCGCGAGGGAAGGTCGGCGAGAAGTGCGGGATCGAGAAGACCGTCGAAGACGTGCGGCCGGCGCGCGATGATCGCCGCGAGCCGGGGCGCGGCCGCCATGATCGTGACCGTCAGCGACATCAGGCCCGGATTGTTGCCGAGCAGCGAGAAGAGCTGGATGCCGGCCGGCAGGCCGGCGAGAAACGCATCGAAGCGCAGGATCGCCTCGTCGGCACGGCGGGTGGCGCCGAAAGCGGCCAGGAGCCGCGGCGTCAGTTCGGTCAGCCGCTCGCGCGCCTCGACGGACCGCGTCGCCCGGTAGCGCCCGTAATGCCAGGTACGGATCACCTTCGAGACGGCGTCCGGCCGCTCGAAGCCGAGTGCCTTCAACGTCTCGATCGTGTCGGGATCGTTCTCCTCGCCGGTGAAGACGAGATTGCCGGTGTCCGAACCGAGCCCCTTTTCCTGTTCGAAGAGGCTCGCATAATGGCGCTCGACCGTTTGCAGGGTCGTCTCGATCTCCGAGGAGAAGGCCTCGACGTCCTTCGCTCCGCACATCAGCGCGATGCGCTGCAGCTCTTCCGGATCTTCGGGCAGCGTGTGGCTCTGCTCGTCGCGGACCATCTGGATGCGGTGCTCGACCGAACGCAGGTACCAGTAGGCCCGGCGCATGTCCTCGGCCGTCTCCTCGCTGATCCAACCCGCCTGGATGAGCGCCGAAAGCGCCTCGTCGGTTCGCCGCACGCGCAGTTCGGGCATCCGTCCGCCGGCGATCAACTGCTGCGTCTGGACGAAGAACTCGATCTCGCGAATGCCGCCGCGCCCGAGCTTGACGTTGTGGCCGGCAACGGCGATCTCGCCATGGCCGCGATGGGCATGGATCTGCCGCTTGATCGAGTGAATGTCGGCGATCGCCGCATAATCGAGGTACTTGCGGAAGACGAAGGGGCGAAGCTCCGCGAGAAAGCGTTTCCCCGCCTCGCGGTCGCCGGCGACGGCACGGGCCTTGATGAAGGCCGCACGCTCCCAGTTCTGCCCGCGCCCTTCGTAGTAGTTCAGTGCGGCGTCGAGCGAGATGGCGAGCGGCGTCGAGCCGGGATCGGGGCGAAGCCGCAGGTCGGTGCGGAAGACGTAGCCGCCCGCGGTCCGCTCCTGCATGATGCGCACGAGCCGGCGCACCATCCGCGCGAAGGTCTCACCGGCCTCGACCGGATCGGCGACGATGCCCGCGTCGGGATCGTAGAGCACGATGACGTCGATGTCGGACGAGTAGTTGAGTTCGCCCGCACCGAGCTTGCCCATGCCGATCACGACGAGCCCGGAGCCTGCGGATGGCCGGTCCGGGTCCGGCAGAACCACCTTGCCGGCGTCGTGGGCGGCTCGCAGCAGATGATCCACGCAAGCAGAAAGGCAGGCTTCGGCGAGCTCGCTCAGCCGCGCCGTTACCGTTTGCGTATCCATAAGGCCGCCGAGATCGGCAAGCGCGAGAACGAAGGCGGTCGCCTTCTTCACCCGCCGCAGCTCGGCCATCACGCGCGCTTCGTCGACCGGTCCCCCGCCGCTCAGCCAGGCGCTGCGGGCCGCGGCTTCGAGATCGTCGAGGATGGCGTCGAGCGGCTCGTCCAGGACGCGTTCGACGATATCCGGTCCGGTACGCGCCGTTTCCAGCAGGAACGGCGACAGCGAACAGGCCGTGCCGAGGAAGCGCTCGGCCGCGCCGGGCTTCGACAGACGACGCGCCAATGCCGGACGGTCTTCGGCGGCTTCGACCAGATCGGCCAACGCATCGCGTTCGGCACCGTTCGAGAACGGAACGAGCGGCGCGCGCTTGAGGCCGGAAAGACGCATGGTCGAAGGTCGCCGAGACGTCATGCATCGACCTTCTTGGGAAACATCATCGAAACGCGCAGACCCTTCATCGCCTCGTCGGGCATTGCATCATCGAGGGCGAGCCGGCCGCCATGCAGGGACATGACGGCGTTTACGAGGCTCAGCCCCAGGCCCGTGCCCGGCATGGTGCGGCTTTCGTCGAGCCGCACGAAACGCCGCACGACATCGTCGCGCTTCTCGCTCGGAATGCCTCGCCCCCCGTCTTCGACCGAGAGCACGACGGCCTCCTCGTCGTCGGCCAGCGAAACCCGGATCGTCGTGTTTTCCGCATCGCCTGCGTATTTCATGGCATTGTCGATGAGATTGACCAAGGCCTGCGCCACCAGTTCCCGATTGCCCTTCACCCGCACGCCGGGTTCGATCGCCATCGCAAGGTTCATGCCTTCCTCCTCCGCGAGCGGCTCGTAGAGATCGCAGGTATCGGCCGCAATGGCGGAGAGATCGATCGGCGACATCTCGGCGGCCGAGGAGCCGGCTTCGACGCGCGAGATCATCAGGAGCGCGTTGAAGGTGCGGATGAGCTGATCCGATTCCACCAGCGTTTCTTCCAGCGCAAGGCGATAGTCCTCGTCGCCGCCTCCGCTCGCGAGCGCGGCCTCGGCCTTGTTGCGCATGCGGGTGAGCGGCGTCTTGAGGTCGTGGGCGATGTTGTCGGAGACCTGTCGCAGCCCCTCGTTCAGCGATTCGATGCGGCCGAGCATGGTGTTGAGCGATTGCGAGAGGCGGTCGAACTCGTCGCCGGAACGCCCGGTCGGCAGACGCTGAGCGAGATCGCCCGCCATGATCTTGCGGCTGGCGGCCGACATCCGGCCGATGCGCTTCAGCGCCCGCCGCCCGACGAAGAACCAGATGGCGAGCGCGCCGAGCCCCATGATCGCCAGCGCCACCGCCAATGCCTGACGCACCAGACCGCGGAAACGTTCCGGCTCGCCGAGATCGCGCCCGACCAGAAGCCGCATGCCGTTCGGCAGCTGGATGATGCGCGCGATCGCCGTATGCGTCGCGTCGCTGTCGCTGTCGGTATAGCGCTGATAGCGGAACGGGATCTGCGTCCAGCCCTGATGGTCGAGGACGCCGGGCTGGAGCGATTCGACGTTGCCGGTGAGGATGTCGCCGTTCGGTGCGGCGATCGTCAGAAGCGCCGCGCCCGGCTGGCGCGAGCGCCGCTCGACGACACGCACCAGCGTGGTGATGCCGCCGTTTCGATAGGCTTGGCCGAGAAGCTGCACCTCGTTGTCGACGGCCTGCTTCACCTGCGCACGGAGAAGGTTCTCCGACATCGCGGTGACGTAGAAGACGAGCGCCAGCGCACAGACCGCGAAAAGCAGGAGATAGAGCGCGGAGAGCCGGACGGCCGTCGTGCGCGTGAGCGCGGATACCTTGGCGAGAACGCTCGCTCGGGTCCGGCGCGAGCGCAGGCTCTTCCACCGCACCTTGACGATGCGGCGCAGATCCTCCGCGCTGCGCGGAATTCTGTTCCTGCCGAGGCCGATTTCCGCCATCGTCTTCCTTCAGGCGTCGGCCTTCATCATGTAGCCGGCGCCGCGCACCGTGTGCAGGAGCGGCGTATCGAACCCCTTCTCGATCTTCGAACGCAGCCGCGAGATGTGCACGTCGATGACGTTCGTCTGCGGGTCGAAGTGATAGTCCCAGACGTTTTCGAGCAGCATCGTGCGGGTGACGACCTGATCGGCATTCTTCATCAGGTATTCGAGCAGCCGGTACTCGCGCGGCTGCAGCGTGATCGGCTGTCCGGCACGGCGCACCTGATGGCTGAGACGATCGAGTTCCAGATCGCCGACCCGGTACTGGGTCTCGGCCTCGCGGGCGCTCTTTCGCCGACCGAGAACCTCCACCCGCGCGAGCAGTTCTGAAAAGGCATAGGGCTTGGGCAGGTAGTCGTCCCCGCCTGCCCGCAGACCTGTGACGCGGTCGTCCACCTGGCCGAGCGCCGACAGGATGATGACCGGCGTGTCGAGCCCCTTGCCGCGCAGTTCCGCGATCATGCTCAGCCCGTCGCGACGCGGCAGCATGCGGTCGACGACGAGGACGTCGTAATTGTCCTCGCTCGCCATCAGCAGGCCGTCGTCACCATCGCCGGCATGATCGGCGACGATACCGACCTCCTTGAAGGCCCGGGTGAGGTAATCGACCGCTTCGGGGTCGTCTTCCACGACGAGAACGCGCATGCCGGAAAGCGTAGGGCCGTTCTGGCCGGATGCAACATCCTTTCGGCGTTGGCCTGCGTCGTCGGCGGTTTCGCTCATCGTTTATCCTCCGGCTTTCTCGATCAAGGTCTTCAAGGCCGTTCAGCCCTTTTCCACCGGCAGCGCGATGAAGCGGCTCCGACCGCCGTCCTCGAGGCGGAAGAGCACGGCCTTGCGCCCCTTTTCCGCCGCGGCCGAAAGTGCTGCCAGCACGTCCTGCGCCGAGTGGACGGGCAGGCCGCCGATGGAACGGATGGCATCGCCCGGCTCGAGCCCGCGGTCGTCTGCCGGCGAACCGGGAACGACGTCGGTCACAACGACGCCGACGCGCGCGTCCGAGGCGACGACGGTCAGGCCGAACTCAGCCAGCGGCGACCCGCTCGCCGGTACGCTGCCCGCTTGCGCCGGCCGCCTGACGCGCGGCGGGGCCGGGTTCGGATGCTTCGCCAGCGTCACCTTCAGGGTGCGCGCGTTGCCATTACGCCAGATGTCGAGCGATACGCTGGTGCCCGGATGGTCTGCCGTCAGCGCATGGGCCAGCGAGCGCGGGTTCTCGACGGGCGTACCGTCGAACCGGGTGACGACGTCGCCGGGCTTCAGGCCCGCCTCGTGGGCAGGCGACTTCGGATCGACATCGGCGACGAGGGCGCCGTGCGGCGTGTCGAGCCCGACGGACTCGGCGATCTCGGCGTCGACGTTCTGCAGCGTCACGCCGAGCCAGCCGCGCTCCACGGTGCCGTTCTCGATCAGTTCGTGCACGACCTTCTTCACCGTGGCGGCCGGTATGGCGAAGGCGACGCCCATATTGCCGCCGGCGGCGGAAAAGGCCATCGCGTTGACGCCGACCACCTGTCCGCTCAGATTGAAGGCCGGTCCGCCGGCATCCCCGCGCTTCACCAGCGCATCGAACTGAAGATAGTCGTCATAGGGATCGGCGCCGAGATCGCTGCCGCGCGAGGAGACGATGCCGGCGGTGACCGTCACGCCGAGGCCGTACGGATTGCCGACGGCCACGACCCAGTCGCCGATCCTCGGCTTGTCGTCGTCGGCAAAGCCCAGATAGGTGAAAGTCCTGTCCTTCGCCTCGACCTTCAGCACGGCGAGGTCGGTGCGCCGGTCCTCGCCGACGAGCTTTGCCGAAAGAGTCCGGCCATCGGCAAGCACCACATCGAAGGAATCGCCACCGGCGACCACGTCGTCGTTCGTGACCACGTATCCGTCCGGCGAAACGAAAAAGCCGGAGCCTTGCGAGACCGGTCGCACATCGCCCTGCCTGCCGTCGTCGAGGCTATTGAAGAAGCTTTCGATCGGGCCGGCGCCGCCGCCGTTCGCAGCGCTGCCGGATGGCACATCGGCGCTTCGCGCCCGCACCGAAACGACGGCCGGCGAGACGGCTTCCACCACCGGTGCGAAGCTCGGCGCCTTGGGCGCGTCGACGAAGACGGGAGCGGCAAGGGCCAAGTTCGCGGCGATCAGTGCGCACGCGAAGAGCGATGCGGCGCCGATCCGCCGTGCGAACACGCCGGCTCCGTCCGGTACGAAGCGATGACCACACCCGTGCACGCTCTTGTCGCTCCTGGTCGATTCTGTGGATCCAGCCCATGATTCCACAGAACCATAGCGCAGCCCGCATTACGAGCGCCTGTCCGCAGGATGACGTTTTGTTAATTCGTCGTCGGGTTCGAACGTTCAGCCCGAAACGTCGCCTTCACGCCTTTCGAGCAGGTTTTCCAGCGCGACCCTTTCCTCCGCATTCAGACGTTGCGCGCCGGGATCGTCGTGACGCCTGCGCGCGAAGAGCACCATCGCCCCGGCTCCGCACAGGAAGACGACCATCGGCGTCGCCCATAGGAACACGGTCTTCGCCTCGAAACGCGGCTTCAGGAGCACGAATTCTCCATAGCGCGATACAATGTAGTCGATCACCTGCCGGTTGGTTTCGCCCTCCTTCAACCGACGACGCACGAGCAGCCGCAGATCGTGAGCGAGATCCGCGTTCGATTCGTCGATCGACTCATTCTGGCACACGAGGCAGCGCAGTTGCGCGGAGATGGCTCGTGCACGTTCTTCGAGCCTGGGATTGGCGAGCATTTCTCCGGGATCGACCGCGAGAGCCGGTGTCACGGCGGCGAAAACGACGGCGATCAGCGCGATAACCGCGAGCACCCGCCTCATTCCGCCGGCTCCGCGACGGGTCGTCCGGCCGGTTTGCGTCGCCGGGTGGGAGCGCCGATACGCAGCCGCCGGTCGGAGAGCGAAGTGAACCCGCCGGCGGCCATGACGAGGGCGCCGAGCCAGATGAGCGTAACCCAGGATTTCCACCACAATCGCACGACGCGGCCGCCATCGTCCTGCGCATCGCCCAGCGAAAGGTAAAGCTGCGAGAAACCGAAAGTCTTGATGCCGGCTTCCGTCGTCGGCTGGCGCCGGGTGGTATAGAGCCTTTTCGAGGACGTCAGGTCGGCGACCTTGGTGCTGCCCCTCATGACGGAGAAATGGGCGATGTCGGCATCGTAGGTGCCGCGCGTCGCTTGGGTGACGTCGTCGAAGCGCACCGTGTAGCCGGCGATCGTCTGCGTCTCGCCCGGCTTCATGGTGACGATCGCCTCGGACGAGAACGCCGTCGCCGCAACGATGCCGACGAGCGCGACGCCGAGCCCGAAATGCGCAACCGCCGTGCCGAAGGCCGAGCGCGGCAGGCCGACGAAACGCCGAGCGGCCGTTGCGGCGGGAACGCGCCCGAACCCTGCCCGCTGCACGAGATCGGCCATTGCGCCAACCATCACATAGACGCCGAGCCCGATCGCGAGCGCGGCCAGCACCGGCGCGCCGGTCGCGACGAACATCACGGCGAGCGCGGTGAGAAGCCCGATGCCGGCGGCGAGATAGAGGCGCTGGGCCGCAGCCAGAAGGTCGGCACGTTTCCAGGCCATCAGCGGCCCGAAGGGCACGGCGAGGAAGAGCGGGATGATCAGCGGCGCGAAGGTGAGATTGAAGAAGGGCGGCCCGACGGAGATTTTCGCACCCGTCAGCGATTCGAGCGCCAGCGGGTAGAGCGTGCCGACGAGCACCGTCGCCGTCGCCGTCGTCAGGAAGAGATTGTTGAGGACGAGCGCCCCCTCCCGCGAGATCGGCGCGAACAGTCCCCCCTGGCGCAGCGCGCTCGCCCTCAGCGCGAACAGCGCGAAGGCGCCACCGATGAAGATCACGAGGATTGCCAGGATGAAGACGCCACGCGTCGGATCGGTGGCGAAGGCGTGGACGGAGGTCAGCACGCCCGAGCGCACGAGGAAGGTGCCGAGCAGCGACAGCGAGAAGGTCAGGATCGCCAGAAGCACGGTCCATATCTTCAGCGCCTCGCGCTTTTCCATGACGAGCGCGGAATGCAGCAGCGCCGTACCGGCGAGCCATGGCATGAACGAGGCGTTTTCCACCGGGTCCCAGAACCACCAGCCGCCCCAGCCGAGCTCATAGTAGGACCAGTAGGAGCCGAGCGCGATGCCGATCGTCAGGAACGTCCAGGCGGCGAGCGCCCACGGCCGCACCCAGCGCGCCCATGCCGCATCGATGTGCCCGTCGATCAGCGCCGCCACGGCGAAGGCGAAGGTGATCGAGAAGCCGACATAGCCGAGATAGAGAAGCGGCGGGTGCACCGCGAGCCCGTAGTCCTGCAGGATCGGGTTCAGGTCCTGGCCTTCGAGCGGCGCCGGATCGAGGCGGGCGAAGGGGTTGGAGGTCAAAAGGATGAAGAGCAGGAAGGCGACCGTGACCCAGGCCTGCACGCCGAGCACGTTGGCGCGAAGCGTTGCAGGCAGGTTGCGCCCGAAGCCGGCGACCAGCGCGCCGAAAAGCACGAGGATGAGCACCCACAGCATCATCGAGCCTTCGTGGTTGCCCCACACGCCCGTGACCTTGAAGATCGTCGGCATCATCGAGTGGGAGTTCTCCCACACGGTCTTCAGCGAGAAGTCCGAAACCAGATAGGCACGCGTCAGCACCGCATAGGAAAGCGCGACGAGCACGAGCGTCAGTACGGCGGTGACGGGGGCGACGTTCATCAGCCCCGCGTCGCGCCGATGGGCACCGAGGATCGGCACGCTCGCCTGGACGAGCGCGACGGCGAGCGCCAGCACCAGCGCGTAATGGCCGAGTTCGTTGATCATCGCGCCTCGCCCCTTCCAGCTATTTCCGTGCGGTCTTCTCGTCCGCGGTATCGCCGTACCATTCGCCCTTCGCCTTCAATGCGTCGGCGACTTCCTTCGGCATATATTTCTCGTCGTGCTTGGCGAGCACCGTATCGGCAACGAAGGTGGACCCTCCACCGGCGAACGAACCCTCCGCGACGACGCCCTGGCCGGCACGGAAGAGGTCGGGCAGGATGCCGGTATAGACGACCTTCACCTTGTTCTTGCGATCGGTCACGTCGAAGGAGACTTTCGTGCCTTGGCCGCGCACGATGGTGCCGGGCTCGACCAGCCCCCCGAGGCGGATGCGCATGGCCGGATCCGGCCGCTCGGCGACGAGCTGGCTCGGCGTACGGAAGAAGGTGATGTCGCTCGAGAGCGCCATCATGACGAGACCGGCCGCGACGGCCAGAAAACCCATGCCGCCGGCGAGGATCGAAAGGCGCTTCTGCTTGCGCGTCATTGCACGACCTTCCCGTTCTGCGGCGTCGCCGGCACGTCGGAGGAGGAACCGGCCTCAGTCGACCCGATGATTCCGTCCGCGTCCGGCACGCCGATCCGGCCGGCGAACGCCACGAGCTGGCGGCCATGGTCGCTGTCGGCAGGAAATACCTTCAGCGCGCGGGCGAGCGCATCGCGTGCCTTCGCCGGATCGCCGAGCACCATGTAGGAGCGCACGAGGCGACGCCAGCCTTCGGCGTCTTCCGGGGCGTCCGCGAGTTTCGCGTCGAGCCGGCTCACCATGCCGCGGATCATCGCGGTCCGGTCACCGCCGCTCATCTTAGAGGCCGCGGCAATTTCCGCAGCGTTCGGCCCGCCTGGAACGGTGCCGTCGCCTTCACCCTCCGGCACGCCGGCCGCGGCCGCTACGGCGTCGCCATCGCCAGCTGCCTGCGCACCGGCAAGAGCCGCGATCTGCTGGCGAACGGCAGGCAGCCATGGTGCATCGTCGGCACTATCGGTTTCCAGCGCACGGAAGTCGGCGAGCGCCGTGTCGTACTTTCCGTCCTGCGCCTCGCCGAGCGCAAGGAAGAAACGCGCCTTCGCGTCGCCCGGATCGGCCTGCAGTGCCGCCTGGAACGCAGCCTTCGCCTCGTCCGTCATCCCGCCGCCGTTTTCCATGACGATCGTCTCGCCGAGACCCGCCTGGCGGCGTGCCGTCGGGCCGAGCAGCCGGATCGCGTTGCGCCAGGCGATCGTCGCGTCCTGAATGCGACCGACGCGCGTATAGATCGGCGCCAGCACGTCCCAGCCGCGTCCGTCTTCGGGGTTTGCCCGCAGCCGCGCCTCGGCCTTGCCGATCAGCCCCGCCATTTCCGGCGAGCCGTCCGGCCCCGCAAGCCGCGCCGAAAGCGGCTCGTCGGCTAGGTCGGGATTGCCGAGCCGGGCATAGCTTGCGACACCGACCAGCGGCACCAGCACGACGACGAGACCGATGATCGCGAGACGAAAGGGAACGATGCCGCCCGTCCCGCCGTCTTCGGGTCGCTCCGGCCTGGCTTCTTCCCGCGCCGCCTTCAGCAGGCGCCGGCCGACCTCCGCCCGGGCCGATTCCGCCTCGGTCGGTCCGATCGTGCCCGACGCAAGATCCCGTTCGATTTCCGAAAGCTGATCGCGGTAGACCGCGACGTCATGGGCGGCAACGTCGTTTTCAGCCCCACCCGAACCTTTGCGCACCGAGCGCACGATGGGAAAGACGATCGCCAGCACGACCGCCGCCGTCAAGCCCGCAGAGACGAGCCAGAACGTCATCGCCCGTCCCGGCCGGATCGGGCCGGCCCTGCGCCGTTCGTCCTCGTTAAAGCGGCTCGCATGTCCTTCGTCCTCATGGGCGCGATCCCGAAGCGGATCCGCACGATCCCGAACCGGCCCTGCCGAGCGAGATCATCACCATCTCCCTCGAACGCTCTAGAACGTATGGCGCGCGGCGGCCAAATAAATTCGCCGCGACCGATCCTCCCGCCGGAACGGCGATCGCGCCGACCGCTTCAGCTCAACGGCGTCCATGATCCGTCGCCGTTGCGGCATGCCGCACCGCGCGCCTTTTCTTCCTGGCCGCGTATGGTGACCGTATGCGTGTACTGCCGGCAGTTCTGCGAGCCGACCTGATACGGAGGTGCCGCCACGACCTTGCCGGAGATCGCCTGGCTCGGATCCTGCCAGGTTACCGGCTGGCCGCCCGGCGCGTCTTCCAGTGCATTGTATTCGGCCTTCAGGGCGCGGGTGCGATCGCCGCTCGGAAGCTTCGAACCGATCTGCTGGCCGATGATGCCGCCGTTCAGCCGCGAAAGCAGTCCGCCCCCGGTATCGCCTCCTGCATATTGCGAGACGCTCGCCGATGCTTGCGGCGCCGGCGCGCTTCCCGACGGTCCGCTCATCGAGCAGCCGGCGAGCGAGGCGAGCGTCGCCATCGTGCAAACGGCAAAAATTCGGTTGTTCTTCATGCGATAACGTCCCCTTGAGACCGGCATGATGCGATGACGGACCGGCGTGTGCAACACCATCGTGTCGCAATTGTGCCGGATCCGGGCAGGCATCCGCGTCACGTCGTCCGGTCGACCTGCGGCAACACCAGCATCGCTTCGAGCCCGCCATTGTTGCCACGGCGCAGCTTCAGCGCGCCCTGATACTCCGCGACGATTTCCGAAACGATCGAGAGGCCGAGCCCGGTGCCAGGCTTGCTTTCGTCGAGCCGACGGCCGCGCTTCAGCGCTTCGTCGATCTCGGCTTCGTCGAGGCCCGCCCCGTCGTCCTCGACGGTGATCGAGAGCCAGCTGCGGCGTCCGGGATCGTCTTCGCGTATCGATGGTTCGACGACGACGCGCACCGCGCTCCCTGCAAACTTCGCGGCATTGTCGAGGAGGTTGCCCACGACCTCCTCCAGATCCTGCTGCTCCATCGCCAGAAGGTGCCCCGTTCCGGCACCATCCTCGACGTCGAACCGCAGATCCGGGTGAAGCCGGCGCATGACACGCATCAGCCGTTCGATCACCGGTGCCGGTTCCGTGCGCGCCAGGACCGTCGCGCTCTGGGCGGCGATGCGCGCGCGGTCGAGATAGGACTGCACCTGCGTCTGCATGGTCGCGACCTGCGCGCTGACGAGTTGACGAGGCCCCTCGTCGAGGCGTCGCGCCTCGTTGTAAAGCACGGCGATCGGCGTCTTTAGCGAGTGCGCCAGATTGCCGACCTGCGTGCGGGCGCGATCGACGATCCGGCGGTTGTTGTCGATCAGCGCGTTCACCTCGCTGACGAGCGGGGCGATCTCGCGCGGAAAAACGCCGGTCAGCGATTCGCTCTTGCCCGAACGGATATCCTCGAGCCGCCGCCGCACCGCATCGAGCGGGCGAAGCCCGAAGAGCACCGCCAGTGCGTTGACCGCCAGACTGCCGAGCCCGAACAGCAGGAAGACGAGGAACACCTGCCGGTCGAAGGCGTCGATCTCGTGCTCGATTTCCTTGTGATTCCCGATCACGCGAAAGCGCGCCGCGTGACCCTCGTTGTCGAGAAGCACTTCCGTCTCGGCGACCTCGACCGCGTTGCCGAAGGAATCGTTCGTTCGATAAAAGCGCTCGTAGCGGCTGTTGAACGGTCGCTTCTCCTGGCTTTCGACCGGCACGTTCCCCTGGCCGAGCGAGATCGAACGGATGGGCGGCGCCTTGAAGTCGCCGAGCGGCGTCACGGTCCAGTACCACCCGGTCTCGGGCTGCACGAAGCGCAGGTCGCCGAGTTCCGGGCGACCCTCGAGCTTGCCGTCCTTGCCGACCGAGACGGAATTGATGACGTTGTAAAGCTGCGCGCGCAGCAGGTCGGTGAAGCTTGCCTCCGTGCCCTGCCGATAAAGGTGCGAGATGACGAGCGCGATGACGGTGAGCGCGATCGCGATCCAGACGCTCGTGATCCAAAGGACACGGGAGGTAAGCGATCGGGTGCTCACGAGGGAGCGTCGCCCGGCGGTTGCATCCGATAGCCGAGCCCGCGAACGGTCTCGATCAGGTCGACACCCATCTTCTTGCGCAGACGTCCGACGAAGACCTCGATCGTGTTGGAATCCCGATCGAAATCCTGATCGTACATATGCTCGACGAGCTCGGTCCGCGAGACGACTTCGCCCATGTGGTGCATGAGATAGGAAAGCAGCCGGAACTCGTGCGAAGTAAGCCGCAGCGGCGCGCCCGAGACCGTCGCGCGCGCCCCCTTCGTGTCGAGGCGCACGGGTCCGCAGACGATCTCGGAACTCGCATGGCCCGCTGCCCGGCGGATGAGCGCCCGCACGCGGGCCATGACTTCCTCGATATGGAACGGCTTGGCGACGTAGTCGTCGGCGCCGGCATCGATGCCGGACACCTTGTCGGACCAGCGGTCGCGTGCCGTGAGGATCAGGACCGGCATCGTCCGCCCGCCCGTTCGCCAGCGTTCGAGAACGGAAATGCCGTCCATCTCCGGCAGGCCGATATCGAGGATCACCGCGTCGTAGGGTTCGGTATCGCCGAGGAAATGCCCCTCCTCGCCGTCGAAGGCGCGATCGGCGACGTAGCCCGCTTCCTCGAGCGCGGTCACGAGCTGGCGGTTCAGGTCCTTGTCGTCCTCGACAACCAGAATGCGCATGCCCTGCCGTCCTCTTCGTCGCAGCCCGCTGGCGCTACTTGCTCACCGTCTTCGTCACCTTGCGGGGCCGCTTGTCGCCCTTGCTCGGAACGAGCACGGTCACCCGGCAGGCGGACTTGCCGCCTTCCGTCGTCGCGGAGACGGAAAGAAGCTGCCCACCGGTATTGCTTACCACACGCTGCGCGGCGGAATTGCAATCCGTCGCGGCAATCTCGTACGAACCGCTATCGGCATACGCCGCGCCTGCCAAAGCCATGGCGAGCCCGGCGGCAAGCGGCATCCTCGTGAACCTGGCCGCCATGGCGGACCCTCGCGAATGAGTATCGGACCCTTCCGCATCCTTGATATCGAAACGGTGCTGAACATCAAATGAACGTCGGCAGGTCCCGTGCGGCCGACAGCCAGCCGGCCGCACGGTTTATGTGCCTGGAACTCAGAAGAGTTCCGTCTTCGCGGCCACGCGACCGACGACCGCGACGAGGCCGCCGCCCGCGCCCGCGATCTGCAGGATCTGGTTGACGATCGTCGACTGATCCGCCGCACTCACGTCGATCCCCGCAAGGCCGGCGAGACAAGCGGCCACCGCGATCGCCGCGCCCCAGAGCGTGCGCGACAGGTACCAGGGTTTCGTTGCGCTCATATGTCTTCCTTCGTTGGAAACGACCCGTTCGTTCGAACGGCCAGGCGAGCCCGGGCCGGGACTCCCTCGCCGAACCGTCCGCCGATCTGGCGTACGGTCACGACCATGACTTCAGGCGGCTCCGCGAAGTCCTCGGCGAGGGCGTCCGCCGCGTAGACGAAGGCCGGACCCGCCACCTCTTGGCTGCACCGCACGACATCGTCCTCGCCGGCGATCTCGACGCGATAGCGCTCCGCATCTTCGGCAAGCGGGATCTCCGGTCCGAGCCAGCTATCGGCGTTGATGCGCCCGCGCCGTATCCAGCCGAGCGCGACGTCCCCGTTTTCGAGACGCGTCGCAGAAAGATGCACCGGACTGAGCGGCGTCAACGCACGCGCGCCGCCGGCGAAGGGCACCGTTTCGGACACCGCGCTACCGGCGAGATCGACGCTCCAGTTGAGAAGCAGTCCCGCTTCCTCCGCTTTCAGACCGAGCGGCGAGACAGCGGCGTCGAGCACGACGACCGGCGTACCCGCATCGGCGCCGGCGCGCATCGCGTCGTCCGTGCCGCCCTGCGCACGAAGCAGCCGGCGCAGACGCCATCGCTTCGGAGCGATCTCGTCGGCCTCGCCGAACTGCAGGACTTCCCATTCGCCGGCGCGGGATCGAACGGCGAGAACGTTCGCCCCGTTGAGCACGGCGACGTCCGCGGCCGAAGCGAGGCTGCCGAACGGCAGATCGATCTCGATCGCTTCCCGTACGAAACGCCCCGTAGCCGATCCTTCGAGCGCGCTCGAAAGCGTGCCGATGCGCGCCGGCGCCGTCAGCGTCGCGCGTGGCACGTAGCCTTCCTCACCGGGTGCCGCGGAAAGCGTGACCGGCTGAAAGGGGCGTCCGTAGGCCGCAGCGCGCGCCCACGCCGTCTCGTCCGTACCCGTCAGAACCGGCAGGTCGAGGAAGACGACATTCGGGTCGAAGCGCGCCGACGCTCGGTTCGTCGTCGGCGTATGCCCATCGGCGGCTTCCGCTCGCGCGACTGCCGGGACGAAGCTTTCCGCATGGATCTCGCGCGTCGCACCATCGGTGATCCGCGTGACGACGAAGTCGCCGAAGGTCTGTCCGGGAAGACGCACGGCGTCGCCCGGTTCGAGCGCAAGGCTTGCCGGCGAAAGTGCGAAGGAAAGGCTTCGCCGTGCCGACCAGCGTTCCCGCAGGTAAAGATCGGCGGCACCGACCGCCGCCCGCTCGTCCATCGCCGCAGGCAACGAAACGGCGTATTGGCGCTCGTTGCCGGTAACGAGCCGTCGCGAGCGTGCGGCGGCCTTCTCGTGATCGTTCGCGAGGTCGAAATGATGGATGATCGCCTCGCTCGGCAGCGCCGTTTCCTCGCCGCGGTTTTCGCTGAGGCGGGGATGATCGTCCCGCTCGGCGAAGACGTCGACCACCTGTCCCGCATAGGCGCGCCGCCCCCTGCTTTGAAACCGCAGGCCTGCCGGCGTCTCGAACGTGTCGATGGCATATGCGGCGAGAAGCGGTTCGAGAAGCGCGCGCGCCGAAGCCGGATCGCCCTGCACGAAGCCGTCGAGATCGCCGAGCGTTCCATCGACGTCCGCCACGTCGAAACCGTGGTCGGCGAGGATCGCTGCGATGGTGACCGGCGCCGGCGCACCGCCGAGGCGTCCGTTCAGCCAGTGGCCGGTGCGCCAGTTGTCGCCGTCGCGCCAAAGGCCGGTATCGTAGGGAAAGGCCGGAAACGGCCGCGCGTCGAAGCTCCATGCGAAAATGCGCGCCGGATCCACCATGTCCGGCGGTACGTCCTCGCTCGTCCACCGGTCGAGATGGGCTTCCAGAAAGCGTCGCTGGACGACGTCGTTGCGTGCCCCGGTCGAAAAATACGGAAGTGCGCTCTCCGACGATTTCGCATCGGGAAACACGTTCGGCTGGTTCGCGCCCTTGTCGACCGCCGGGCAGCCGAGTTCGGTAAACCAGATCGGCTTCGATTTCGGCACCCAAGCCGTCGCCGTATCGCGCTCGGCACCGTTCACCCGGTCGTAATGCTGGCTCGACCACCAGCCTTCGAGGTCCTTCGGCCGGAACACCCAGTCCTTGCCGGCAAGCCCGTCGGTGATGGGCGTTCGCAGGCGGGTCCGGCGCGCATTCGCGTCGCGATAGTACCAATCGAACCCCTCTCCGCCGGCGATCATCCGCGCGTAACCGCCCGCATCGGCCTGCGTCGTGAAACCGTCCGGATTGCCCTCGGCGAGATCCGCATCTTGCCAGTCGGAAAGCGGCATGTAGTTGTCGATGCCCACCGCATCGATCGCCGGCGATGCCCATAGCGCGTCGAGGTGGAAGAACACGTCGCCGGATCCGTCGGCGGGGTGATGCCCGAAATATTCGCTCCAGTCGGCGGCATAGGTGAGTGCCGTTTCCGGTCCGAGAACGCTGCGCACGTCCTGCGCCAGACGCACGAGCTTACCGACGAACGGAAACCCGCCCTTCTCGTCGCGCAGCGTCGACAGGCCGCGCAGTTCGGAACCGACGATGAAACCCGAAACCCCGCCGGCGACCGCCGCGAGATGCGCGTAATGCAGGATCATCCGCCGGTAGCCGAACCCGCCACCCGGATCGCGTACGCCGTCGCTCGTCCGGTGAAAGTCGCCGGGCTTCGCCGAACCGCAGAACGCGTCGACCGCCGTCCCGATCGCCGCACTTCGGTCCGGCGAACCATCCCGCCCCGGTGCCGGCATGCACGTGATGCGCCCGCGCCAGGGAAACGCAGCCTGCTCCGCACCGCCGTAGGGGTCCGGAAGCCCGTTGCCCGACGGCACGTCCATCATCACGAAAGGGTAGAGGAAGACGTCGAGGCCGCGCTTCTTCAGGTCGCGAATGGCGTCGATCACGCTGCGGTCGTCCGGCGTTCCGCCGTAACTCGGCCCGCCCCCGGTCGTCGAAACGGCACGCGCTTCGGCCCGCCCGATGCCGCCGACCGACCAGGGCCGACTTTCCTCCATGCGTTCGGCAACCTCGACGCCCGGCCGGATCCGGCACGCCTCCGCGCGCAGGTCGTCGCCGAACCAGCTCACCACCAGCGCCACCGCTTCGAGCTTCGGGCAAAGCGCCTGCAATTCGTCGAGCGAGGCCTGCCAGTCGCTCGAAGCGAAGAGCACGTTGCGGTTCATGAGCCGCTTCTCGCCGGGACCGGCGCGCTCCGTCACCACCGCCGGATCGTAGCCGTGCTCGCTCGCACCGGGAATGAGCGTCACGGCACGAAGATCAGCTTCCAGCCGTCCGACAGGCCGCAAGACCTCGAACTGAAGCACGGGAATGCGGTTGCCGTAATCGTCGAGCGGGAGGCGCTCGAACACGACATAGGTGAGGTTGCGATAGGCCGGCGTCTTGCCGGCACCCTGCTTCGCTTCGATCAGCGGATCCGGCATCTGGTCGGCCGTGCCGCGATAGACCCGCATCTCGAGCTCGGTCGTATCCAGCTCCTTGCCGTCGGCCCAGACCCGGCGCACGCAGCCGATCTCGCCTTCGCACAGCCCAAGCGCGAAATTGGCGTAGTAGCGATAGCTCTTCACCTTCGGCCCGGAAGCGGCCTTGCCACCGGCGCGCTCGCTCGTCGCCTCTTCCTCGAAACGGGTCGCCCAGAAGAGCATGCCGCCGACGCGCATCGTGCCGTAGACGCGGGCGACGCCCGTTCCGGCATCCGCACCGGCGATGCGCGCTCCGGCGAGCCGGCTTCCCTCGACCGTGCGCCCGCCCCCGCTAAAGAGCGCGCCGTCGATCGCCGAGCCCGCAATCGCGCCCGCCGCTCCGCCGATCGCCGCGCCGACGGGGCCGAGCCCGCCGAAAAGGGCCGCACCGGCAGCCTGAAGAACCAAAGTCGCCATGTCGTCACCTCCCCGGCATCGAAAAGACGCCCGCCACCCTCTTGCGCCAGGCCGGCACGAGCGCGGACTCGATCACGCCCGCCTGCTCGTAGGCATGGATGAAGCGCCCCTCGCCGCTGACGATGCCGCAATGCTTGGCCGGCAGACCCGGCCGCCAGCGAAAGAGGATGACGTCGCCTGGCCGCATGCCGTCCCGCCGCTTCAGGCAGTGGCGCCTCGCCGCCGCCATCAACCGGTCGCTCGCCGCCCGCTCGGCCCAGTCGGAGGCGTAGGTGCCGGGCTTTTCCGGCTCCCAGCCGAAGAGTTCGCGCCACACGCCACGCACGAGGCCGAGGCAGTCGCAGCCGACGTTCTTGCGCGAAGCCTGGTGACGATAGGGCGTGCCGAGCCATCCCCGCGCCAGAAGCACCACGAGGTCGCCGCTCATCCGTTCGTTTCGGTTCATCCGACCAGCGGCCTCCCGTCGTGCACGGTGTGCGCGTCCGCATAGCCGTAGGCGAAGTCGCTGCCCGGCAGATGCGGAAACCCGCAGAAGTTCAGCCGGTTGGCGAACTTCGCGCCGCAGGTCGTAAAGGTCTTGTCGCACCCGGCGGTGACGGTGAACGCGTCTCCCGCATCCGGCGGCGCCGAAAGCGGCGTCCAGAAGGAAAGGATCGTTTCCTCCCCATCGCCGACCTGGTCCTCGATGGCGACGGAAAGCCCGGCATTCGCCCCGTCGGTGAAGACGAGCCGCCCGCCGCGAAACCATCGATCGGCGAAGGCGTTCAACCCCGTCACACGGCAAGTATCGACGCCCGACGTCGAAACCGTGCCATTGCCGCGAAACGCCGGGTCGTCGAGGTTCACGCGACACCGCGCGTCGCCGAGCTCGGCGTCGCAGCGGCGCGCATAGACGCGTCCCTGCACCTGCTCCAGCCGGTTCGCCAGGCCCCTCAACTCCGCATTGAAGGCGTGGCCGTCGCCGGAAACCTCGCCGATCTCCTGTGTCCGCAGGAGCATATGGCTCTCCGGCGCGGCCCAGTTCACGAGGAACACCGCCACCTCTGCACCGTCGAAGCGCCCCGCGCGCAGATCGGCTTCGGTAATGGCTGCGTCGGAAAAAGCGCCGGCCACGTCGCTCGTCGCGACGGCGAGCCCCAGTTCGCTCTCCGCCTCGCTCGCCTCGTAGCCGGTCGCCGCCCGAAACGTCGTTCCGGCGAAGGTCAGATCGCCGTCGTGGTCGGTAAAGCCGAAGACCACGCCGTCGCGGCGCGTCACGCGCCAGGCGTGACAGGTCGTCGTCGCCTGCCCGTCGAGATGGGCGGCAAGTGCGTCGGGTATCGTTCTCAAGGCAGGATCTCCACCAGCGGGATGGCCGGAATCCGCCCGGCCTCGAAGCCGGACAGATCGATGTCGATGCGGTCGACGTCGAAGCGCACGGGAACGTCGAAGCGGAACCCGGCCGTCACGGCTCCGCCCGCGGCCGGCTCGGCTCCCGCAGCAAAGCGCACGGTTCCCTCGACCGTATCGAGCGTGAAGTCGTCGTCGGAGACCGGCTCGCCATTGACGGCAAGCTTCACCGATCCCGCGCAGGGCTTGGCGATCGTCCGCTCGAACGCACCGCCGGCATCGCCGTAGCGCTTGACGAGCGGAAAGAGCGCGCGCGTGCCGTCCGCGATCCCAAGATGCTGGTCGCCGGCAGCCGGCTCGCGCCCCGGCGCACAGGATGCGTTGTCGATCGGGTCGTGGAAGCGAAAGCCGTAGAGCTGGCCGCGCCGCGCCTCGAAGAACGCCAGGACCGCGTAGAGATCGGCAAGCGCCTTGATGCCCGATCCCGCATCGTAGTGCCGGCGCGAAGCCCTCCAGCGCGCGTTGCGGCTTTCCCGGCCGTTCGAAAGGTCGACGATGTCGGTGCGCCGTCGTGGTCCGCCGCTGGTGCCGAGCGCCACCCGCAGCGGAAAGCGCACCTCGTGAAAGTCGCTGGCCATCACCGCCTCCTCATAGCCCGCGCCGGCCGCGATGAACGGCCCGGGCGAGCATCGTCGTCACCTGCGCCTCGGACTTGCGGAAGCTTCCCGCGTCCGGCGTCGTGATGTTGACCACGATCGGCGGCGCACTCGCCCCACCGGCCTGGCTCGCCACGCCGAGCCGGCCGTCGGAGCCGCGCAAAAGCGGCAGGATCGCTTCGCTGCCCGCCTCGCCCATCAGGCCGAGATCCCCGCCTGCGGGAAAGAAGGTCGGGCTGCGCACCACCCCGCCCTCTGCAAACGGCGTGACGCGCCCCGGCACGCCGCCCCTGGCAAAGCCGAGCGCCGAGCCGAGCGAACCCGCAAGTCCGCCGGCCGCCTTGCCGATCATCCCTTCGAGCGGCTTCAGTCCTGCATCGAGCGCGATCGCGCTCAGCCGCTGTCCGAGCGATTTCAGTACGCTCTCGAAATCGCGCCCGCGCACGGTCGCGGCTTCGAGCGCGCCGGTCAGCGCCGCACCCAGCGAGTGCGAGCGCCGTTCCAGCGCATCCATGGCCGTGTCGAAGGCGCGCGTGTCGACATCGACACCGACCTCGATCGTGTCGTCCTCGTTCAATCGTTCTCTCCGTCCGGGTAGAGCCGCATCAGCGCGGCCAGTTCGTCACGCACCGGCGCGAAGCCGCGTCGGTTTCCGCACAATGCCGCGAGTTCGAGCGGCGTCAGCCGCCAGAAGGCAGCCGGATCGAGCCGCAGACGGCCAAGACCGAAGGCCATCGCCGCTTCCCATGGAAACGGGGCATGTCCCTTCGGCCTTTCGCCACCGCCTGCGGCCCTCAAGGGTCCGGCGTATTCGCCCCCGCCTCCGCGTCGATGCCCGCGGCATCCTCGCCGCCGAAGGCTGCGGAAAGCAGTTCGCTCACCATGCGGGCAGCGCCGGCCGTACCCCCTTCGATGCGCATGGCCGCGACGTCGGCCTCGCTCACCGCTTCTCCCGCACCACGCAGGCCGGCGGCGATGATGCGGATCATGTCGCCGGCCGAAATCCGGCCTGCAGAAAAGCGGGCCGCAAGCGCGTTCAGGTCCGCGCTCTCGAAGGCCGCCTCCAGTTCCGCAAGGGCGCCGAGCGTCAGGCAGAGCACGCGCGGCCTTCCGTCGATCACCGCCGGCACCTCGCCGCGCCTCCGGTTCGCCGGCGTCGCAAGCGGCCCCATCAGACCGCCTCGAAGGTCAGTTCGCCGGCCGATTCCAGCGCCAGCTCGAAGGTCATCTCGCCATCGTGCTTGCCGGCGTATTCGAGCGCCGTCACCTGGAACGCACCGGACACCGTGCCGAAGTCCGGCACGATCACGCGCCAGCTCTCGATCTTTCCCGAAAAGAAGATCCCGCGGACGAGCGCGTCGCTCGCCGCATCCTTGAATATGCCGGAACCGGAAACCGAAGCGCGCTTCAATCCGGCACCGGACAGAAGCTCGCGCCAGCGCCCCGCCGATTCCGCATCGCTCACGTCGACCGTCGCCGCGTTGAACGCCAGGCGGTTCGACCGTAGTCCGGCCACTGTCGAAAACACCTGCCCGTCGGCGATCTTCAGGAGAAGATCCTTGCCCTTCTGCGCCGCCATCCCCGGCTCCTTTCCAATAAAAAAGGCGCCCCTCGGGCGCCAACCATCTTTCGGGAACCGTTCGGCTCCCGCGTTCTATGAAGTTCCGCCGCTCAGCCCGTCTCAACGAGCGCGCGGAAGCGAAGTTGCGCCCGCACGAGCCGCTCCTTGTCGATGCGCTCGACGCGAACCCGCTCGCAGCGCAGAGCGACCAGATGCCCAACTTCGAGCGCGAGCGGCTGGTCGTGGAGCGCATCACGCACCGCGCCGGCAATGGCCTCGGCCTCGCGCTTGCCGTTCGTCCGCGACCACGCCTCGATCTTCATTCGATGCTCGAAGCCTGTGTCCGTCGCCGTCGACCAGTCCTCGCTCGCCATCTCGGCAAGCACGAGATAGGGAAACGCCGCGCGGTGGATAACCCGGTCGTAGATCGCGTTCGATCCGGTCAGCGCCGTCACCGCCGGATCGCCGTTCAAGGCCGCGACCACGGCGCGCTGCAGGGCTTCCTCACTCGTCATCGTCGCCCTCGCGCTGCCTGTCCGTTGACGTCCCTGCCCGCTCGGCCTCCTGGCGCCGGCGGTCGGCAGCACGCGCCGCGTCGGCGATCGCCCGGGCGAAGTCCGGACGCCGCACCGTCGCCGAAAGCTTCATGGCGCCACCTCCCGGCAGCGGCACACGAGATACCGTCCGCTCTCGTCCGGGTCGTGCACGGCGACGATCTCGAAGGCCCGCGCGAACCGTACGAAGCGCAGGCCCGGTCCCATGCCGGTGCGC
The DNA here is from genome assembly GCF_006516965.1 of Pararhizobium mangrovi. Lineage (GTDB taxonomy): Bacteria > Pseudomonadota > Alphaproteobacteria > Rhizobiales > Rhizobiaceae > Pararhizobium_B > Pararhizobium_B mangrovi. Next base: position 110,822 of record NZ_VHLH01000001.1, on the reverse strand, counting down.
GCCCGGATCGTCACCCGGTGCGTGATCACCTGGCCCTCCTGCCCGCCACGCTCGTGCCCTCTGGCGGAAACCGGCTCGACATGCCCCCAGACCATCGCATCGGCACGCCAGCGGCGCACGGCACCACCGGACCCGTCTTCGGTATCGACGGGCGCGTGAAGCGCCAACCGCGTGTTCAGCATGCCCGCATCGAGAAAGAGCGTCGGCATCAAAGCGCCCTCCGTCGATAGCCGTCGATCAGCCGGTCGTAGCCCGCCGGAACACTCGCCGGCTGCTGTGCCATCGGCACCGCGCCGCGAAATTCGTAGAGATGTGCCACATGCAGCCGGATCGCATGCTTGAGGTCGTCCGGTACGTCGCTCGCCGCATCGCCGAACCCCGCCGTGAAATCGACTTCCACGCCGTTGTCGGCTGGCACGGCGAACGCCGAACCGTCGATATAAAGGCGCACCGGCCGCCGGTCGCGGTCGAGCACGAAGCCGCCGGTCTGGACGTCGCGCCCCGTCCCGTCGGCATCATAGGCCTTCACCGCATCGATCGTGCGCACCGGCGTTCGGGCAAACACGATCGTGCCGTCGGTCGGCCAGCCGTCGAGCGTCAGCCGCCAGCCCTGCGAAAGCAGCGCCAGTCCGGTCTCGCGCTCCAGATGCCGCGTCGCGACCGCAATCAGCTCGCCGACGAGGTCGTCCTCGTCGCTGCCGTCGAGGCGAAGCCACGCCTTCATGTCGGCAAGCGGCACCACCTGGCCGAGCGCAGGCTCGGTCATGAAAAGGCTCATCATTGTCTCCGGGATAGGTCGAAGAAAGGGCAGCGGCCCCGGCAGGAGGAGAAGACCGGGGCCGCGCTTCGCCGTCCGCGCCGCGTCACCGGCGGGCGAACGGGATCGGCGTTACGCGGAGAAGCGGATCAGCTTGATCGCCTCGAAGTTCTGCACCCCGCCGCCGACGCGCTTCGTCGTGTAGAAGAGCACGTAGGGCTTGGCCGAATACGGGTCGCGCAGCACGCGCACGCCCGCCCGGTCGACGACGAGATAGCCGCGCTTGAAGTCGCCGAAGGCGATCGCGTCCGCATCCTCCGCGATGTCCGGCATGTCTTCCGCCTCGACGACGGGAAAGCCCATCAGCGAGGCCTGGCCGTCCGCGCTCGCCGGCGGCTGCCAGAGATAGTGCCCGTCCGCATCCTTGAACGCGCGGATCACGCCCTGCGTCTTGCGGTTCATCACGAAGCTCGCATTGCGCCGATGCCCCGCCTTCAGCGCATAGATCGCCTCGATCAGCGTGTCGGACGGATCGGCCCCGGCAAAGGCGCCTGCCGCCCCCGTCGCGATCGTCCCGAGCTTGCCCCAGGCCCAGTCGGCGTTGTCGACGGTCGGATAGTTCAGGAACCCCTTCGGCTTCTTCACCCCGTCGCCGTTAACGAAGGCCGCACCCTCCTGCTCTGCGAACGCCGCCTCGACTTCCGCGGTCATCCAGCCGTCGAGATCCACCGCCGCATCGTCGAGCAGGGAGGCCGTCGCCGCCGGCATGGCGTAGAGCTCCATCGTTGGGAACTGCATCTCGGCAAGCTTCGGCGCATCCGTCTGCGGGCGCGCTTCCGTCTCGCCGACCCAGCCGACCGCCATGCCGGAAACCGCGAAGGGCTTCTTCAGCACCGCGCCCGAAACCTGCCGCACCGTCGCCAACGAACGGATCGGTGAGATGTCGGCGAGCCGCTTGCCGATCTCCGCGTCGAGCTCGTCGGGTACGAGATAGCCGCCGTCCGGGTCCGAGCCGTAGGAAAACGCCTTCGCTTCGAGCTGGCGCAGCCGCCCCTCGTCGCCATGGCGCAGATAGCTCTCGAACGCCCCCTTGTGCTCCAGCGTCTCCATGCTCTCCGCGCCGCCGCGGCCGAGCGAGGGCCGCGCGCGCTTCAGCACCAGTTCGTCGAGCACGCGCTTGTGCTCGTCCATCGCCGTGTCGATGCGCGCCAGCTTCTCGTCGGTGACGACGTCGCCGGAAGCGCGCCGTTCCAGTTCGCCGAGCCGCCGGTCGTTCGTCTCCCGGAACGCCTCGAACGCGCCCATGAAGTCGGCGAACGCGCCCTTGATCGACGCGCTGTCCTGCTTGATCTCCGGCGCTCGCCGGTTCGTACCGTTGTGCATGTCCATCATGTCCTCGTCGTGCCATTCATCATTCGGGCGGCCGCACGGATGCGTGCAACCAGCCCCTCGGTGTCGGCCACGGCAGCGTCCTGCATGCCCGAAAGCCCGTCGAAGCCCTTCGCCATCAGCGTTCGGGCCTCGCTTCGCGTCAGCCCAGCGTCGTGCATGAGCCTGCGTTCCAGATCCCGCTTGGTATGCGGAAGCGATGCGTGCTTGACGCGCGAGACCCGCGCCTCCGGCAGCATCGGAAAGGTGACGACCGAAATTTCCCAGAGATCGGCCTCGAGAATGCGTCGCACCCCGGTCTTCGCATCGGTGCGCGCCCGCACCGTCTCGAAGCCGATCGAAAGCCCGTCGAGCGCACCCGCCTTCATCAGCGCATGCACCTCGCGCGCCCGCTCCACGCCGCTTGCAAGCTGCCCCTCGACGTAGAGCCCGCGCCCGTCCTCCCGGATCGCCGTCCACGCTCCGATCGGCTCGGCCGGATCGTGCTGGTAGAGCATGCGCACGCCGCCCGGCCCGCGCCGTTCGATCGAGCGCGCAAAAGCCCCCCGCTCGATCGCGTCGCGCCCCAGATCCACCGCCCCGAACACGCTCGCATACCCCGCGAACCGCCCGTCCCCCTCCACCGTCTCCAGCCGCCAGTCGGCAAACTTCACCTGCCGCCCGGAACCCACCCCATCCGTCGTCATCCAGCCCATCCTTTTTTTCGAAAACCCAAAGAGCGCGAGGGGGCAATGCCACACGCGAAACGCCGATCGTCTCCAACAGGCGTCACCCGCGCAGAAAACCGCACCCGCCGATCGCTTCCGCCCCGGCAAACATCAGCCGCAACGCCCGGGCCCACCCACAGCCATTCTCCCCCCGACGGGGGGAGATGCCTGGCAGGGCAGAGAGGGGGCGCAGCACGTCACGAAAACCCCGTCACCACCCCCGCCCGAACCGCTGTGCTATCCGCGACAATGCCCCAAGCACCCACCACGCGCTCAAGCTCGCCGCCGCCGACCCCATCAGCATCTGCTCCGGCGCCGAAAGCATGCCCACGATCCCGAACCGTTCGGCCAGCGCTGTCCCCACCGCACCCCCGAACACGAGCCCGGAAACCACGCCGATAAAAAACCGCGAGCTCGCCTCGCGATGCGTATGCGGCAGGAGGTAGACGAGCGAAATCAGCGCACCTGCCAGCGCACCGGCAATCTTCGCCAGGTAGATCCACATTTCGAGGTCCATGATCGAGCCGTGACCGCCCGCCAGCAGGCGAACGCCTTTCGCAAGTCGTACCGACATGCCCCCTCACCCCGCGGCGCGAAGCGGCGGATATCCGACCGCCTCACGCTTCTCGTCCTCCGTCAGGAAATCGGCCGCGCCGACCCGGCTCCACAGCGCCTCGCGTTCCGCCGAAAGCCCGGCGATCGCGTCCGCGTCGTAGGTCAGCCGCAGTCCGGCCCCGAAAGCCGGTGCCAAGAAGCCGCCGAGCGCGCCGGTCAACCGCGTCAGAAGCGGCAGCACCGTCAGCCGGTAGAAGGCCCGGTTCGCCTCCGCGTAGTTCGCATAGGTGTTGTCGCCCGGAATGCCGAGCAGCGCCTTGTTCCAGGCCGCCGCAGCGTTCGAAAGGTCGAGCGCGTCGTGCGCGGCCGCCAGCGGTGCGAAGCCCAGATGATCGTCGAGCGGATCGAAGAGCCGCAGATGCAACAGCCCGCCTCCGTTCTCCGGCTCCAGCGCCAGGCGCCGCCGGCGGTCGCCGACCGTATAGTCGAACGCCACCGGCCATCCGTCCGGCCCCTCGACGACGCGCATCCGGTCCGGCCGCAGCACGTGCAGTTCACGCGGCCGCCCAGCTACCGCCACCGCCTCCACGAAGGCGTTGCCCGAGAGCAGCAGGTGCCCGCAGATCGCCTCGACGAGCCCCGTCCCCGTCATGCGCCCGTTCGGCCGCGCCAGGAGATCGAGCATCGGATGCCGATCGAGATCCCGCCCGCCCTCGTAGAGCAGGAACGGCACGCTCGAGACCGCCTCCGCCACCAGCCGCACGCATCGATGCGCCACGGGATTGCGCATGTACCCCTCGCGCGCCAACCCGGCATAAGACCGCTGGCTCCACCGCGCACTCGCCTCCGCCTGCAGCGCCACGAACCCGCCCTGTAGCCCCACCTGCTTCACCTCGCCGGGCCCGACCTCGCGCCCCGCGGCACGCTTCCTGCGAAACGGATTGCGCATGATGCACCCCTATTGTTCACGTTTTGTTCGAATAACAGCGACAATCGTCCCTCGTTCCTCACATGGTGCCCGCAGGGGGAGATCGGGCGTGGCCGAGACCTCGGCCTCCACCCTCATCGCGGGGAGAGCCGACGCAACGCGCCCGGGCAAGCCGAGCTACCCGCCCCACGCCACCCAAATCCTCAAAGCCCCCGAACCTTCGGCGCCCCCTGCCCGTCCAGCATCAGCGCCGTCAGCGCCCAGACCAGCGCGTCCAGCCGGTCCGGCGAGCGGCCGGAGGAAAGCCCGTCCGGACCGAAATCGCACATTTCATCTTTCGGCCCTCAACGTTCTGTTTTTATTGCTTTTCTGTTTTACTGTTTTGCGCTGTTTTACAATCTTGTTCTTCGCTCGTTCTCTTAAGCGTCAGCAGCGCTGCCTTGCCGCTCGTCTTCCGGTCGGCGAAGCGGCAGTAGCGTTCGATCATGGGAAGCGACATTCCGACGATGTCGCCGATCTGTCCGGTCGAGAGGTTAGCGCGCCGCAGTCGAATGACTGCCGTGCAGCGAAGACCGTGCAGCGTGACGCCTGCCAGTTCGGGGATTTGGTCTCGCGCTTCTGCAAAGTGTCGGGAGAAGAGCTTGCGCGTGTATCGCTGCCCGTCCGATCGGCCACCCTCTTGCAACAGGAACGGTCCCGGACGCTTCGTCCATGTGGCCATTTCGCGTTCAAGCTCGGGAACGATCGGGCAATACACCTCGCGCCCGGTCTTTTGAGCGCGGTAGGAAAAGCCGCCTTCGTCGATATCCGTCCAGCCGATGCGAACGGCATCGCTGCCGCGCATGCCCGTATACATGTAGAGAATGACGCCCCGACGGATTACGCCTTCGAGCTTGGCGAATGCCGCCTCGATCTGCTCAGGCGTCCAGGGCTTATGCCCGTTCTTCTTCGCGTAGGGCTTCACGCCTTCCGTCAAGCTGTGGTCGATATGGTCGCGGACGCGGCCCCAGGTCGAAAGCGCTCGCATCGCGCTGAGGAAATTGTTCGCGGCTCCCGGTGTGCCGGACAAGCCATCCATGACGGCTTGGACGTGAACCGGCCGCAGGCCGCGCGCCGGGAGATCGCCCCACGCCTTTCGCGCCGTTCGAAGCGATCGATCGTAATTGTCGATCGTGCCGACCGTGAGGTTGCCCGCGCCCTTGATGAATTCGAGATAGCCGTCGAGCATGGCACCGAACGTATCGATCGGGACGGCGCCGATGACACCCTGTGCCTGCCTGAGCGCGTTCCAGAATTCCGGCGATCGCGGATCATCGGGAAGCCGCACGCGTGCTGCCGCCTGCTCCGTCCCGCGACCAGGCTGATAGTAGAAGTATTCGCGGCCGCGCGAGACGACGCGATGCACGCCGACCGGCAGGCTTACCGCAGCTCTATTGCGCTGACGTGGCATGACGAGCACCATCGAGGAAGGGATCGCCAGAGACCTCGTTCGCACGGCCTGAGACGAGCGAGCCAAGCGCGAGCTGGATATCGGCCCAGCACCACCGCACACAGCCCGTCGAGAGCTTGATCGGCTGAGGAAGCTTTCCCCTTCGCACCATCTCGTGAACGGTCGTTTCCGACAGGTCCAGTTCCCGCGCCAGCGTTGCGCACGAAACGTAGGAAGGCGGACGGGTTTGATCGACGGAGGCCATCGCATCAGCTCCCGAATGTTGCGGTGATTTCGAGGAAGCGCCGGCGACCGTCGCGCGTCTCCTTCACGCCCTTGACGAAGCCGGTCAGGTTTTCATGCTGGATCCGGTCGGACGATTGAAGGTCGCGGATCAGCGCTGACCAGCGCACGACGAAGCGGGTGAGCTTCGTCGAGAACGTCATGCCATAGGCGTATTTCTGCGTGTCGGAGACATCGATCCGGGAAGCTGCAACGTCGGCGATATCGGTCCAGGTGTAGACCGGATCGTTGAACTCGTTGTAGCTCTTCGTCGAGCGCTGGACGACAATGCGCCGATCGAGATCGCCGATGCGCATCATGGGTTCGCCTCCGTGGCGTCGGGGTCCGCCGAGTTCGTCATGTTGAGCGGGGTGAGGAATCCGTCGCCGTCCTCGATCTCCGGCATGTTCTCCCATCCGCGAATTTCGTTGACGCTCAGCCATCCGCCGTCACGGCCGACGCGATAGGCGTTGTAGCGGGTCGTCATGTCGCCACGTAGCAGACCGGCAAGGTCATGCTCGACGAAGAGCGTCTTCCGGCTTCCGGCCGGTAGAACGGCCGCGTTCAAGGCTTGCTCCACACGACGCGCCATCGGTGCCAGGCAGCGCACGACGAGAGCGCGGCTTTCCTGATCCGTGTTCGAATAGGTCGCGTTGTCCGTGATGCCGGCAACGGTCGGCGGCACGCCGAACACGCGACAGATATCGAGGTTCGTCAGCTTTCGGCTTTCCAGAAACTCCGCGTCCTTCGACGAGAAGGAGAAGGATTTCCAGTCCGCCCCGCCATCCAGCACGAGCACGCCGCTCGTCGTTCCGTTCGCCTCGATCTTCATGCGGAGCTTGTCGAGAGCCGCGCTCTTCGCATCACCGCCGAGTGGGTTCGGGAAGACGAGCGCGCCTTCCGGCCGGAAGCTCTTGCCGGCCTGCTTGCCGGCCGTGTCCTGTTGCGTCAGCGCCAGGTTGAACGTCTCGCGAGCAAGCTGGATCGGCGAAAGCCCCATGACGCCATCGCGGGCAAGCCGATAACGAAGATGGAGGATTTCCTCTTGCAGGTAGATCCGCACGCCGCCGCGCGCGTTCGAAACGCGGTAGCGGAGCCGCCCGCTTTCCAGCCGTTCCACGCCAACCGATCGCGGATCGAGCGGCGTCAGCGCCATCACCTGACCGCGCGCGTTCCAGTCAAGGCGGGCGTAGGCGTTCCCCGCCATCATCAGCGAAGCAAGCAACAGCTCCCGAGCCTCGAAAGCCGTCATCGTCTCGTTCGCCATGTCGTGCAGCACGACATAGAGCGGATGATCGGTCGCGCGCTCGCGCCCGCCGTTGCCGGTTCGGCGGTAGACGTTGAGCGGCATCGACGCGAGCGCCTGCGTGACGATCGAGATGCAGGCATGGGCGGTCGAGAGCCCGCTTGCGCGCTGCGCGTCCACGCCGGCCGAAAGCCCGTTGCCGTAGCCGAAAAACTCCGCGAGGTACGGGTCGCTGCTCGTCGTCGTGGTCGTGTCGCGCTTTTCGCGGCGAAGGATGCGATCGAAAAGGCTCATCGTCCAAGCTCCATGATGCGAAGCGCGCGGTCCGCATAGGCGGCAAACGGTCCGAGGAACTGCCGGGATCGCGCGTTGACGATCGTGCCGTCATAGGCCGGCCAGGCAAGCACGACGGAGATCTCGTGAAGCTGGACGGCGCGCAGCTCGCGCCGGTCGCCGTCGCGGTTCTCGTCGAGCGCGGTGAAGCCGAACGACATGCCGCCAACGTCGCCACGTTCCGCCAGGGCGAGAACGTCACGGCCGGCCTGCGTGTCCGGAACGTCGAGTTCGAACTGAAGCCCGCGCGTATCTTCCGCGAGCCGCAGCGAGCCGGAACGCGTGCGGGCGAGCACGCGGCCGGGATCGTGATCGACGAGCGCGAGAACGTCGCCCCTGCCAGCGAGCGAAGCCGCGAAAGCGCCGGCCGCGATCGTTTCGGTGAAGCGGTCGGCTATCCGCGCTTCCGTGCCGAATGTCGCGGCATAGCCTTCGAGCTTCCGGCCCTTCGCATGGATCTCGATCGGAAGGCCGCGTCTCTCCGTCGTCATATCGCCACCTCGCGGTAAGGCGCGACCAGCCGGTCGACGCCGATTGCGATCGAGGCGACGGGCACGCTCGCCGTCGCCTCGCGGTTCTCGTAGAGGTGCGCGACCAGCATCAGGACCGCCTGACAGACGGCGGACGGCAGATAGACCGCTTCCATATCGACGCCGATCGAACTCAGGTGATCCATCGCGGCCGCAATGAGCCGCTGCACCAGGGCATCGTCCTCATCGAAGTCGATGCGGCAATGAGCCTTTGCCGTCGCGAGGTCGATCGTCATCAGCCGGTAATCTCCATCCAGCGGAAACCCTCCGGATGCCGCACGACGACATCGGCATCGAGGAAAGCGTGCATCAGTGCGCCGCCCTTGCTCGCCACGTCCGAGTGGTACGGATTGAGAAGGATATCCACGCCCGACCAGTAGCCGAGATAGAGCGAGGCCCATTCGCCGTAAATCAGCGCCCGCGTGTCGGGCGTCCCGGCCGTGACGACGGGAACCTGCGTCGTGCTTTCCACGCGCTCGCCCTGGAACGTCTCCGCGACCGTGATGACATGGCCGTCGCCGTCCTTGAGCTTGCGCGCGAGCTTCATGACCGCCGGGTGCGTCAGAAAGGCCCGCGTGCCCGTTACGTCGTCGAGTTCGAGAGCGGCGATCATGTCGGCCGTAGCGTCCGAGGAAATCGCCGCTGCCGGCAGTTCTTCCACGTCGGCATCCGCCATTATGCCGGTCGGCTGGTTCGCACCACCACCCTTGATCGCCGCGGCGTCGAGCGCCTGCGCGAGGATGAAGCCGAGGTCGCGACGAAGGATGCCGTCGAGTGCTTCGTTCGACTGCAACAGCATCCGCCTGGAAACCTCGTATTCGCCGGAAACCGTGTTCGGCGACATCGACTTCTTGCCGAATTTGGCGTCCGAGCGCGTCGTGTCGGTATGTTCGGCGATCCAGTAGGCCGAACCGGAGCCGGTGAGGCGCGGAAGGTCGAGGTTGCCGACAAGACCGCGCATGACGGTCGCGCCGAGCGCTTCGACCTTGAGCGCCGGACGGCGATGATCGGTCATCGCGGCGAGGTCCGTGCGCACCATGTTGCCGCCGGGACCGCCGGCGGGCGTCGTCGTCGTGAGCGCACGCGTCTCGCCGCCGAGAAGGATTTCGGTCGGCACCATCACGCCACGCACCTCGCGCCCCTTGGCAAGCTCGGCGTGAACTTCCGCCTCGAGGCCGGTCAGACGGTCGGAGAAGCTTTCGCGGGTTGCCTTGCCGAGATTGTAGTTGCGCAGCTCGCGCCGCATGTCGCCATTCTCGTTGACGGCCTCGCCGCGCTCTTCGTAGCGCTCGAATTCCGCCAGGCGTTCGGAACGGTCGATCTGGTCGGAAAGCGAACGGGTCTCCGTTTCCAGACCTTCGAAGCGGGTCCGTTCGCCGTCGTCGAGATCGCGGTTCGCAGCGAGCGCCTTTTCGTTGATCGCCCGCATCTCGGACACCTTGGCCGCGCGCTGCTCCTTTAGGTCGTTAAGCTTTGGCATGTCACATCTCCATCGTGGGATTTGCCGTCATCGCGACGGGGTTAAGGTCCATCGGGCCGGACATGCCGGCGCAGGGATATGCCGCCTCACGGCGGGAAATCACGACGCACATGATGCGCCGCGAACAGGGAACGGGGACGGAGCGAGCCGCGATATTCATGCGCTGCGCTCTACGATCAGACCGCTCATGCTGCGGCCTCGCGAAGAACCTTGGCGAGAGCAAGAAGCTGGATTGTGTTTATCGACCGGACGCTGCGAATTGCCGTCGAATATCTCGAAAGTTTCAGGTTATGGGCGTCTTCGGCATCCATGTCGCCGGCGATGCCTTCCGGGCTTTCATCTTCGCCCCAAGTATTCGGGTCAACAAGAGGATCGCTGTACCGGTAAACATTCCCCTGCATCGAAATCCGCGCCGAAAGAGATCCGGCAACGACCTCGATTGTCGCGTTCGGATCGAAAGTCCCCCGTTCTCCCAAATCGATCTGACTGCGAACCCAATAACCGCACTGGCGATCATCGCCATACATGCGGATTAGCTCCGCAACAGCTTGTTCCAGCGTATGGCACTCGGAAAGCCCTCGATCAGCGAGCGTGAATTCTCTACTCGACCGATCAAAGTCCTCCCGTATCTCTTCGGAAACTTGATCGATATCTTCGGAAGCGGGACGAAAATCAGTGCAGATGAGCTGCCCAAAGTCTCGGACGCCGCTCTCCGAATAGGCCGGCCGCTCATTGACCAGCATGGCGATCGTCATCCGCGCGGCATCGAGATCAGTCATGTCCGGAGCGTTCACGCCGCGCGCTCCGGAGGTCATCAGACCGCTTTCACGAAGGATGCGAAACGCCCCCGAAATCGTCGGCTCGGGGAGGTCGAGCGCGGCCGCGATGCCGACGATGAAACCACCAGACTTGACCACCAACGTAATCCTATCTGCAAAACACGCAAATGGTATACGCCTACTCGCGGACGCGTGCAACTCCAATATGAATTTTCTTCAGATAGGCTGCGCGTGTTCGAAAAGCTGCCGGACGCCCGCCTTCGCAACGTCGAGTTCTCTGCCGAGATTTCCGGCAATCGCGCAAATCGAGTTCAAGCGCCGCTTCGGATCATCGACCTCGCCGCTCAGCTCATCGAGTGCATCGAGGAGAGAGCTTGCGACATGCAATGAGCCTTCGAGGTCCGCGAGCGCTTTGAAACCCGTTGCCGTATCGATCGCGCGCGCAGGCGGCTGCACCGGCTCGGCGTCCTGCATATCTTCGAGCCGCGAAGCTACGGAACGGCTTCGGTCGAGCACGTCGCCTAAGGCAAAGTGCATGTCGTCGAGGGAGCTGTCGTCGAAGTGGAATGTGCAGGTGCCGCCAACCTGGTAGGCGACAGCTCGTGACGGATCGAACGCCTTCTCCAGCATCTTGAACGCGATCGACGCCATGCGCGAGAGGTCCAACGCGTCATCCGTTAACCGGACCTTCGGCGTCCGGTTGTCGCGAGGCGTGGAAATGCTATTGCTGACATCAGCCATGATCGATCTCCCAAGGATCGGTTGAGGTTAGAGCCGGTCAGGCGTTCGCGCGCTTGTCCGGCTTGCTAATTTCTGACATCATAAAGTCATGTCGTCAATAATTAACGTTAAAAAGTCGAAAACAGGTCGTCCACCGGTCGAAAGCTCGGCCGTGACGGTGCGCGTTCATAGCGACATGCTTGCCCGCATAGACGATTGGCGGCGCGAGCAAACCGATCTGCCGGGTCGTCCAGAGGCAATTCGTCGCTTGGTCGAAGCCGCGTTGAAGGGAAAGCCGGATGTTTGAAATCGGAAAATGGTACACGGTTTGGCTAATTGAAGCAGGCGAGGAAGGATCACTTGCTTACAAGGTAGCGGACTATGACGCTCCACTGCTCCGGCTTCACAACCCGAATATCGGCAACGACATGATCGTCAACACGTCGTCACCAATGTTCGTGCGCGCCCAAATGAGCGAGCATCAGGAAGAAGAGAGACGACCGCTCCTTGAACTGCCGGAATGGGCGCAAACGACTGACAAATCATAGCCTATCAGCCGAGCAATTCCGCCAAGCACGCCGGCAGCGCCTCCGGCTCGTATCGGCTCGACACGCTGAGAGCCATCGTCAGCGCCACGAGGCCGTCGATCCTGCCCGTCGCCTTCGATTTGTCGAGCTTCCGACCGCCGGCCGGGTCGCGCGTGACGACGGCATTCGCGGCGCACATGTTGAGCACGGGATTGCCGCCGTGCCGGATCAGCTTCTCAGCAACGCACCGCTCCAAAACATCGACAGCCGGCGACATTTCCTTGAAGCCCTGCCCGAACGGTTCGAGCGGCAGGCTCGCGCCGATCAGGCCGAGTTCACGGCGTAGATCCTCGATGCGCCAGCGGTCATAGGCGAGCGTCTTGAGGTCGAATTCCTGCGCGGCGTTGGCGAGCACGTCGGCGACGAAGCCTGGATCGATCGTCGCGCCGGGAATAAGCGTGATATGCCCCTGTTTCGCCCATAGATCGTAAGGCACGCGATCTTCGTTCGATCGCTCGGCGATGTTGCTTTCCGGCATGAAGAAATGCGGCACCACGTCGAAGATGCCGCCTTCGCCGGGAAAGACCAGCACGAAGGCCGTGAGATCGCGTGTCGCGCCGAGATCGAGCCCACCATAGCATTCGCAGCCGGCCAGCGCCCGGCGATCGACCGCATCGGCGCAGCGGTCCCATTCGGCCTTGTGGATGAAGCGCGCTGTCGCCGAAACGCGCTGATTGAGGATCAAATTGCGGAAGGCCGACTCCTTCGACGGCACGAGACGCGCCTGTGACGCCTGCCGCTGGACATCCTCGCGCGAACGGAAGTCGCCGATCGCCGGGTTTGCCAGCGCCCAGGTATCGGCGTCCCACGGGTCGGCGTCCTGCGGCGCGGCGTACAGCGTCAGGTGGAAGCTCGGATCGTCGAGGTCGCCGGAGTTGACGCGCGTGCCGTAATCGACCAGCTCCGAAAAAATGTGGTGATCAGCGGCCGCCTGCGTGCTGATGCACATCATCAGCGGTTCGGCGCGCGCGCCGGTCGCCGTATCGAGCGCGTCGAAGAGATTGCGGTTCGGCGCGCTGCCGAGTTCGTCATAGACGACGAAGGACGGCGACAGGCCCATCTTCGATTCGGCATCGGCCGACAGCGCCGCATATACCGAGCCAGAGCCGGGACCGAAGAGCACTTCGATCTGTTTCTCGAAGCGGACGATGTTGCACCGATCGTCCAGCTCTTCATGCGCCTGCAGGATCGCCGCCATCTCCTTGTAGAGCTTCGCCGCTTGGTAGCGCGTCAGCGCGGCCGAGTAGACTTCGCCGCGTGGCTCGCTTTCCGGCCCGAGAAGATGGCAAAGCGCCAGCGCGGCGGCGAGCTGCGTCTTGCCGTTCTTCCGAGCCATCGACAGCACGGCCGTGCGTACCGGCCGGACGCCTTCAGCGTTCTCGGCATAGACGGCGCGGATGAAAGCGCGCTGCCATTCGCGAAGCAGCATTTTCGTGCCGGCGAGCTTGCCGGCCGTGATCGGAAGATCCTCGCAGAAGGCGATGACGCGCCCAGGACGATCGAGACCGGGTTCTTCCCACGGCTTCACGGGCCTTTCGGCGACCTTGCCGCGCTCCGAAAGCGCCTTCGCACCCACACCTCTAAGCGACATCAGGCAAACCCCGGTCCGTTGTCATCATCAGCTAAGTCACCGGAAACTAAGTATCTTCCGACCTCCCCCATCGGTCCGCGCCCCCTCGATCGCTGGTGATCTTGACCGCCCCCACCATGCCAATCGTCCCCCGGATCGACCGGATTGCCGTTTGCGTCGAAGCCTTTGATCCGCCTTGCGAACGGCTTCGAATGCGTTCGGTCGTTCGCTGCCGTCTTCTCGTTGTGGCAGCGCGCGCACATCGACATGAGCCGGTCGAGTGTGGGGAATGGCGCTCCGCCTGACGCAATCGGCGTCATGTGATCCACCGTGTCAGCCTGCGCGATCTGCCCGCGCGCTGCGCACGGTTCGCAGGTCGGCGCTACCGCCAACTTTGCCGCCCGCAGTTTTCGCCATGCTGCCGTGTTGTAGGGCCATTGGGCCATCTCATCCGCCTCCGCGCCCGTGTCTGTCCGTGTCGTCGCCCCGCTTTCCTTCTCCCAAGCCCATTGCAGCGCTTCCGCCTGCCGCAGCGCTTGCGGTTCTCAACGATCGAGGCTTGTCGAAGCGTTTGTTATTTCTCTTATTCTCTGAGGTGTGCACGCTCTTGCACCCTGAAACCTCACGCTCGATCGTCTTGAGGCTCGGACCGCGCTTCAACCAAGCAAGCCATTCCTTCGAGACGATCGCGATCAGGTTCGGCGCGTTGCGGCTCGGGCTTCGCTTCCGGTAGGTGACGGAGATATGGCCGTGCTGCCGCGCCTTGCTCAAAGCGTACTGGACAGTCCGGACGCTGACGCCAGCGATATCGGCAAGCTGTTTCACTTCAAGCTCACAGCGACCTCGACGCTTGATTTCGAGGGCGATGACGCTGAGTGCCGCCCGCTCGCCTTCCGTGTATTCCCAGCGGATTGAATGCGGCAGCGTGCCCGATGCCGACATGGTGCGCAGCCTGCGCGTCTCGGCAGCGTGATCGGCGGACCGCCGACGCCGGCGCGCTTCGCTCAGGCTACCAACACCCGGAAGGCGGAATTGCGTAGGGCCACGGCTGGCACCGCGCGTCGGGACCGCGCCGGCTTCGAATGCAGCCATAAGCGCCGGATCGCGCACCGGCTTGCTGACGAGGTTCGAGCGGAGAAGAGCCGCAGAAGGCGCGAAGGTGGGATCGCTCATCGCATCCCCCCATTCGCTCGCCGGATCGCCTCGACAGCCTGAGCGGCCGTAAGATCGAACCTCGCCTTAAGGTTCGGCACGATCGGACGCGGACAGACGGCACGATTGGCCGCATACCAAGCCGCAGCGCGCGTTGCCGCGTCGCCCGCTTCATGGTACGAATTTTCCTCGAAAGCGCTTGCGTGCTTTTCTTTCGTATCGCCGTTCCGGGGACCAGCCGGGACGGCGAATTTATTTGAGCAAGCTGGCGGCGCGGTAGCGGCAATATTCGTTTTACAAACTGCCGCTCTGTTCTGTAATCGTTCCCTCTTTTCCGCTCTGCCCTTGTAAAGCCCAAGTGACTGCTTTTGTTTAGCTTTGCGGGTTTCTGCTAAATTCGCACATCTGATCCTCGAGCGCGGGAAACGTCCCGGCATGCACTACGCGCCCTTCTTCGTAGAGCGCGGCCACCGGTTCGGCCCGCAGCCACTTGCCGCGGCTCGCGCGCACCGTCGTCACCGGCACGCCGGCGTCGATCCCCCGGAGGATCGCCCGCACCATGTCGCCGCCCTGGTTCACTTCGGCGACGATCCGGTCCGCCTCGAAGCGCCGGTAGAGCGCGATCGCCTCACGCCCCCAGGCCGCCGGGCTCGCCCCCTCGAGCGAACCGTCGGCAAGCACCACCGCCCGGCCGTCGTCGTCGCGCCCGGCGACGACGAGCCCGCAGCAAGAATTCTTCGCGCCCGCCGAAGCCGGCGGGTCGATCGCGACGACCACACGGCCGACGGCGCCCGCCCGGCGCACCCGCACCGCCTCGAGATCGCCGCGCCGCCAAAGCGCGTCCTCGCGGTCGGCGATCAGCTCGCCGGCAAGCTCCTGTCGCCCGAGCCGCGTGCCGCCGTAACGCGCTTCCATTGCCGCCAGAAAACCCGGCGCGAGATTCACCGCGTTGTCCCGCGTGCTCGCCCGCGTCACGGCCGTATCCGGCGCATCGAGCAGCGCGGTCAGAAGCGGAACCGGCCGCGGCGTCGTCGTCACCAGTTGGCGCGGTCGCGATCCCAGCCGCAGCGCGAACTGCAGCATATCCCACACCTCCTGCGCATGGCGCCACTTCGCCAGCTCGTCGCACCAGGCAAGGTCGAACTGCGGCCCGCGCAGGCTCTCCGGATCCTCCGAGGAAAACACCTGCGCCACCGCCCCGCTCTGCCATACCAGCCGCCGGCGCGTCGGCTCGTAGCTCGGCCGGTCGTCCTCGGCGATCCGGCGGATGCCGGAGATACCATCGATCATCACCTCGCGCGCATCCCCAAGCGTCTCGGCCACCAGCGCAATGCGCAGCGCCTTGCCTTCCCGTCCTGCGGCACGGGCCGCCGCATGCACCCATTCGGCACCGGCGCGCGTCTTGCCGGCACCGCGTCCACCCATCAGCACCCAGGTCCGCCAGTCGCCCGCCGGCGGAAGCTGGTCGGCCCGCAGGCTCACCACCCGACCCTCCCCGACCGCGTGCATGCACGGCATCGGCAGGTCGCTGGGCGCTTCCGCTCCTGCAATCAGCGCAAGCCGTTCGTCACGTCCGGCCGTCCGCCATGAACGGCCGGACGTGGACCTGCCCGCACTCTTCATCGCCCCCGGCAGCACCGCCCGCGCCACCGCCGGAAGCAGCTCCCGGCCGATCCGCGCCATGCTCGTCGCCGAGAACACCGGCCCGGGCAGCCGCCCGTTCGTCGATCCAGCGTTCCACCCGTTCGCGAAGAGCGGTCCGTTCCGCACCATCGAGATCGTCCCTGCCGCCCGCCTCGCCCTCACTCGCCAGCGTCCTTTCAAGCTCGTGTGTCTTTTCCACCGTGCGCACGATCAGCGCCATCACGTCGGCATAGGCCTTCACGCCCGCCGGCCCGAGCGGCGCCTCTTCGGCAGCGATCGACGTCTCGGCCATCGCCAGTGCCCGGTCGAGAACCCGGTTCGCGCGCCGAAGCATGCCGCCGGGATCCCCCTTCCTGCTTCGCGCCATCCTGAACCTCCCAGCTGAGCCTGCCGCAGAACGCAAAAAAGCGCCGCATTCCTGCAGCGCTTTCGAAGCGTAAACATCCGGTGGGCGTCAGCCCCACCTATCCGACGATGACTGAACCCTACCGGAAGACCGTCACGCCGTCAAGGACTATTTTCCTATAAATTGAAAACGGGCGATGCCGGCAGGCGCCTAGCACCCCTTGCCGACTTGCTCCCCCGATCGCCGCACACACTTCTCGAACCGCTGCATCGCATCCTCGGAAACCGATACGCCGTCATGTTCGAAAATCGCGCCGAGCACTGTCAGCGCCTCGTCGCCGTCCTTCTCGAAAATCGCCTTGCTCAAGCGGCGGCCCAGCCGAGCATCCGGCATGAATGCCATTTGCGGCCGTTCCGAGAAACTACGCATATCCAGCAACCCTGTTTAAGATTCCTATAAACTATATCAGAATTGATAAGGGATAAAGTGTTCAAAACACGTCCTTGTGATCAATCGTTGTTAAGAACCGGAAGCAATCTTGACACGCGACAAATGGTCGGACGGGCCGCGGCCTTCACCCCGGCTCGCGTTCCGGCCATTCGACGATGAAGTCCTCGTAGTCCTCCACCGCAACGGTTTCCTCGGAAACCGTGCGCTTGCGCGCCGAAATTCCGGCCTCGTGAACCGTCTGCGCATCGCCGGAAACAAGCGGATGCCACCAGTAGAGGTCCGCTCCTTCGTCCACCAACCGATACGCGCAGGTCGGCGGCAGCCAGGCCACGCTGCGCACGATAGCCGGCGTCAGCTGGATGCATTCCGGCACGATGGCGAAGCGTTCTTCATAGTTGCCGCACCGGCACGTCCCGTCGTCGAAGAGCCGGCAGGCGACGTTCGTCCAGGCGATCTCGCCCGTGTCCCAATCCTCGAGCTTGTTCAGGCAGCACTTGCCGCAGCCGTCGCAAAGGCTCTCCCACTCGGGTGCGCTCATCTGGTCGAGTGTCTTGGTGCGCCAGAAGGGTGTGGCTTTCATGTCGCGCCTGTTTCCATAACGAGCCTCGCTTGACCGCTCGGGCACCTCGCACCCTTCCCCGCCTTGTTCCACGCCACCAGATACGCCACAACACGGCGTAGGGACAATAACGCCGCCCCGGTCGGCCGCCGGGAGGGTCCGGTGCGTCGTGGCGGCGTGCGCCGGGTATTGGAACCGGGATTATCAGCGCGTGCAGCATCCGTTCAAGAACAGCAAGCTGAAACGCAGGCTCAGGCATCTTCTGCTTCGGGCCGACTCGTTCATCGATTCGACGTTGTGGTCCACCTTCTTCGAAGCCGGCGACACGTGGGAAGAGATCGTCCTGTTCTTCCGCCGCTTCCGGGTGCGCGGAACCCGGCGCCTCTTCTTCGAGGCCGCCGGCGAGGCGATGACGCTCGGCGTCGCCGGCACCGTGCTCATGCTGGCGCTCGCCCTTCCCGCCTTCCAGGCAACCCAGGGAGACTGGCGCGCGCAGGACGAATACGCCGTCACCTTCCTCGACCGCTACGGCAACGAGATCGGCCATCGCGGCATCCGCCATGAGGATTCCGTGCCGATCGACGAGCTGCCGGATACCCTCGTCAAGTCCGTCGTCGCGACGGAGGACCGTCGCTTCTTCCAGCATTACGGCATCGATTTTCTCGGCCTCGCGCGCGCCATGGTGACCAATGCGCGCGCCAACGGCGTCGTTCAGGGCGGCTCGACGATCACCCAGCAGGTCGCCAAGAACATGTTCCTGTCGAACGAGCGCACGCTGCAACGCAAGATGAAGGAGGCCTTCCTCGCCGTCTGGCTGGAGGCCAACCTCACGAAGAAGGAAATCCTCAGCCTCTATCTCGACCGCATGTATATGGGTGGCGGCACCTTCGGCGTCGCCGCCGCGTCCCAGTACTATTTCGGAAAGGACGTCCGGGACATCGATCTCGCCCAGTCGGCCATGCTCGCCGGTCTCTTCAAGGCTCCGTCGAAATATGCGCCGAGCGCCAACCTGCCGGCGGCCCGAGCCCGCGCCAACGAGGTGCTGACCAACCTGGTCCAGGGCCATCTGATGAGCGAGGGCCAGGTCGTCGGTGCGAGGCTCCATCCGGCAAGCGTCGTCGATCGCGGCGAGAAGCCCGCGCCCGATTACTTCCTCGACTGGGCCTATGACGAGGTCAAGCGCATCGCGCAGGAGCACCGCATCCGCCGGCACAGCCTCATCGTGCGCACGACGGTGGACATGAACCTGCAGCGCGCGGCCGACGAATCGCTGAAATCGAGCCTTCGCCAATACGGCGACGCCTACAACGTCTCGCAGGGCGCGATCGTGCTCCTGCAGAACGGCGGGCGCGATCCCGGCGCGGTCCGCGCCATGGTCGGCGGACGCGACTACGGCGAAAGCCAGTTCAACCGCGCCGTCAATGGCCGCCGCCAGCCCGGCTCTTCCTTCAAGGTCTATGTCTACGCCACGGCGATGGAACACGGCATGACCCCGGATACGCGCATCACCGACAAGCCGATCACCTGGAACGGCTGGTCCCCGCGCAACTACGAACGCACCTACGAGGGTCACGTCACCCTCACCCGCGCGCTTGCCAAATCGATCAACACGGTGCCGGTGCGCCTCACGCGCGACCATCTGGGCACGGTCGCCGTGGCGAAGACGGCGCACGACATGGGCGTCGAATCGCCCATCAGTACCGACAAGACCATGGCGCTCGGCACGTCGGAGGTGACCGCGCTCGACCAGGCGACGGCCTACAGCGTCTTCCCGGACGGCGGCCTGCAGTCCGGCCGCCACGGCATCGACCAGATCATGGACTATTCCGGCGACGTGCTCTTCGATCAGGCGCGGGACACACCGCCGCGCAAGCGCGTCCTCACCGAGAAGGCCGCCGACGAAATGAACCAGATCCTGGTCCAGATTCCGGAATGGGGCACCGGCCGCCGTGCCAAGATCGATGGTCTGAAGACCGCCGGCAAGACCGGCACGACCCAATCCTATCGCGACGGCTGGTTCTGCGGATATACCGGCAACTACACCACCGCCGTGTGGATCGGCAACGACGACTACACCCCCTCGAACCGTATGACCGGCGGCACCCTGCCGGCCATGACATGGAAGAAGGTCATGGAATACGCCCAGCAGGGGGTCGAGCCGAGGGCGATCCCCGGCATCAAGGATCCGCTGCCGAGCGCGGCGGACCGCGAGAAGCTCATGGCCGGCGCGCGCGAGGGAATCGACGGAATGGAAGCAATGTCCCGTCCGCTCGCCCTGTCGCACTCCACGACCGAGCTGCTTCGCACGATCGCCGAAAAGCTGAGCAGCGCCGCGCCGCTGTCCCGGCCGTCCCGTGTGGCCTCGACGGCTTCGCCCTCCTCCCCCGTCGAGCCGTGACGGCACGATCGCCGTGCTGCGTACCCTTCGCCTGCCCCTGCTCGTCGTGCTCGCGCTCGCGATCGCCTTTTACGGCGGCATCGCGTCCAGCCTCTACGCGTTCGACCACGTTCGCCAGTTCGAAAGCGTGACGGTCGGTCCCTGGTCGGCCTGGCCCGATCTGCAGACGGGTCGTGTCGACCCCTATGCGCGCGCCTATCGCGCCCGGAAGGCCGATCTACTTCTCGGAGAAGCCGAAGGCGTGGTCTTTACCGCCAAAACGGACGATCAGGGACGAGCGCTTTCCGGAACCTGCAGCTACGTCATCTCCGGCACGACGCCGCGCGCGCGCTTCTGGACGCTGCGTGCGACGAGTGCCGACGGCGCACCCATCGGCGGAAATCCGGCCCTGCCCCACGCCTTCCAGTCGCAAGACGTGCTCGGCGACGGGCATGGCGGCATGCGCATCGCGGCCGCACCCACGGCACGGCCCGGCAACTGGCTCGCCATCCGTCACGCAGGCAGGATCCACTTCGTCCTGACGCTCTACGACACGCCGGCGGCCGGCAACGCCGGCATCATCGATCTCAAGATGCCATCGATCGAACGCACGGGTTGCGGCGATGCGTAGCTTCGTGGCCGCCGTCCTTGCCGGCCTCTTCGGAGCGGCTCTCGTGCACATCGTCGTCGTGCTCGCCACCCCCTCCTATGCCACGCGCGACGTATGGTCGAAGGTGCAGCGGCTCGGCGAGACCGGCGCGTTCCATCGACTGGAATCCGCACCGGCGGTCATCGGTCTTCCCAACCGCGATCCGTTCCTGCGCTCGGCCGTGTGCGTCTTCGACGCTTCGCATGGGCCGATCCACGTCACCGCCGGCGATGCCGCCGGGACACCGTCCTTCTGGTCGCTCGCCGTCTTCGATACCGACGGCAGCGAGGTCTACAGCATGAACGATCGCTCGGCCGTCGAGCGCAGGGTCGACGTCGTTCTCGCAACACCGACGCAGATGCTTCGCCTACGCCGGTCGCGGCCCGAGGCGCTTGCCACATCCATCCTCGTCGCGCTGCCGGGACCGAAGGGATACGTCGCTCTCAGGACGAGCGTCGACGACCCTTCGTGGGACGAGACGGCAAAACGCTTTCTCGATGGGGCGCACTGCGCGGCGGTCGACGCGTCTTAGCGCCGCGCTCTTCCGTTTGGGTGCGGGTCGGTGCGTCCGGCAGGCGCTCGTAGCGAACGCCCGTAAAGAAGAGAAGCCTCGCTTCCCGCCGGCTTTCCACCGGTTGATACCGGCGGTTCGGCCGCCGCGCCTCGAGTTCGATGATCTCGGCCATGGCTGCCTTCCGTTGCCTTTATCGTCGCAAAACGGATGAACGCAGCACCTGAGCATCCGGCCCCCACGGGCGAACACCATTAGACGCACCCATAGTTAATGGCCTGCTAACGGTTTTGCGCGACCATGCCTCCCATGGTCGCCATGTCGGCGTGTCTGGTCGGGTGAGTTTCGTGTACGATAAGTTTCGGGATCTCGAAAAGACGAGCAATTCGAGGCGGATCGACCTCATTCTGATGGCGACCGTCAGCGGCTTCGAGAACCTCGCTCGTCCCGGGCGTAACGAAACGAAACAGTTCGCCGAGCTCTTCGCCGGCCTCTTCGCCGAAGCGAGGCCCGAAACGCGGCGTACGGCGGTTGCCGCCCTCTCGCGATGCGTCACGCTGCCGGCGGCCACGAAACGGCTCATCCTCGAACAACCGATCGACGTTTCGGCCCCGTTCCTCGCCAATTCCGTCGCTCTCGACGAAGCGGAACTGCTGCGAATCGTCGCCACGGGTGATCCGGCATGCGCCCGCGCGATCGCGCGCCGCCCGAACCTTTCCGCCGCGACCGTCGAAGGCCTGAGCGCGCTCTCGGACCCCGTCGTCTCCCGCTCTCTCTCCGTACGCGGCCTGATCGATCCGGCAGCGCCCGATACGACCGCGAGCACCACGGCTCAGCCAGAGTCCGCACCGTCACAAGACGCCGAGCATGCGGAGAACGTACGCACGCGCCTTCGCGAGATGGTCTCGTCACATGAGCGGAAGCATCCGTCTCTTCCCAAGCTCAAACCCGGCGAAATCTCGCGCCTGCGTCATTTCGTGGAAAGCGACGAGCCCCTCTTCTTCGCGACGGCATTGGCGGACGTCCTCGGCAGCAGCTTTCGCCTCGCCGAACGCACGATGCTCGACATCTCCGGTCGCGAGCTCGCCGAAACGCTGACCGCGCTCGGCTTCGCGGCGGACGATATCGCACATGTGCTGACGGTCTTCTTCCCGAACCTGCGCCGCTCCGACAACGGCGTTCCTCGTGCCTTCGCCATCGCGAATGCCTGCGAGCGGGAAAGCGCCGGCGCGCACCTCGCCGCCCGGCTCGATGCCGATCACACTCCCGCGGAAGACGATCGCCAGCCGTCCCCGGACGACAGCCGCCCGTTCCCGGCAAACGACGTCTCTCGAATCAAGCAGGCGTGATCACGAGGTAGGACGCCGGATCGTCGACCTCGAGTTCGATCACCCACGCATCGGGATCGAAATTCGTCTCGCGCGCGATCAGGCGATCGCACTCTTCGCGTCCGGCCTCGGCGAGGCGTTGCTCGAAGCGGCGCTCTTCAGGCTGTTCGGTTTCGAAGAAACTCTGTGGTGCCGGGGTGAACACCGATTCGAGGCCACCGCGGTCGCGCGTGCGAACGAGCACGGCACCGCCTTCCTCCGCCCCATGCCGTTCGATCGCCGCGAACCCGCCGGCAGAAAAGACCCGTCGCACGAGCCCACGTACCCATATCCCGGTCTTCAGCCGCATCGAGGCCCGCCTTCGTTCCGAACGATCGTCGAGAGCGTTTTCGTATGAACCTAAAAGACCCTAGTCTTCCGAGGGCTCGGCCCGTGGCTTCGGCACGGAGGCGATAGCGGACCGCGGTTTTCCGGGCATCTTCCGACCTGCGAGCGCGACGTCGTTCGGTCGTTCCATCGGTACCGCACTGCCGTTTCGGTGCGTTGCACGGATCTGCTCGAGCAGGTCCTGGCTCGGTTCGCCCGTCAGCGGTCGTGCGGTCGCCGCCTGAAAGGCTTCGATCGCCGCCCGCGTCTTCTGGCTGGCACGCCCGTCGATCGCGGAGAAATAGAACCGACGCGCCGCCAGCGCCTGCTGGATCTCGCGCACGAGATCGTGTTGGCCGTCGTCGTTCGAACCGCCGGCAGCACGAATGCTCCCGGTGCGATCGCCATCGGCAGACGGCGTCGAAGCATCGTCGCCCTTGATGCCGGCCAGAAGCGTATCGACCGTCAGGCCCGCCTCGCCCTTGCGCGCAACCTTCGGCATCTCATCGGCACGATCGCGCATCGCCAGGATCGGCGCCGGATGGGCGCCCGGCTGGTACCACACGGCATTCACCGCAACGAGCGCGAAGATCGCGAGGAACGCCGCGGTCCCCGCCGTCGCCGCCGGATAGCGTGCGACGAGCCGCACGGCCCTGCGCGAAAGCCATGCCAACGGTCCGCGCCGGCGCCTCTTCGTCCTGCGTCGGCTTTCAGGCTGTCCGCGCTTGCGCGTCATCGTGTGCGTCCGTCTCCGTTTCGTTGCCTTCGCGGCGTGCCAGATACGGCGGAAAGGCGATCGCCACCGTTCCGCCGGTTTCGCTCGGCGCGCGCGCTTCCTCCATGCCGCTGCCGTCGCGCGCCATCTCGATCGTCACCACCGTGCCACGTCCCGGCTCGCTGGCGATCGCGAAGGTGCCGCCGTGCAGCGCCACGAGCCCCTTGGTCAGGCAGATGCCGAGCCCGCACCCTTCGCTCTCGATCGTCGGGCCGGACTTGCCGCGCACGAAGGGCTCGCCGAGAACGGCCAGGCTTTCGGCGGGTATGCCGACCCCCGTATCGCTGACGCTCAGCCGGATGCGATCGCCGATCTGCGCCGCTTCGATCGTCACGACCCCGCCCTTTTCCGTGAACTTGATCGCGTTGGCAACCAGGTTGATGAGAATCTGGTCGATCGCGCCGCTATCGGCGACAAGCGGCGCGCAGTGTCGCGCGATGCGGCTCGTCAGGTGCACGCCACGCTCGCGTGCCTGCAGGTGAAGCATCGCTTCGCACCGGCCGATCGTCGCCGCGAGATCGACGGTTGCCGGCGTCAACTCGTAGCGCCCGCACTCCACGCGGCTCATGTCCAGAAGCCCGTTGACGAGCGACAGAAGATGATCGCCCGACTGACGGATGCAGCCGGCATATTCGCGTTGCTTGCCTTCGAGGTAGGGCCCGACGTGATCGCCGGCCAGCACGTCGGAAAAGCCGCGGATCGCGTTCAGCGGCGTGCGCATCTCGTGGCTCACCGCCGTGAGGAAACGTGTCTTCGCGGCGTCGGCTCTTTCCGCCTGCTCGACGCGCGTGCAAAGAGCCGCGCGTTCGTCCTTTTCCGCGCTGACGTCGCGAGCCTGCGTAAGAATGCCGGTCACCGCGCCCGGTTCTCCGAGCGGCGTCATGTCCAGCGCCAGGTGCACGAACTGCCCCTCGTGCGAAAGCGCCATGTCGCGCTGCATGCGGATCGCCACGCTTTGCCGCGTACCGCCGTTTCGAACCGCCTCGACCGCCTGCATGAAAGCCAGCCGATCCGCGACGTGGATCGCCCGATAGAAGCCATGCCCCTGCGGCTTCGTCAGCCACGTCGCGAAGGCACCCGCATCCGCGCCGTGCACGCCCGTCACGTCGCCCGCCCGGTCGTGAACGAGCACGAGGCCGGCGAACCGATCGTAGATCGCACCATGGTCGGGCGCCGCGTCGGGCCGTTCGTCGTGCTCCGGCACGGTGCCCTTCGGGTTCACGATGAGCCGTGCACCGAGATAGACGAGGCACGCCGCCAGCGGCGCCGCGATGCTCATCGGCAGGACGACGGAAGGCAGAACGATGACGCGCTGAACGATCAGGACCGCGATCGCGACGAGAACCATGCTCGAGAGCCCGGTAATCGCCCGCGAACCCGCGGTGGACAGGATCGCCGCCATGAGCAGCGGCATCGCCGATCCGCCGATGCTCGCGGCGAGCACCGTGCCGACGGGCAGCACCGTCGCGAGCGCGATCGGCAGCACCGTCATCAGCGCGAGTGCGGCGAGCGCAAGCATGCGGAAGCAAGCGATCTGAAGGCGCCGCTCCCGTTCGCCGAGGACATCCTGACGGACCCAGCCCGCCACGAAGCGATCGATACGCGCTACTATTCCCATCATGGAAAAACTCGGTACACGCAACGCCGGACCCGTTTCATCATGCTCGATTTCGGTGGTGCGAAAATCGCACTCGCCGATTTAAGGAATGAATAAGCGGGATCGCCCGACTTCGTTCCAGACCCGCCTTTTCACCCTCCTGCGGCCCGCTTCGCCCCTGAAACCGTCATCATGGTTAACGCCCGGTTTTCCCTCTCGGGGAATGTGCCCAAACCGGTACAGCATAGGCAGACCGGTCGTTCCCCGGCCACGATCCGGCCGCACGGAAGCGCACGCTCCGGGAACTACACCACCTTTCCAATTTGAAACAAATTCGATTCAATTGTCGTTGCAACCTTCAAACGGACGTTCGCTTGTTCGCGCTATGGTGCCCCTCGCACCGCATGCATTCGGATGAAGCGGAAGCGGGCGATGTTCTGCGTAACGAGGCGGGTACCATGCGATTCCTGATCAAGATGGCATTCTGGTTCACGTTGGTCCTGGTTCTCCTGCCGCTGACGCAACCCGGCGGGACCGACACGGACGAGGCATCCGCACCGCCGCTCGGCGAAACGCTGATCGCCGCCACCTCCGCCGTTCAGGATGTCAGCGGCATCTGCTCGCGCCGTCCCGAGGTCTGCCAAACCGGCGGCGAAGCGCTCGGCGCTCTCGGCGAGCGCGCCCGTGAAGGGGCATTCGTCGCCTACCGCTTCCTCGATCGCCAGTTCGGCGATCGCGAACCCGAAAGCGGTCGGTCGGCCGAAACCCGCGAGCCGGCCGCGGTCGCCGCAGACCGCCCCCACCTCGCCGAAGCGTCCACTCGCTACGCCTCGATGGACGTTCCGGTCCCGACACCCGCGCCTACACGCACCCGTGCAGCAGATCGCGGACCGGGGGTCGCCCCGGCGGTCCAGACTCATTCCGCGCGCGCCACGCTGCCCCGCCCCTATCAGCCGCCGAATCCCTGACATCGCCTTTCCGGCGCAAACCGCCTCGGCGGAAGAGCGAAACGTCCTTGCCTTCACGGGCTTTTCGCCCGGTGCATCGGAAGCGCGGATGGCCTATATAGCACCCGGAGCCGAAGGGGAGCCCATGGCCGATATCGACACCATCATCGAAGACTTCGAATTCCTCGACGACTGGGAAGACCGCTACCGTTACGTCATCGAGCTCGGCAAGGCGCTTCCCGACATGCCCGAGGGCGACAGGACCGAAGCGAACAAGGTGCAGGGCTGCGTCAGCCAGGTCTGGCTCGTCCACGAAGAGACCGGCGCCGGCACCGATCCCGTCATGGTCTTCCGCGGCGATTCGGACGCGCATATCGTGCGCGGCCTCGTCGCCATCACGCTTTCGGCCGTCGATGGAAAGCGCGCCTCCGAGATCGAGGCGTTCGATGCCGTCGACCTGTTCTCCCGCATCGGCCTGATCGAGCACCTGACCCCGCAGCGAGCGAACGGCCTGCGCGCCATGATCGGCCGCATCAAGGCCGAAGCGGCGGTAGCGAGCGCAGCGTAGAGACGTCCGCCCGTCCCCCGCTGTCGTCGTCCCGCTAGGAACCCGGCGCACGCCAGCGATATTCACGTCCCCGGCGCGCCTGCGACCCGGTCGCCGGTGGCTGATAGTGCCGCGCCAGAGCGGCCAGCGCCGTCTTCAGCATCAGTTTCGCCGAGCGGGCAGGCCATCGCCTCTCACGCTCGACGATCGCAAGCCCTTTCTGGAAGCAGCATACGTCGAGGAGCACCCCGGAAAGTTCGGGACCCACGGCGTCGAGCGCGCGCTCCATTCGCAGCCGCGCGGCAAGGGCTGCTTCCGTCAGCTCGCCCGCCCCGTCGCCGCCCGAACGCGAACCGCGCGAGGCGATGCTCGCCTCCCAGTTCGCCGAAACGCGCGGCTGCATCTGTCCGCGCGTGAAGTCGGCCAGCAGTCGCTCGCCGGCTGCGACCGCCCGTTCGTCGAGGAACGCCGTCTTCTCACGCCCCTTCAGGCGTGCGAGGGCGGCAAGCGGCGACTGTTCGGCGTTGACGCGCACGGTCCGCTCTTCGGCTCCGATCGTGTGCGTCTCGCTGACGCGTTCTCCATGCTGTGCGGCAAAGGCTTCGTCGCCGGCCGCCGCATGCGCACGACGGAGGAACGCACGCCCCGCCGGATCGAGACCGAATGTCGTGCCGCGCCTCGTCACGAGACCACGCCCGAGCGCTTCGTGGACCGTCGCCCGGGCAAAGCTCTTCCGGCTGCCATCGCGCTCCATAATGAGTTCCGCCCCACCGGCATCCGCGGACGATCGCGCTTGGCCGCGTGCGAGGAAACGAAGCATTGCCGGCAGATCACGTCCTCGCTCGGCCATGCTCAGCCCTTCCCGCGCGTGTCGAGACCGGGAATGAAGCCGGCTGCCACGCGTTCCACGGCGCTCACGAATTCGTCGTAGGCACCGTCGTCCCGGCGCTCCTCGGTGACACGGCACGCATGCCCGACCGTCGTTCGGTCGCGCCCGAAGGCGAGCCCGATCTCCGTCAGCGATACCTGCATGACCACATGGCAGACATACATGGCGATCTGCCGGGCATGGCACAGCGATCCGCGCTTGGAACACGGCGCCCGCCCCGGACCGCCGGCGACCCCGTACATCTCTTCGACGAGGGTGCGCACGCCGAGGCATAATCTGCGCGCCCCCTGCCCCTCCCGCCCTGAAGGGCTCGACACTCCGGCATCCTGCATGGCTCGCTCCGTTCGATCTAGGAAATAATTCCTACATCAAATGGTGCAAGCGGTGAAGCGCGGCGAGGTTGCGAACGGCGTAGTCGTTGCGGATCAGTATGTTGGGAAAGCAATGCCGCGTCGTTTCGTTCGGCGCTTCCCCGCCGAACCCGGTGACGAACCGGAGAAAATCGCGTGGTCGTGTGGTAGCGCACGACCACGCGTCGATTTCAGTCGTCCGAACGCAGGAGCAGTTTCTCGATCCGGTCCACCGTATGGTGCGTCAGGTCCTTCGCGACCTCCGCGACGATGCGGTCGGAAACTTCCGAATGCAGCTCCTTGCGCAGGTCGCCGAGCACCTGCGGCGGCGCGGTCAGCACCAGCGAGGAGAACTTGCCCTTGTGCGCCTGCTTGTAGAGCCGTTCGGCAATGCCCTTGGCGAAGCGTTCCTTCTCGAGCCGGTGCCAGTCGGTTTCCTGCACCGCACTGCTGTGCGAAGGGCCGGTGTTCGGCGAGCGTCCCGGCTTGTCCGTGCCCTGGTCGCGATCGGGCGGATTATCCTGCTCGAGGTCGCGGAAGACCCGCAGATTGGGGTGCAGTTCATCGCCGTCGTTGACGAGGAAAAGGGCCTTCTCGCCATCGGCGACGACAACCCAACCCTCGTTTTTCAATGAGATCTCTTCCTTCACGGTCGTCTCCTTTAATGTCACGCTCCCAACGGCGCGGCAGCCGGCAGGTTCCGTGTTCGAAAGGCGAGGACCGTCCTGCCGTACGCGCGCGATCGATGTCGCATCGCTTCAATCGTCCGCCGTGTCGCAATCGAGTGCGTGTCGCGAAGCGTTCCCCGTTTCGGTAAGCTCGGCATGGCGTCCCTTCGTCCACCATATCAACCGCCCCGAGGCATAGCGTGCGCCCGAACCGGAAAGCACGTTGACGAAGATGCGTCGCGCGCCATCGACCGGCACGATGGCGAGCGCGTCCGCACCGTCGCGAACGTAATGCACGCGCCGATGCGTCCCGTCCGAGCATGCATAGACCGCACTGGTATGGCTGCCGCCGGCGATCGCGAGCCCGGCCGAAGCCTTCACGGGCAGTGCAATCGCGATGACGCCGGCTGCGAGAATCGCGAGCCGCCGGACCGTCGGTCTTGCCCATCCGCGACCATCCCGAGGAAAGCGTCTCATCCTTCTCGTCTCCCTATGAAACCGTGCTTGGCACTCATGCTATTCGAGTGCCAATATTTTTGCCCTGGCCTATTGAAAGCCATGAAGAAAGCGCGCAAATGACGCTCGCATCGCGCCATCGCGCAGGTGCCGCACCGACGCCGGTGGGTCAGGCGCCGGATCCGTCAGGCGTGGTTGGCCCGCAGGAGGAAACGAGCCTTCGCCCCGCCGGAAAGCGCGGCTTTTCATCGCGCATTCCCGGCACGGCCACGTCATACGGCGCCCGCCGCCGCCCTTCTTCGAAATTCGAAGTGCCGGACCGGTTCCGGTCCCTCAAGGCCCGGTCGCCCACGGCACCGGCCATCCCAGTCAATAATGCTGCTGCTTCTTGGAGTAAGATCATGGCTGCAATGGAAGTCCGCTTTTCGACCGACGCCCGTCGGCGCTTGCTCGCCGGCGTCGATACGCTTGCCAACGCCGTCAAGGTGACCCTCGGCCCGCGCGGGCGCAACGTCGTCATCGACAAATCCTACGGTGCGCCGCGCATCACCAAGGACGGCGTGACCGTCGCCAAGGAGATCGAACTCAAGGACAAGTTCGAGAACATGGGCGCGCAGATGGTGCGCGAGGTCGCCTCCAAGACCAACGACAAGGCTGGCGACGGCACCACGACGGCGACCGTTCTCGCCCAGGCGATCGTTCGCGAAGGCGCGAAGGCCGTCGCCGCCGGCATGAACCCGATGGACCTCAAGCGCGGCATCGATGCCGCCGTCGAGGCGATCGTCGCACGCCTGCACGAGCAGGCACGCCCGATCGCCCAGAACAGCGAGATCGCCCAGGTCGGCACCATCTCGTCGAACGGCGACGAGGAGATTGGCCGGTTCCTCGCCGATGCGATGGACAAGGTCGGCAATCAAGGCGTCATCACCGTCGAGGAAGCCAAGACCGCCGAGACCGAGCTCGAAGTGGTCGAGGGCATGCAGTTCGATCGCGGCTACCTCTCGCCCTACTTCATCACCGATCGCGAGAAGATGCGCGTCTCCTTCGACGATCCGTACATCCTCCTGCATGAGAAGAAGCTTTCGAACCTGCAGGCCATGCTGCCCGTGCTCGAAGCGGTGGTGCGCTCCAACAAGCCGCTGCTGATCATCGCGGAGGACGTCGACGGCGAAGCCCTCGCGACCCTCGTCGTCAACAAGCTGCGCGGTGGCCTTCAGGTCGCAGCGGTCAAGGCGCCCGGCTTCGGCGATCGCCGCAAGGCCATGCTCGAGGACATCGCCATCCTCACCGGCGGACAGGTCATCTCCGAGGACGTCGGCATCAAGCTCGAGAACGTCACACTCGACATGCTCGGCCAGACCGGTCGCGTGCAGATCACCAAGGACGAGACGACCATCGTTTCCGGTGCCGGCAAGAAGGACCAGATCGAAGGCCGCGTGAACCAGATCAAGGCCCAGATCGAAGAAACCACCTCCGACTACGATAAGGAAAAGCTGCAGGAACGTCTGGCGAAGCTTGCCGGCGGCGTCGCCGTGATCCGCGTCGGCGGCTCGACCGAAGTCGAGGTGAAGGAGAAGAAGGATCGCGTCGACGACGCCCTCCACGCCACGCGCGCGGCCGTCGAGGAAGGCATCCTGCCGGGCGGCGGCACCGCGCTGCTTCGCGCGGCGAGCGCCCTCGACGCGTTGCAGGCGAAGAACGACGATCAGCAAGTCGGCATCAACATCGTCCGCCGCGCCATCGAGGCCCCGATACGCCAGATCGCCATCAATGCGGGCCGCGAAGGCTCCGTCATCGTCGGCAAGATGCGCGAGAAGGACGAGGCGAACTGGGGCTGGAACGCAGCGACCGGCGAGTACGAAGACCTGATCGCCACCGGTGTCGTCGATCCGGCAAAGGTCGTACGCACCGCCCTCGAAAACGCCGCTTCGATCGCCGGCCTCCTCATCACGACGGAAGCCATGGTCGCCGAAAAGCCGAAGAAGGCGAATGGCAACGGTGCTATGAACCCGGACATGGAAGACATGGATTTCTGATCCCACCTTCCAGTCTCGACGATTACCGGAACGGGCGGCGCAAAAGCACCGCCCGTTCTGCCTATCGGGCCAGCGTCTCTTCCGCGGCCAACGAGGGGCTTCAACCCTCGACACGCGCTACCCGGCACAACGAAAAAGGCGGCGCCGCAGCGCCGCCTTTCTTCTTCCGAAAATCCGGACGATTTAGACCGTCATACCCGCGATGATCTTGTCGAGCGTCATCGGGTAGTCGCGCACCCGCGCGCCGCAGGCGTTGTAGATCGCGTTGGTCACCGCCGCGCCGACGCCGGCCAGTGCCAGCTCGCCGATCCCCTTGCCCGCAAGCGGGCTCCCGTAAGGGTCGTGCTCGTCGAGCAGGACGACTTCGAGGTTCTGGATATCAGCGTTCACCGGCACGTGGTACTCGGCGAGGTTGTGGTTGACGATCATGCCCGAGCGCGCATCGACGACGAGATCCTCCATCAGCGCGCCGCCGATGCCCCAGATCTGCCCGCCGTAGCACTGCGACTTCGCGGTCTTCTCGTTGAAGATGCGTCCCGCCGCTGCGACCGTCAGCAGGCGGCGAACCCGTGCCTCGCCGGTTACCGCGTTCACGCCGACCTCGCAGAAATGCGCGCCGTAGCTCGCCTGATGCGTGTTCTCGGCCGTCTCGCCCGGCTTGATCGAACCGCTGGCGAGAAGCGTCTGGCCGCCGGCGATCTCGCCGATCGGAACCTGGCGGTTGCCGGCGATCGCGAAGCCGTCCTTCAACGTCAGGCTTTCGGGATCGACGTCGAGCCGCTTGGCAAGCTGCGCGATGAGATCCTCGCAGGCGACGTAGACGGACGAACCCGCACTGTTCGCACCGAACGAGCCGCCGGACCCGGAACCCGAAGGCAGTCGCGAGTCGCCCAGTTCCACGTCCACGCGGTCGATCGGAAGACCAAGCACCTCGGCCGCGATCTGGGAAAGGATCGTGTATGTCCCGGTGCCGATATCGGTCATCGACGAACGGATCGTCAGCCGGCCGTCGGCGGTCAGTTCGACGTCGGCGGAAGACGGCACGATCATGTTCTTGCGCGAACCGGCCGCCATTCCGTACCCGATCAGCCAGTCGCCTTCACGACGCGCACCCGGCTTTTCCGGTCGATCCGTCCATCCGAACCGCTTCGCTCCCTCCTCGTAGCATTCGAGGAGCTTGCGCGAGGAGAACGGCGTGTCGTCCTGCGGGTTCTTGTCCGGCTCGTTGATCTTGCGGAACTCGATCGGATCGAGACCCAGCTTTTCGGCAAGCTCGTCCATGGCGTTTTCGAGCGCCAGAAGGCCGACCGCCTCGCCCGGCGCACGCACCGCGGACGTCATCAGCACGTCCGTTTGGGCCACGCGGTGGGTGACCAGCCGGTCCTCGCCCGCGTAGAGGAAGACGGTGGAAACCCCGGCCGGCTCGAAGAAGTCGTTGCCTTCGGAATTGGCCAGCCAGTTCTCATGGGCGATCGCCGTGATGCGACCTTCCTTCGTGCAGCCGATGCGAATGCGCTGGATGGCTTCCGAGCGCCTCGATGTCGCCTGGTAGACCTGCTGGCGGGTCAGCGCGACCTTCACCGGCTTGCCGACCTTCTTCGCGGCGAGTGCTGCGAGCACGGCTTCCGGACCGATACCCAGCTTGGAGCCGAAACCGCCTCCGATATACGGGCAGATGAAATGGATTTGGCTCTCCTCGATGCCGACCCCGGTCGCGATCTGCGTCGTGTTCGACGAGACGAGCTGGCCACTCGACCAGATCGTAAGCTGATCGCCGTCCCACTTCGCAACGGTGGCATGCGGCTCCATCGCGGAGGCCGACTGGCTCGGCGTCGTGAAGGTTTCGTCGTACTGGACCTCGGCCTTTTCGAAAGCCTTCTCGAAATCGCCGCGCTTGGTGTCCGATTCCATCACGCCGCCGTCGGAAATGCGCGCGCGGCCCTTCTCGTCGGAAAGCTTGAAGCGGCCCTCTTCCTCTTCGTACGCGGCCTTCACCAGATGTGCGGCCTGGCGCGCGATCTCGAACGTCTTCGCCACGACGAAGGCGATCGGCTGCCCGTAATGGAAGACGCCGCCGTTCGCCATCTTGTGGCCGTCGCTCATCGGTTCGGCGGAGGCGCGGGGAATATTGTCGCCCTCGACGACGCTGAGCACGCCCTCGATCTCCATCGCGGCCGACGTGTCGATCGAGGTGACCTTTCCCTTGCCGATGCTGGAGAGCACGAGAAAGCCATAGGCGACGTCCTCGCCCTGCAGATGTTCGTGCGAATAGGGTGCCGTACCAGTGACTTTCAGCGCGCCCTCGTATCGGTCGAGCGGCTTGCCGATGATGTCCTGCGTGCGATCGTCGAGCCGCGTACGGCCGACGGGCTTGTCCATGACGTGCGTATTCATTGCTGGGTGCTCCCCGTCGCTTCCCTCAGGACGGCGACGAGCGTTCGCCGAACGAGCGGAATCTTGAAATCGTTGTCGCCCTGGCCCTTCGCATCGGAAAGCAGCGTATCGGCCGCCTTGCCGAACAGCGCGTCCGAAGGCGCCTCGCCGACGAGCAGATTTTCCACCGCCTCGTCGCGCCACGGCATGTGCGCGAGACCGCCGAAGGCGAGCCGCGCAGTCTCGATCTTGCCGTCGGCAAGCCTCACCGCCGCGGCGATGGAGACGAGCGCAAAGGCGTAGGAGGCCCGGTCACGCACCTTGCGGTAGATCTGCGTTCCGCCGATCGGCGCAGGCAGCCGCACCGCGGTGATGAGCTCGCCGGCCTCCAGATCGGTTTCCTTTTCCGGCGTGTCGCCCGGCAGCCGGTAGAGCTCGGCAAGCGTCAGCTCCCGCGTGCTGCCGTCGCTCTTCACCGTCTCGACGATGGCGTCGAGCGCACGCATGGCGACCGCCATGTCGGAGGGATGCGTCGCGATGCAGTGCTCGCTCGCCCCGAGGATCGCATGGATGCGGTTATAGCCGCCGATCGCCCCGCAGCCGGAGCCCGGCTCGCGCTTGTTGCAGGGTGCCGTCGGCTCGTAGAAATAGCCGCATCGCGTACGCTGAAGCAGGTTGCCGCCGGTCGTCGCCTTGTTGCGAAGCTGTCCGGAAGCCCCGGCGAGAAGCGCACGGGCGAGCACCGGATAGTCGTGGCGCACGCGGTGGTCGGCAGAAAGATCGCCGTTCGTCACCAGCGCACCGATACGAAGCCCGCCTTCGTCCGTCTCCTCGATGTCGCGCAGTCCGAGACCGTTGATATCGACGAGACGCTCGGGCGTTTCCACCTCGAGCTTCATCAGGTCGAGCAGATTGGTGCCGCCGGCGATGAACCGTGCCGCCGGTTCGGCGGCGAGGCGACCCGCCTCGTCCGCGCCGGCCGGGCGTTGATAATCGAAAGGTCTCATGCCGTTTCCTTCGTTTCGCTGGCCTTGCGGATGGCGTTGACGATGTTCGGATAAGCCGAGCACCGGCAGATATTGCCGCTCATGCGCTCGGAGATCTCAGCATCGCTGAGGTCGAGCTTGCCTTCGAGATCGCCGGAGGCATGGCTTGCCCATCCGTCCTTGAACTCGCCGAGCATGCCGACGGCAGAAACGATCTGGCCCGGCGTGCAATAGCCGCACTGGTATCCGTCCTCGTGCAGGAAGCTTTCCTGCATGGGATGAAGGTTCTCAGGCTGGCCCAGCCCCTCGATGGTCGTGATCTCGTCGTTCTCGTGCATGACGGCGAGCGTCAGGCAGGAATTGATCCGCCGCCCGTTGACGAGAACGGTGCACGCCCCGCACTGGCCGTGGTCGCAGCCCTTCTTCGTTCCGGTAAGCGCGAGATGTTCGCGCAGTGCGTCGAGCAGCGAGGTGCGTATGTCGGCATCGACCTCGTGCCTCTTGCCGTTGACAGTAAGCGTTGTCACGGAGGCCTTCCTCTCTTGAATTGCGTTGAAACCGTCTTGGCGCGGTAACTAATGCGCTCGTCGCCGGTTCAAGGTCATGTGATGGCGTAAAATTCATTTCGCCGTTTTCCGGCCCGTACGGCCCGTATAATCTTCGGTCACATGCAAAGGGCTTTCGACGGAGATCGCCATGTCCCGAAACATCCTGTCGTATGCTTTCGGCATCGCCGCCTGCATGGTTTTCACCGCCTCGTCCGCCCGTGCGGCTGAAACCGGAGACGAGCCGGTCGCTGTCGAACTCTGTCTTGCGGTGGATGGTTCCGGCTCGATCGGCGAAGACGAGTTCACGTTCCAGCGTCGCGCCTATGCCGACGCCATCACCAGCAAGCCCGTTCTCGACACCATCGCCTCCACCTATTCCGGCACGATCGCCATCGCGCTGATGGAATGGGGCGGGCCGGACAGCATGAACCCGATCGTCGGCTGGACGCGCATCGGCAATGCGCAGGAGGCGCAAGGGTTCGCCGATGCGGTCGTCGCGGCCCCGCGCAAGGCCGTCGGCTGGAACTCCATCAGCAACGCGATCGATTTCTGCCAGAACTGGATGGCGAAGAACGCCTATGACGGCCAGCGCCGGATCATCGACGTCTCCGGCGATTCCGGCCAGCACGGCGGCATGCCGCTCGAAGTCGCCCGCCGCAACGCCGTCGAGGACGGCATCGTCATCAACGCGCTCGCCCTCAACTACCGCGGCAGCGGCCTGTACGGGTCGGACACGGCGCTGGAGGACCATTTCCGCGCCGAAGTCATCGGCGGCACCGGTTCCTTCGCGCTGACGGTCGACCGCGAGGACCAGTTCGTGAAGGCACTCACCCGCAAGCTCGTCCTCGAACTCGCCGCACGTTGAGGCCCTGAAACCGCTTCCTTTACGCGATCCGGCCCATCCGGCGCGCGAGCGTATAGAGCGCGATGCCGGAAGCCGTCGCCACATTGAGGCTGTCCATGCCGGGCGCCTGCGAAATGCGCGCCGACGTCACGCGCGAAAGCATGCCTTCCGTCAGTCCCGGCCCTTCCGTCCCTAAAAGAAGCGCGGTTCGCCCTTCGATCGGCACGGTCTCCAGATCGTGTTCGCCGCGCGGCGAAAGGCCGATCACGGTAAATCCGTTCGCAGCCAGCCGTTCGACCATCGAAAGCCCCGTACCGCCGTGCTCGAACGGTACGCGCAGCACGCCGCCGACGGAAACGCGGATCGCCTTGCGATAGAGCGGGTCGCACGACTGCGCGTCGAAAAGCGCGCCGTCGGCGCCGAATACCGCGGCGTTTCGCAAGATTCCGCCCATATTGTCGTGATTGGCGATCGCCTGACCCGCGACGACCAGCGCGTTTCCTGCCATTGCGTGGAAATCGAGCGGAGCTGAAGCCGCCTCGCTTTCCCGTGCGAGCGCTAGCACACCGCGATGCATCGGAAACCCGGCGACGGCGTCGATGACGGCGCGAGGCGCGACATGGATCGGCACGTCGGCCGGCAGCCGCTCCAACCGTTCGGCGAAACCTTCGAGCCGATTTTCGAGGATCAGCACGCTCTCCGCGCAAAACCGCCCACCTTCATGGGCGTCGAGGAGCACCGGAAGCACCACCGCCCCTTCGACGATGAAGCTGCCGTGTCGGCGGCGCAAATCGCGCTCGCGGATATCGCGGAACCCGGCAATGCGCGGATCGGCCGGATCGTCGATCCGGATCACGCGGTTCGCAAGCGATGCGGGAGGCGTCACCGTCAGCCCTTCAGCGCGATGTCGCGCAGAAGGCTGCCGGATGTCACGTCGTAGATCAGCGCGTGCGCCGTGCCGTCGTTTCGTTTGCCGTAGAAGAGGATGCGCGAACCGTCGAGCGCCACCCGCTCCACGCTGAAGCCTTCCGGCAGGGAAAGGTCGCCATGTCGCACGTCGCCGCCCGGTACGCTGCCCATCTCGCCAGCCGCCGCGGATTGCGCGCGTTCCGGCTCGCTGGAGATCTTGTAGACAATCGCGCCGGCCACGGCCATAAGGCCAACGAACATGATGCCGATCGAAACGGCGAGCGTGCGAAGCATCTTGCGGCGCACGCTTTCCATCGCCGGGTCCAGCGGTTTTTCGTCCGTTTCCGGATCCGGTCGAGCCATGCCGTTTCCCATTTTTCGAGCAGGCCGAAAGCCGACCCGCAATGCGCGATCCGTTTAACGAAGCCGAGGACGAGAAGAAAGTGCTGACCGCCGGCGAAGATGCCGCGGGCCGCCTCGACGCGTGGCTCGCCGGCGCGCTTGCCGGCACGCTTTCGCGAAGTCGCGTGAAGGCGCTGATCGACGAGGGCCACGTGACGATCGACGGTCGTCCGGCAACCGGCGCCCGCGAGGCGATCCGTCCCGGCATGGCAATCACGCTGATCCTGCCGCCTGCCGTCGATCCCCTGCCGAAGGGCGAGGCGATCCCGCTCGAGATCCTGCACGAGGACGCCGACCTGATCGTCCTCGTCAAGCCGGCCGGCCTCGTCGTCCATCCCGGTGCCGGCAATCCGACCGGGACGCTCGTCAACGCTCTCATCGAGCATTGCGGCGACACGCTTTCCGGCATCGGCGGCGTCAAGCGGCCGGGCATCGTCCATCGGCTCGACAAGGATACGAGCGGCGTCATGGTCGTCGCCAAGACCGATCTGGCGCATCGCGGGCTTGCCGCCCAGTTCGCCGATCACGGCCGTTCGGGCCACCTCCAACGCGCCTATCACGCATTCGTCTGGGGTCGCCCGAAACGGCGAAACGGGTCGATCGACGCTCCGCTCGGGCGAAGTCGCGATCGCGTGCGGCGTGCGGTACGCCCTGCCGAGGCTGCGGACGCGCGCGAGGCGCGCACCCATTTTTCGACCCGCGCGATCTACGGCGAGAACTCCGACGGCACGGCCGCTGCGAGCCTTCTCGAATGCCGGCTTGAAACGGGCCGCACCCATCAGATCCGCGTGCATATGGCCCATGCCGGAACGCCGCTGATCGGCGATCGCGAATACGGCGCGGGCTTCCGCACCAAGGCAAATACGCTTCCCGATGAAACCAGAACGGCCGTCGAGGCGTTAGATCGACAGGCGCTGCACGCCCATCTTCTCGGTTTCGAGCATCCGGCAACCGGTCGCGAAATGGTTTTCGAGGCCGGCGAGCCGGATGATCTTCGCACCTTGAGGAAAGGGCTCGAAGCCCTCTGAAACAGTGTGTTTCGTTACCGATCGGTAACGGGCACGCTGCTTGAATCGCGCGTGCGCGAACCTTATCTTGAATGCATGAACGGGCCGGCCGACGCGGTGGCCCATGCCGGCCCGCCGTCCCGGGGGCCGATGACGCGAAAGGGTGCTGACCATGGCCCGAAATACCTTGCCTTCCATCTCCTCCGGCGAAGGCGGCCTGAACCGCTATCTCGAGGAAGTCCGTCGGTTCCCGATGCTGGAACCGCAGCAGGAATACATGCTCGCCAAGCGCTACCTCGAACACGAGGACCGCAATGCCGCGCACCAACTCGTCACCAGCCATCTGCGTCTCGTCGCCAAGATCGCGATGGGCTATCGCGGCTACGGCCTGCCGATCGGCGAGGTCATCTCCGAGGGCAATGTCGGCCTGATGCAGGCCGTCAAGAAGTTCGACCCGGAGCGCGGCTTCCGTCTTGCCACCTACGCCATGTGGTGGATCAAGGCGTCGATCCAGGAATACATCCTGCGCTCCTGGTCGCTCGTGAAGATGGGCACCACCGCCAATCAAAAGCGGCTGTTCTTCAATCTGCGCAAGCTCAAGGGCCGAATCCAGGCTCTGGAGGAAGGCGACCTCAAGCCCGAGCAGATCAAGGAGATCGCCACGACGCTCAACGTCTCGGAAGAAGAGGTGGTCTCGATGAACCGCCGGCTTTCCGGCGACGCTTCGCTGAATGCCCCCATCAAGGCGAGCGAAGGCGATTCCGGCCAGTGGCAGGATTGGCTCGTCGACGAGGGCGAAAGCCAGGAAGACATGCTTGCCAAGCAGGACGAGCTCGATAGCCGCCGCGCGATGCTCAAGCACGCCATGGCTGTCCTCAACGACCGCGAACGGCGCATCTTCGAGGCCCGCCGCCTGAGCGAGGATCCGATCACGCTTGAGGATCTCTCCGGCGAGTTCGATATCTCCCGCGAGCGCGTGCGCCAGATCGAGGTCCGCGCCTTCGAGAAGGTCCAGGACGCCGTCAAGAAGGAAGCGCTGGAACAGGCCAAGCCACGCCAGATCGCCGAAGCCGGCGCCTGAGGTCGCACGATCACTCTTCAGGGTAGTCGATCGACTGCCCTGAATATTTTGGGCAATATCGACGTCCGGGCGTGCGGCTGTCGAATGCGCCAAACGACGTCAGATTCCTCGATTCTCAAGTCGAATTGCGGACGTTTCCGCACCCGCACGTCCCCGACGGCATCACCTCTCGAAAGAACCGCTACCCTCTCCTCCCGTCATCCTGGGGCACGGCCCGAGGATCCAACCCCGGCAGCCATCCGAGCAGCATGCAGGGTCAAAGCGGTGGCGAGAACACCCGACAGGTCATTCATGCGGAGAAGGGGCGAACCTTCGAGTCAAGCCGGGGGATGAAGCCGGCGTACCTTCTCGAAGGTCGCATAGCTCCGTGGGGATTTCCGCTTGCCTTACATACAGTCCCCCGGAGCGTTCCATGACCTGATTGAATCGGGCCCCGCGCTCCATCTTTCTGTTTCGCACATCGTTCGCGATGCCAGACGAGATCAGTCCGGCAGGAAAAGGCGCACGAGGCAAGCCGACCATACCCGTGCGATCGGGTCGAGCATTACGCACGAGCGGCCGGCAAATCCCTGCCGCTAGCGGGAAGCCGGCGGTGCCGTGTTGCCGTCGGAACCGTCATTTCCCAACGACCCGCCCGAACTCGAGCCGCCACTGCCGCTTCCGCCACTCGCGGATGCCGATTCCTTCTCGTCCGCCTTCTTCCAGGCGGCGAGCGCCGTGTCGAACACCTTGGCGCCGGTCGACCCCTTGTCGAGTGTCAGCAGGGCGCGCCGGCCATTGGTGTAGACGATCGGAATGTCGATCCACTCGCGGCTTTTCAGCAGCTGCAGGTTCTTCTCGATCGCCTGCGGATAGTCGTTCAGCGCGACCATGAAGAAATCGTCGGTGATCTTCGCGGGGACCGCGACCAGCGGATCACCCTGCGATTCTTCCGTCTGCTTCATGGAAACGCGGCGCACGCTGGAAATGCCGCCGCCGGCGAAATCGCCGGGAAGCGCGAAGACGATCTCGACCAGATGGCTCGCCGGCAGGGAATCGTCGCTGTTGCGCTTGATCGTCAGCATCGCCGTGATGCCCTTGTCGGGCAGCGAGATCTGGCCGCGAATGACCGGTGTGTTCGTCTGTCCGGCATCGCTGTCACGCGCGAGGCTCCATACGACGTTGCCCGTCGTCGCGGCCGCGGCCTGGTCCTTGAAGCGTTCCTCGTAGAGATACATCTTCTGCGAGATCGCAGACTGGTCCTGTCCGCTGCCGGCATTCTCCTGCCCCTGGTCGGCCTGCCCTTCACCCGCTTGTCCATTCTGCGCACCCGCGGCCGGCGGTGCGGCTGCGGCTGTATCGTCGTCTTCGTTTCCGTCGTCCTCGAGGGACGCCATGCGCTGCGTCACCGAACGCGCCTCGCCGCTGTCGTCCGCCGTCGCCGGACCGGGATCGGTCTCCGAGCCGTCGGCCTTCAGGCGCTGCGTGAACTTGCTGCCGTTCGCAGGTCTTTCGGCTCCGTCCGAAGGGCCGTTTTCATCCCGGTCCCCGTCGCCTGCCTGTTGCCCGCCGCCAGCCGTTCCCAGCGCACCGGCATCGTCTTGATCGTCCGAGCCTGCATCCGCATCGTCGCCGGTGTCTTCGTCCGGTGTCGTCTCGTTGCCGTTATCGGCCTGTTCCTGCCGATCGCTCGCGCCCGCCGTCGATGCGCCCGCACCCGAATTCACCGCCGTATCGTCGGGGATATCGGTCACGGGCTCGGCGCCGTTGCCGGTCAGGCTCGCCACCATCGGCAGAACGCGTTCGCGGTTGGTGTAGAGGCCGTAGGCCGCGCCGGCGACGATCAGGAGGATGACGACAGCTGCAACCGCACTGCCCACGCCGCGACGCCGGCGACCGGTTCGCACGGCGTCCTCTTCATCGCGCGGGCCGAAGAAACGGCCGTGCGGATCCTCGGGAAACGGCTCTCCGGAGAACGGGCTGCGCGGCATGTGCCCATCCACCGGTTCGCCATCCGATGGCGCTTCATATGGCGGCACCGTCTGCCGCACGTCATGATGGATGTCGGCATCGGCCTCGTCGCGCCGCACGGGTGCAGGGTCCGGCGTCCGTTCCGCCGGTCGCGCGTGCCCTTTCGCCGATCGCCCCTCGTCCGGCGGGCGAACGGCATGCTCGGGTGCCGCCTCGGGCGCACCCGTGTCGGCCTCTTCGGCCGGTAGCGCTTCGGTATGCTCGAGCTCGACCTCGCGGATGGCGGCGTCCAGCTTGTCCATCTGCCTGGCGACCACCTCTTCGGAAGGTGGCGGCGACATGCCTTCGAGCTGACGGCGGATCGCCGAGCGGGCCTTGGTGTAGACGCGCTCACGCGTTTCCGGCGTGTTTTCCGCAAGCCCGTTCACCGCCTTCCGGATTACTGCAACAAAGTCCGCCATCGTGCGCTCGTCTCGCTCAAGCGATTGCTTCTCGGTCCCGACATGACCCGGAAAAATGCCTGCAAAACGGCCGAATCCCGGGTATCGAGACTAGTCTTCAAAGGGGTCGGTCACAAGGATCGTATCCTCGCGCTCCGGGCTCGTCGAAAGCAGCGCCACCGGTGCTCCGATCAATTCCTCGATGTAGCGCACGTATTTGACGGCCTGTGCCGGCAGGTCCGCCCAGCTTCGTGCACCCACCGTCGTTTCCTTCCATCCGTCGAGGGTCACGTAGATCGGCTCGACGCGGGCCTGTTCGCCCTGTCCCGCCGGCAGCCGGTCCAGCTTCTCTCCGTCGAGGTGGTAGCCGACGCAGATCTTCAACTCGTCCATCCCGTCGAGAACGTCGAGCTTGGTCAGTGCGATGCCGGTGATCCCGTTCGTCGCCACCGCTTGGCGCACGAGGACGGCGTCGAACCACCCGCAGCGCCGCTTGCGCCCGGTCACGGTGCCGAACTCGTGCCCGCGCTCGCCCAGGAACTGGCCGACCTCGTTGTCCTGCTCGCTCGGAAACGGCCCCTCGCCCACGCGCGTCGTATAGGCCTTGGTGATGCCGAGGACGTAGCCGAGCGATCCCGGCCCCATTCCCGAGCCCGCGGCGGCCTGCCCGGCGACCGTGTTCGACGACGTCACGAAGGGATAGGTGCCGTGGTCGATGTCGAGCATCGTCCCCTGTGCGCCTTCGAAGAGGATGCGCGCCCCGCCCCGGCGCTTCTCGTCGAGCAGGTGCCACACGCTCTCGCGGAAGGGGAGGATGCGCTCGGCGACCGCCGCGAGTTCCTCCATCATCGCCTCGGCGCCGACCTCGGGTTCGCCGAGGCCGCGGCGCAGCGCGTTGTGATGCGTCAGAAGCCGGTCGATCTTGGCCGGCAGCGTCTCCATGTTCTTCAGATCGCGAAGCCGGATCGCCCGGCGTCCCACCTTGTCCTCGTAGGCCGGACCGATGCCGCGCCGCGTCGTGCCGATGCGCGTGCCCGAACCCGATGCCGCATCCTCGCGAATGCCGTCCAGTTCCCGGTGAAGGGAAAGGATGAGCGTGGCGTTTTCTGCGATGCGCAGGTTTTCCGGCGTCACCGAAACGTCCTGATCCGCCAACCGGTCGATCTCCGCGACAAGCGCATGCGGGTCGATCACCACACCGTTGCCGATGACGGAAAGCTTGCCCTTGCGCACGACCCCGGAAGGCAGCAGCGAGAGCTTGTAGCTCACCCCGTCGATGACGAGCGTATGGCCGGCATTGTGTCCGCCCTGGAACCGCACGACCACGTCCGAGCGCTCCGACAGCCAGTCGACGATCTTCCCCTTGCCTTCGTCGCCCCATTGCGAGCCGACGACCACCACATTCGTCATTCGTATCCCCGGTCTCCGCGAATGCCCGTCTCTGGCGCATCCGTTGGTTCCAAACGCGCAGAGCTATAAGGGTTTCGCGTGGCGAAATCGAGCCTTCGCACACACGCTAGACCGCTTTGCGACCTGATTGAATCGGGACCAGCGCTCTATCCCTTTGTTTTGCGCATTGTTCACGACGCCAGACTGGATCAGTCTGGCTGGAAAATGCTCTGGCCACCGCTTTCGCACCGGCGGGCGCATTCGACACGCCCAAGCGGGCTCCTCGGACGAAAAAGGCGCGCCCGGAGACGGACGCGCCCTTGAACGACATGTCTTTCAAGCGGCCTATTCGACGTTGAAGGTCAACGCCTTGGCGGACTGCACCTCGGCATTCTGCGTCACGAGGTCGAGCACGTCCTGTCCGACCGGCCCATCCACGTAGAGCAGCGCGATAGCGTCGCCGCCCGGCTTGTCGCGGCCGAGCGAGAAGTTCGCGATATTGACGCCCGCCTTGCCGAATGTCGTACCGAGCAGGCCGATCATGCCGGGCACGTCGTGATTGGTCGTGTAGACCATGTGCTGGCCGACTTCGGCATCCATGTTGATGCCTTTGATGCGGATGAAGCGCGGCTTGCCGTCGGAAAAGACCGTGCCGGCGACCGAGCGCGTCATCTCTTCCGTCTTCACCGTCATTTCGATGAAGCCGTCGAAGACGCTCGACTTGTCGCGGCGGTTTTCCGAGAGCACGACGCCCTTTTCCTTCACCATTACCGGCGCGGAGACCATGTTGACGTCGGCGACCTGCGAGCGGATGAGGCCGGCAAGCGCGGCACTCGTCAGCGCGCGGGTGTTCATGTCGGCGGTCGTGCCGTCATAGGTGATCTGGACTTCCTTGATCGGGCTGTCCGTCACCTGCCCCACGAAGTCGCCGAGCACTTCGGCGAGTTTGACGAAGGGCGTCAGGCGCGGCGCCTCTTCGGCCGAGATCGACGGCATGTTGATCGCGTTCGTGACCGCGCCGTTCAAGAGGTAGTCCGACATCTGCTCGGCGACCTGAAGCGCGACGTTTTCCTGCGCTTCCGTCGTCGAGGCGCCGAGATGCGGCGTGCAGACGACGTTGTCGAGGCCGAAGAGCGGGCTTTCCGTCGCCGGCTCGGTCTCGAAGACGTCGAAGCCGGCGCCGCCAACGTGACCGGACTTGATGGCGTCGGCGAGATCGGCCTCCACGACGAGACCGCCGCGCGCGCAGTTGATGATGCGAACGCCCTTCTTCGTCTTCTTCAGCGCCTCGGCGTCGATGATGCCGCGCGTCTTGTCGGTCATCGGCACGTGCAGCGTGATGAAGTCGGCGCGTCCGAGAAGCTCGTCGAGCTCGACCTTCTCGACGCCCAGTTCCTGCGCACGCTCTTCGGAAAGGAACGGATCGAAAGCGATGACGCGCATCTTCAGCCCGATGCCGCGCGCGGCGACGACCGAGCCGATGTTGCCGCAGCCGATCACGCCGAGCGTCTTGCCGGTGATCTCGGTGCCCATGAACTTCGACTTCTCCCACTTGCCGGCCTGCGTGGACGCGTCGGCGGCGGGAAGCTGGCGGGCGACGGCGAAGATCATCGCAATGGCGTGCTCGGCGGTCGTGATCGAATTGCCGAAGGGCGTGTTCATCACGATGATGCCACGGCGCGAGGCGGCCGGAATGTCGACATTGTCGACGCCGATGCCGGCGCGCCCGACGACCTTCAGCTTGTCGGCAGCCTCGATCAGCTTCTCGGTGACCTTCGTCGCCGAGCGGATCGCAAGACCGTCATACTGACCGATGACCTCCTGCAGCTTTTCCTTGTCCTTGCCGAGCGACGGCTCGAAATCGACCTCGATTCCCTTGTCGCGGAAGATCTGAACGGCGGTTTCGGACAGCTTGTCCGAGACGAGAACCCTGGGTGCCATGATCGGCCTCCTCTTCGAAAGATATGATTTGATCCGGTTCGTAGGATCGAGCCGGCCGCCTTCGCGAAACCGCCTCGATCGATTCGATCTAGCCGCCGAGCGACATCGGCTTTTGTCCGCTGCCGGATAGTCCGAAGTGAT
This sequence comes from Pararhizobium mangrovi, assembly GCF_006516965.1. GTDB lineage: Bacteria > Pseudomonadota > Alphaproteobacteria > Rhizobiales > Rhizobiaceae > Pararhizobium_B > Pararhizobium_B mangrovi. Next base: position 65,872 of record NZ_VHLH01000001.1, on the reverse strand, counting down.
GCCGGACGAATTCCAGCCAGACACCGTACGGTCGCCCGAGGATCAGCATCAGCGCGGCGAAACCAGCGACTCCGGTAACGATCCCCATTCCACGAGCCCCGCCGGCAAAGATGATGCCGGCATAGATCGGGACCTGGAAGGCCAGGAGCGCAGCGGCATCGGTAACGAGTTCACCGATGCGTCCGGCGGGGTCGACCTTCGCAAGAAGCCAGTCCCGCCAGAGGCCGTAGGGTCTGGCGGTGACAACCATCAGCGGCGCGCCGATCATTCGGGAGGACAGAACCTCGTTCCAGGACATGCCCGCGATGAAACGTTCGTTCAATCCGCTCGTGATCGTGAAGAAGACGACAAGGGCAAGCGTGTCGGCGATGAAGCTTCGTGTTCGATGAGACAGCTTCGTCGCCGTCGCGCCCGCCATCTTCGTCGTTACGCCGCCTTTTGCGAAAGCTCGGCCTTCTGGGTCTCGAAGGCCCAGTTCAGCCAGCCGGTCACCGCTTCGACATCGGCCTTCTCGACCGTCGCGCCCGTCCAGATGCGAAGGCCGGACGGCGCGTCGCGATAGGCGTTGATGTCGTAGGCGATGCCCTGCTTCTCGAGCATCGAGACCATGCCCTTGGCGAAGGCCTCCTGCTCCTTTTCGTCGAGCGCGGCGATGGCCGGATCGACGATCTTGAAGCACATGGAGGTGTTCGAGCGCGTCGCCGGATCCTCGGCAAGGTTCTCGATCCAGTCGTTCTTTGCGACGAAGTCGTCGAGAACGGCGGCGTTGCCGTCGGCGCGTGCGACGAGCGCATCGAGACCGCCGAGGCTCTTCGCCCACTTCAGCGCGTCCAGATAGTCCTCGACGCACAGCATCGACGGCGTGTTGATCGTCGCGCCCTCGAAGATACCCTCGATGAGCTTGCCGCCCTTCGTCATGCGGAAGATCTTCGGCAGCGGCCAGGCCGGCGTGTAGCTTTCCAGCCGCTCGACGGCACGCGGCGACAGGATGAGCACGCCGTGACCGCCCTCGCCGCCGAGCACCTTCTGCCAGGAGAAGGTCACGACATCGAGCTTGGAAAAGTCGAGCTTCTGCGCGAACGCACCGGAGGTGGCGTCGCAGATCGTCAGCCCCTTGCGGTCGGCTGGAATGAAATCGGCGTTCGGCACGCGCACGCCCGATGTCGTGCCGTTCCAGGTGAAGACGACGTCGCGGTCGAAATCGACCTCGGTCAGATCCGGCAGCTTGCCGTAGTCCGCCTCGAACTTGCGGGCGTCTTCGAGCTTGAGCTGCTTGAGCGCGTCGGTCACCCAGCCGGAGCCGAAGCTTTCCCAGGCGGCAACATCGACGCCGCGCTCGCCGAGCAGCGACCACATGGCCATCTCGACGGCGCCGGTGTCGGAAGCCGGCACGATGCCGATGCGATAGTCGGCCGGAACCTCGAGCACCTCGCGGGTGAGGTCGATGGCTTCCTTAAGCTTGGCCTTGCCGATCTTGGCACGATGGGAACGGCCCGTCGCGGCATCGGAAAGCGCTTCCGGCGTCCATCCGGGACGCTTCGCGCAGGGGCCTGAAGAAAAGCGGGGATTGGCCGGACGCAGGTCCGGCGTAGCGATAGTCGCCATGATGGCTACCCTTCCAGATAGTGAGTCCCTCGTTGGGGAGGGATGTCCCACGCAAAGAGGTAGCGAGAGAGGGCCGCCGGTTCAAGTGGAAAAACGTCGCAGATCGGCAAAGCCGCCATCCGTTTGCAGTTCATGTCGAACAACCGCGCCAGCACGGCATGTCACGCGGTGCCCCATTCTGGCCCTCTTCCATTCACGAGCCGTTCAGCGAGCAAGGCCGAATGTCGAACCAGCGACACACGCCGCTATTCATGCAACGAAAACAGGAAAATGCCATGAAACGCCTCGCCCTCGCCCTTTCCGCCGTCGCCATGCTGATGCCGGCAGCCGCGTTCGCGCAGAGCCACCACACCACGACCGTGATCCACAAGAAGGTGATCGTTCGCCAGCATGCGCCGCATCATAATCACTGGCGCACGGGCGTCGTGCTGCCGCATCGCGATCGCGGCCGCGTGGTCGAATACCGCACGCACCGGCTTCGCGCGCCGGGTGCCGGGCGGGTCTGGGTACGGGCGGACGATCAATACCTGCTGATCAACCGGCACACGGGACGCATCATCGCAACGGCGACGCCGCGCTGAACCGATCCGGAAACGCAGATACGCAAAGGGCGGCTTTTCAGCCGCCCTTTTTTTCACCGTGCGATGCGTTCCACGCCTACCAGATGTCGTAGAGTAGTCCGCCCCGGATCTCGCTCTTCGTGTAGCCGTCGTCGTCGTACTTCTCGTCGCCGATCTGATAGCGTTCGCCGCCGTCGACATTGAGATAGCGGTATCCGACCGTAAGCTTCAGATTGTCCGTGACGGCATAGGCGAGGCCAGCCGAAAGCTGATAGGCGAAACGCCAGTCGTCGTCCCGGGTCTCGATGTCGTCCGGCTCGTCGACACCTTTCCAGTGGACGTTCACGGTACCCACACCGCCGCCGACATAGGGCGTCACGCCCATATAGGTGCCGAGGTCGACATAGCCGTTCAGCAGAAAGCCCCAGGAATTGAAGTCCTGGTCGATCGCGTCGCTCGAAGAGCCCTGGTTGTATTCCACGGTCAGGTCCGAACGCAGATAGTCGTTGAAATGGTAGCCGAAGCCGGCCGTGCCGCCCCAGTCCGAATCGACGTTGTTCGTGTCGAGCGAATAGCCGACATCGCCGCGCAGATACCACCCGGTCCCCACTTCGACCGGGCGTGTTTCGGGCAGTTCGGGCGCTTCGAGCAGCACGCTGTCGAGATCGGCAGCAGCCGCGGGCGCGGCAAGTGCCGCACATCCGGCGGCCGCGAGGAGGAGTGCTTTGATACGGTTCGGCATGGACGACATGGACTTGGGCCCCCAAGGCAACGTGCGGCCGAGACCCTCCGGCCGCTCACTGCGCCGAACTCTAGGCGAAGAGCGGTTAAGCCGCGGTTAAGCATGCCGCTTAACCGACCCTTCACCATGTTTCGCGTTCGCGGGGAGCAGAACGAAAAAGGCCGCCCGGCGAACCGGGCGGCCTTTTTCATGCGTATCGTTCGGGTACGGGCCTACTTGTAGACCGGTTCGGACGGCTGCTCGTAGGTCGCGTAGACCGGCGCAGGCTGCGCGCAGCCACCGAAGGTGTAGCGCAGACCGGCACGCACGTCGTGCAGGTCGATGCCCTTGTCGTAAGAGCGGCCATACGGGTTGGCATACGCGTCCGACGCCACGATGTTCTCCGACATCCCGCCACCGGAAACATGACGATAGCGATAGCTCGTGTCGAACTTCAGGTTGCACGTCAGGTCCACCGACGCACCGGCCATGAGCGCATAGGTGAAGCGCCAGTCGGACTTGCCGTCGTAATCGAAGGAAAGGTCGTATGCGCCGCCGCAGGCGCTGCCGCCGCAATGGGTGGAACTGGTGAACTTGCCGAAATCGATGTGCGTGCCGCCGATACCGGCGCCGACATAAGGCGTGATGCCGTAATAGGTCCCGAGATCGACATAGGCGTTGGCGAGCAGGCTCAGCATGTGCGCCGAAGAGGTGTCGTTGGAATAGCAGCTGCTGTCGCCGCACTCCGAATGACCCTTGAAATCCGCGCCGGAGCCGTAGTCCCCGGTGAAGTCCACCCGAAAGTGCTTGGTTACCTGATAGCCGATGCCGGCGCCGCCGAACCAGCTATCGTCCAGCTTCGTGTGGTCGAATTCCTTGTAGTTGCCGTCCGGAAAGTAATAACCGCCGCGGCTGTGTCCGAACGCGTAGCCGACATCGCCTCGCAGATACCAGCCGCTGGCGGCGACGGGTTGGACGATCGGCTCGGGCTGCGGCGCAGGCTCGGGCTGGTAGAGGTCGGCTGCACCCGCACTGCCCGCAGCGGACAGGAGGGCCAGGCCGAAAGCAATGGCGAGTGTTTTCAAGGATCAATCCCCCGGTATCGAATCCGCACGCCCTTGTGCGGCATGAATGGTACGAGGGGAAAAATGACCCTAAAGATTTAAAAGGTGCTTAACCACGAAAACGAACGCCGCTTTTCTCAACCGACGGCAGCAGACGGGTTGTATTCACGCCTGTGAATGCACGCGAAAGAACGAATAAGTGGCCTCCAAACGCAGGAAGCCGGCGCTTCACGGCACGCACGGGAATTGATGCCCAGAGCGGACTGTACGAACTCCGCGGTTCCATGCGGGTAACGTAAGAGAACCGCATCGCCGCCCCGGATGATCGCCGTCCTGGCTTTCGGTCTCAGGCGGCTTCCCGAACACCGCCGATGACGGCGACGAGGCCCTCGACGATGCGATTGAGCTGCGCCTCGTCGTCGCCTTCCGCCATGACGCGGATCAGCGGTTCGGTCCCGGAAGGACGGATGACGAGACGACCGTTCGCTGCCAGATCGCTTTCCGCATCGGCGATCGCCGCCTTCACGCCGGCGTTCTCGAGCGGCTTGCCGGTGGTCCGAACGTTGCGCAGGATCTGCGGCACGGGCTCGAAACGGCGACAGACCTCGCTGACCGGCCGGTCCATCCGCTTGACCCGGGAAAGCACCTGCAGCGCCGCCACCAGACCGTCGCCGGTCGTCGCGAAGTCGGAAAGCACGATGTGGCCCGACTGCTCGCCGCCGACGTTGAAGTCGTTCTGGCGCATGTGATCGACGACGTAGCGGTCGCCGACGCGGGTGCGCGCGAGCGACAGCCCCTTCCCGGCCAGAAAACGCTCCAGCCCGAGATTCGACATCACGGTCGCGACGATCCCCTCCCCGCGCAGCAACTGGTCGGCCGCCCAGGATTCCGCGATGACGGCCATCAGCTGGTCGCCGTCGACGACGGTTCCGGTCTCGTCGACGATCACCACGCGGTCGGCATCCCCGTCGAGCGCGATGCCGATGTCGGCGCGCACCTCGTGCACCTTCCGGGCGAGCGCTTCGGGGTGCATGGAACCGCAATTGAGGTTGATGTTCATGCCGTTCGGCTCGTTGCCGATCGAAAACACTTCCGCACCGAGTTCCCAGAGCGCCTTCGGCGCGACGCGGTAGGCCGCGCCGTTCGCCGTATCCACGACCACCCGGAGCCCGGCGAGCGAAAGGTCCTTCTGCATGGTGCGCTTGGCGAACTCGATGTAGCGGTCCTGCACGCCGTCGATGCGCGTCGCGCGGCCAATCTTGTCCGAAGCGACGAGCTGGGCGGGAATGTCCTGGTCGATCAGCCGCTCGATCTCGCTTTCGAGATCGTCGGAAAGCTTGAAGCCGTCCGGGCCGAACAGCTTGATGCCGTTGTCCTCGAACGGATTGTGCGAAGCGGAGATCATCACGCCGATATCCGCGCGCAGCGAGCGCGTCAGCATGGCGACGGCCGGTGTCGGCATCGGGCCGAGGATGAAGGCGTCGACGCCAGCGGCCGTGAAGCCCGCGACCATCGCGTTTTCCAGCATGTAGCCGGAAAGGCGCGTGTCCTTGCCGATGACCACGCGGTGGCGATGGTCCCCGCGCCGGAAGATGGTGCCGACGGCAATCCCCACCCGCATTGCGAGATCCGGTGTCATCGGGAAGCGGTTGGATTGTCCCCGAATGCCGTCCGTTCCGAAATAGCGCCGTGTCATGTTCGCGTGTCCCCGATCCTCTCCGGTACCGAAACTAGATCAAAGCCGGCGTGGAATACAGGCCGGGCTCCGTCAGAAACGGTTACAGCATGTCGCAAAAATGGAAAGGGCCGCTTAAGGAAGCGGCCCTTTCAGCATATAAAACGCCGGACGAAAACGTCAGGTAAACGCCTATTGCGGCTGTGGCTCCATGCCGGTATCCGGCTCGTCGCCCTTGCGGCCCGGTTCGCCGTCCTTGCGGTTGCCCGTCTTCGGCACGGCCGAACCACGGCTCGGCGGCGTGTCGTCGCCGATGTCGCGCGCGGGCTTCTCGCCGCGCACGAGCGCGCGGATCTCGTCGCCGGTCAGCGTCTCGTATTCGAGCAGGCCTTCCGCCAGAGCGACGAATTCCTTGTTCTGCTCCGTCAGGATGCGCCGTGCGGTCGCGTAGGCTTCGTCGACCAGACGCCGGATCTCGCTGTCGATCTTCTGCGCCGTGGATTCGGAAACGTTCTTCTGCTGGGCGACCTGATGGCCGAGGAAGACTTCTTGCTGGTTCTCGCCGTAGGAGACCTGGCCGAGCTCGTCGGAAAAGCCCCATTGCGTGACCATGGCGCGGGCGAGCTTCGTCGCCTGCTCGATGTCGGAAGACGCACCGGAGGTGATGTTCTCCTTGCCGAAGGTCAGTTCCTCGGCGACGCGGCCGCCCATCATGATGGCGAGCCTGGAGATCATCCACTTGTAGCTCATCGAGTAGCGGTCACCCTCGGGCAGCTGCATCACCATGCCGAGCGCACGGCCGCGCGGAATGATCGTCGCCTTGTGGACGGGATCGGCGATCGGCACGTTCAGCGCAACGATGGCGTGGCCACCCTCGTGATACGCAGTGAGCTTCTTTTCCTCCTGCGTCATCGCGTTGGAGCGGCGCTCCGCTCCCATCATCACCTTGTCCTTGGCGTCCTCGAACTCGAGCATGGTCACGAGGCGCTTGTTGCGGCGCGCGGCGAGCAGCGCCGCCTCGTTGGCAAGGTTCATCAGGTCGGCGCCGGAAAAGCCCGGCGTACCGCGAGCGAGCACCTTGAGATCGACGTTCGGCGCCAGCGGCACGTTGCGCACGTGCACCTTGAGGATACGCTCGCGACCGGTGATGTCCGGGTTCGGCACGACGACCTGACGGTCGAAACGGCCCGGCCGCATCAGCGCGGGGTCGAGCACGTCCGGACGGTTCGTCGCGGCGATGAGGATGACGCCCTCGTTCGCCTCGAAGCCGTCCATCTCGACCAGCAACTGGTTCAGCGTCTGCTCGCGCTCGTCGTTGCCGCCGCCGAGGCCGGCGCCACGATGCCGGCCGACGGCGTCGATCTCGTCGATGAAGATGATGCAGGGCGCGTTCTTCTTCGCCTGCTCGAACATATCGCGCACGCGGGATGCACCGACACCGACGAACATCTCGACGAAGTCGGAGCCCGAAATCGTGAAGAACGGAACGTTCGCCTCACCGGCGATCGAGCGGGCGAGAAGCGTCTTGCCAGTACCGGGAGGCCCGACGAGCAACACGCCGCGCGGAATCCGTCCGCCGAGGCGCTGGAACTTCTGCGGATCGCGCAGGAACTCGACGATCTCCTCGAGATCCTCCTTCGCCTCCTCGACGCCGGCGACGTCGTCGAAGGTCACGCGCCCGTGCGCCTCCGTCAGAAGCTTAGCCTTGGACTTGCCAAAGCCCATGGCACCGCGCGAACCGCCCTGCATCTGGCGCATGAAGAAGATCCACACGCCGAGGATGAGCAGGATCGGCAGCCACGAGATCAGATAGCCGAACAGCGTGTTCGACCCGTCCGAAGGCGGCTTGGCCTTGATCTCGACGTTCTTGTCCTCGAGCTTGTCGACGAGGTTCTGGTCGCCCGGCGAATAGGTTTGGAACTGTCCGCCACCGCCGGAATAGTTGCCGGAAATCTGGTTCCCGGTAATCGTCACCTGGTCGACACGCCCCTGCTGGACGTCCTTCAGGAACTGCGAGTAGGCGATATCGCGTCCGTTCGACTGCTGACTCGGCTGCTGGAACATGTTGAACAGCGCGATCAGCAATAGGGCGATGATGGCCCACAGGGCGAAATTGCGGAAATTAGGGTTCATGGAACTCCCCGAAGCCTGCCGTCGACCGTCAAGGGGCCAGACGCATTTGTCGGTCAACATAGGTTTTGAGCGCGCCGTTGCCAAGGCGAGCGGGCGGAAGCGCCGAGAATTTCACAGGATGCCTAATTGCGAGGGCGGCGCCGGATAGGGCCGAATGCCGAACAAGAAAGCACATGCATCTGCTATCCTGAGGTCGAAGAGCGGCAGAAAAACGTCATGCGGCGCGAGATGACGCTCGACGGTAACCATGCCGCGCTCTCCTGCGCACCGTACCGCAAGCGACCGGCCATCAAGATAAGGCTCCGCCGCAAAGGCTGCCTTCGCGATGATCGGCGGAAGGTCGCCCGCCGGCGTTTCGCCCGGAGCGCCGAAATCGATGAGGGCCGTATCGGACGAAGCATTGCGCACCCGATAGCGCCCGTCGATCACCGTCTCGGCACCCGCCGCAAGCCGAACCGCATCAAGCCCGCGGCGCTCCCGGTGAAGGTAGACGCGTCCAGCACGGCGATGAAGAAGAACCCGTGCGACGGTCGCCCGCGCGTTCCCGCCGCCTGCTTGAAGAAGCGCGCTCGCACGTGCCGTGGGCACGGCCCCGGCTGCATATGCCTTCCCGCCAACGAGCGGCGCGAGAACGCCGATCAGCTCCTCCATATCCCGGTGGTCCTCGCCGGACCAGGCGAACGAAAGCGCGACGCCGGAATGCAGGCGTACCCGTTCCCCGATGATCGCCGCGAGCCGTGCTGCCCGTTCCACCCGCGCGCTTCGATGATTTTCGATCGATGCGGCCGAAATGCCCTGCGTTTCGCTGCGCGTGCGTACCCGCTCGAACCGCCGGTCCTCGTTGCTCGGATCGTCGATCCAGCCGACCGACGCCTCTTCCAGCCAATGCCGGAGGTCGGCACGGCGAAGCGTCAGAAAGGGCCGCAGGATCCAGTGGCGGCGGCGAAAGAGCGTCGCCGTCGCCATGCCGGCAAGGCCCGGCGCGCTGCCGCCGGCCGTCGTCGAACGCCGTGAGCGCATCGCCACGGTCTCGACCTGGTCGTCGAAGGTGTGCGCCGTAACGATGGCGATCGCACCTTCGCGCTCGGCACAGCCTGCCAGAAGATCGTATCGTGCGAGACGTGCTTTCGCCTGAAGGCCGCTCTGCGGCTTTTCGCCTTCCCAGCGCAGGATGCGGTGGCAAAGTCCCCGCGTCGCACAGAACCCGGCCACCATCTCCGCCTCGGCGGCGGAGCCGGCACGCAGGCCGTGATCGACCGTCGCGGCAATGAGCCGGCGGGGGGCGCCGAGCGTTCGGTTCGCTTCGTCGAGTGACGCGAGCAGCGCCATGGAATCGCCGCCGCCCGAAACGGCGACGACGAGCGGCCCCGCCCGGTCGAGCGAGGCGAGAAACGCGCTCGCCGCGTGCTCGAGCGAACCGGCCATCAGCAGCCGGCGCGCTTTTCCTCGCTCTTCACCTTCTTCGTCACCGAACCGGGAGCGTTCGGATAACGCTTGCCGACTTCGCGAAACGTGGCGCAGGCCGTATCGGTGTTCTTGAGTGCGGCAAGGGACATGCCGAGCTTCAAAAGCGCTTCAGGCGCCTTCTTGGAGTCCGGGTACTTCTTGTGCGCATCGAGGAAGGAGCGCGCCGCGTCCTCGAACTGCCCCTGTGCGAACGCGCTTTCGCCCAGCCAGTAGGTGGCGTCGCCGGCCTGCGGGCCGTCGGGATAGATATCCAGATAGTCGCGGAAGCCCTTTTCGGCCGCCTCGTACTGGCCGTCCAGAACCTGGTTGTAGGCCTGATCGTAGATCGCCTTCGGCGAAGCCGAATCGTCCGGGCCGCTGGCGTTGGCACCCGGATCGGAGACCGATCCGCCGACAGGGTTGCCGTTCTCGTCGACGGTCATCGTGCCGAGCGAAGACGGGGCGGCACCGTCCGACGCATCGTTCGCCGAAGCTTGGTCACCGCCCTGCTTGCGCTTCTGGCCGCCGGTCGCACTTTTGCCGGCGTCGCCACTTTGTTGCGGCTGACCGCCGGAAGCCGATCCGCCTTCGAGCTGCTGGAAGCGGAACTCGTAGTCCTTCTGCATCTGGCGCATCTGCTCCTGCATCTGCAGAAGCTGGTAGTTCAGGTCCTCGACCTTGCCGGTCAGCTTGCGTACCTGCTCGGAGAGCTGGCCCGTCTCGACCGAATCGTCGCTGGACTGCGCCATCAGCACCGGTTGCCCGTTCTCCCCGCGTGCGTCGGCATTTTGGCCATGGCCGGTCAACGACGACAGCGAGAACGCGTGCGCACCGCTCGCGGTCGCAAGCAGCAGGCCGGCGGCGAGAAGCTTGGAGACTGCCTTCATGGTTCCTTCGACTTTCCTGCCGTCCACGCGCACGCCGGATCCCGTCCCGCGCATGGCATTCCGTTCATGGCGGCTACCATCCGAGCGAGTTCGGCTAAAATATGATCTTCGCGACGAAAAGGCGACCGGTACGGCCGCCTTTTCACAGGCGATTTGCGTGGGACAGGTAAGCCCGGCCCTTGGGCGTCGTCAGCTTCCGGCGCCGGTCAGCACCGTGACGGCGCGCCGGTTCTGCGACCAGCAGGACGACTGATCGCAGGTCGCGACCGGGCGTTCCTTGCCGTAGGAGATGATCTTGATGCGGCTCGCCGGCACGCCCTGCGAAACGAGGTACTGCTTGGCAGCACTCGCACGGCGCGCGCCGAGCGCAAGGTTGTATTCGCGGGTGCCGCGCTCGTCCGTGTGGCCCTCGATCGTCACCGGATAGTTCGGATACTGGTTGAGCCACTGCGCCTGGCGCGCCAGCGTCGCCTGCGCGTCCGCCCGGATGGAGGAGGAATCGGTGTCGAAGAAGACCCGGTCGCCGACGTTCAGCGTGAAGTCCTTTCGCGAGCCCGGCTGTGCGGATGCGCTGCCGTAGCCGCCATTGGCGCCGTACGCACCGTTCTGGCCATTGAGGCCGAGGTCGGCCGCGTTGTTCGGCAGTCCACGCTTGGAAGCGCAGCCCGCAATGGCGAGCGTGGCGACGAGAGCCAGAACGACGGGGCTGCGGACGAGGGTTCCATAACGGAACATGGCCGGTCTCCTTGAGGGCATTAAGGTTATCGCTACCCTAACCGATCGCGGTTAACGGGCAGCCAACGAACAGGGTGAACGTTTGCCTAACTGAGAAGCGGCGACCAGGCCGGATCCGAGCCGTAGTCCGGCGTCGGCACGCGGCGCTCGTTGTAGCCGGAAAGGTCCACCGAATAGAGGTGCGGTCCCGGCGCGCCGGCCGGCTCCTTGAAGAACATGATGACCCGACCGTTCGGTGCCCACGTCGGCCCCTCGTTCAGGAAGCCGCTCGTCAGCGTGCGCTCGCCCGAACCGTCCGGGCGCATGACGCCGATCGCGAACGCGTTGCCGGATTTCTTCGTGAAGGCGATGACGTCGCCGCGCGGCGACCAGACCGGCGTCGAATACGAGCCGTTGCCGAAGGAGATCCGGTTCTGGTTCGAGCCGTCGGACCCCATCACGTAGAGCTGCTGCGCGCCGCCGCGATCGGATTCGAAGACGACCTGGCGCCCGTCCGGCGAGTAGCACGGCGAGGTGTCGATCGCCGACGTGCTCGTCAGCCGGTAGGTCTGCCGCGAGCCGAGGTCCATTGTGTAGATGTTGGCGTTGCCTTCCTGCTCCATGCTCATGATGACGCGCTGGCCGTCCGGCGAGAAGCGCGGTGCGAAGGTCATGCCCGGGAAGTTGCCGACGAGCTGGCGGTTGCCGTTCGAAAGCTGCAGCAGGTAGACCCGCGGCTGCCCGCCCTCGAAGGACATGTAGGTGATTTCCTGGCTGTTCGGCGAAAAACGCGGCGTCAGCACGAGGCTCGACCCGTTGGTCAGCATGCGCACGTTCGCGCCGTCCTGGTCCATGATGGCGAGCCGCTTCACGCGCTGCGTCTTCGAACCGCTCTCGGAGACGAAGACGATGCGCGTGTCGAAATAGCCCTTCTCGCCGGTCAGCTGCTCGTAGATCGCATCGGCGATCAGGTGCGCGACGCGCCGCCAGTTGTCGGGCTGCGTGAAGAACTGCTGGCCGGTCATCTGCCGGCCGCCATAGACGTCCCACAGCCGGAACTCCGCGCGCAGGCGTCCGTCCGATTCCCGGCCGACCGCACCTGTGACGAGCGCCTGTGCCTTCAGGACGCGCCAGTTGTCGAAGTTGGGCGTGCTGTTGGGGTCGGAGATCTGCTCGATGAAGGCGCTCGGATCGACCGGCGCGAACAGGCCGGAGCGCTGCAGGTCGTCCGAGACCACCTTCGAGACGCGCGGACCGAGGTCTCCGTCGGAAATGAAGTCGGTGATGGCGATCGGCAGCGGTTTCACGCTGCCCTGATTGACATCGACCTCGACACGGGCGAACGCCGGACGTGCCAGGCTCGCAAGCCCGGGAAGCGCAAGCATGCCCCCGGCGAACTGTCGTCTCGTCAGTTTCATCGCAGAAAGCCTTTCTAGTACATCCGGCTCGGGTCGAAGTTCACCACGACCTCGGACCATGAATCGTATTTTTCACGCGGCAGCCCCTGGAACGGCGAGGCCATCTGCACGGCGCGGCGCGCGCCGGAGGCGAGCGTCTGGCGCGTCTGCAGGGGCCCGCCCGTCGCATCGACCTGCGGCTGGCCGACGATCGCGCCGGAAGGATCGAGGCGCATCGAAACGCGGATGCGCACCTCGTCGGCCCCGTCGAGGCCGGGAATGATGTTCCAGTTGCGCTGGATCTGGCTGCGCAGCGCGTCCATTTCGGAAAGCGTCAGCCGGTCGTCGAGCGAAGGCTTCGTCGTGCCGAGCGAGGCTTCCTGGTCGGAGCGCTTGGCGCCGCCGCCCTGCTGCTTGTCGCGATTGAGCATCGCGGCGATCTGGTCGGCGTCGAAGTCCGACTTCTTCGAAGCGGCGGCCTTGTTCGGCTTCGGCTCGTCCTTCGGGGTGTCCTCGGGCTTCGGCGCGTCGTCGGGCTTCGCCTCGGCGACCTTCATCTCTTCCGGCTTCGGCTCCTCGGTCTTCTTCTCCGGTTTCGGCTCGGGCTTCTTCTCGGCCTCTTCCGGTTTCGGAGCCGGCGGTTTCGGGCGGCTCGCGGGCGTCGGTCCGGCGTCGGGAAGGCTCGCGAAATCCGGCGCGGCTTCCTTCGCCGGCTGGTCGTCCTCGGGCGCCGGCTGGGGTTCGTCCGGAGCCGGCGCCGCCTTGGCGGCCTCGTCCGGTGCGGGTGCCGGTGCCGGTTCGGGCGTCTCCTGAGGCTTCGGCAGCGAGGCGACCTCGGTTTCCTTCGGCTTCGGCGGTGCCTTCGGGGCAGGCTTCGGCTCGGCTGCCTTCTCGTCGCTGATCTCGGGCTTCTTTTCGTCGGCCTTCGGCGGTGCCGCCGCTTTCACCTCGCGCTTGCTCGGCTTCTCGCCGGAAGGCCCGTCGAGATCGACGGTGTTGTCGCCGACATTCTTGGCGTCCTTGACCGGGTCCGGGCGCTGCGTGGGCTTTGGCGCCGGTGTATCGCTCTTCGGCGCCTTCTTGTCGCCCTGCTCGGTGCGCGTGATCGATTCCACCGGCACGATGTCGACCGGCACGGCCTCCATGTCCGCGACGTCGAGCGTGCGCGGCGCACTCAGGCTGACGAGCGCCCAGGAGATGACGGCCGCATGCAAAACCGCAGATGTGACAAGCGCCGTCTTCATGGTCGCGGATCAGCCGTCGTTCTTCTCCTGGCTCGTGACGAGCCCGAGATTGCTGAAACCGGCGGCGGAGATGCGCGCCATGACCTTCATGACCACGCCGTAGCCGGCATTCGTGTCGCCGCGCACGTAGATGCGCTGGTCGTAGCCCGTACCGGCGATCGCCTTGAGCTTGGGAACCACGCCGTCGAGCGGGATCTTGGTGTCCTGAAGGAAGATCTCGCCGGCCTTGTTCACCGAGATCGTGATCGGCTGCGTGTCGGAGTTCAGCGCCTTCGCCTGCGTCTCCGGCAGGTCGATCGGCACACCGACCGTCATCAGCGGTGCCGCCACCATGAAGATGATCAGCAGCACCAGCATCACGTCGACGAGCGGCGTGACGTTGATCTCGCTCATCGGCTGGCGCCCGCCACCGCGGCGGCGGCCGCGCCGGCGCGAACCGGCCGCGTATGCGGAACTGCCTGCGGACATGGCCATCGGCTGGTTTCCCCGTCGGTTTGCTTGAACGCGGCGCCTATTCGGCGGCCGCCCGGTGCTGCGGCGCCTGCAGCTTTTCGTCGATCTGGCGCGAAAGGATGGTGCCGAACTCGTCGGCGAAGCCTTCCATGCGCTGATTGAGCTTGCCCACGTCGCCGGTGAACTTGTTGTAGGCGACGACGGCCGGAATGGCGGCAACGAGACCGATCGCGGTCGCAAGCAGCGCCTCGGCGATGCCCGGCGCCACGACGGCGAGGTTCGTCGACTGCGAGCCGGCGATCGACTGGAACGACGTCATGATGCCGACGACGGTGCCGAACAGCCCAACGAAGGGTGCGGCCGAACCGATGGTCGCCAGCGATCCGAGCCGCGCTTCCAGTCGCTCCGCCTCGCGGGCGAGCGTCACGTCCATCGCCTTGTCGATGCGCATCTGCAGGCCTTCCGGCGAGCGTGCGCCCCGTTCGAAGGATTTCTTCCATTCGCGCATCGCCGCCACGAAGAGCGAACCCATGCCCGTCGTCTTTCGGTCCGAAAGCGTCCGGTAGAGCTCCTCGAGCGACTGTCCGGACCAGAAGATCTGCTCGAAACCGTTCAGCGCCCGGCGCATGCGCCCATAGGCGACCGCCTTGTCGACGATGATCGCCCACGTCCAGACCGAAGCGCAGAGAAGGCCGAGCATCACGAGCTTGACGATGAAGCCGGCCTGCATGAACAGCGACCACAGCGTCACATGGCTCGTCGCCGCCAGTGCTACGTTATCCATTACCCAAGTGCCCTCAAGGTCCGAGCGCCCGCCGCCTTCTCAAGCGGTTGGCGAGTTCCATCCGGCCGGACTTGCCAAGCGGCACGGATGCCGTCCGGCCGCTCGACACGGCCCGCCGGCGCTCTTTTTCGCCTTCTCTAGGCCAATCTTGGTCAAAGCATGGCGAGTGCGGAACGCCGCGATCGCTACGCATTAGGCACCTGTTATGGTTAAGCAAGCGTTACTTTCCGGTGCACGCGTCGCGCAGTCCACCCTTTCCCGGCCGCCGATCACGACGGTTTGAACGCTCGTTCACCGAACCGAGGGCCGGTATGCCACGCCCGAACCGGCGCTTGGCGCCGTCACCCCTCGTTCGAAGACACCCCATCACGCGCAGCCGTCGCGTGCGCCCGAAGCCCTTCCGCGAGCGCCGGCGGAAGGCGGCGCGGGCGGCCGCGCCCGTTGACGACCGCGACGACGACGCGCGCCGTGATCAGCAGACGTTCGTCCCGTTCGATCGTCTGAACGAGCACGAGCTTGGCGCCGCCCGCCCGTTCGCTCGTCGTGGCGATCGTCAGGATGTCGTCCATGCGCGCCGGCGCCCGAAAATCGATCTCCATGCGATGCACCATGAAGCCGAGCCCCTCGCCGTCCCCGCCGTCGCCGGAAAGCAGCCCACCCTGCTCGACGCCGAGAAGGCGCAGGTAGTCCGTGCGACCGCGTTCGAGGAAATGCAGGTAGCGCGCATGGTAGACGGCACCGGAAAAGTCCGTGTCTTCATAGTAGACGCGCTGGAGGAGGCGATGCCCCGTCGCGCTCAGTTCGCCTGCGATGGAATGGTTCACGCACCGCTCCGTCTGCCGCGTCCGCACGCGAACGCCGAAGCGCCATTCGCGCTTGGAATCGCCGAACAGACCTGTATTTCTGTCACACCGAAGCGATACCGCTTCCGCGCTCTACCGGACAAGAGGGTACGATAACGCCATGAAGATTGCTGTTCTGGGTGGCGACGGTTTCGTCGGCTGGCCGACCGCGCTGCACCTGTCTGCGCGCGACCACGAGATCCACATCGTCGACAACCTTTCGCGCCGTTGGATCGACACCGAACTCGGCGTGCAGTCGCTGACGCCGATGGATTCGATCCAGGAACGCACGCGAATCTGGCACGCCGAGACCGGACGGCGCATCCATTTCCACCTCATCGATCTGGCAAAGGACTACGACGTCCTGAAGAACTGGCTCGCCGAGGAACGACCGGACGCCGTCGTCCATTTCGCCGAGCAGCGCGCCGCGCCCTATTCCATGAAGACGGACCGCCACAAGAACTACACGGTCAACAACAACGTCAACGCCACGCACAACCTCCTGAACGCGATGGTTGAGATCGGCCTCGACGCCCACCTCGTCCATCTCGGCACGATGGGCGTCTACGGCTATTCGAGCGTCGGCGCCGCGATCCCGGAAGGATACCTGCCGGTCGGCGTCGAGACGCTTTCGGGCGAGACCGCCAGCCAGGAGATCCTCTACCCGGCCAATCCGGGCTCGATCTATCACATGACGAAGTGCCTGGATCAGCTCGTCTTCCAGTTCTACGCCAGGAACGACGGCGTTCGCATCACCGACCTGCACCAGGGCATCGTCTGGGGCACGCACACGGATGAGACACGCCGGCACGAGCAGCTCGTCAACCGCTTCGACTACGACGGCGACTACGGTACGGTCTTGAACCGCTTCCTCATCCAGGCGGCGATCGGCCATCCGCTGACCGTCCACGGCACGGGCGGCCAGACACGCGCCTTCATCCATATCCAGGATTCGGTGCGCTGCGTGGAACTGGCGCTCGCCAATCCGCCCGAAGCGGGCGACCGGGTGAAGATCTTCAACCAGATGACCGAGACGCACCGGGTGCGCGATCTGGCGGAGATGATCGCCGAGATGACGGGGACGAAGATCGCCTACCTGCCGAACCCGCGCAAGGAAGCCGCCGAGAACGACCTCGTCGTGCGCAACGAACAGTTCCGCGCCCTCGGCCTCGATCCGATCACGCTCGAACAGGGGCTGATGAGCGAGGTCGTCGATGTCGCCCGCAAATACGCCTACCGCATCGACCGCTCGCGCGTTCCGGCCGTTTCCGCGTGGACGAAGGAGATTGCCAAGACGGTGGAGCGCGATCCGGAGGGAAAGCGGCTGAAGAGCGTCGGCTGATCGGCTGCGTCATTCGCACAGGCATCGTCCGATCGACGTTGGGTGAAGACGCGCCTAGTTTCTGCAGCCATTCTTGTTGCAGCTGATACGCTCGTGCGTATTCACCCAATGGGAAGGGTGTTCTCTGGTGTCGGTTCCACAGCCGGTCTTTCCCCCTTTCGTTCCGCTGTGAACTTTTGTCTCTTTGTGTTTGACGGCCATGCCCTATCTCCACGGTCCAGCATGCGGGCGTCTTCGACGGGACCTTGAATAGCAGACTATCCTTTATTAGGCATTGAATAAACATTGAACCCGCCCCGCCCCCGCTACGCCTACGTCACATTGGTCACCAATGCGGACTTCGCAAAAGGCGCGAAGGCACTCGTTCGCTCGTTGCGCCTTTCCGGCACCGCGGCCGACATCGTCGTCATGCATACCGGCGGCGTCGGCGAAGCCGACCTCGCACCTCTTGCCGAACTCGGTGCGCGCCTCCATCCGGTCGCACTGCTTGCGACATCAAAAGCGTTCGATGCGCGCCATGCCAGGGGTCGCCTGCATGCCGACAAGCCGTTCACGAAGGGGCGTAAACCAGACTTCCACACGCCGCTCGACAACTTCGCGAAATTGCGGTTGTGGGAACTGACCGAGTACGAGCGCGTGGTCTTTCTCGACGCCGATACGCTGGTGCTCAAGACCATCGACAAGCTTTTCGCCTACCCCGAATTCTCCGCCGCCCCCAACGTCTACGAGAGCCTCGTGGACTTCCATCGGCTGAACTCGGGCGTCTTCGTCGCGCGCCCTTCCAACGCGACCTACGCGGCGATGCTCGAAGCGCTGGATGCGCCGGACGCCTTCTGGCCGCGCACCGACCAGACATTCCTCCAGACGTACTTTCCCGACTGGCACGGTCTGCCGGTCACCATGAACATGCTGCAATACGTCTGGTTCAACCTGCCGGAACTCTGGCACTGGCCCTCGATCGGCGTGCTGCACTACCAGTACGAAAAGCCGTGGGAAATCGGCCACGGCAGGGCCGACCGGCTTCGGCCGCTGATCGACCTGTGGCACGCCTTCCACGACGGCGCGCCGATCCCCGATATCGCCGGCCTCCCCGGACCGGGTACCGCGCAGTGAGGGTTCTTGTCACCGGCGGTGCCGGCCATGTCGGACGCTTCGTCGTCGAACACCTGCTCGCCGAAGGTCACGCGGTCGTCGCCGCCGGGCGCGCGCTGCCGGAACCCGGCTTTTCGCGACCCGTCGAATTTCATAGGTTGACGCTCGACCCATACCATCTCGCCCCCGCGGCACTCGCCGGGACGACCCATCTCGTCCACGCGGCCTTCGCCCACGTGCCGGGTCGCTATCGCGGTGGCGAAGGCGACGATCCTGCCGGTTTCAGCCGCGCCAACCGCGATGGAAGCCGAGCGCTCTTCGAAGCGGCGAAGGCGGCCGGCATCCGATCGGCGGTCTTCCTTTCCTCGCGCGCCGTCTATGGCTCTGAACCGGCCGGCACATCGCTTCACGAAAAGACGGTGGCGCATCCCGACACTCTCTACGGTACCGTCAAACACGAGGCGGAAGCCGACCTTGCCGCCCTCGCCGGACCGGATTTCGTCACGACCCGCCTGCGCGTGACCGGCGTCTACGGCGCGACGCCCGGCACCGGTCGCCACAAATGGGAAGCGCTCTTTGCCGACTGGCTCGCCGGACGCGCGATCGCACCGCGCTGCGGGACGGAAGTGCACGGCGAAGACGTTGCGCAGGCCGTCCGCCTCGCGCTGTTTCGCACATCGGCGCCGTCGGACCTGCTCCTCAACGTCTCCGACGTCGTCGCCGACCGCCGAGACATCCTTCGTATGCTTGCCGAGGAAAGCGCATGCGAAAATGCCCTGCCCGAGCGCGGCGACCCGTCCGCGCTCGGCATCATGAGGAGCGATCGCCTGCGCGCTCTCGGCTGGCGACCGGGCGGGAAACGGCGGCTCGAGGATACCGTCCGTCAACTCGCCCGTGCTTTCATCGCCGGACACGGAAAGGGATAGCGTGATGGGTCTGAGGGCGCGGTTCGACAAGCTTCTGGAGCAATTGCGCTCCAGCTACTGGTTCATTCCGACGATCATGGCGCTTGCCGCCTTCGTGCTTTCGCTGGCCTCGACCATGATCGACCGGTGGCTCGGCGGCAACTGGATACCGAGCCAGCTCTTCTTCGTCGCGAGCCGGCCGGACGGCGCGCGCGCCATCCTGACCGCCGTCGCCGGCTCGATGATCGGCGTTGCCGGTACGGTGTTTTCCGTGACGATGGCCGCCGTCGTCTACGCTTCGGGCCAGTACGGCCCACGGCTTCTCACCAATTTCCTCTCCGACCGCGGCAACCAGATCACACTCGGCGTCTTCACCGCCACCTTCGTCTTCTCGATCATGGTGCTGCGCACGATCCATTCCGCGGACGAAAGCTCCAGCGCCTCGGACCTCGTTTCGAACGGCTTCGTGCCCAATCTCGGGCTCATCCTTTCGATGGCGCTGGCGCTGTGCTCGATCGCCGTGCTGATCTACTTCATCCATCACGTTCCCTCCCGCATTCACATTTCGAACGTCATCCGCGGCATCGGCGACGCGCTGCTGGCGCAAATCGACAGCCGTTTTCCGAAGAACGTCGGCACGGGGACGGCGACGCGCGAAGACGCTGAGGAGGCATGGTGGCAGCTTCCCGCCGCACTGCGCCCCGGTGCCGATGCGGCGGCAGTCGCGGAGGAATTCGCCGAAGTGAACGCCGAGACGCGCGGCTACATCCAGTTCCTCGACGACACGACGCTGATGTCGACCGCCAGCCAGCACACGATCGTCATCCGGCTTACCGTGCGCCCGGGCGACTTCGTCTTCGAAGGGTCGCTGCTTTGCGAGGCATGGCCGAAGGAGCGGGTGACCCCGGAGGCCGAACGCGGCATCCGCAGTGCGTTCGCGATGGGCGCGCTTCGCACGCCGACCGACGACATGCTCTTCATGGTGGACGAACTCGTCGAGATCGCGGCTCGGGCGCTTTCGCCGGGCGTCAACGACCCCTTCACGGCCATCACCTGCATCGACTGGCTGGGTGCTGCCCTCGCACAGCTTGCCGGCCGGCCCGCACCCGATCCGTTACGCATCGATGCGCAGGGCAAGCTGTGCATCGTTGCCGAAACGCTCGGATTCCATTCCTATCTTCGCCGTTCGCTCGGCGCGATCCGGGAATACGCAGCCGGCGACAAGATCGCCACCACCCATTTCCTGCGCACGCTGGAGATCGTCGCAAGGCACTGCGCGAGCGATGCGAACCTCGACGCGCTGCGCGAGGAAGCGACCAACCTCCTGCACCTTGCCCGCGGCGCACTCGCGGGCCCCTCGCTCGCCGAAGTCGAGGTGGAGGCAAAAACCGTCTTCACCGCGCTTTCCAGCCCTAAACGCCGACGCCCTTTCCCGCAGATCGTCGACCTCGCCGACCGACTGGCGGAGATGCCGGCCGCGCGGAGACACGCGGACTGACCGGCATCACGCCTTCGGGACGCTCTCCGTACGGCCAAGGTGTCGGGCGTCCACTGGACCGTTCAATCCGAACTCGACCCGGTGTAGCGGCAGAGCTGGATCCTTGGGTCGAGGCCGAGGCCGATGGAGCGAGGGTACGCCGTTTTATCGACGGCTCCTGTCCCCAATGCCGCGTTGAAGCGACATCGTGGGCGCTTTCACGTGAAACCGAAACGTTCGGGCTATCCCACCGAACGAAGCGGCAGGATTAAGCGCCTTCGGCTTGACGTCGTCTGAAACAGGTATACGCAGCTCGAGAAGCAGGAGCATCGCGCGCCGACGCATCGACGCCCGGACTGCCGACCCGGTGGTGACGATCCGCTTCGGTCCCGATCCGGAAACTGCGAGCGGATTCCGGTCGGACGAACGCGTTCCTAGCGCGCTTTACGACCTGATTGAATCAGGTCCAGCGCTCTATCCCTTCGGTCTGCGCATTGTTCACGACGCCAGACTGGATCAATCCGGCTGGAAAATGCTCTAGTCATCGGGATCTTCGAACAGGCCAACCTGCTCGCGCGGGGCGGCCGGTGCGGCAAGTCCCAGATGGCCCCAGGCGTTCGCCGTCAGCATGCGCCCGCGCGGGGTTCGCTGGATGAAGCCCTGCTGGATCAGATAGGGCTCGATGATGTCCTCGATCGCGTCGCGCGGCTCCGAAAGACCGGCGGCGATCGTCTCGATGCCGACGGGACCACCGCCGAAATTCTTCGCGATCATGGAAAGGTAACGCCGGTCGAGCTCGTCGAGGCCAATTGCGTCGACGTCGAGCCGGTTCAGCGCCTTATCGGCGACATCGCGCGTCACCTTTTCGGCTTGCGCGACCTCCGCGAAATCGCGCACGCGGCGCAGAAGACGGCCGGCGATGCGCGGGGTACCACGGGCGCGACGGGCAACCTCGCGCGCGCCTTCTGCTTCCATCGGCAGTCTCATGATCCGCGCGCCACGCGTAACGATGTCCTGAAGCTCATCGTCCGTATAGAAGTTGAGGCGCACATTGATGCCAAAACGATCGCGCAGCGGGTTCGTGAGCAGTCCCAGCCGCGTCGTCGCCGCCACGAGCGTGAAACGCGAAAGGTCGACCTTCACCGAGCGCGCGGCCGGCCCCTCGCCGATGATGAGGTCGAGTTGGAAATCCTCCATTGCCGGATAGAGGATTTCCTCGACGGCCGGGCTGAGGCGATGGATCTCGTCGATGAAGAGAACGTCGTTCTCCTCCAGATTGGTGAGCAGGGCCGCGAGGTCGCCGGCCTTGGCGATGACCGGGCCGGAGGTGGCGCGGAAGTTCACGCCGAGTTCCTTCGCCATGATCTGCGCGAGCGTCGTCTTGCCAAGCCCCGGCGGACCGACGAAGAGCACGTGATCGAGCGCCTCGCCGCGTGTCTTCGCGGCCTCGATGAAGATCTTAAGGTTCGCGCGCGCCGCCGCCTGGCCGGTAAAGGCGTCGAGCGACTGCGGGCGCAGATCCTGGTCGAGATCCTCGCTGCGCCGGTCGGCGGTCACGAGGCGGTCGGCATCGCTCATCGATCAGCACTCGCTGCGAAAGGTTGGACGGAGCGCGAGCCTACTCACCGTGCGAGTTCCTTCAAGCCGAGCTTGATGAGGGTCGCACTTCCGGCATCCTCGCCGGCGGATTTTACGGCCGCGTTGACGGCGGTCGCCGCCTGCTCGCGCGAATAGCCGAGATTGGCGAGCGCGGAGACGGCATCCGCCGCGGCACCGGGCGCGGTTCCCTCGCCGACGGCCTGCTTGAAGGCCATGCCCTCGCCCGCTTCCATCGCCCCGGCAGGCACTTTCGTCTTCAGCTCCGAGACGATGCGCTGCGCGACCTTCGGGCCGATGCCCGGCGCGCGCGAGATCGACGTCTTGTCCTGCAGCGCGACCGCGTTAGAAAGCTCGCTCGGCGAAAGCGTGGACAGGACGGCGAGCGAGACCTTGGCGCCGACGCCCTGCACGCTTTGAAGAAGGCGGAACCATTCGCGTTCGAGCACCGAGGAAAAGCCGTAGAGTCGGATCGCATCTTCGCGCACATAGGTCTCGATGAAGAGCACCGCCGCCTCGCCGACGGCCAGACGCGCAAGCACGCGGCCCGGGCAATAGGCGACGTAGCCGACGCCGTGCACGTCGAGCACGACGTGATCCTCGCCGATCTCGTCGATGGTGCCCTTGAGCTTGCCGATCATCGCGGGGCGCTCTTCATGGATGGCTCTCCGGCGTGATCAGCGAGACGGTGGGGAAGTAGGTGGCATAGCGGCCGGTATCGCGCGTCAAGAGATCGTAGCCGCGGATCGCGGCGTGCGCGCCGATCAGAAAATCAGGAAGCACCCGGTCGCGCTTGCCTCCCGCTTCCCGATACCGACGAAACGCTTGCGCTGCGGCGAAAGCGGCCGGCCACGGAAGGCCTTCTCGCCGAAATGCTTCGGGATCTAGCACCGCCTCCACCTCTTCGGGATCCGTGTAGCGGTAGGAAAACTCCGAATAGATTACCGGATTGATGACGATAGCGCCGTGCTCTCGCGCACTTGAAAGCCGAGCATGCGACCACACCCGCCATTCCGCATCACGAACCGCGAGGTCGATGAGGACGTTCGTGTCGACGAGCGTCACCATCGAAACATCCACAGCGGGCAGCCATGTTCGAGGTTGCTTGCCACGGCTCCCTATTCCTCGCCGCGGGTCGCGCGCATGACGGCGTTAGCGTCGATGTTCGGATTGCCCGTGCCTTCGAGCCGATCGAGCGCTGCCAAAAAAGCCTTCAACCTTTCATCATCGCGGGACGCCGTCTCGTCGTGTTTGCGGGCGATCGTGACCTTTCCGTCTTCGATGGCAAAGATGACTTCGGTCCGTGGGCCGAGGCCGGCAAGCTCGCGTAGATCCCGTGGAATCGTCACCTGTCCCTTGCTCGTCATACGCATTCCGTTCTCCACTCTTACAAGTAAGAACTATTCTTACTAAAGGAACAAGTCAAGAACAAAGGCTATACCGCAAACCGGTACGCCACGCTCTCGCGATGGTGCGCATGGCAGATCGCGATCGCCAGCGCGTCGGCCGCGTCCGCCGTATCGAACGTCGCTTTCGGCAAAAGCACCTTCACCATCATGTGGATCTGCTTCTTGTCGCCGTGTCCGACGCCGATAACGGCCTTCTTCACCGCGTTCGGCGAGTATTCCGCGACCTTCAGTCCGGCGCGCGCAGGCACGAGCATGGCGATGCCGCGGGCCTGGCCGAGCTTCAGCGTGGCGGTGGCGTCCTTGTTGACGAAGGTCTTTTCGACCGCCGCCTCAAAGGGCTGCTGTGCGTGCACGACCTCGGCCAGACCGTCGTGAAGCTGCGCCAGCCGCGAGGCGAGATCGAGGGTACCATCGGAATGCACCGTCCCGGCCGCGACGAAGCGCAGCGACGAACCGAGGGTCTCGACGATCCCCCAGCCGGTGTTCCTGAGACCCGGGTCGATACCGATGATGCGAATCGCTGCGGTCATGCGTCCATCCTAGCGTCTTATCCGTCCGGCATGCAGCCTAGAAGTGAACAAAACAAAAACGCGGTAGTCCAATCGTCCCAGGCGGGTGGCGCTATGGCGGCACCATCTCTAGATTCGACGGCAACAGCGACCCTGACGCGCCTTCGCCTCGAAGGCCAGGAGATGAATCATGACCGCCTATTCCGTTCTCGACCTTTCCCCCATCACCGAAGGCGGCACTCCGTCCGAAGCGCTCGCCAACTCGCGCGACCTGGCCCGCCACGCCGAAAGCCTCGGTTACACGCGCTACTGGGTGGCCGAGCACCACAACATGCCTGGTATCGCGAGCGCCGCGACGGCCGTCGTCATCGGCCATATCGCCGGCGGGACGAACCACATTCGCGTCGGATCCGGCGGCATCATGCTGCCGAACCACTCGCCGCTCGTCATCGCCGAGCAATTCGGCACGCTCGCAGCCCTCTACCCGGACCGCATCGATCTCGGCCTCGGCCGTGCGCCCGGCACCGACATGGGCACCGCGCGTGCCCTGCGCCGCGACCTCGAGGCGAGCGCGCACGCCTTTCCGCAGGACGTCCAGGAACTGCAGGCCTATCTCGGCCCGCGCGATCCTTCCCGGCACCTCAACCCGGTGCCCTGCAGCGGCTCCAATGTTCCGATCTGGCTTCTGGGATCGAGCCTCTTCAGCGCGCAGCTCGCCGCAGCCCTCGGCCTGCCCTTCGCCTTCGCCTCGCATTTCGCGCCGGACATGCTGTTCGATGCGCTGCAGGTCTATCGCGATCGCTTCCAGCCATCGGCTCAGCTCGAAAAGCCCTACGCGATGGCAGGCGTCATGGCCTCGGCCGCCGAAACGGACGAAGAGGCGCGCTACCACTTCACCTCCGCACAGCAGAACTTCGTGTATCTTCGCCGCGGCAATCCCGGCCAGGTGCCGAAGCCCGTCGAGGACATGGACGCGATCTGGCATCCGCGCGAGAAGGCAGGCGTCGAGCACACCTTCCGCTATGCGCTGATCGGCTCTCCGGCGACGGTGAAGGCCAAGGCGGAACGGTTCGTGGCCGACACCGGTATCGACGAACTGATGGTCTCCGCACCGATCTTCGACTTCGAGATGCGCAAGACGACGCTGTCGATCGTCGCCGACGCAATGGGCGAACGGCATCGGGAAGCGGCGGAGTAGCTTTCAGCGCGACATGCAAACCAAAAAGCCCCGCCGTGACGAACACGACGGGGCTTTGAAAATCGTCATGGTCGCAAAGACCCTACGCCGACAGCTTCGCCATCACCGCGTCGTCGACTTCGAAATTCGAGTAGACGTTCTGGACATCGTCGTCGTCGTCGAGCACGGAGATCAGTCGCAGGACCGACTCCGCCTTTTCCTCGTCGACCGGCGTGTTGGTCTGCGGGCGCCAGACGGGGCGCACAATCTGAGCCTCGCCGAGGCGCTCTTCGAGGGTGCTCGAGACGTCGCCGATGTCCTCGAAGGCGCAGATGATGACATGGCCCTCCTCGTCGGAGACGACATCCTCCGCACCGGCCTCGATCGCCGCTTCCATCACGGTCTCTGCATCGCCGGCGTCGGGCGAATAGACGATCTCGCCGACATGGTCGAACATGAACGCGACGGAGTTCGTCTCGCCCATCGACCCGCCGGCCTTCGAGAAAGCCGCCCGTACGTTGGAAGCCGAACGGTTGCGGTTGTCGGTCAGCGCCTCGACGATCAGCGCGACGCCGCCGGGGCCGTAGCCTTCGTAGCGAACCTCGTCGTAGTTCTCCGCGTCGCCGCCGGTCGCCTTCGAGATCGCACGTTCGATGTTGTCCTTCGGCATCGACTGCGCCTTGGCGTTCTGGATCGCCAGACGCAGGCGTGGGTTCATGTCCGGATCGGGCGCGCCCATCTTCGCCGCGACGGTGATCTCGCGGGCGAGCTTGGAGAAGATCTTCGAGCGCACGGCGTCCTGCCGGCCCTTGCGGTGCATGATGTTCTTGAACTGTGAATGGCCGGCCATGGCATTCCTTCTCGTCGTTCCGGTGCGTTCGCGATCGCTTCGCGTGCTTTCGGTCGCACGGCCGGCGCCGTCGGGCACCACGTGCAACCTCGAATTTTCCGACCGCCTTATAGGCCAGCCCGGCGGGGCGCGTCCAGATCACGCACCTTTCAACCGGCCCGCCATGCCAATGCGGAACGCTTGGCGGGTGATGACGTTACCCGGCAGATGCTGCGCGGGACGTCTTCCGCGCGACGATATCCACCATCCGAAGATCACGAAGGAAACGCGACGATGGCCGACCTCAAGCTCGCCGAGACCGAACCGGAACACCAGCTCTGGGAAGAGATCGACAACATCCATGCCGTCATGCTGGGCGTCGAAGGCAAGGGCGCGCAGCAGCCGATGGCGCCGGAACTCGATCGCGAGACGAAGACCATCTGGTTCTTCGCCCGCAAATCGAGCGACCTAGTCCAGAACGTCGGAGGCAGGGGCCGCGGCCTCGTGGCGGTCGTCGGCAAGAGCCACGACTATCACGCTTCGCTTTCCGGCAGCCTGGAAGAGCGCATGGATCCGGAGATCCGCGACCGCTTCTGGAACGCCGTCATCGAGGCATGGTTCGAGCACGGCAAGGAGGATCCCGACCTGACGATGCTCGCGCTGAAGCTCGACGAGGGGCACGTCTGGGCCTCGACGAACTCGACGCTCAAGTTCGGCTGGCAGATCGCCAAGGCGAACGCGGGCGGCGGCGAGCCGGATGTCGGAATCTCGAAACAGCTTCGTTTCTAGAGCTGTATGGTTTTGGCGGAAACGCCCATGACGTCCCCTTTAACCGGCATCGATAGGACGGCGGACTTTCCACTCTTCATCCTCGGGCTCGACCCCGACCCGAGGATGACGTCAGTGGGTACTGAGAACGTCGGCCCTCAACCATTCATCGCCGACTTGCGACAGAAGGCTCAAGCCGTCTCTTCGGCGGTTTGCGGCTGCCGGCGGCGCTTGCGTCGTGCCAGCATGTTCAGTGCCTCGACAAGCGCGGAGAACGCCATGGCCGCGTAGATGTAACCCTTCGGTACGTGGAAGCCGAGGCCGTCGGCGATCAGCGTCATGCCGATCATCATGAGGAAGCCGAGCGCCAGCATGACGATCGTCGGGTTCGCCTCGATGAAGCGCGACAGCGGCCCGGAAGCGATCAGCATCAGCGTCACGGCGACGATCACGGCGATGAACATGATGGCGATGTGATCGGTCATGCCGACGGCGGTGATGATCGAATCGATCGAGAAGACGAGGTCGAGCAGCAGGATCTGGACGATCGCGGCGCCGACCGTCATCGATGCCGCCTTACCGAAGGATTTCTCCTTCTCCTCGTGCGGATCGACCGCATGGTGGATTTCGCGCGTCGCCTTCCAGACGAGGAAGAGACCGCCGGCGAGCAGGATGATGTCGCGCCAGGAAAAGCCGTGGTCGAAGAGGGTGAAGACCGGCGCGGTGAGGCCGACGATGATCGAGACGGTGGCGAGCAGGCCGAGCCGCAGCACCAGCGCCGCGCCGATCCCCGTGCGCCGCGCCGTCGCGCGCTTTTCCTCCGGCAGCTTGTTGGTCAGGATCGAAATGAAGATCAGATTGTCGATCCCGAGCACCACCTCCATGACCACGAGCGTGACGAGTGCGATCCAGCCTTCGGGCTGGTTGACGAAGTCGAAATGCGTGGCGAACCAGTCCAAAACCGTGCCCCCGGAACCTGCGACAAAATGACCATCGCCATGTAGGCGTCTCACCTACGGCGTTCAATCCGCCTGCCAGAAGGCAGGTACGGTTTCGGCGAGCCGCGCGCCGAGACGAAGCGGCGCCACCTTCTCCGCAAGGCCCGTGCGATCGGATATCTCGACGCCGAGCCCGCACACCGTCGCCGGGCCGGAGGCGACTTCGAAGCGGCCGCGCGGCAGCTTGGTGACGAAGCGCGAGAGCGGCTCCTCCTTGTCCATACCGAGCGAGGAATCGTAGTCGCCGCACATGCCGGCGTCGGACTGGTAGGCCGTGCCGCCGGGCAGGATCTGGCAGTCGGCCGTCGGGACGTGGGTATGCGTGCCGACGACGAGGCTCGCGCGCCCGTCGACGTGATGGCCGAAGCACTGCTTCTCGCTCGTCGCCTCGGCGTGGAAGTCGAAGACGACGGCATCCGCCTGCTCGCCGAGCGGACAGGCGGCGAGAATGGCTTCCGCCGCTGCGAAGGGATCGTCGAGGTCCGGCTGCATGAAGAGCCGCCCCATGACGTTGGCAACGAGCACACGCGCGCCGTTCTTCGTGGTGATCAGCGTCGATCCGCGGCCGGGCGTGCCGGACGGAAAGTTCGCGGGTCGCAGGAACCGGTCGTAGCGATCGGCGAAGGTCAGCGCCTCGCGCTGGTCCCAGACGTGATTGCCGGTCGTCACCACGTCCGCGCCGGCGTCGATGGTGTCGTTGAAGATCGATTCGGTGATGCCGAAGCCACCGGCCGCGTTTTCGCCGTTGACGATCACGCAGTCGAGCCTGAGATCGGAGACGAGACCCGGGAGCCGGTCGAAGACCGCGTGCCGTCCGGTACGCCCCACCATATCGCCGAGAAAGAGAAGTCGCATGGGGTCTCCCTAGCGCGTATCGTGAAAGGCGTCGGTCGCGAACGCGCGAAGCCCGGTTTCGGTGAGCACGCAATCGAGCGGATGGTCGTGCGGCTCGGTGGGCACCGCATCGATTTCCTGCAGGTCGAAGGCGATGCCGACGAGACGGGGATGGATTCCCTCGGCTACTTGGCGGGCGATCGCGCGATCGTAGTGTCCCGCCCCGTAGCCGATCCGGTGTCCGTTTCGATCGAACGCGGCGAGCGGCACGAGCATGAGGCCCGGATGAACGACGGCCGCGTCGGCATCCGGACCGAGCGTACCGAAACCCGTCGGCACGAGGGTCGCGCCGCGGATCAGTTCACGAAAGACGATGGTGGTGCTGTCGAGCACGACGGGAAGGCATAGCCGCGCGCCGCGCTCGGCGAGCGAGGCCATCAACGGACGCGGATCGGGTTCGGAGCGGATCGGCATGAAGCCGGCAACGATCGTGCCTGCCTCGAACGTCAACTGCCCGGCGCCGTGATCGGCAATCGCCATGCTCTTTTCGATACGGGTCTCTTCGGATAGCCCGTCGCGCGCATCGAGCGCCCGTCGCCGAAGCGTCGCCTTGTCGATCTCGCCCTCTCCCTTGCCTCGATGCCGGTCCATGGGTCTTAATCCATGAAGACATTGTGGCGAAAGCCCCGAAGGGCAAGCGACGATCGATGGAAGAGAAAGGTGTCGGACCGATGGGTCCGAATGCGATCCGCGACAACCGATGGATTATATACGATCCCGGGAACCTACACTGTAGGTGGGCGCCATATGCAAGAACCCACGGGCTCAAGCAGGGACAGCTCCCCTGAGATCGATTAAGGCCCCGGGGATTGTGAACCCTGTCGGGAAGCGCAGACCGCAAGACGGAATATAGACCGCGTCGCGCCCCCGGAAAAGAGCCTTGCTCCGTGGCCCGAGCGAATTTTCGAACGACGGGCCGCCGATTGCCGCAACGGTAAGGATGATCGCAATGCTGGAAGAAAGACAACGCTTGTTGGTCGATATGGCCCGAGACGCGATCCGCACCCGCTATTCGGCCGGACGCCACCACGTCGGCTGTGCGCTCGTTACGCGTTCGGGACGCATCTATACGGGCGTTCATCTCGAATGCACGATCGGGCGCATCACGGTCTGCGCCGAAGCGGTGGCGATCGGCGCGGCCGCAACGGCCGGAGACGCTGCAAGCATTGCCGCGATCGTCGCCGTACGCCAGCAGGGGCCCGACGATCCCGAGCCCCGCATTGTATCGCCGTGCGGCATGTGCCGGGAGATGATCGCCGACTACGCTCCGGACGCCGAAATCATCGTGCCGGGGCCGGATGGAGCCCGTATCGCATCCGTGCAAACCTTGCTTCCCGAACGGTATTCGCGCAGCTAATGACTGACCCATGGCGCTTCGCCGATCCGCCTCCGGCAGCAGCGCCGCCTCGAGCGGGGCGGTGTCCCAGGTGCCGCTGGCGATGAAGTGATGCATCCGGTCATAACCGACATCCTCGTCGCACGCCGCCATGGGCTGGATGCTCTTGCGATCGCCAGGACCGATAAGACCCGCCACGTAGGCCGGGCAT
Organism: Pararhizobium mangrovi; assembly: GCF_006516965.1. Lineage (GTDB taxonomy): Bacteria > Pseudomonadota > Alphaproteobacteria > Rhizobiales > Rhizobiaceae > Pararhizobium_B > Pararhizobium_B mangrovi. The sequence goes on along the minus strand of NZ_VHLH01000001.1, from coordinate 35,804 downwards.
ATCCGTACCGGCGTCTTGTGCAGTAACCCCGCCGGGAACGGCAAGAGCCCTCAGTCCAGATCTCTGCGCCGGTCCGCTTCCAGCTTTGCTGAAGACCCTATGGATCATCGATCGGAACGCGTGGGAACCCTCAAATCGGTAACTGCCAAAGTAGCGCTAAGCAGAAGCCATTCGATCCCCTCCGATCCCCGCATGCCGGAAGCGGTGTCGGGAACCGTTCTCGCCATCGAACCGAACCTTACAATCCTCGAAGAAATCATCGCGGCGATCGCCGGTTAGGGTTCCCACGACATCAGGCGCGATTTCGCTCCATCGCCAATCGAACTTTCCGGCCGAGTACGCCAGTGTCATCTCGACAAAGGCGCGCTTTTCCCGCAAATCTGCATCGTGGTCGGGTTTCAGTCGCTTGCGAAATGCGGTGCCTGAACCCTTTTCCCTGTCGACGCGTTCCCGCTCGTCACCCACGGCGCCGCAGGCGGCGTCCCGCTGCTTGAACGCCGCTCCGGCGAAAGGTCTTCATGAACCTCTTGCTTTCGGCCGAGAGCGCGCTCTGGCTGCAGTTCGCCGTGTTCGCCGTCGCGACGGTCGTCATCCTCGTCGCGGGCTCGAAAATGAGCTTCCTCGCCGATCGCATCGCCGACCAGACCGGTTTCGGCGAGGCGCTGACGGGTGCGGTGCTGCTCGGCGCGGCGACCTCGCTGCCGGGCGTCATCACGTCGGCCTGGACGGCGTATAACGGCTACGCCTCGCTCGCCTATTCCAACGCCATCGGCGGCATCGCCGTGCAGAGCCTCTTTCTCGTCGTCGCGGACTTCTTCTACCGCCGCGCCAATCTCGAACATGCCGGCGCCGACATCTCCAACATCATCAACGGCTCGGTGCTGATCGCGCTTCTCGGTATCATGCTGGCTGCGAGCCTCGGCCCGGACATCACCGTCTTCGCGATCCACCCCGCATCGATCCTCATCTTCGTCGGCTATGTCTACGGGCTGTCGCTGGCACAGTCCTCGAGCGTCGATCCCATGTGGCGCGTCACCCCGACGCACGAAACGAAGGAGGACGAACCCGACGACGAGGCCAAACACACGCCGCTGAAGCGGACCATTCCGGGCTTTCTCCTCTGCCTCGTGCTCGTCGGCATCGCGGGTTTCGCCGTCGCGCAGATCGGGACGACCTTCGTCTCCTCGCTCGACGTCTCGCAAGGGCTCGTCGGAACGCTGCTGACGTCGACCGTCACGTCGCTGCCGGAGCTCGTCACGGCGATCGCGGCCGTGCGCGCAGGATCGCCGCAGCTCGCCGTTGGCGGCATCATCGGCGGCAACGCCTTCGACACCCTGTTTGCCGGTGTCGCCGATATTGCCTACCGTAACGGTTCGATCTACCACGCGATCACGGACGGAGAGCGCTTCCTGACGGCGATCGTGATCGCGATGACCGCGATCTTCGTGCTCGGCATGCTCCAGCGCGAACGCCGCAACATCGGCTTCGAGGGGTGGATAGTCGCAGCACTCTACGTCATCGCCGTGGCCAGTCTGGTCACGATGGGGTAAGGACGAAGAACGACCGTCCGCAGGCATTGAATCACGCGGACGGGCGAGCGAAGGGGAACCGAAGGACGCATATGAGCGAGGAACCGACGAAGGCGCCGCTCCTTTCGGTGCACGATCTTTCCGTCACCTTCCAGCAGGACGCGGCCGTATCGACCGCGGTCGATCGCATTTCCTTCGACATCGCGCCCGGCGAGACGCTCGCACTCGTCGGCGAATCCGGTTCGGGCAAATCGGTCTCCGCGCTTTCGGTCTTGAGGCTCCTGCCCTATCCGGCCGCGGCCCACCCGACCGGCGAGATCCGTTTCGAGGGCGAGGATCTGCTGGCGGTTTCCGACAAGCGTCTGAGGCAGGTGCGCGGCAACGGGATCACCATGATCTTCCAGGAGCCCATGACGTCGCTCAACCCGCTCCACACGATCGAACGCCAAATCGGCGAGGTTCTGGCGATCCATCAGGGCATGCGCGAGAAGCCGGCGCGCCAACGCACGCTCGAACTCCTGAACCAGGTCGGCATCCGCAATGCCGAAAGCCGGCTTTCGGCCTATCCGCACCAGCTTTCCGGCGGCCAGCGGCAACGCGTAATGATCGCCATGGCGCTCGCCAACCGGCCGAAGCTCTTGATCGCCGACGAGCCGACGACGGCACTCGACGTGACGGTGCAGGCGCAGATCCTCGATCTCCTCGGCAAGCTTCGCGACGAGTACCACATGGCCGTGCTCTTCATCACCCACGACCTCGGCATCGTGCGCAAGTTCGCCGACCGCGTGTGCGTGATGACGAACGGCAAGATCGTCGAACGCGGCCGGACCGAAGCGATCTTCGCCAAGCCCGAGCATCCCTATACGCGACACCTTCTTTCCGCCGAGCCGAAGGGTCGGCCGCCGGTCGCCGACCGGGAGGCACCGATCGTGCTTCAGGGCGAGGACGTGAAGGTGTGGTTCCCGGTGCGACGCGGCTTCCTGCGCCGCGTCGTCGACAACGTGAAGGCGATCGACGGCATCGACCTGACGCTGCGCGAAGGCCAGACGCTCGGCGTCGTCGGCGAATCCGGTTCCGGCAAGACGACGCTCGGTCTTGCGCTCACGCGCCTCATCGGCTCGAAGGGGCGCATCGCCTTCGTCGGCAGCGACATCGCGGAATACTCCTTCCGCGAGATGAAGCCGATGCGTAGCCGCATGCAGGTCGTCTTCCAGGATCCCTACGGCTCGCTCTCCCCGCGCATGTCCGTCGCCGACATCGTCGCGGAGGGCCTGCGCATCCACGAACCGACCCTGTCCTCGAGGCAGCGTGACGGCCGTGTGGCGGAAGCGCTCGGCGAAGTCGGCCTCGACCCGGCGACGCGCTGGCGCTATCCGCACGAGTTTTCCGGCGGTCAGCGCCAGCGCATCGCGATCGCGCGCGCCATGGTGCTGAAACCGAAATTCGTCATGCTCGACGAGCCGACCTCGGCGCTCGACATGAGTGTGCAGGCGCAGGTGGTCGATCTTCTGCGCGAACTGCAACGCAACCATTCGCTCGCCTATCTCTTCATCAGCCACGACCTGAAGGTCGTGCGTGCGCTTGCCAACGACGTCATCGTCATGCGCGACGGAAAGATCGTCGAGGAAGGCACGGCCGAGGCGATCTTCGACGCGCCGCAAACCGACTACACCAAGGCACTGATGGCGGCCGCCTTCAAACTGGAGACCGCACCGCGCGGCGTCGTGAACCAATGAGCGAGAAACCGATCGCCGACGGCGCAAGCCAGGTTGCAATGAAGAGCGAGGAACGCGGCTATGACGGTTTCCGCCCGGTCGACGTCTTCACCTTCGAACAGGAAGGCGCCTCCGTCACCCGGCAGGCGCTGCGCAGCCCGCCGATCGTCGCCGTCCTGCCCTTCGACCCCGATGCCGGCCGGATCGTTCTCATTCGCCAGTTCCGCATCGGCGGCCATCTGGCGAACGGGCGCGGCATGATGGTCGAAGTGGTCGCCGGGGCCGTCGATCCGGGCGAGGAGAACGAGGAAGCCGCACGGCGCGAACTGACCGAAGAGACGGGGCTCGTCGCAACCGACATGCGCGAGATCAACCGCTTCTGTTCGTCGCCCGGCATCACCGACGAGAACGTGACGCTCTATCTCGCACGCGTCAATTCGCGCGATCTTCTCGCGCGCGCCGGGCATGACGAGAACGAAATCATCCATCCCATTTCCTGCACGCCGGCCGATGCGATCGCCGCAGCCGACGACGGGCGCATCGCGAATGTCTTCACCCTGCTTGCGCTGAACTGGTTCGCAAGGCAGACGGAAGTTCCCTTTACGAGCGAGACAGACCGACCATGACGGAAAAAGGTACCGTCCTCCTTTCGATCACCGGCTTTCCCGCCGACGACTGGATGGCAGCCCTGACGGCCGCCGCCCCCGATCGACGCATCGTCAGCGAACCCGATGGACCCGAGGACGCCTCGATCCGCTATGCGGTCGTATGGAAGCCGGAGCCGGACGTGCTCTCGCGCCTTCCGAACCTTCAGGCGATCTTTTCCGTCGGGGCCGGCGTCGACCACGTCTTTGCCGCAGGCGAACCGCCGGCGGTACCGATCGTGCGCGCGGTCTCCTGGGATCTGACCATGCGCATGAGCGAATACGTCGTCTGGCGGGTGCTCGACCATCATCGAAGCGGGGCGGCCTATCGGCAGCGCCAGGCAAACCGGATCTGGGAAGAGGAACTGAACCAGCCGGCTGCGAGCGACGTGACCGTCGGCATCATGGGCCTCGGCGAACTCGGCACGGATGCGGCGGGAAAGCTCGCCAATCTCGGCTTCCGCGTAACCGGCTGGTCGCGAAGCGCGAAGACCGTGGATAACGTGACCTGTCACCACGGCGAGGACGGGCTTAAAACCTTCCTCTCCGATCTCGACATTCTCGTCGTCCTGCTGCCGCTGACGAAGGCGACCCGCCATATCGTCGACGGCGATCTCTTCGCGAAGATGAAGGAGCGCGGTCCGCTCGGCGCACCCATCCTGATCAACGCCGGTCGCGGAGGCCTGCAGGACGAGGCCGCGATCCTCACCGCGCTCGACGCCGGCCGCCTCGGCGCCGCATCACTCGACGTATTCGAGACGGAGCCGTTGCCCGCCAATAGCCCGCTATGGTCTCATCCGAAGGTCACGGTCACGCCACATGCCGCCGCAATCTCCGTACCGGCGGAACTGGTGCCGCCGATGGTACGCCAGATGGATGCCCACGAGGCCGGTGAACCGCTGAGCGATACGGTGGATCCGACGCGGCGCTACTAGGACTTCTCAGGTTCATACGGAAGCGCTCTGAGGCCTCGCGAACTCAGACGGCGCCGGCGATCCGTCGAAAGCAGGTCGGGGGGCCATAGGTCGCGGCGATGCGCGCCCTTGCCGCATCGAGCGGCTCGCGGGCCACGGCCATCGCGTGGCCGTTCGCGTGCAACAGGCTCTCGCCATCCTCCATGATGCCGACATGGCCTTTCCAGAAGATGAGATCGCCCCGGCGCAATCCGCCTTCCGCGGCCGGATCGAAGGCGTGGCCGAGCGAGCCTTCCTGCATGTCCGTATCGCGCAGGGCTTCGTGCCCGGCGAGCTGAAGGGAAAGCTGGACAAGACCGGAACAGTCGATGCCGAAGCCCGAGCGCCCGCCCCATAGATAGGGCGTGTGCAGGAAGCGGGTGGCGATCGAAACGTAGTCCGCCGCCGCCGGTTCGTGCACCGGACGGCAGTGATCGGCGACGACGGCACCGCCGCCGGCAAGCCGGAAGTAACGGGTTCCGCGCGTTTCGGCCTCGCCGTCGATTGCGATCAGGCTGCCGGCCGAAACCGTGTCCGTCGGCGGAAGGCGCAGGTCGGCATCCGGATAGACGAACGTGCGTTGCGCGACGATCCGGTGCGTCGGCGCGAACGTGCCGGAACGAAGGGTTCCCTCCTCGACATAACCGACATAGCCGTCGCGCTTTGCCTGGACCCAGCACCAGCCGGCGGCGTGCTCGAAGATTTCGACCGCCTCGCCGAGCAGCAGTTGCGTGTCGGTGCCGGCCTCGCGCCGCGGAGCGCGCTTGAGGTCGGCGACCGAGGCGACGACATGGCACGGTTTCGCTTCCACATACGTCGCGGCCTCGGCCGTATCCTTCAGCCGGACGTCGGCAAGGTCCTTTCGATAGGCGTGAAGGCGCTGGTCGAGCGCATCGGACATGGCTTCATCTCCTATTTCCGGCAAGCCGCAGCCTTAAGCTTGCCGGCGCGTTCGGAAGGGTCGGTTCAGGCCTCGCCGTAGCGTTCGCGCAGGACGCGGTAGAGCGCGCGGATGCCCTGTGCTTCGCCGCCGACCGGCGCATGGGGCTTGGCCTTGGGGTTCCAGCCATAGATGTCGAAATGCGCCCAGCGCGTGCCGGGCTCGACGAAGCGGTTCAGGAACAGGGCGGCGGTGATCGAACCGGCGAAGCCGCCGGACGGCGCGTTGGTGATGTCGGCGACCTTCGTCGTTAGCATGTCGTCATAGGCGGCGACGAGCGGCATGCGCCAGAGCGGATCGTGTTCGGCTTCGCTGGCGGCCGAAAGCGCGCCGGCAAGTGCCGTATCGTGGGTGTAGAAGGGTGCGACGTCGGGACCGAGCGCCACACGGGCGGCACCCGTCAGCGTCGCCATGTCGATCAGCAGATCGGGGGTTTCCTCGCAGGCGAGCGCCAGCGCGTCGGCCAGCACCAGACGGCCTTCGGCGTCGGTGTTGTCGATCTGCACCGTCAGCCCCTTGCGGCTCGTCAGGATGTCGCTCGGCCGGAAGGCGTTGCCGGCAATCGCGTTTTCGACGGCGGGCACCAGCACGCGCAGATCCACGTCGAGCCCGGCATCCATGACCATGAGCGCGAGCCCCATGACGTTCGCGGCACCGCCCATGTCCTTCTTCATGAGCAGCATCGACGACGGCGGCTTGATGTCGAGCCCGCCCGTATCGAAGCAGACGCCCTTTCCGACCAGCGTGACCTTGGGCGCGCCCGTCCGGCCCCAGCGCATGTCGAGGAGGCGCGGTGCCTCCGCGCCGGCACGGCCGACGGCATGGATCATCGGGAAGTTTTCGTCGAGAAGCGCGTCGCCGCTCGTCACCGAGACGTTCGCGCCATAGTGCGCGCCGAGGCGGCGGAACGCATCCTCCAGCGCTTCGGGGCCCATGTGGTTGGTCGGCAGGTTGACGAGGTCGCGGGCGAGGAAGACGCCGGCCGTCTGGCGATCGAGCTCGGCCCTTTCCGAACCGTCCGGCGGGCAGAGCCGTGCCTTCGTCTCCGGCGCGCTCTTGAACCGGTCGAAGCGGTAGCTGCCGAGCGAAAAGCCGAGGGCGGCGGCGTGGACCTCGACGTCGCCGGCGGCGAGGTACCAGTTGCCCTCCGGCAGCCGCTGCGCAAGCGAGCCGGTGACGAACGGAGCGTCCTTCGGCGCATCGCCGAGACCGAGCAGGGCGGCGGCGAGAACGCCGCCCGCACCCGGTACCGGCAGGAATTCGCCCGACTTCGCCTTGAAGCCGTTCGCACGCACCCATTCGCGTGCCCCCTCGTCCAGGTCCTCGCCTTCCAGTTCGCCGGGCGTCAAGGCGTAGATGGGACGACCATCCTTCGCGGCGTCGGCGAAGACACTGGCGCGCTCGAAGTAGGAGAAGGCGGACATCGGCGACCTTTCTTGCCGGCGCTGCCGCCGGCGATGAATTAACGCTCTGTTAGCGTTAACGGAATATTGCTGAACCAAGGGTGACGGGATGCCAAGCCTAAGCCACCCGCAAGGCGCCGGCAAGGGACGCCGACGAGCGTAGCCGGCATGCACGAGGGCCGGTATCGACCGGCAGCATTCGGGGTTGGGGCATGATACGCGTCGACAGGCCGCACGGGCGGATATCCAGAATCATGATGGGCGCATCGGCGGCGACGCTGATGATCGCGCTCGCCGGCTGCGCCACGAACGGCACCATGACCACCGGCTCGCTCGGCAGGCGCGCAGCGCCGCGCGTCTCACAGATGACGCCGAGCCAGCTCGCCGATGCCGAACGTCGCATCGGTGCGCTCTACGACCAGAAGCCGGACGATCGCCGCATCGGCATGTCCTACGCGACGATCCTGCGCATGACCGGCGACAACGATCAGGCGCTGGCGGTGATGCGCCAGATGGCGATCAAGTTTCCCAACGACCGCGAGGTTCTCGCCGCCTACGGCAAGGCCCAGGCCGCGGCGGGTCAGCTCGAACAGGCGCTCTCGACGATCGAGCGCGCGCAGACACCGGACCGTCCGGACTGGCGGCTGCTTTCCGCCCGCGGAGCGATCCTCGACCAGCTCGGCCGGACCGACGAGGCGCGCAACGCCTATCGCAAGGCCCTCGACATCCGTCCGAACGAAGCCTCCACCCTTTCCAATCTCGGCATGTCCTACGTGCTGACCGGCGATCTCCAGACGGCGGAAAGCTATCTGCGCAAGGCGGCGGCACAACCCGACGCCGACACGCGCGTACGCCAGAACCTTGCCTTGGTCGTCGGACTCCAGGGACGCTTCAAGGAAGCCGAAAGGCTTGCCACCGAAGACCTGCCGAAGGAACAGGCGGAGGCCAACATGGCCTATCTGGAAAAGGTCCTCTCCCAGCAGAATTCCTGGAAGAAGCTTTCCGCGTCGAACAAGGACGGCGGAAAGACGGGGTAACCGCCGCAGCGGCATTCAAACCCGCGACCTTCAGCGGCGAGCGCTTCGAACCGGTTTTATCGGCACCGAAGCGATCACGGACGATCCGTGCCGAAGAGGCTTCGCGGATCAGCCGAAATTGTTCATGACCTGGATGATCGCCGGTCCGAGAATGACGCCGAAAAGCACCGGCAGGAAGAACAGGATCATCGGCACCGTCAGCTTGGGCGGCAGGGCTGCGGCCTTCTTCTCGGCCTCCATCATCCGCTCGTCGCGGCTTTCCTGTGCAAGCACGCGAAGCGCCTGCGAGATCGGCGTGCCGTAGCGCTCGGCCTGGATGAGCGCCTGCGCAACGGATTTCACCGCATCCAGACCCGTCCGCTGACCGAGATTCTCGAAGGCGACCCGACGATCCTGCAGATAGGAAAGCTCCGCGTTCGTCAGAATCAGTTCCTCGCCGAGCGGGGCGGACTGAATGGCGATCTCGTCGGCAACGCGCCGCAACGCCTGCTCGATCGAAACGCCGGACTCCACGCAGATGAGAAGCAGATCGAGTGCGTCCGGCCAGGCGATGCGGATCGACTTCTGCCGCTTCGACACGCGATTGGATAGAAAGACGATCGGCGCGTAAAAGCCGCCATAGGCCGCACCGATACAGACCAGGAAACGCACCATCATCGGGCGCTGCGAAAGGCCGCCGAGGACGAACAGGTAGACGAGCGCGAATGCCAGGAAGACGAAGGGCAGCACGAAGCGGGCGAAGAGGAAGATGTTGAGCGCATTCTGCGAGCGAAGGCCGGCGGCGCGCAGCTTGTTCGTCGTCGATGCGTCGGCGAGCGCATCCTTCAGGTTCAGCCGTTCGACGATCTCGCGCACGGAGGTGTTGTTCTTGCGGCGCAGGCCCGCCTTCTGGGCGTTCTGTTCGGAGTTGAGCCGCGCCCGCTCGCGTGCGCGGATCTGGTCGCGCTCCAGCGCCGCCGAACGCATCCGGCCGGCGAGCGTGTCGCGCTCGAAATACGGCACGACGAGCGTATAGAGCGTCGCGAAGACGGCGACGGCGACGAGAACCGCCATGACGAAGGACGGATTGGTCAGCGTGGCGGCAAAAGAAGTGAACATGGCGCCCTAGACCTCGAAATTGATCATGTTGCGCATGACGAGGATGCCGATCGTCATCCAGACCGCGGAAGCGCCTAGGATGAGATGGCCGCGTACGTCGGTAAAGAGCACCGTCATGTAGTCGGGCGACGTCAGGTAGACGAGCGTCGCGACGATGAAGGGCAGCGAACCGATGATCGCGGCCGACGCCTTCGCCTCCATCGAGAGCGCCTGCACCTTTGCCTTCATCTTCTTTCGATCCCGCAGGACGCGCGAAAGGTTGCCGAGCGCTTCGGAAAGGTTGCCGCCGGCCTGTGCCTGGATGGCGATGACGATGGCGAAGAAGTTCGCCTCCGGCAGCGGGATGTTCTTGTACATGCGCGCGCAGGCGTCCGGAACGCTCATGCCCATCTGCTGCGATTCGACGACGCGCTGGAATTCCGTCTTGACCGGCTCCTGCCCGTCGGACGCGATGAGGCGCATGGCGTCCGGCAGCGGCAGGCCGGAGCGGATGGAACGCACCATGATGTCGAGCGCATTGGGAAATTCGTTCATGAAAGCGCCGAGGCGCCGCTTGCGCAGGAAGCCGATGACCCAGCGCGGCAGCCCGAGGCCGGCGACGATGGCGGCACCGGCGACGACATAGATCGGTAGCCCTGCGATCAACGTGACGAACGCAAAGAAGAAGCCCGCGATGGCGCTGAAGATGACGAATTGCTGCGTCGAAAGCGACAGTCCCGCCTGCCGGATGCGATCCTTGAGCGGCGGTGCCTTGGTCCGGCTGTCCTCCTTTTGTCGTTCCTCGAGCCCCTTCAGCGAGTCCTGAACGGATTTGCGGCGCTTGTTCGCCTCCGTCATGCGCTCGCGTGCCGCCTTGGCGTTGGCACGATCCGTATGGGCATCCTTGACGCGACGCATGCGCCCGTCGGTGCGCTTGGCGCTCTCGAAGCGCGAGAAGAGCAGCGCATAAAGGACCGCGGCGACGGCGACGGCCACGAGCAGCGTCAGAACGACGACATTCAGTCCCGGCCCGAACATCGCCTCAGGACCCCCGCGAAGGCGTGGTCGGGGTGATGTAAACGGCATGTCGCCGGCTCGCTCCTGCCTTGCGCCGTTCCTGTCCAGCTATGCGCCGCATGTCCCTTGCCCCCAAAATCCGATCGTGAACCGAACCGGTCACGCGGCCCTCAGGCCTTCGTCTCGTCCATCGCGTCGAGCGCCGCCGCAAGGCGCTTTTCCTCGCCGTAGTAGCGCGCGCGATCCCAGAAATGCGGGCGGCCGATACCGGTGGACTTGTGCTGGCCGATGATCCGGCCGTCCGCGTCCTCGCCCTCCATGTCGAAGGTCATGAGATCCTGGGTGATGATGACGTCACCCTCCATGCCCAGCACTTCGGTGATGTGCGTGATGCGTCGCGAGCCGTCGCGAAGCCGGGTCGCCTGGATCACGACGTCGACCGAGCCGGTGATGATTTCGCGCACGGTCTTTGCCGGCAGGGCGTAGCCGCCCATGGCGATCATCGACTCCATGCGCGACAGGCATTCGCGCGGTGAGTTGGCGTGGATCGTGCCCATCGAGCCGTCGTGGCCGGTGTTCATCGCCTGCAAGAGATCGAAGACCTCCGGTCCGCGCACTTCGCCGACGATGATGCGTTCGGGCCGCATGCGCAGGCAGTTCTTGACGAGGTCGCGCATCGTCACCTGCCCCTCGCCCTCGATGTTGGGCGGGCGCGTTTCGAGGCGTACGACGTGCGGCTGCTGGAGCTGGAGCTCGGCGGAATCCTCGCAGGTGATGATGCGTTCGTCGGTGTCGATATAGCGCGTCAGGCAGTTCAGAAGCGTCGTCTTGCCCGAGCCCGTGCCGCCGGAAATTACGATGTTGCAGCGCACCCGGCCGATGATCTGGAGGATCGTCGCGCCTTCCGGAGTGATCGTCCCGTACTTGACGAGCTGGTCGAGGGTGAGCTTGTCCTTCTTGAACTTCCGGATCGTCAGGGCCGTTCCGTCGATGGCGAGCGGCGGAGCGATGACGTTGACGCGCGAGCCGTCCGGCAGGCGCGCGTCGCAGATCGGGCTCGATTCGTCGACGCGTCGGCCGACCTGGCTGACGATGCGCTGGCAGATCGACAGGAGCTGGCCGTTGTCGCGGAAGCGGATCTCGGACTCCTCGGTCCGCCCGTTCACTTCGATGAAGGTCTGGCCGGAGCCGTTGACCATGATGTCGGCGATGTCGTCGCGCGCCAGAAGCGGCTCGAGCGGCCCGTAGCCGAGCACGTCGTTGCAGATATCCTCGAGCAGTTCTTCCTGCTCGGAGATCGACATCGCGAAGTTCTTGATGGTGATGATGTCGTTGACGATGTCGCGGATTTCCTCGCGCGCGCTCTCCATGTCGAGCTTGGCGAGCTGCGAGAGATCGATCGTGTCGATCAGCGCCGAAAAGACCTGGGACTTGGTGTCGTAGTAGGATTCCGTGCGGGCACTGCGCCGGCGCGGCGCCGGCTGGCTCACCGTCTGCGGAGAAATCTTGGCGGGCTTGGGCGTGTTCGGTTCCACCGGCTCATGCGCCGATCCCTTCTCGCGTGCGGGCGAAGGCTCGCGCGTCTGCGTGCCTTCGTATTCGGGGGCGAGCGGCGCGGCTTCGGCGGCCTGCGTTTCGACCACCTTGCCGCGCGCGAGATCGTTCTGGGTGCGCTTTCCGAACATGCGAGTGCCTTCGTGAATTTCCTGTGGCGGCCCCGGCTACTTGCGGGCGAGCCGCTGCATGATGCCGGCAAGGCCGCCGCGGCGCGGGCGATGCGCCTCGATCCGGCCCGTGAGAATGTGGGCGAGCTGGGAGAAGGTCTCGGACGTCGTCGATTTCGGGCTCATCTCGGCGATCATCCGGCCGCTGTTGGCCGCCGATCCGAAGAGCTGGCTGTCGAAGGGCACCAGCGCGACCGGCTGGACGCCGAGCGGCTCGCAGAAATCGTCGGGCCCGATCTCCGGACGCTTCGGCACGCCCACCTGGTTGAGCACGAGATGCGGCGGGCGGTCGTCCGGCCTCAGCTTGGCGAGCGCATCGAAGAGGTTCTTCGTGTTGCGCAGATTGGCAAGGTCCGGCACCGCGGTGACGACGATCTCGTCGGCCTCGCCGAGCACGCTGCGGTGCCATTCGGACCAGCCATGCGGCACGTCGAGAATGCTGACGGGCGCATTGCGGCGCAGGATCTCGACGAGCGGAGCGAAGCTGTCGCTCTTGAAATCGTAGGTGCGGTCGAGAAGCGAAGGCGCCGCAAGCAGGGACAGATTGTCCGAGCACCGCGCGAGCAGCCGGTCGAGGAACACCTCGTCCAGGCGATCGGGCGAATGAACCGCTTCGGCGATGCCCTGCGGCGGATCGCGGTCGAAATCGATGCTCGCCGTGCCGAAGGCGAGATCGAGATCGGCAAGGACCGTCTCGGTCTCGAACAGGTCGGAGATGCCGAAGGCGCAATTATGGGCGATCGTCGAGGAGCCGACGCCGCCCTTGGCGCCGACGAAGGCGATCGACCGGCCGAGCGGCTCGGCTTCGGGATCGACGAAGATGGTCGCGATGCAGGCGAGCACGTCGGCGAGCGAGACCGGCGCGACGAGGTATTCCGAAATGCCGTTCCGCACGAGTTCGCGATAGAGCGCGATGTCGTTGAAATGGCCGACGAGCACCACCTTGGTCGTCGGGTCGCATACGTCGGCGAGCGGCGCCAGCGTCTCCATGACGTCCTTCGGCTGGGCGGTCACCTCGAGCAGGATGAGGTTCGGCGTCGGCGCGGTCTCGAACATCGAAACCGCAGCCTGGATGCCGCCATGGGTCACGCGCAGATTGACCTTCGCCATGCGCCGGTCCTGACCGCAACGCTCGATCGTGCGGAAGAGCCCCTCGCTTTCGCAGAACGCCTGCACGGAAATGCGCGGAAGCGGCCGGATCTCGTCGACACGCATGCCGGCGGTCTCTTCCTGGAAGGCTCCCACGTCTTCTTCTCGGGCGATGTCACTCATCTCGATTTCCCGTCTGTTCGATCCACCTGCGCGAAGCGCGTGCGTGGCACGTTCCTATTGCGATGAGGATCCGCCGCCCGTGCCGTTCTGGACGTAGTTGTCGTAGACGACCGTGCGCCGCTGCGAATCGATCGGCGACATGCCGCGCGGGGCGATGAGGTCGCCCGGATTGTCGATCTCGGCGGCGAGGTTGTTCTGCATCGCGCAGCCGAAATTCTCGTAGCTCTCGTTGCCCGGCTGGTCCGCAAGGTCCTTCGGCCAGCGTCCGCATGCGTCGGTATGCGCATCAAGCCCCTGATAGAGGAGGCGGATCGGCGCTTCCTCGTAACCGCTGGCATCGTAGCGCGAGACGACAATGCGGCCTGCGGGCACGCCGCGCCGCGCGAGCACGCGGCGCACCTGCGGCATCATGCGCCCGGCGGCGGCCGTGTTCACCGAGCCGTCCGGCACGAGCACGTGCATGAGGCCGGCCTCGTCCTTTTCGAAATCGTCGGCGAAGCCGCGCACGATGTCGGCGTTGCCGCTCGTCAGCGAGCGGGCGCCGGCGGCGACCGGCACGTCGAGCGTCTTGGCGCGCGAGGAAACCACGATCGGATGGCGCGTGCGATAGTCCGTCGGCACCGAGCCGACGATCACGCTGTGGGCCGGCGGGCCGCCGACGCAACCGGCGAGCTGGAGGACGGAAAGGGCGAGAACGCCGAGCCCGGCGGCACGCAGCCTTCGGCCGCCCCCGATGCGTGTCGAATTGATCATCCCCATGCCCCGATCACTTGTAGATGTAGCCGACGAGACCGTGATAGCGCCCGTCCGGCACGTCGGTTTTCGTCTTGCCGTAGATGCGGTTCACGCGCCCCATGAAGTACCCGGACCCGTCGCGGGCCGGCACCAGGTTGTCGTCGGGCCGGGCCAGCTTGTTGCGGGCGACCGAATGGACGAGGTAGGGCGTCGCGATCACCACCAGTTCGGATTGCTTGCGCTGGAAGTTGCGGCTGCGGAAGAGCGTGCCGAGAACCGGGATCTTGGAAAGGCCCGGCGCGCCGGCGACCGTCTGGTCGACATTGTCGGAAAGCAGGCCGGCGATGACGATCGAGCCGCCCGACGGCAGTTCCACCGAGGTGCTGGCGGTACGCGTGGACTTGGCGTACTGGCCGGACTGACCGGTCGACTGCGGCTCGGAAACCTCGGTGTTGATCTTGAGGCTGATGCGCCCGGGCGACAGCACGACGGGCGTGAAGCCGAGCTCGATGCCGTAGTCGATCGACTCGAGCGACGACTGGTTGTCGTCGACGACGGTGGTGAAGTAGACCTGGCCGCCGACGTGGAAATCCGCGCTTTCGCCGGAGATCGCCGTCAGCGTCGGCTCGGCGAGCGTGCGGATCACCTGCGCCTGCTCGAGCGCACGCAGCGTCCCGGAGATATCGCCCTGGCCGAGATTGCCGCCGAGCGCGAGTTGCGCCCCGTCCGTGCCGGACGCCGCCAGGCTGCCCGGCAGGTTCGTCAGCCGTGCCGTCTGCAGGGCGCCGTAGCCGCTCAGCGACGTATCCAGGCCGAGCTGCTTGAGGATGTTGCGCTTCACCTCGGCGACGGTGACCTTCAGCTTCACCTGGTCCTGCCCGGTGATCTGCAGAAGGTTGACGATCTGCGAGTTGCGCTGGTTCGAGCCGAGGACGGAAGCGGTCGCGGATGCCGTGCTGGACGTCGCCTCGCCGCCGCTGACGAAGATGTTGGCGACCTGGGCGGCACGGGCGGAATCCTGCGGGCTCTTGACCGTTCCCGTCAGGACGATGTTGTCGTTGATGATCTCGACCTTGATGTCGGAGCCGGGAATGAACCGCCCCAGCTGCTTCTGCAGATTGCTGACGTCGCGCTCGACAGAAAGATCGAGGGAGACGATCTGCCGGCCGCCGGCACCGAAGACGAAGATGTTGGTCTGGCCGACCTGCTTGCCGAAGACGTAGAGCCGACGTGCCGAGCGGGTGACGGCGTCCGCCACCTTGGGATCGGCGACGAGGATGTCCTGTGCGTCGGCGGGAAGGTCGATCACCACCGCCTTGTTCAGGCCGAGCGAGACGTCGCGCGAGGCGTCCGGTCCGTTCTCGCTGATCTTGATGATATTCGAGTGCGCCGCCGCGGGCGATGCGCAAAGCCCCGTCGCGGCAATGAACGCGCTCGCGCAAAGCGCTGTCGGCGCAGCCAGCCGCGCGACGTTCGCCATGGCCCGTGTCAGCTTCATTACTTGCCCTGCCCCATTACCTTGTCGGCCATCATCGTGTCGCTTGGCCCCGTCGATCCGCCGTTCGGTGCGGTGATGCTGCTGAGCGCGCCCGACTTGATGATCTGGATACCCGACTGCCCCTGGTCGTTGACGAGGTCGTCGGCGCCGCCGCTGTCCGTCTCGCCGGCGTCCGCGGTGCTGCGCAGCGCCAGCACCAGCCGGTCCGAAACCTGCTGGGCGACCGCCAGGATCTTCGCCTGCTTCGGCGAAAGCTGCAGCGTCGCCGTGGCGCCGACGACGGCGTTCTTGCCGTCGGGATCGCCCTTCATGTTCTGGTCGATCGCGAGCACGCGGATGTTCGAAAGAACGGTCTCGGTCGCGTAGCTGCCTTCGTTCTGGCGACGCACCATGATGACGTCGACGCGATCGTTCGGCAGGATGAAGCCGCCTGCCCCGTCGGCGACCGAGATGCGGGTCGCCACCGCCCGCTTGCCCTGTGGCAGGAGCGAGGCCATCGCGTTGCCGCCGGCGCCCGCGATCTTCTCGCGGATCACCGGTTCGCCCGCGAACATCGGAATGCGAACGACCGAGCCCTTCAGCTTCTCGATCGCGTCGGGCCGCTCCTTCTTGGTGTAGAAGCCGTCGACGACGCCGTCTTCCGGCCAGTCGTGCCAGGCGAGGTCGTCGGCCTTCAGGCGCGCGCCGACCGGAAGGCTCGCCTTCGCCACGAGGACCTTCTTGTTCTGGGCCTGCTGAACGACCGGTACGCGGATGGTCTCCGTCCCGCCGCCGGTCATGTTCATGGCGATATAGCCTGCCAGCCCGGCGGCGACGACGGCTACGGCCAGTATGACGAGACGGGCGGGTTTCATGCGCGGCCCTCGGCTGCTTGCGTAAGGTTGCGGAGCCGAACATGCGCAATCAATCGTATAATTACGGTTAACGATCTAATGAGATAATTGGTTAACGCAAACCTACCGGACGGCTTCGCTTTCCGGCGTCATGCGTGAAAGCGGGCGATCGCCATCTGCGCCAGCGGCGTATGCATGATGGTGACGAGGCCGGCGAACGCGATCGCGACACCGTAGGGCAGCCCGGCACGTGCATCGTGGAAATGGGCGGGAAGCGGAATACCGACCCCGGCAAGCCGTCCGGCCGCCGCACGAAGCGCAAGGATGCAAAGGGCGAGCACGCCGCCGGCGATCGCCGTCGAAACCAGGAAGTCGGCAAGGTCGCCGGAAAGGCCGAACCACACGGCCGTCGCGGCGATCATCTTGGCGTCGCCGCCGCCGATCACGTTTGCCGCGAAAAGCGCAAACCCCACCGCGAACACCGCCACCCCCGCAAGCAGATGCGTTCCGTAAAGCGCGAGCGAGATGCCGGATACGGGCGCAAGCAGGACGAACGTGGCGACCAGGACCACGCTGACACGGTTGGGGATCCGCATGGATGCCAGATCGCTCAGCCCGCCGGTGCACATGCAGGATGCGAACACGACGAGCATGACGATCGGTACCGCGATATCCAGCATGGACGCCATCGAAGCCGCTCCTTCGGGTAGACCGACGTACCGGCCCCTCACCCGTTCATCCATGCGCCCGCGACGACGAGCGCTTCGCACGATCGCCATTCTCGCCGGAGCGGATTGCGACGTGCTTAACGACCGGGGTTAAGAAACGCTTATCCGATCCCGCGCCGAGCCGATGGGCGAAGCATTCTTCCCTTCACCCGCAGCCGTTCGGGTCTTTAAGGCTTCGTTCACCATCGCATGCCACGGTGCCCGGCGTTCGAAGGAGCCGGGACAAAGCCATGCCTGCCTATCATAATGCGATCGCACCGCTGCATCGCTTCGTCTTCATCCTCGCAAGCCTCCTCGTCGCGGCGGTGCCGGCGGCAGCGCAGGAGCATTCGTCCATCGTCGTGACCATGGACCATGCGCGTATCCTGAAGCTCGACCGACCGGTGCAGCAGGTCATCGTCGGCAATTCCGACATCGCCGACGTCACCGTCGCCGATCCGAAGACGGTGGTGCTGACGGGAAAGTCCTACGGCTCGACCAATCTCGTCATCCTCGCCAAGAACGGCGACGCGGTCGTCGACCGCGAGATCGTCGTCTCTTCCACGCGTGCCAACACGGTACGGGTCTACCGGCAGAGCGGCCAGAGCATCGAGCGCACCGTCCTTTCCTGCGCGGCCAGCTGCGAGAAACGTAGCTCCAACGGCAACTGATCCGCCGGCCGTGGTGAACCCGCACACTTCGCCATCCGTTTGAAACCGCAAGGTTTCGTCAACGCCTTCGCGCTAGAAACGAAGCGTGAAGCAAGGACGAGCCTATCCCATGCGCAGTTCGAACCCGGCGCGCGCGCGTTCATCATACGGCCTTCGCGGCCCGTTCCGGCGCCTCCTCGCATCGCGGGACGGCGCGGCGGCGATCGAGTTCGCCCTGCTCGCAATCCCCTTCTTCCTTATCGTCTTCGCCATCATCGAGACCTTCGTCGCCTTCACCGGCGAACAGCTTCTCGAAAACGCCGTCGACACGATGGGGCGCAAGCTGCGCACCGGCCAGATCGTCGGCCAGACCGGCCACGCGGGCACGTTCATGAACGCCGAGCAGTTCCGGACCGCGTTCTGCGAGGAAATCGACATCATGATGTCGTGCAACGGGTCGAGCACCGCGCCGAAGCTGCTGCTCGACGTGCGTTCCTTCGACAGCTTCGCCGACATGCCGACCGGCGTTCCGCGCCAGGGCGGCAAGACGTACGGCCCGCTCGACACGTCCTCCTTCGCGTACGCGCCTGCCGGTCCCGGCGCCAAGACGATGGTGCGCGCCTATTACCGCTGGCCGATCACCGCCGATCTCATCCGCCCGTATCTCAGCAATGTGCGCCAGAGCGCCGGTGCCTCCTCTTCCTATTTCCTCATGGTGGCGACTGCGGCCTTCACGAATGAAAACTATCCCTGACGGTCTCGCAGCCCGCACGCACCGGGCCCTCTCACGCGCGCGATCGGCGGTCGGGCGCTTCCGCGACGACGTGCGCGGCATCGGGGCGATCGAGTTCGCACTCGTCGCGCCGGTGCTGATCCTGCTTTATATCGGCGCTGCGGAAATCTCCGTGGCGATGTCGATCGACAAGAAGGTGGCACGTGCGGCCGAAACGGTCGGCGACCTGGTGACGCGTCAGGACAGCGTCGACCAGACCTACCTGAAGACGATGAACGACGTCGTCGAGGCCGTCATGACGCCCTACACTTCGAAATCGTACGTCATGCAGATCACCGGCATCCGCATCCAGAACGGCGACGCACGGGTCGCGTGGTCATGGAATCAGGATGGCAAGGAACCGTTCGGCAAGGGCAGCGCGGTCGATGTTCCGGACGACCTGATCGCCGATGCCGGCGACATTCCGAACGGCGAGGCCAACCTCGTTCGCGCGAGGGTCTCCGTGCAGCACGGCCTGATGATGCCGGGCGCAGCCGACCTCGATCTCGACACCCTGACGCTCGGGAAGACCTATTACCTGCGCCCCCGCCAAAACATCGGCCTCGCTTGCACGAACTGCTGACACTGCGAGCGAAACCGGTTTTCCGCAGCCCCCACGATGCGATAGACCTTGATCGACGCCGCTCCTGCCCGCGGCGAACTGGAGGCCGGTATGGCGCGTGCATTTCTTCTCGTCCTCGATTCCTTCGGCATCGGCGGGGCGCCGGATGCGGAAGGGTATGGCGATCTCGGTGCCGATACGCTCGGCCATATCGCGGAATTCTGCGCGCGCGGCCTCGGTGATCGCGAAGGCCTGCGCTCCGGTCCGCTCCACCTGCCCAACATGACGGCGCTCGGCCTCGTCCACGCCGCCTATCAGGCGAACGGCGCGCTGCCCGAGGGGCTCAACCGGCCGGCCCGGCCGATCGGCATCTACGGCGCGGCGAGCGAGACCTCGAAGGGAAAGGACACGCCGTCCGGCCATTGGGAGATCGCCGGCGTGCCGGTCTCCTTCGAATGGGGCTACTTCTCGAAGGAAGGCGACGCCTTCCCGCCCGATCTTGTCGAAGCGGTCTGCCGCGAAGGTGATCTCGACGGCATCCTCGGCAACTGCCATGCTTCCGGCACGCAGATCATCGAGGCGCTCGGCGAGGACCACATCCGCACCGGAAAGCCGATCTGCTACACGTCGAGTGATTCCGTCTTCCAGATCGCCGCCCACGAGACACATTTCGGGCTCGATCGCCTCTATGCGCTGTGCGAGAGCGTGCGCGTACTCGTCGACCCGCTCAATATCGGACGCGTGATCGCCAGGCCCTTCGTCGGCGAGACGAGTGCCGCGTTCGAACGCACGGGCAACCGCCGCGACTATTCCGTGCCCCCGCCCGAGCCGACGCTGCTCGACCGGACGAGCGAAGCCGGCCGGCAGGTCATCGCCGTCGGCAAGATCGGCGATATCTTCGCCCATCAGGGCGTTACCGACCTGCGCAAGGCGAGCGGCAACGAGGCGCTGTTCGAGGCGACGATGCAAGCGATCGAGGAAGCCGGAGACGGCGATCTGGTCTTCGCCAACTTCGTCGATTTCGACATGGTCTACGGCCACCGCCGCGACGTCACGGGCTACGCCGCCGCCCTCGAAGCCTTCGACGCGCACCTGCCCGAGCTCGGCCGCAAGCTGAAGCGCGGCGACATGGTGGTGCTGACGGCGGACCATGGCTGCGATCCGACCTGGCGCGGCACCGACCACACGCGCGAGCGGGTGCCGGTTCTCGCGTTCGGCCCGGGCATGCGTGCCCGCGGCATCGGCGTGCGCGAAACCTACGCCGATATCGGCGAAAGCATCGCAGCCCATCTCGGCCTCGAACCCGGAAGGCACGGAACGAGCTTCCTGTGACGCACGAACTTCCGAAGGCGGAACTGCACTGCCATATCGAGGGCGCGGCCTCGCCCGGGCTCGTCGTCGAACAGGCTGCGCATTACGGCACCGACGTTTCCGCGTTCATCGACGGCGATCGCTTCGTCTGGCACGATTTCACGAGCTTTCTCGCCGCCTACGACACGGCTTCCAGCCTCTTTCGCACCGAGGAGGACTACGCCCGGCTCGCCGAAAGCTACCTCGCTTCGATCGCCGCGCAAGGCGCGATCTACAGCGAGATCTTCGTCTCGCCCGACCACGCCGCCGATGCCGGTCTCTCGCCGCTCGCCTACGTTGCCGGTCTCGGCGAAGGCATCGCCCGCGCCCGGGCGAAGCACGCCATCGAATGCCGCATGATCGTCATCGGCGTGCGCCATCTCGGAGCCGAAGCGGTGGAACGCGCCGCGCGCTTCGCCGCGAGCGGCCCGCATCCCCTCGTCACCGGCTTCGGCATGGCGGGGGACGAGCGCATCGGCCGGCTCGACGCGTTCGCCGACGCCTTTTCGCTCGCCAGGCAAGCCGGCCTCGGAATCACGGTGCATGCCGGCGAACTTGCCGGCGCCGAAAGCGTGCGCGACGCGCTCGATCACATTGCGCCTTCGCGCATCGGGCACGGGGTCCGCGCGGTGGAGGATTTCGCACTCGTCGAGCGCCTCGCCGAGACGACGACCGTACTCGAAGTCTGTCCGGGATCGAACGTCGCACTGGGCATCGCGGCCGATTTCGCGTCGCATCCGCTTGCCGAACTGGTAGCGGCCGGCGTCCCGGTGACGCTCAATTCCGACGACCCGCCCTATTTCGACACCTCGCTCGGGCACGAATACGCGATGGCCGCGCAAGCCATGGGCTTCGACGACGCCGCGCTGCGTCGCATGACTCGAACCGCGATCGAGGCGGCCTTCGTCGACGAACAAACCCGCGGGGAACTGCTCGCAAAGGTGGACAGTCAGAGCACAATTCCTTGCTCTCGTCCCGAGGAAGGTATCTAAGGCCGCGGTATCAAAGGACGGCAACCGGAAGGGACCATCCATGGACGGCGTCACGGTCATCGATCATCCGCTCGTGCAGCACAAGCTCACCTTCATGCGCAAGAAGGAGACCTCGACGGCCGGCTTCCGCCGCCTCCTGCGCGAGATCTCCACGCTTCTGTGCTACGAAATCACGCGTGATCTGGAACTGACCACCGAGCGCATCGAGACGCCGATGGCGACCATCGACGCACCGGTGCTGGAAGGCAAGAAGCTCGTCTTCGCCTCCATCCTGCGCGCCGGCAACGGGCTTCTCGAAGGCATGCTCGATCTCGTGCCCTCGGCACGCGTGGCGCATATCGGCGTCTATCGCGACCACGACACGCTTCAGGCCATCGAATATTTCTTCAAGGCGCCCGAGGATATCGGCGACCGGCTGGTGATCGTCGTCGATCCGATGCTCGCGACCGCCAATTCCTCGATCGCATCGATCGAACGGCTGAAGGAACGCGGCGCGAAGAACCTGCGCTTCCTGTGCCTGCTCGCAGCACCCGAAGGCATCGAGCGTTTCCGCGAAGCGCATCCGGACGTTCCCGTCTTCACCGCCGCCATCGACGAGCGACTGAACGAGAGCGGCTACATCGTTCCGGGCCTCGGCGACGCCGGCGACCGGATGTACGGCACGAAGTAGGCTTTCGCGCCTGCGCCATACGGTTCGCGGTGGCGCGGGCTTCGTTCCGGCTGCCGCTCGACCCGGCATCCGTGCGGTTGAAAACGGTTCCCGCAGCGTACCTTTCGCAGCTCGCTCAGCCCTTCGCAGGGCTCGAACCGTCGATGCGCCGCAGCACCGTGCTTGCGGTGCCCTCGTATGCCTCGCCGATCGTGTAGCAGGAAAGGAGCGCTTCGTGTGCCGCGTCGGCACTCGCCTCGTCGCGGGCATGGATGGTGGCGAAACCGTCGCCGCGTTCGAGCTTCGTGCCGAGCGGACGGAGATCGCTGAGGCCGACGGCATGATCGATTTCGTCGGATGCGTTGCGGCGCCCTCCGCCGAGCGAGACGACGGCGAGGCCGAGGTCGCGCGTGCGGCAGGCGGTCAGAACGCCGCCTTCCGGCGCCTCGACGGTGCGCACGATCGGCGCTTTCGGCAGATGGCTTTCGACGTTCTCGACGAAGTCGGTAGGCCCGCCGAGCGTCGCCACCATGCGCTGGAAGCATTCCGCCGCATTGCCTTCTGCAAGCGCCTCGCCGGCCATGGCGGCCGCATCGTCCGGGCTCACCGTCCTGCCGGCGCAGTAGAGCATCTCCGCGGCGAGCGCCAGCGTGACCTCTTCGAGGCGGGGGTCGCGATGCGCACCGGTCAGGAAGTCGACGGCATTCTTTACTTCGAGCGCGTTGCCGGCGGCACTGGCGAGCGGCTCGTTCATGTCGGTGACGAGCGCCGTCGTCGGCAGGCCGGCGCCGTCGGCGACCTCGACCAGCGTGTTGGCGAGTTCCATCGCGCTCTCGGCGTCCGGCATGAAGGCGCCGCTGCCGGCCTTCACGTCGAGGACGAGCGCCTGGAGACCGGCAGCGAGCTTCTTCGAGAGGATCGAGGCGGTGATGAGCGGAATGGACTCGACCGTGCCCGTCACGTCGCGGATCGCGTAGAAGCGCTTGTCGGCGGGTGCGAGATTACCCGTCTGGCCGATGATCGCGCAGCCTGCTTCCTTCACCGCCTTGCGGAAGGCTTCCGAGGAGGGCATCGCCGTATAGCCCGGGATCGATTCCAGCTTGTCGAGCGTGCCGCCGGTGTGTCCGAGGCCACGCCCGGAGATCATCGGCACGGCGACGCCGCAGGCCGCGACGATCGGTGCGAGCATCAGGGAGACGTTGTCGCCGACACCGCCGGTCGAATGCTTGTCGGCGATCGGCGCCTCGATGCCCTCCCAGGAGAGCACGTCGCCGGAATCGCGCATGGCGAGCGTCAGAGCGACGGCTTCCTTGCGGCTCATGCCGTTCAGGAAGATCGCCATGGCAAGGGCTGCGACCTGCCCCTCGCCGAAGCTCTCGTCCGTCAGGCCCTTCACGAAGGCTCCGATCTCCTCGGCCGAAAGCGCCTTGCCGTCGCGCTTGGCACGGACGATCTCCTGCGGCAGGACGGTCATGGTGCTTCCTCTTCGAAAAGGGCGGTGAGAAGAGCGGCGAGGCGCTTGCCGCCGACGGGCGCCATCTCCTTGGTTTCGGCATGGGAGAGCTCGGAGGCGTCCATGCCGGCACCGAGATTGGTGATGACGGAGGCCGCCGCCACGCGCAAGCCGAAGAAGCGCGCGAGGATGACTTCCGGCACCGTCGACATGCCGACGGCATCGGCCCCGAGGGTGCGTGCCATGCGGATCTCCGCCGGCGTCTCGAAGCTCGGGCCGGAAAACCACATGTAGACGCCTTCGTGAAGCTCGACGCCGATGCGCTTCGCGGCCTTGCGCATCGCTTCAGCGAGCGGTTGATCGTAGGCGCTCGACATGCCGACGAAGCGGCCGTCCTCGAACGGGGCGTCCGGCGTGCCCATCAGCGGGTTCCAACCGGAAAAGTTGATGTGGTCGGCAATGCGCATCACCGATCCGGGCGGCATGTCCGGCTTCAGCGAGCCGGCGGCGTTGGTGAGGATCAGCGTTTCGACGCCGAGGTCGCGCAGCGTCTCGATGGCAGGACGCATCGCCGCCGGGTCGCCGGTCTCGTAGAAATGGACGCGGCCGGACAGCGCGACGACCGGCGTGCCGCCGATCGTGCCCGCGACGATCTCGCCGGCATGGCCGGAAACGGACGACACCGGAAAGCCCGGCAGATCGGCATAGGACACGCGCACCGGATCGGCGATCGCCTCGACGAGGGTACCGAGGCCGGAGCCGAGGACCAGCGCATGGCGCGGCGAGAGACCGCCGAGCCGCGCTTTCAGCGCCTCGGCCGCCGGGGTCATCATCCGGTTCATTTGGACAGTTCCGCATCGAAGCCCATCGGCAGCATATCGGAAAGGCGCACGGTTTCCACGACGCCGGTCTCGTCGCACAGATGCACCTTCGTCTCGGCCGTGCCGAACTCGGCGAGGCGCTGCCGGCAGCCGCCGCAAGGCGTGCATTTCGCGAGCTTCTCCGCGATGACGGCGACCTCTTCGATGTGCCGGCCACCGGCCATGACCATGTGGCCGATCGCGGTCGTCTCCGCGCACCAGCCTTCGGGAAACGAGACGACCTCGATGTTCGCGCCGGTATGGACGCGGCCCTCGCCGTCGCGGATCGCCGCGCCGACCGGAAAGCGCGAATACGGCACGTGGGCATGCGCCATCGCATCGCGCGCGGCATCGAACAGGGCGTTCACGGCGTCGTCGGCCATGGCGTCAGCGTTCCTTCACATAGGGCTTGCCGCCGGCGCGCGGCGGGATGGCGCGGCCGATGAAGCCGGCGAGCAAAACGACGGTCAGGATATAGGGAAGTGCCTGCACGAACTGGCCCGGCACTTGGCCGATGATCGGCAGCGGCACGCCCTGCATGCGGATGCCGAAGGCATCGAGGAAGCCGAAGAGAAGGCAGGCGAAGAGCACCGGCACCGGCCGCCATTTGGCGAAGATGAGGGCGGCGAGCGCGATGTAGCCGCGACCGGCCGTCATGCCCTTCGTAAAGCCTGCCGCCATCGCCATCGACAGATAGGCCCCGGCGATGCCGCACAGGATGCCGTCGCACATCACCGCCCGGTAGCGCAGCCACGTGACGGAGATGCCGGCGGTATCGACCGCGGCAGGGTTCTCGCCGACGGCACGCAGGCGCAGGCCGAAGCGCGTGCGATAAAGCACCCACCAGGTGAACGGCACCATCGCGAAGGCGAGATAGGTGAGCCAGAACTGGCCCGAGATCAGGTGTTCGTAGATTGGCCCGAGCACGGGAATGTGGTTCGAAGCCCATTGTGCGTAGGGCAGGTCAACGGTCGTGAAGCGCTCGCCGGCCGCAAGCTGCGGCGTGCGCCCGCCCTGGTCGAACCATGCCTGGCCGAGGATGACGGTCGCGCCGGCGGCGATGAAGTTGATCGCGACGCCCGAGACGATCTGGTTGCCGCGCTGGGTGATCGAGGCAAAGGCGTGGACGAGCGCCAGAAGCAGCGACACCACGATCGCCACCAGCAGGCCGATCAGCGCGGAATGGCTGACGGAGGCCGCCGCACCGGCGGCGAACGCGCCGGCGAGCATCTTGCCTTCGAGGCCGATGTCGAAAATGCCGGAGCGCTCCGAAAACAGGCCGGCAAGGGCTGCGAAGATCAGCGGCGGCGAGACACGCACCGTCGATTCCAGAAGATCGAGTATCGTCTGCCAGACCATCGCCTATTCTCCTGCCGCCGGGGCCGCGACGTCGCGCCTCGACCGGCCGATCCGGCCGAACGCGCTCGCGAGCGCCGGGCGGAACATGTTTTCGAGCGCGCCGGCGAAGAGGATCACCAGCCCCTGGATGATGACGATCATGTCGCGCGAGATCTCCGGCATGTCGAAGGAGATCTCCGCGCCGCCCTGATAGAGGACACCGAAGAGGATCGCGGCGGGGATGATGCCGAGCGGGTGCGAACGGCCCATCAGCGCGACGGCGATGCCGACGAAGCCGGCGCCGTTGACGAAGTCGAGCTGCAGGCGGAACTGGTCGCCCATGACGTTGTTGAGTGCCATCATGCCGGCGAGCGCGCCCGAGATCATCATGGTGAGGATGATGATCTTCGCCTCGTTGATGCCGGCATAGCGCGCGGCCCCGCGCGAAAAGCCGAGCGTGCGAAGCTCGTAGCCGAAGCGCGTGCGCCACACGAGCACCCAGACGAGGAAGCACATGACGAGCGCGAGCAGGAAGGTGATGTTGAACGGCGCGATGCCCGGATTGAGTCCGAAGAGCTTCAGGAGCCAGCCGAGCGTCGGCAGCTGTCCGCCCTCGGCGAAGGTACGCGTCTGCGGCGCCATTGCGCCGACCGGCTTCAGCACATGGACGAGCAGATAGACCATCAGGCTCGATGCGATGAAGTTGAACATGATCGTCGTGATGACGACGTGGCTGCCGCGCTTGGCTTGGAGATAGCCGGGAATGAAGGCCCAAAGCGCCCCGAAGCCGGCCGAAAGCGCGATCGCGACCGGGAACGTGACCCACCACGGCACGAAACGGTCGAGCCACAGGGCGGCGATCGCCACCCCGATGCCGCCGACATACGCCTGCCCCTCGCCGCCGATGTTGAAGAGCGAACAGTGGAAGGCGACGGCGACGGCGAGCCCGGTGAAGATGAAGTTCGTCGCGTAGTAGAGCGTGTAGCCGATCCCCTCGCCGTAGCCGAAGGCACCCTCGATCATCAGTTGGAAGGCGTGGAGCGGACTGTCGCCGGCCAGAAGCACGACGAGGCCGGCGACGAGAAACGCGACGACGACGTTGACGAAGGGCAGGAGAACGTATTCCGCCCAGGCGGGCAACTTCGCATAGGGCGTGCTCATGCCGCCGTCCCCTCCTCTTCGACACCGGCCATTAGCAGCCCGAGTTCGTTCTCGCCCGCCTCCCCGTCACGCTCGCCGACGATGCGCCCGTCGAACATGACGAGGATGCGATCGGAAAGGCCGCGGATCTCGTCGAGTTCGACGGAGACGACGAGCACGGCTTTGCCGGCGTCGCGCATCTCGATGATGCGCTTGTGGATGAACTCGATGGCGCCGACGTCGACGCCGCGCGTCGGCTGACCGAAGATGAGCACTTCTGGATCGCGCTCGATCTCGCGCGCGAGCACGATCTTCTGCTGGTTGCCGCCGGAGAAGTTCGCCGTCTTCAGCCGCGGGTCCGGCGGGCGGATGTCGTAGCGCTCCATCTTCTCGCCGGCGTCGGACCGGATGGCGCCGAGATTGAGGAAGGCGCCGTTCACGTAGCGCGCATCCGTCTGGTAGCCGAGGATGGCGTTCTCGCTCTCCTCGAAGGGCAGTACGAGGCCCATGTGATGGCGGTCTTCCGGCACGTGCGCGAGGCCGCGCGCGCGCAGCCGCCGCGGATCCGCCTCCCCGCTGACCGAAATCGGCTCCCCTTCGAGGATGACTTCGCCCGAGCGCGCACGGCGAATGCCGGAGATCGCCTCGATCAGTTCGGATTGGCCGTTGCCGGCGACGCCCGCGATGCCGACGATCTCACCGGCCCGCACGGCGAAGGAAACGTCCTTGACCATCGTCACGCCGCGCTCGTCGTCGACTGTGAGGTTCTTAACCTCGAGGCGCGTCTCGCGCGGGGTGCTCTCGCCCTTGTCGACGCGGAGCAGCACACGCCGGCCGACCATCAGCTCGGCGAGTTCGTCGACCGACGTCTGCGACGTCTCCTTCGTCGCCACGATCTCGCCGCGGCGCATGACGGAGACCTCGTCGGTGATCGCCATCACCTCGCGCAGCTTGTGCGTGATGAAGATGATCGTCTTGCCCTGGTTGCGGAGCTGCTCGAGGATGCGGAAAAGGTGGTCGGCTTCCGACGGCGTCAGCACGCCGGTCGGCTCGTCGAGGATGAGGATGTCGGCGCCGCGGTAGAGCGCCTTCAGGATTTCCACGCGCTGCTGGCTGCCGACGGGAAGCTGCTCGGTGATCGCATCGGGATCGACCTGAAGCGCGTATTCCTCTTCGAGTTCCTTCAGCGTGCGCCTGGCGCGCGCGATGCCGGCGTTGAGGACCTGCCGGTCTTCCGCGCCGAGCATGATGTTTTCGAGCACGGTGAAGTTTTCGACCAGCATGAAGTGCTGGTGCACCATGCCGATACCCGCCGCGATCGCTGCGTTGGAATCGCGGATCTCCACCTTCTCGCCGTTGACGAGGATGTCGCCGGCATCGGCCTGATAGAAGCCGTAGAGGATCGACATCAGCGTCGACTTGCCCGCGCCGTTCTCGCCGACGATGCCGTGGATGGTGCCTTTGCGCACCGTGAGATTGATGTTGCGGTTTGCGTGAACGGAACCGAAACTCTTGTCGATGCCCTTCAGCGCGATCGCCGTTTCACTCATCGCCTGCCGCGTGCCATCTCGTCTGCCGGAAGATTACGTCCATGGCTATCGCCTTCGCGAGCGGATTCAAAGTCCGGCATTCGGTCGCAAGCGAGATCGGCACCAGGCCGTTCTCGCCATTCGCCATGCGAAAGCAGGATCGATGATGAAAGCACCAACGTCGCGCGCTTGAAGCACGCGACGTCGGGGATGGATCGCAACGAAGCATTGCGGTCCCCGTCCGGAACACGACCGACCGGAAACCCGTGTTTCGAAGCGGCTCAGCTGGACTGATAGGGGCAGCTGTCGTCGGTCAGATAATCGTGGACCTTGATGTCGCCGGAGATGATCTTCTGCTTGGCCTCTTCGACGGCCTGCTTCATCTTGTCGGTGACGAGATCCTTGTTGTACTTGTCGAACACCACGCCGACGCCGTTATCGGCGAGCCCGAGATGCTGCTCGCCGGTCTTGAAGGACTTTCCGTCGTCCTTCACCGCCTGCTGCTCGTCCTTGAACGCCTGCTCGACGGCGACGTCGACGCGCTTGACCATCGAGGTCAGCACATGGCCGGGCTGCATGTAGTTCTGGTTGGAATCGACGCCGATGGCGAGCTTGCTCGCGTCCGCGGTCGCCTGCAGCACGCCCGTGCCCGAGCCGCCGGCGGCGGCGTAGATCACGTCGGCGCTCTGGTCCATCTGCGACTTGGCGATCTCGCCGGCCTTGACCGGGTCGTTCCAGGCGTCCGGCGTCGTGCCGGTCATCGCGGTCAGTACCTTGGCGTCCTTGTCGGCATGCTTCACGCCGCCGATGTAGCCGCACTCGAACTTGCGGATGAGCGGTACGTCCATGCCGCCGATGAAGCCGACCGTGTGGGTCTTCGACGCCATGGCCGCCATGATGCCGGCGAGATAGGAGCCTTCCGGCTCCGCGAAGGTGACCGAACGCACGTTCTTGGCGTCGACCGTCGCGTCGATGATGACGAAGTCCGTATCGGGATATTTCGGCGCGACCGACTGGATGGCGTTGGCCCAGGAAAAGCCGACGACGACGATCGGATTGTCGCCGTCGCGCGCGAAGCGGCGTAGCGCCTGCTCGCGCTGCGCATCGTTGGCGATCTCGAAGTCACGGAAATCGACGCCTGTCTCCTTCTTGAACTTCTGGGCGCCGTTATAGGCGGCCTCGTTGAAGGATTTGTCGTTCTTGCCGCCCATGTCGTAGATGACGGCCGGCTTGAAGTCCTTCGCCACGGCACCGGCCGAAAGGGCGGCGAGTGCGACGGCGGTGAGCAGGAGTCTTTTCATGTGTTCGAGCCCTCTGTGGTTGCTGGCCGTTGCCGGATCAGCGCACGGAAATGAAGCCTGCCCGGCACATGGCCGGGCATGGCCGAAAGCCGCGCTTCCGGTGCCGGAGCGCATCCTTGCACGCCCAAACGCGAATTTCACGTGAAAATTTACCAGCCGTTCAAAACCGGCGGAAGGCCCGGCTCACGCCGCCGGACAATCGACGCCGGTTCCCTTCAGCCCACAATAGCCGCCGGGATTTCGCTCGAGATATTGCTGGTGGTAGTCCTCCGCGAAATAGAATTCCGGCGCGTCGAGGATCTCCGTGGTGATGCGATCCGACCGGCCTGCCGCGCGCAGCGCCGCCTGGTAGGCATCGCGCGTTTCCTCCGCTTCGCGCCGCTGTTCGGCGTCGTAGACGAAGATGGCCGAGCGGTACGTCGTGCCAACGTCGTTGCCTTGGCGCATGCCCTGGGTCGGGTCGTGCTCTTCCCAGAAGACCTTCAGGAGGTCACGATAGCTCACCGTTTCGGGATCGTAGACGACGCGGCAGGCTTCGGCATGGCCGGTCTTGCCCGTCACCGTCTCCTCGTAGGTCGGGTTTGGCGTATGGCCACCGGCGTAGCCGACCGCCGTCACCCACACGCCCGGCATGCGCCAGAACAGCCGCTCGACCCCCCAGAAGCAACCCATGGCGAACATGGCGATTTGGCTCGTCTCCGGATAAGGCCCCTTGAGAGGATGGTCGTTGACCCGGTGGCGCTCGGCCGTCGGGATCGCCTCGGAACGGCCGGGCAGCGCATTCGCCGCGGTGACCATCTCGGTCTTCTTCGCGAAAAGATCGTTGAACAACATCGCAATCATCTCCTCGATTGATGGAGCCAGGCCGAACGCCCGGCGGGCCTTCCCCGCGCGGCGGACGACCCCGCCCGAACGGCCGCAAGATAGGCGGCAAGCGCGATCGCCGCGGACGGAACGATCACCGGCTGCGCCATCAGCCAGGCGAAGCCGGCCGCGACGAAGCCCGGCGCGCCGGCCGCTAGCGCTGCGATCGTCACGTGATAGCTCGAAGGCGCCGCTGCGACCCAGGGTGAAGCGATCGGCGTCAACGCGACGCCTCCGACGGCGACGGAGCGCACCGCATCCAGCAAGCCCGTCGCGATGGCTGCGACAAGTGCGACGAGCGCAATGACGGACAAGACGAACCGCATCGAAGCCTCTGCGCGTAGCGGGATCGGCGAACGGCCGATCGATCGAACCTACCGCCCTAGGTAGGACATCCGCGCCATCCCGCAATCGCCAGAGCCGAATTTGGCCGATCGAAGCGGACCCCGCATGAGGCACAAGCGCTCCGTCGCGGCGAAGCGAACGTCGATCGGAGGCCTTCCGCCAGGAGCGACACCCATCCGAAGTTTGGGAAATCGCCAGAAACCGGTTGATCCGCACGAAGCTGTGACTATAGTCCGCCGCGGCGAACCGGTCGACCCGGCAAACGCCCCGCCGACCGGCTTCGATGCGGCCGGCCGGCGAAGCGGACAGATGGCCGAGCGGTCGAAGGCGCACGCCTGGAACGCGTGTAGGCGGGTAACCGTCTCGAGGGTTCGAATCCCTCTCTGTCCGCCACTCTACCCCGTTAAGTTCCTGTAATGGCGCGTTTTTCTGTATTTTGTCGAACGTGCAGCACCAATTCACCCCACACTTTGACCGCGGTGGTCATTTTGCCAATTACGGGCATCACCGCGTTGCGAGGTGCGCGCTGTAAGCGCGACGATCCGGTCGAAATGCGCTCAATGAGCACCCGGACCCTCCGAGCCATTCCGTAAAGTGCGATCGGCGCACCAGCGCCGCATCAACAACGGAGTTCGAAATGGCTACTGCAATCACCCACCCTGCCGTAATTCTCAGAGAATTCGTCGAGGCCTGCCGAGCCTTGTCTCCGACCATCGCGATCTCGCCGCGAACGAACCACCGTATCCATGAGACGACCGAGGACATCATCGCCAGCCGGAAGGTTCGGGCCGTCAAGAATGGGCAAAGGTTCAAGCTGCACCAAGCCTACCGTTCCAAAAAGGAAATTCGTTGTTCGCGCGACGTCCTGGACTTCTCCGACAAGCTCGGCGCCAGAATGCGCGAGTGGAAGGTATGGCGGGTTTCTCACGCTCGAGCAGCCGAACTGCTCTGCAACTTCGAGGAATGCTCGGATTTCGAGCAAGCACCTTGTGCATCACCGTACCGATCAGCTTCAGATTGTAGTTCGACGGAATTTGCGAGAGAGCCGCCCGAGTTTTCGACACAGCGATACAGTCCGATGCACGTGGCATAATCCCTATAGCCGTACAGAGCATTTACGCCTGCAAGAAAATTCTTTCTTGCCCTATTGGAGTTGCAGAGAAGTTCTAGGCGCGCTCAGAGAACTTGGGGTCCTGATATTCGAGGTTGTCGTATCCGTAGCTCCATAAGACAGCATGCTTAGTGATGGATAGCTCGGGGCAGACAGCGTGTAGCTTGACCACGGCCCGGACTTCACTTCGAACTCCATGTTCGCCCAGGCTAGGGGGCGCAACGCCTAGTGCCAGGACATTGCGCTAGGAATGCGGATGCAGAATAGCTCCGTTGAAAGCTTCAAAGACTGGATGCGTGATGCACTATTGAAAGAGAGCCATTGCTCCAACTTCGACTCCATAGGGACCGCCACCGCCCATTGCAATCGGGGCGTCAACGCCGCGAAACCGGACTCGCTGCGCAGATATCAGACCCCTGCGGCCGCTAGAACTCTCGCTGCAGCCGGCTCTGATGCAACTTAAGAGGGGACTTCATATCTCGACAGGTTGATGAACCCGCACCTTCAGGCGTAACAGCAAAGGCCAGCATTCTAATCGCTGATGGATGCCAGTTCAGTTATAGGTCGAAGATGCTATCAGGTAGGGCTTGTTTTCAGGAACCGGGCCAACTGCGACGGCGACCACCGTAGTAGATATGATCGTATTAAGATTCCATGTTCAAGGCCTAGCAGTTAGATCTCTCGCGGCATGCAGTTAGATCTGCATTAGGTTGCAAATTAATCATGGGGTGTCGGGTAGAACCCATTCGAAGTGCATTTAGAGAGCGGGGTGCATGATGTCGCTAGCGAAACTATTGAATCGTTGCCTATCAGTCGCTGGTTTGCGGTTGGTCAGGCTTTCGTCACTCGATGCGTTGCAGACTGAGAAACGTAAGCTGTTACTCAACCTCCAAAACGAGAAAGTTCAAAACGGTACCATCGAGGAGACGCACCTATATCCAAAAGATCTTCAGAGGATCGAAGAACTACGAGAGCGCTTGAAAGAAGAGCAGTCTAAGAACAAAAAAGGTGAGCGCTTGTTAAAACGATCGAGCGACGTTGTAGCCCGTCACAAAACGCGGATCGGCTTCCTAGAAACGGAATTGAGAAAATCAATTCGAAAAGAGATATCAGTCATGTTTGACTCGCTTTAATAGGGGAATTGGTGTTACGATGAGAGTAGGTTTACTTATCCCAAGCTTTCTGACCGGAAAAGGCGGGGCCGAAAAAGTTGCTGCTGAAGTATCAGGTATAATTGATCAAAACGGAGGGACGGCTTCCATTTTGTGCAACTCACGGAAGGACGCAGCGCCATCATACGAACTTCCGTCAGGCGTTGATATCAGACCATTAAACTTGCGGGAAGACGATGACTTGTTGCGCGAGCGCGGTCGTTACGACGTTGTCGTTGGTTTTGGGATGGCAGGCTTTTTTCGACGGATTGCTGAAATTAGCGATCTCGTTGCTGCTCCATTTGTCATTCAAGAATGTACGAATCCAAGCCGAATGGTTTCAACTTTGTACGTTATGCAACAGGACGGCTGCAGCACGCTCGAAGACGCGTTCTGGTTACGCCAAGGGATTTTTAGCCGAGCTGCGGCGGTCCGCTTTACAGTCCCCGACTACGCACAAACAATAACACCTGCGATCAAGCCGTTCTCCTACTCGTTCTTCAACTCTCTCAAGCATGAACCAGCATCAACACAGACATCACCGCAAAAAAAAATCATAGCAGTCGGTGCAATGAAAAACCGCAACAAGAACGGAATGTCCGCAGTTGAGGCATTCGCTAGATTTGCTGATGCCGACCCAGAATGGCAACTTCATCTTTATGGATCGAATAATTTCTATGAAGAGCTTACGCGCTTTAAGGCGGAAAATCCAAAAATTTCTATAACAGATCATGGAATCGTTTCAGACCCGGACAAAATTTATGCTGATGCTTCTCTTCTAGTAATACCTTCTTTTGAGGAAGGGCTTCCTAATGTAGTGATCGAGGCCTTTAGTTACGGCGTGCCGTGTGTCGGATATTCGGATTGTCCCGGAGTGAATTACTTAATATCGGAAGGAGAAACGGGATGCCTAGCCGATCGCTCGACGGCGGGTTCACTGGCAATCGCTCTAATGAGGGCGAGCAAGCCAGATTTTCGAGCGCAAATGAGTTTGAAAGCTGCCGCATTCGCAGAGAAGCATCTTCGTCACCCGGACTTCGTAGAGAATTGGTTGTATCTACTCGGAAACGCAGTCGCCGGTCGAAATAATGGCGGTGTAGCGCAGGCTCCGCTAAGATGTTCGTGTGTTGCCCCATTTGGGCCATTAATTCGCAGCCAACTTGGATGGGACTAGCGTATGCCGATCGAACGCAAGCGGGTTGCACCTGGCTCATCGTACGTGAGTACTGCTGTTGCTATACATCAGGCACGGTACCTACTCGCATCAAGCTATACTGCTGGCCGATCGGTGCTTGATATTGCGTGCGGCGAAGGTTTGGGATCTGCGCAGCTCGCTAGCTGCTGGGGGGCGCGCGAAGTCATCGGCGTTGATGTCAGCGAAGAAGCAATTTTGTCCGCTAAAACTAATTTCAGAGGCATCGATAATTTAGATTTTTATTGCGATGATGCTCTGGAGTATCTTCACCGATGCGACCGAATGTTCGACGTTATTGTCTCGATAGAAACCCTAGAGCATCTGGAGAAGCCAGAACAGTTCCTCCAGTTGATTAGATCGAGATTGGCGCCAGGCGGCTGCGTTGTTCTCACCGTCCCAAATGACGAGTTGTATTTTGGACCAGGAAGAACATTGAATTCCTTCCATCGCAAGACGTTCTCATTTGAGGAATTTCGAACGATGACGGAAAGATTTTTCGGCAAGGGGCATTATTTTGGAGGAATTGCTTTAAACGGTTTCGGCGCCTTTCCGATAGATCAATTGGAAAAGGTAAACATGTATTCGCCGAAGGTGATCGATGAAGATCTTTGTGGAAGAATGGTAGTAGGCAGCTTAGTCGGTGCCAACCAGACATCACGGTTTCGTAAGGATAGCGCAGTTTTCTATGCAGGTGTCTTTCCTTTCCGAAAAAATAAGGTCCGGCCATCCGTCGGTGTCATCACTTCTTCGTCCGATTTTACAGATCAAGTTCCCGGTTTATGGAATAAGCTACAACATACTAAGGGTTCAAGCCCGCTACCTAACATTACATTCGTTGTTGAATCGGTGAAGGCAGGGCAGGATATTGTTGACCACTTAGATGGATTTGTCTCCGAGAAGCTCAGGATAGGGTTCTACGCTCTTCGTGAAGCCCGTAGCGGCGGCGCATCCGAACACACTAGTCATCTTCATTTCACAACTACGGGCTTGGCGTCGCTGTTCCTTCAAGAATTGCGAGCCCGTGATGTCTCAGGAGGCGGGTCTGCTGCTGTGAAGGTCGTGCGTTCTGCAAGAAGACAGTGTTGGAGTGTTCATATTTCTGGATCGGAAAAATTCGATACGGCCTTCTGGAAAAACGATGAATCCATATTCTTTGAACTCATGAGTCTCGATAAATCATCTCCCGTGAGAGATAGACTTAGGGAATATGGTGTTTCGCTTAAATCTGTTACGCATGGGGTATTCGCCGGACAGGTGGTTGGGTCGGCGTTGATGGACGTTCGTGATATACTGTCAATTCTTGTAGCTGGAAACCGAGCGAGCGCGCCGGCGCTTCATAAGATGAGGACCAGTATGTTACTCGATAGCTAGAGCGTGATCCGAGCTTCGTGAATCGGTCCAGGATTCCGTCTGCCGCTGTTTTCTGATTCAAGCTTCTGGCCGGATGGGAGGCTGGTG